>UQOY01000028.1 GCA_900542825.1 uncultured Collinsella sp. | reverse complement strand
CGCTCTTCCGATCTCCTCGGTGGTGAGGTTGAGCTTCTTGTTGACCTTGTAACGACCAACGCGGGCCAGATCGTAGCGCTGCGGGTTAAAGAGCAGGCCCTCGAGCAGGCTGCGGGAAGCATCCACGGTGGGAGGCTCGCCCGGGCGCAGGCGACGGTAGATCTCGATAAGGGCATCCTCGCGGGTGAGGGCGGTGTCGCGCTCCAGGGTGCGCTTGATCACATCGGAGTTGCCGAGCAGCTCGATGATGTCGTCGTTGGTGACGGCAATGCCAAGGGCGCGCAGGAACATCGTGGCGCTCTGCTTGCGCTTACGGTCGATGGAGACCATGAGCTGGTCGCGCTTGTCGACCTCAAACTCAAGCCAGGCACCGCGGGACGGGATGATCTGGGCCTTGTAGATCTGCTTGCCCGAATCCATCTCGGAGCTGTAGTACACACCCGGGGAACGGACGAGCTGCGAGACGACGATACGCTCGGTACCGTTGATGATGAAGGTGCCCTGATCGGTCATCATAGGGAAGTCGCCCATAAAGACGAGCTGCTCCTTGATCTCGCCGGTCTCCTTGTTGGTGAGACGGACGTCGGTCAGAAGCGGGGCCTGATAGGTCATGTCCTTCTCGCGGCACTCCTCGACGGTGTGCGCGGGGTCGCCGAACTGATGCTCGCCGAAGGTAACCTCGAGAACATGGTTCTGGCTCTGGATGGGGCTGGATTCCTTGAACGCCTCACGAAGGCCCTCGTCCTTAAAACGCTCAAAGGATTCCCTTTGAACAGAGATAAGGTTGGGGAGCTCCATGGCCTCCGGGATTTTCCCGAAGCTGACGCGCTTGCGCTCAGTGGCAGTGTATGCGTAGGTCACCAGGTTTTTCCTCCTTCACGGAAATGCTCGGTGGGTTGGCGAGGCATAGCTTCGCCAGTTATCGCAACCTAATAGTTTATCAGGTACCGACCGTTGGGCAAGAAAAGCCTTGACGCGATTGAGTTTTTGGAGTAGCAAAGTTTTTCGACAGAAAACACGCAGGTAGATAGTGGTATACCGAACATCTGTTCATATATTTTCTGTGAACAGAGAGCCGGCAATCGCAGCTCTTATAAAAAACGGGCGCGAACCGAGGTCCGCGCCCGTAAATGTCGGTGCCCGAAGGCTTATTTGCGCATCAAGCCGCCGCGCTCGTCGATGGCGTCCCAGAAGGCGCTGGCAAAGCGAGGATCGCTTGCGGCCATGAGGGCGTTGGTGGCCATCCAGCCAGACGGGGTGCCGGTGTCGTAGCCCGACAGCGGGTCGATAACGACAGCGTACATGGCCTCGCGGTCGAGCGAGCGGGCCATAGCGTCGGTGAGCTGAATCTCGCCGCCCTTGCCGGCCTGCTGATCGGCGAGCAGGTCCATGACCAGCGGGCTCAGCAGGTAGCGACCGACGATGTACAGGTTGGAAGGAGCCGCCTCGGGAGCAGGCTTCTCGACCAGACCGCCGATGCGCCAGACAGCGCCCGGCTCGGCATCGGCAACGCCCTCGGCGCCCTCGAGCGAACCGACGCGCTCGCCGGCGATAACGCCGTAGCGGCTGACTTCCTCGGGCGAGCAAGCAGCGACGGCGATAACCGAAGCGCCACCGTGCTCCTTGGAGACAGCAAGCATCTTGTCGCAGATGTCACGGTTGGGCACAACGTAGTCGCCCAGAAGAACCAGGAAGTTCTCCCCTGCCACAGCATCGGCGGCAGAGCGAATGGCGTGACCGAGGCCCTTGGGCTCGTACTGATAGCGGAAATCGACCGGCATACCGCCAGCGTGGGCGACGGCATCGGCGTAAGCATCCTTACCGCGCTCGCGCAGCAGGTTCTCGAGCGAACGGTCGGGCTGGAAGTAGCTCAGCAGCTCGGGCTTACCGGGAGAGGTAACGATGATGGCGTCGTCGACCTCCTCGGGGTCGAGCGCCTCCTCAACGACATACTGGATGACCGGCTTGTCGAGTACCGGCAGCATCTCTTTGGGCGTGCACTTAGTGCCAGGCAGAAAACGCGTGCCAAGACCGGCGGCGGGGATGATTGCCTTCATATTATTCAAGGATCCTTTCGCAGGCGCAGAATGCGCCCTGTGCGTGCGGCACGGCGGCCGCAGACCAAATTGCGATACCGAAGTATCTTACCGCCGGAGACATACGTCGCCGTAAGGCAAACGCAATTCTTCAGCAGGTCAACGCAAATTATTGCTCGAATGGTGCAATTTTACGCCCCAGCGGTAACGAGATTGGCACGGCGAAGACAACGGTGTTCTGCGCGCCGAGCAATGGGAATGAAGGGCCAAAATCAGAACCACCCTTAAAAAGGGTGGTTTGCTCTTAGGGTATAACCCACGGGCC
>UQOY01000027.1 GCA_900542825.1 uncultured Collinsella sp. | reverse complement strand
CTGGTGATCTCCGCCTTGAGAGGGCGGCGTCCTAAACCGCTAGACGAACGGGCCACATGACATCTGCACTGCCGTGCTGCAAAGAAATATATTACGGGACAAAAAACGCGAGCGCAAGAAGAAATTCCAAATTGCCCAAATTTTTGTCGGGAGGTTATGGAACACGCAGGTCAAATAGGTAGCTCATTTGGAATGGAACCGAAGGCTACCCCAGGTGCAGGTGAGCAAGAAGGGCTTCGCGCTCGTTGGGGATGTTATCCTCGATCACGGCGTCAAGGGCGGCGTTGAGCAGCTGCCCCAGTTCCGGCCCGGGCTTGAAGCCGGCACGAATCAGGTCGCCGCCGTTGATAGCAAGCATCTTGAGCGTATAGGGCTCCCCCGCCTCCAATAAATCATGGGCGAGCGTGCGCATCTCCTCGATCGTCTCGACGTAATAAAAGCATGATGGCGCCTTGCCCAGCGTATCGGCACGTTTAAGATCCATAAGCTCGTCAATCAGACGCGGCGTGTCGATACCCTCGCCCGAAAGCAAGCGCATCATATTGAGCAAACAAGAGCGCTCGGGGCGCAGCGGCTTATCGTGATACTTGATAAGCAGGCACACATCGCGAACCAAATCGTGTGAAAGCGCCAGGCGATCCATAATGACGCGCGCCTTCTTGGCGCCAAGCTCGGGATGACCGTAAAAGTGACCGCTGCCAGCATGGTCGACCGTAAAGCAATCGGGCTTGGAGACGTCGTGCAAAAACGCTGCCCACATTAAACTCGACGAAGGCGCCACGCCGTCACACAGCGCCAACTCCCCCGCCACCGTCAACACGCGAGCGATATGCTCGTAAACATTAAAGGCATGGTAGACGCTGCGCTGGTCAAACCCGCGAGCCGGCGCAAGCTCGGGCACGGCGGAACAAATAAGCTCGGGATAGCGCAGCATCGCGTCTCCCCCATGACCGGTCGAAAGAATGCCTTCGAGCTCAATGCCCACGCGCTCGCGTGCCACGGCATCGAGTAGCGGCGAGCATTCGGCAAGCGCCTGTTTAGTCTTAGGCTCGATCATAAAATCCAGGCGGCAGGCAAAACGCACAGCGCGCAGCATGCGAAGCGCATCCTCGTTAAAGCGACGCTTGGGATCTCCGACGGCGCGGATCAGCTTGCGCTCCAGGTCGCCTTGACCATCGTACCGGTCGACAAGACCGCGCTGCGGATGCCAAGCCATGGCATTGACGGTAAAGTCACGACGCGCCAGATCATCCTCAAGCAACGCCGCACGCTCCACACTCTGAGGATGGCGGCCATCGGTGTAAAAGCCGTCCAGGCGATACGTCGTGACCTCAATACGCTCGCCATCGCAAATGGCCGTGATGCCGCCAAATTTAATGCCCGACTCAACTACCACAATGCCGGCGGCCTCGAGCGCCGCCTTGGACTCCTGCCACAGACCACTGCAGCACATGTCAACATCGTGGCTGGGGCGTCCCATCAGGGCGTCACGTACCCAACCGCCCACGAACCACGCCTCAAGACCGGCTGCCTCGAGCGCATGTAGCACACGCAGGGAGGCGTCTGACGGCTGCGTACCGTTGAGCGAAACATTGCACATACCTATGGCCTCCTACGCATACAAGCGTTAATCGATGGTTCTCAAGAAGTCTAACAAGAAACGAGCATGCGCGCACATGCAATCGCATCGTCGATTCGAACGAACGAGACAGCAGGCGCCACATGCGGCCAGAATGCAAAAACACCCGCCTTGGGAATCCAAAACGGGTGTTCGGCAACGATGTATCGATGCGGTTAGCAGACCTGGCGAACCTCAATGTGCTTCTTGTATTCGTCAACCTTGGCAAAATCGCCCAAGCCCGGGCACTCGACCACGTTGGCGCCGGTGGCCATCGAGAGGCGCAGGGCGTCCTCAACACGCTCGGGGGCATCGTGCCACACGGACAGGAAGGCAGCGAGCGAGGAATCGCCCGCGCAGACCGTCGACAGCAGCTTGACCTCAAAGGTGCGGTTGGCAAACCAGATGTGCTCACCGTTGGAGAAGTACGCGCCGTCACCACCAAGGGTCAGCAGCACGTTCTTAGCGCCCTTGGCGTGCAGCTCGGCCATCGCGCCCTTAACGGACTCGTCGTCGCCACCGCTCACCTTAATGCCAAAGATGTCGAGCAGCTCGTCGTCGTTGGGCTTAATGAGCAACGGCTCCATGGCAATGAGGTCGGCCAGCTGATGGCTCGAAATATCGAGCACGAACTCGGCACCCTTTGCCTTAACACGGCGAAGTACCTCGGCCAGGAAACCCTCAGAGGTGTTGGGGGGCAGCGAGCCGCTAATGACCAGGCAGGTCATGTCGTCGAGCGAATCAATGAGCTCAAACATCTCCTGCTCGTTGGCAGCATTGATGGCAGCGCCTGCATTGACCATGTTGTACTCGGTATCGGGACCGGCGTTGAGGAAGACATTGACGCGCGTGATGCCGTCGGTCCACACGGGCTTGACGGGCACGCCCAGGGCTTCGGCGCCCTTGACGATAAACTCGCCCGAGAAACCGGCAAAAAAGCCCAGGATCGTGGTGTCGACGCCGTAGTGATCGAGGGTGAACGAGACGTTGAGACCCTTGCCGTTGGGCGTATAGACCGCGTCGCGCGTGCGGGTGACGGTGTTGGCGGAAAGACCGTCGCAGGCAATGTTGTAGTCAATGGCGGGATTTGCAGTGAGCGTGTAAATCATGTAAGTTCCTTTCACAAGGCAACGTGTTAATGAAAGTATATTCCACGCTTCGGAAAAAGACCATAGCAACTCGGCGAACGGTGTAGAACGCGTGCAGGGCGGCGAGATGACGGGCAAAAAGAAACAGGGTCCTTGTCCTGTCGCTCGCCCACAATATACAAAAATGACGCCCCAGCCAAAACCGGGGCGCCATACACGCGAAAATAATGAGTTTCGCTTACTTGCGATCGAGCTTGCGGACAGCAACGCGCTTGCTGTACTCATCGACGTGACCGAAGTCGCCGATACCGACGGACTCGGCGACGTTAGCGCCGGTGGCCATAGCGAGCTTCATGGCCTCCTCGACGTTGTCGCGATCCCTGTACCACTTGTGCAGGAACGCAGCGAGGGTGCAGTCGCCGGCGCAGACGGAAGAGACCAGCTTGATGTTGAACTCACGCTTGGCGTACCAGATGTCCTCGCCATTGGAGAAGTAAGCGTCGCCGCGGCTACCACGGGTGAGCAGCACGTTCTGAACGCCGGCGTCGTGGGCGAGCTTCATGGCAACGCGGACCTCGTCGTCGGTGTCGACCGGCACGCCGAAGATGGCCTTCATCTCGTGATGGTTCGGCTTGATGAGCAGCGGCTTCTTGTGAGCGAGCTCCTTGAGCTTGTCGGAGGACAGGTCCAGGACGACGTCGGCGCCACGAGCCTGAGCATGCTCCATGACCTTAGCCAGGAAGTCGGGCGTAGCTTTGGGAGGCACGGAGCCAGAGACGATCAGGCACTCAAGATCGCCCGCGGTGTCCAGGATGTTGTAGAGCTCCTCCTGATGCTGCGGCGTAATCGGTGCGCCGGGGTTCAGGATGCCATACTCGTGCTGGCCATCATTGACGTAGGTGTTGATGCGCGTGATACCGTCGGTCCAGACCGGGCGGCACAGGCAACCCAGGTTCATGACCTCCTCGACGATAAACTTGCCCGTGAAGCCGGCGAAGAAGCCGAGCGCGACGGTGTCGACACCCATCTTCTTAAAGGCGAAGGACACGTCGAGGCCCTTGCCGTTAGCCGTGTAGCTGGCCGAACCGGTGCGGACGTTCTCGTCGGGCTCGAGCGGAGAGCTCGAAACCGTCATATCGACGGCCGGATTAGCGGTTAGCGTGTAGAACATTTACAGTACCCCCTGTATATGTGAGGGCCGCGTGGCCGGCCCATTCCAACCACGCGGTTACCTCTGATACCAAATTAACGAGCTGCAGACTCGAGCAGCGCCTTGACCTCGGCGGCGGTGTTGCAGGCAAGCGCCTTCTCGGCGAGCTCGTCGCACTCGGCCTTGGTCCACTGGCTGATGGTCTTGCGGGCGCGCAGGATCGACGGAGCGCTCATCGAGAACTCCTCCAGGCCCCAGCTGATCAGCAGCGGCTCGAGCAGCGGATCGGCAGCGGCCTCGCCGCACATACCGACCATGATGCCGGCCTTCACGCCGCTCTCGATGATGTTCTTGAGCGAGCGGAGCACGGCGGGATAGTACACCTGGTACAGGTTGGAGATGGTGTCGTTGCCACGGTCGGCGCACATGGTGTAGCCGATCAGGTCGTTGGTGCCGATGGAGAAGAAGTCGGCGACCTCGGCCAGGCGGTCAGCGAGCAGCGAAGCGGCGGGCGTCTCGACCATAATGCCGACCTCGATGTTCTCATTGAACTTGCGGCCCTCTTCGGTCAGCTCGGCCTTGCACTGCTCGACGAGCTCCTTGACAGCCACGACCTCCTCGACGCAGGTGACGAGCGGGATCATGATCTTGACATCGCCGAAGGCGCTGGCGCGCAGCAGGGCGCGGAGCTGGACCTTGTACTGATCGGGATTGGCCAGGCAGTAACGCACGGCGCGGAAGCCCATGAAGGGGTTATCTTCCTTGACCATGTGCAGATACGGAATCTCCTTGTCGCCACCCACATCGAGCGTGCGGATGATGACCGGAGCGCCCTTAAGCGCGCTGGCGACCTTGCGGTAGGCGTTGAACTGCTCCTCCTCGGAAGGAAGCTCGGCAGAGTCCATAAACAGGAACTCGGAGCGGAACAGGCCGATAGCCTCGGCGTCGTGATCGAGCGCGTTGGGCACGTCATCGGGGTTACCGATGTTGCAGGCGATGATCTTCTTGATGCCATCGGCAGTCACGGACGGCTTGCCGCGGAAAGCCTCGAGGGCTGCCTTCTCGGCAGCGAAGGCCTCGGCCTTGGCGGTGTAGGCGGCGAGCGTCTCCTCGTCGGGATCGGCCTCGACGATGCCCTTGCCACCGTCGACGACAACGGTCATGCCGTTACGGAGTGCGGTGCAGCTGTTGGAAACCGAAAGGACGGCCGGGATCTCGAGGGCGCGCGCGATGATCGCGGAGTGCGACGTGCGGCCACCGGTCTCGGTGACGATACCGGCAACGTGGGCCTTATCGATCGTGGCGGTCATGGACGGCGTGAGGTCGTGCACGACAACGACGGTGTTCTCGGGCAGGACGGAGAGGTCAACGACCTCCTTGCCCAGCAGCTCGGCCAGAATACCGGTGCGGATGTCGGCGATGTCGGCCGCGCGCAGACGGAACATCTCGTCGTCCATGGACAGGAACATGTTCTCGAACATGGTCGAAGTGTCCATGAGCGCCTGCTCAGCGCAGGTGCCACCGTCAATGGCGGCGTTGATGGCGTCGGTCATGCCCGGATCCTGAGCCAGGACAATGTGTCCGCTCATGATCTCGGCCTCGGCCTCGCCCACCGTCTCCTTCATGTGGTCGGCCTGAGCCTGGGTCTTCTCGCAGAAGACCGAAAGGGCGGTCTGATAGCGCTCCTTCTCTGCTGCCGAATCAGCAACCTCGTGCGGCTCAAACGTCAAGTCGGGATCGACGGCGACCATGACGGTGCCGATACCGATACCCTCGGATGCGTTGACTCCCTGATACATTCCCATTCCTCTCTCCGTGTCATGTGATAAAGCGTTTTGCCATATCCATGACAAAAGAGCGCAGCTACCTTAATACAGGTCACTGCGCCCCCAAGTATGAACTTAATTGTTCAACATGCGACCCGTTTGAGTTCTACTCGCCAAGACCGCTCTTGATGAGCTCGATGGCAGCAGCCAGAGCCTCGGCCTCGTCAGCGCCGTCGCACTTGACCTCGACCTCGGTGCCGCAGGGGATACCAGCAGCCATGAGTGCCATCGGGGACTTACCGTTGACCTCCTTCTCGGGGGTTACGACCGTCACGTCGCAGGCGTACTTGCCCATGGTAGAGGCAAAGAGACCGGCGGGACGCATGTGAAGACCCTGAGGATTAACGAGGGTAGCCTTCTCAGAAACCATAATTGACTCCTTTTTGTGTTTAACCCCTGTCAGCCATGCGACAGGAGCCATACTCACGACGTTGTTTATATTAACTCACATCAAACTGTTTTTCATTGTGTTTCGCACGAATTATTGGACGGATGTCGTTGCTGGCCGCTCGCCTGCCGGGCGGGGCGGTTAAGTTTGCTGCTCTACAGTCCTGCGCAAGACGGAAAGCACATTAAGTGCTTTC
>UQOY01000026.1 GCA_900542825.1 uncultured Collinsella sp. | reverse complement strand
CTCTTCCGATCTTCTGAGAAGTTCGCGAAGCCCACTTCTCAGAGGAAGGCGCCCGCCCGGAGGCGGCCCCAGCGCGAGGCCGTCCCGCATGCCTACCCGCACAGCGTGGTTACGAGTGGGATAGTCAGAATGGAGCAGATGATCGACAAAAACGTACACTGCATCATGGGGCGTGCATCCTTACCGTATTGAAGGCAGTACAGCGTACCGTTGCTGCCCACCGGCATTGCCATCTCGAGCACAAGCGTCGTGATAAACATGGGCGTCATGCCCGGCCACAAGCGTGCAACGGCAAGACATGCCGCCGGCACGACAACCAGGCGAAATGCCACGGCGACATAGGCGCGCCAGTTGGTGAGCATCTCGCGCGGACGATACTTGGCGATAGACGACCCCATGAGCAACAATGCAGCCGGAGTGGTCATGGTGCCAACGATGGAAATCGAGTCGCCCAACACGCCCCAATCGGTCCATCCGGTTAGCACGATCCCAAGCACAACAACACTTGCAATGAGACCGGGACTCTTGCAGCAGGCGACAATATTGCGCATCTGCTTTTTGAGGTCACCATCCATTCCGCTAAATAACATGACGCCGACGGTAAACATAAGCAAGTTTAGGGGGATAAGCGCAATCGATGCATACAGCAGCGCTTGTTTTCCCAACACCGCCGAAATAACCGGAAAACCGATAAACCCGGCATTACCGAAAAGCACGGCGAAGCGATACGAGCATTCCGTCCCTTTGGGAACGCGAAGAGCAGCGGTGACAGCAAACGCGATAACGATCGCCACCATATACATCGCAAAGGACAGACCCATGAGCGAAAACGTATCGGCAATGCTCGGAAGCTTCACATCATCGCCCAGCGCTGACGAAAGCACCAAGCACGGTAGCGCCACTTGCAATAGCAGATGCGACAGCTCGCGCTCGAACTCCGCTTTCATAAACCCCAGCTTGGCGATACACCACCCCAACAAAATGGGCAACGAAACCGTCAACATCTGAAGCGCCACACTCGTAAAGCTCATGCATCCCCCTTATCTATTCCGCGAGGGCCGGGGTGCCTGCTTTGTTTTGAGAAGTGGGCTCCGCGAACTTCTCAAAACAAAGCAGGCACCCCGGCCCCGGCAATGCAATCTTGGCTGACCAAAGGTAGATGCGCAGCCTCCAAGGCAGCATCAGCAAAGCCCCCATTACATAAAATATATCAGCCCCCGCATATCGAAACGGTCGAGAGGGCCTTGCCCGGCGGGGTTGCCTTGCTCCGGGAAGTTCGCGAAGCCCACTTCCCGGAGCAAGGCAACCCCGCCAGGCAAGGCCCCAGCGCGAGACCGTCCCGGATGCCTACCTACTCGTTGTCGCCGGCAGTCATCTGCGTTGCGGAGAGTACGCCGTCGGCAGCAGTTGCGGCTGCGGCGTCGGGCCAGACCCAGTCGGTAAAGGCCGGGTGATCGAAGCCCTCGTCGCACGCGAACTCAAAGGCCTCGGTGCGGAAAGCCTCCCACTCGTTAATCTGCTCGACAAACTTATCGGCGTCGACCATACGCAGCACGTCGGCGGCCAGGGCCCAGCGGTCCATGTTGTTCAGGCGCAGCATGTCGAACGGCGTGGTCGTGGAGCCTTTCTCCTCGTAGCCGTGGACGCGGAAGGCATCGTGGCCGGGGCGGTTCCAGATCAGGCGGCGAATCGTGCCGGCATAGGCGTGGAATGCAAAGAGCACGGGCTTCTCGCCGCGGCCAAACAGCTCAGCCCAGCGCTCATCGCTGATGGCTTGGTCGTTCTCGCAGACGTTCTGAATCTTGAGCAGGTCGACCACGTTGACGAACCACACCTTAATGCCCAGCTCGCGCAGCATGTCGGTTGCAGCCAGAGCCTCGAGCGTCGGTACGTCACCACAGGTGGCAACCACGACGTCGGCCTCGGCGAGCGAGTCGGCAGTCGATGCCCACTCCCAGTTTGCGACGCCCTCGGCGAGTTCGAACTTGGCCTCGTCGACCGTCTGGAAGGTGGGGGCAGGCTGCTTGCCACAGAAGATGGCGTTGACGCAGTCGGTGGACTGGTAGACGCGCTCGGCCACGGCAAGGGCCATGTTGGCGTCGGCCGGATAGTAGGCATTCACGATATGCGTGTCGTTGGCCTTGTTGAGCAGCAGGTCGATAAAGCCGGGGTCCTGGTGCGAGAATCCGTTGTGGTCCTGGCGCCAGACATGGCTCGACAGCAAAATGTTAAGGCCGCTAATGGGAGCACGCCACGGAATCTCGCGCTTGGTAGCCTCGAGCCACTTGCAGTGCTGGTTGACCATGGAGTCGACCACATGGACAAAGCTCTCGTAGGAGCTCCACACGCCGGAGCGGCCGGTGAGCACGTAGGCCTCGAGGAAGCCCTCGCACTGGTGCTCGGAAAGCTGCTCGACGACCTTACCGGAACCGGCCAGCAGCTCGTCGTTGGCCTCGTCCTCGTAGAAGCCGGCATCCCACTGCTTCTTGGTCACCTTGTAGGCAGCCTGCAGGCGGTTAGACGCGGTCTCGTCGGGACCGAAGATGCGGAAATCGTCCATGTTCTTGGCCAGGACGTCGGCAGTGTACTCGCCAAAGACGCGGGCGGCCTCGGTGGAGCCCCAGCCGTGACCCTTCTCGGCGACGGGGATCTCGTGGACATGTATATCGGGCAGTTCGAGCTCGCGGCGCACCTTGCCGCCGTTTGCATTGGGGTTGGCGCCGATGCGCAGCTCGCCGGTCGGCATAAAGGCCGTCACCTCGGGACGCACCTGGCCCTCGGGCGTAAAGAGCTCCTCGGGCTTGTAGGAGCGCAGCCACTCGCGTAGCACGCGGAAGTGCTCGTGGGTGTCCTTGGCGCTCGCCAGCGGCACCTGATGCGCGCGCCAGGAGTCCTCGGTCTTCTTGCCGTCGATGTGCTTGGGGCAAGTCCAGCCCTTGGGCGTACGGAACACGATCATGGGATAGGCCGGGCGGACCACGGTCTCGCCCGCGGCTGCCTGGGCCTGAGCGGTGGCCTTGATGTCGCAGATCTCGTCAAAGACCTGCTCAAACAGGGCGGCGAAACGCTCATGGATGCTCGCGTGACTCTCGTCGTCAAAGCCGGCGACAAAGAAGTGCGGCTTGTAGCCCATGCCCTCAAAGAACTTGGTGAGCTCCTCGTCGGACACGCGGGCGAGGATGGTGGGATTGGCGATCTTGTAGCCGTTGAGGTGCAGGATCGGCAGGACGATGCCGTCGGTTGCCGGGTTCACGAGCTTGTTGGACTGCCAAGAGGTGGCAAGCGGACCGGTCTCGGACTCACCGTCGCCCACCACGGCCACGGCCAGCAGGCTCGGGTTGTCCATAACGGCGCCGTAGGCGTGGCTGAGCGTGTAGCCGAGCTCACCGCCCTCATGGATGGAACCGGGCGTCTCGGGCGCAAAGTGGCTCGGGATGCCGCCGGGGTAGGAGAACTGGCGGAAGAACTTCTGCAGGCCGGCCTCGTCATTGGTGATGTCGGGGCGAATCTCGCGGTAAGTGCCGTCGAGCAGCGATTGAGCGGTGCCAGCGGGACCACCGTGACCCGGGCCCATCAGGAAGATGGCATTCTGGTTGTGGTCGGCGATGAGACGGTTGACGTGTCCGAACAGGAAGTTGATGCCAGGCGTGGTGCCCCAGTGACCAACCAGGCGGTGCTTGACGTCCGGACGACCAAAATCGCGCGTCTCACCGGTCTTCTCATCGACAAAGTCGCTGCGCATCAGCGGGTTGGAGCGAAGGTAAATCTGGCCGACGGACAGGTAGTTCGAGGCGCGCCAATACAGGTCGACACCCTCGAGCTCGGAAGCGAGAACCTCATGTCCCAGTTTTTGCCACGGCGTTCCCAGTGTTTTAGCCATTGTTTATGTCCCTTCGCTGCGCGGTCACCCTCCGATACGGCAACCTTTCGTTGGGACTAGTATATTTGCTAAAACGTTTTATCACGGTGAAAAAACGTTTTAGCATCCTGATTTGCCATGCGGACAGGCAAAAGCAGACATTCACCTGCGGCGTTGCCTGTCACAGGTGCTCCACATTCGGTCTCTGCAAATTGATAAACGTGTTTAGTTGTGTTTAGTAAGCTCGAGCACGCTGTCTTTAACGATAAGCGCCGGCTCCAGGACGACCTCTTCGGCACGTCTACCGCCCCTACCGGCAAGACGCTTGGACATGCAGCCAAAAGCATGCTCCGCGAGGACACCAGGATCCTGCTCAATTGCGGTCAGCGCCGGCTCAAAGAGAACGTCAGCCGCCGAGTTGTCATAGCTCACCACCGAGATATCGCCCGGGATGCTCTTCCCCATCTCGTGCAAACGCTTGAGCAGACCGAGGGCAATGTTGTCCGAGCTCGCGAACACGGCGGTGGCGTCAGTTGCGAGCACCGCCTCCGAGGCCTCGTATGCGCTCGGAATGTAGTACTCGCTCTCAAACTCCAAACGTGCGTCGATGGGCAGGCCAGCCTCGCGCAGCGCGCGCTCATAGCCGGCGAGTCGCTTGCGGCCCGTATTGGAACGACGCGCGTTAACCAAGCAGGCAATGCGACGGTGGCCCTGCCCGATCAGATAGCGGGTAGCCATGTAGCCACCCATCTCGTGGTCGAACATCACCTTGTCGCACTCGAGTCCCTCAATGGCACGGTCGACCATTACCGCCGGAATAGGCAGATGGCTGACTTCTTCGCGCAGGGCGCGGTCGTCGGAGAACTCGTCACCCACCACCAGAAAGACACCGTCGACGCCGCGCGTCACCAGCTGGCGCAGCAGCTCAAGATCGTCATCGGCGCTTCCGCCCGAGCTGGTAATAAAGAGTGCGTAACCGTCCTCACGGCAGCGCTTTTCCAAACTGCCGGCGAGCGAAGCAAAAAAGCGGCTCTCGATGTTAGGGACGATAAGGCCCAGCGTGCGCGACTCGCGCATAACCAGGCTGCGCGCGATCTGGTTAGGAACATAGTGGTTGCGCGCCGCGACCTCCTTGATGAGCTTGCGGTTTTCTTCCGAGATGCGACAGGGCCGATTATTGAGAACAAGCGAGACCGACGAGGGGGAAAGCCCCACCTCCTGGGCGATCTGCTTGAGGGTGACTTTGTTGGCCATCTCGCTCCTTCCGGGTTTACGCGCAATCTCTTGAAAGTATAGCGACCGTCCCTCTACCTCGGTGATAAACACTTTACCAATCCGGTAGACGGCTGTTTTATCGCCGTCAGCGCACCAAATCCGCCCGGGTGGGGTATATTGCAATCGATTGATGACAACGACCACCAAAAGGCGGATATTCGTATGCACGAGAACGACTTTTTTAACGAGGACCTGCTGTGCGCGCTTGCTGGCGTTGCCGGCGAGGACAACGTGTTGATGAGCGAGCCCATGCGCGAGCACACCACATTTAAGATCGGCGGCCCGGCCGACGTCTTTGTCACGCCCGACACCGAGCAGGGCCTCGTCGCCACGCTCGATACCTGCTATCGCTGCGATCTGCCCCTCACCATCGTGGGCAACGGCTCCGACCTACTCGTCGGCGACAAGGGCATCCGCGGCGTTGTCGTGGCGTTGGGCGAGGGCCTCTCCGACATTACGGTCAACGGCACGCACGTCACGGCAGCAGCCGGTGCCTTGCTTTCCGATGTCGCCGCGGCGGCAGCCGAGGCCGGCCTCACCGGCATGGAGCCCATCTCGGGCATCCCCGGATCGGTCGGCGGCGCCTGCTACATGAACGCCGGCGCCTATGGCGCCTGCATGGCCGATGTGCTGGAGTCTGTGCGCGTCTACAAGCCCGCCCGCATGCTCGACGACGGCACCCGCGGCAGCGGCAACATCATCGAGTTCGATGTCGACGAGCTTAACCTGGGCTATCGCAAGAGCCGCATCGCTGACGACGGCTTTACCGTGCTTTCGGCCACCTTCAATCTCGCCCCGGGCAACGCCGCGATGATCAAGGCCGACATGGACGACTACCGCCAGCGCCGCGAGGACAAGCAGCCACTCGACATGCCGAGCGCCGGCTCCACCTTCAAGCGCCCCGAGGGCTACTTTGCCGGCAAGCTCATCATGGATGCCGGCCTGCGCGGCCATGCTGTCGGCGGCGCGCAGGTGAGCGAGAAGCACTGCGGCTTCATCGTCAACGCCGACCACGCCACCGCCGCCGACGTCGACGAACTCATCCGCCACATCCAAACAACCGTCAAAGACCAATTCGGAGTAGACCTAGAACCCGAAGTCCACCGAGTAGGCGAATTCCTCTAATAAAAAAGAAGGCCCCGAAAGGGGCCTTCGCCATCTTTATATCAGACAACCAGTCCGGTGTGTCGCGCTTTGAACCCGGAAGGTCCGGGACTGCGGGCGAGGCATAAGGTTGGTCGCGAGTTCCGCACGCAAAGAAGGCCACTTAATGTGGCCTTCGTCTTGCGCAG
>UQOY01000025.1 GCA_900542825.1 uncultured Collinsella sp. | reverse complement strand
CCTGCTCGCACGGAGAGCACATTAAGTGCTCTCCGGCTCGTGCGGAACTCGCGATAAACCTTGTATACGCCCGACCGCTCCCGAGGGGCTCCCATCCCAAATGCGGAGCAAAGCTCCGCATGCCATCTTTTTCTTTCAGCTAAAGCACGCCGGAAATTCGACACAGACTGGCCAACCTTGCCGGACGTTGTCGACGCCGATCCAGCTCAGTAGCTGCATCGATATAGAAAGGTCCCCGACGCTGCCCGGGCGCCAGCGGCCGCATATGAACTTTATCGCGAGTTCCGCACGAACAGGAGGCCACTTAATGTGGCCTCCGTCGTGAGCAGGACTGTAGAGCAGGAAAGTTCATATGCGGCCGCTGGCGCCCGGGCAGCGTCGGGGACCGCACCCATACGACTACAGCGTCATGTTTGGATCGGCGTCGACGTCGAACGGCGAGATTTCACCTCGGCCGAATTTACGGCGAGCAACCTCCGCGATCATGGCGGCGTTATCGGTGCAGGCAGACAAGGGCGGCACCGTTACGCGGATCCCCTGACGCCCGAGCTTCTTGATCATCATCTCGCGCAGATGCGGGTTGGCCGAGACGCCGCCGCCGATGCAATACTCCTTGCACCCAGTAGCGTGCAAGGCGTTTTTGGCCTTCTTGTACTGCACGTCAAAGACCGCCGCCTCAAACGAAGCCGCTAGGTCGGGCAGGTGAATCGTGCGCCCGGCCTTGGTCTCCTGCTCGATATAGAGCGTCACCGCCGTCTTGAGGCCCGAAAGCGAGAAGCGGTAGTCTCCCCTGCTGTTCAGCGCGCGGGGAAAATCGATCGCCTTAGGGTTGCCCGTCTCGGCAAGCTTGGAGATGATGGGGCCTCCGGGATAGCCAAGACCCAATGCCTTTGCCACCTTGTCGAAGGCTTCGCCCACGGCGTCGTCAAGCGTCTCGCCAAGCACCTCATAGTCGCCCCATGCCTTTACGTGCACGAGCATGGTGTGCCCTCCCGATACAAGCGTAAAGATAAACGGGGGCTTAAGGTCGGGCTGCGCCAACAGGTTGGCAAACAGGTGACCCTCCAGATGATTGACGCACACCAGCGGTTTGCCGGCAGCATACGCAAAGCCCTTGGCAAAGGCGACACCCACCACCAGGGCACCCACCAGGCCCGGACCTTGCGTCACACCCACGGCGGCAAGCTCACTTGGTGCAATCGCCCCGCCCTCAAGGCCAAGCGACGCCGCGGCATCTTCAAGCGCCGCATCTACGACGCTCACAATCACCTCAACGTGCTTGCGCGAGGCAATCTCGGGTACCACGCCGCCAAAGCGGGCATGAAAATCAATCTGCGTCGACACCTGGTTGGCCAGCATCTTGCCATCCGCATCGATAATCGCCACGGCTGTCTCGTCGCAGGAGCTCTCGATGGCAAGAACTAGGCGACGGCGCTCGATTTCGGCACGCTCCTCAGCGGTGCGTTCGGGCGCGGGCAGCGGCCATGCACGCTGTTCGGCAGCAGTTGGCTCGGGCGAGGCATTGTCGAGAGGAAGCACCAGGGGCAGCGGCGCCGTCATGACGATGGCATCCTTGCCGGCACCGTAGTAGCCACGGCGACGACCCGCCTCGGTAAAGCCCAGAGCGGCATAGAGTGCAATTGCGGCCTCGTTGCCGTCCTCAACCTCAAGCGAAGCTGTGGTGCAGCCGAGCATCTGCGCGTCATAGCTCACGTGCGACAGAAGCTTGCGGGCGATGCCCTCGCGGCGATGCGCCGGATCGACGGCAACGTCCATAATCTGCACGTCCCCGTCGACGACCATACCGCCGGCAAGACCCAGCAGCCGACCGTCGTCGTGCGCCACCCACCAGCTACGCGGAGCGGCAACGCCCTCGCCCAGCTCGGACAGGAACATGCTCGGCGTCCACGCCTCGTGTCCGGCGCCTTCAAAGCAGGTGGTCTCCAACGCGCTCGCACCCTCGGCATCCGCCGCGCCCATGGGACGGAATTGCAGATGACGTCCGGCGAGCTCGTCGGCAACACCTGTCACCTCACTCTGCGCGCTCTCGGCAAGACCCAGACGCTTGCGCTCGTTTTCCTCGGCGTCCGAAAGGCGCGTATAGATTGGCAGGACGCGAGCCGGGTCGCCGTCGCCGGCGGCATGCGCCAACAGCAGACCCTCGCCCGAGGGCCACCACAGGTCTCGCTCCACACAGCGCGCCGTCTCGTCCTCACTCAGCAGCTTGCCATAACGCACGAGACCGTCACCAGTCAGTTGAGCCTGACCCCAGCCCGCGGTCTGGCGCCACTCATCGAGCGCCACAGCGGCCTTGACCACACGCTCGCGCTCAAACAGACGCTCGGGGCCCTCATCCCCCAGCACATACAGCGCCGGGTACACCTCGCCGCGCATGGCATCGGCAAGAACACCAAGCTTGCCGCGTACGCCGGCTTTCCATGCCGTCCAGGCGCAAGCGTCAAGTGTCGACACGCCGAGCAGAGGCACGTTGGCACCGCGCGCCAGACCCTTTGCGGTGGAGATGCCGATACGCACGCCCGTAAACGAACCCGGGCCGCGGCCGACCACATAACAGCCGACATCGCTGCGGCCCAGGCCGGCCTGCTTCAGTACGCCATCAACAGTATTCACGAGCTCCACGTTGGCATGACGACGACACAGATGGTCCCCACTTACCAGCTTTGCCTCGCCTGTCTGCACATCAATCCAGCTCGCCGCGCAGGCAAGCATGTCGGTCGATGTGTCGAGCGCCACCACCAGCGCGTTGTCGTTATGCAAGCTCATCTTGTACAGCCTTATCTATCAAATGGGAAAGCTCATTCGCGCGCTCGCCGTGTGCCTCGAGCGTTATCGTTCGCACGTCGCTGTCGTCCTCATCGCGCTTAAGCGTCACCGAAAGATACTCATCCGTCAGTTCATCCTGAAACTGCTCGCCCCATTCCAGCAGGCAAACACCCTCATAGCCCAGCACGTCAAAAATGCCCGTATCCTCAAGCTCGTAAGCATGCTCCAGGCGATACAGATCAAAATGGAACAGCGGAATACGTCCTTGGTCATGAACGGCCATGAGCGCGAACGTAGGGCTTGTGACCATATGCCCATCGCCCAGAGCGCGCGAGACGCCCTTGGTAAAGTGGGTTTTTCCCACACCCAAGCCGCCGGTCAAAATTAGCACATCGCCATCTTCTAGACACGATGCGACCAGCTCGCCAAAATGCTCCGTATCGGCAGTACGAGCCGTTCTATAGGTACCTACCCCCAGGCGCTCCAGGGACATATGCGCTCCTTATTATTTCGAGGCGGTCTCCGGCGCGGGGTGCCGCTCCAGATAGTCGCCCAGCATCTTAAAGTCTTCCTCCAGCAACTCCTGCCACGCCGGATTACGCAGCGCCGCCGCCGGATGGAACGTGGGCATCACCACAAAATGCCCCATCTGATGGAACCTGCCGCGCAGCTTGGTGATGCCGATCTCAGTCTTAAGCACAAAATGCGTCGCGGGGTTACCGAGCGTCACGATGATATCGGGCCAAATGCTCCGAATCTGCTCACGCAAAAACGGTGAACAGGCCAGCACTTCCTCGGGTCGAGGATTGCGATTTCCCGGTGGGCGACACTTAAGCACGTTGGCAATGTAGACTTCTTCGCGCTTGAGGCCAGCCAGCGACAGGATGCCGTTGAGATCCTCGCCCGCCGCCCCCACAAAGGGTTCGCCCTGCAAATCCTCGTTGCGACCCGGCGCCTCACCGATAAACATGACGCGGGCATGGGGGTTTCCCACGCCAAACACAATGTTATGGCGCGACTGATAGAGCTGGCAGAGATGGCAGTCGCCTAAAACAGCCTCAATCTCCTCGAGCGCAACCTCGCGCGGCGCCTGGTGACTATGTCCGGGGATGTGCATGACACCCATAGCGGCTCCTACACGTAGACCTTGTCGAGACGCATGCCAAAGCCGCAGGCGACCTCGTAGTTAATCGTGCCGCGCTGTCGGGCCATCTCGTCCATAGTGATCTCGGCATCGCCATCGCGGCCGACAATGATCATCTCGTCGCCATACTCTGCCTCGGGAATCTCATGCGCCGGATTGGACTGGATGGCGACCATAAACTGGTCCATGCAGATATTGCCAACCTGACGCACGCGCTCGCCGCGATACAGCACATCCATACGATTGGAAAGCGTACGCGATAGGCCGTCGGCATATCCAATCGGCAGCGTACAGATCTGAACGCGCGTACGCGGTACGCGGTAGGTAAAACCGTAGCCCACGCCCTCACCCATCGCAGGGTGTGCCACGCGCGTCACGCGCGCATGGACGCTCATAACGGGATCGAGCTGCATCACATGGCCGCTCAGCTCGCACGGCTGCATGCCATACAAGCCAACGCCGGCACGAATCATATCAAAATGCATCGAAGGGTCGAGCATCGAGGACGGCGTGTTGGCGCAGTGCACGATACCGCACTCGAAACCCGCATCCTTAATGGCCTGAACGGCCTCGGTAAAGCGCTGGCACTGCAGCTTGTAGTCCCAGCCCGAAGGCTCATCGGCCGTGGCGAAGTGCGTAAATACGCCGTCGCACTGAATGCCGCGATGGAAACTAATGCCGCGCACAAAGTCGAGCACCTGCGTATAGTGAACGCCGATACGATTCATGCCCGTCTCGATGGCCAGATGGTATTTGCCCACCTTGCCCGCCGCAACAGCGCACTCGCCATACGCAAGAGCAAAGTCGGACGTATAGACCGAGGGCATGATATCGAACTCGAGCAACGTCGGAATAGCCTCGATAGGCGGCTCGCTCAGGATGAGGATTGGTTTCGCGATCCCGCCCTGTCGGAGCTCAACGCCCTCGTTAACCGTCGCCACGGCAAACATGTCGGCACCGGCCGAATACATAATCTTGGCGCACTCAACAGCTCCATGACCATAAGCGTCGGCTTTAACCACGCAGCACAGGCGCTGACGCGGATTCAGCAAATTCTTATAGGCCCTCGTGTTGCGGCGAAGCGCCCCGCGGTCGATCTCGACCCAGGACCAACGCGTCAAATCGGCTTTATTCATAATTAGTCATCCGACCCTTCGTCCGTGATTCCCAGATCATCGAGCGCATCCTTTGCCGCCAACTCCATGGCGGGACCGATCAAGTCGATAAGATCGGTCGCGATAACGCTCTTCTCGCCAAACTCCGTCGCCGCGGCAAAACCGGCATAGCTATGAAGCGCGACGGCATACGAGTACAGCAGCTCCCAGCGGTCCATCTCGTCGCGCATGGTGGCTAGCGTGCCGGCCAGAATGCCCGCAAGGACGTCACCCGAACCAGCGGTCGCCAACGACGCCGGGCCCGAGAGCGGCAGCAGCACGCGCTCAACACCGCAAATGGCCGTCGTCGGGCCCTTAGCGATAACAACGAGGTTATCGGAACCGGCGGCCCAGACAACCTTTTGCGCAGCAGCGATCGCGGAGCCAAGGTCATTGACCTCATCGCCGGCAACGAGACGCGAAAGCTCGCGATAATGCGGCGTCATGACGAGCGGCTGCTCACGACGATACATCTCGGGATTGCTGTCGATGCCGTCGATTGCAATCTTGGCAAGGCAGTTGAGAGCATCGGCATCCAAGATAAGCGGCACGTCGAGCTCGAGCAGGCCCGAAACCACCTGCATGGCACCGGCAGACGTCGTCATGCCGGGACCACACAGCACACAGCTGTATTTCTTGGCAATCTCACATACCGTCATGCGCGCAGCAGCACCAAAAGAACCGCGGGAATCAGATGGAATAGCAAAGACCGGAATCGAGGGTAGAGCCATGCGGATAAGGTTGGCACACGCATCCGGCGTCGCGACCGCCACATAGCCGGCGCCTGCGCGGGCTGCAGACTTGGCAGCCATAATGGCAGCACCAGGATACTGCGCCGATCCGGCAACAATGAGCACCGAGCCGCGCGAGTACTTATCGATATTCGTAGGCAGCGGAGCAAAATAATCCACAAGGTCGCCGGGTTCCACAATCTCGGCAGCATGGTCGACATCGTCAATGACCTCATCAAGGCGGTCATACAAACCACCGCAGACCAGATCGCCTGCATATTCGGGACCGTCAGCGCTGTATAGACCAATCTTAGGAGCAATCATCGTCACCGTACGCTCGGCACGAATGCAGTCATCATCAACCACACCCGTCTCGGCATTCAGACCCGAGGGAACATCGATGGAGACAACGCAATCGGCATTTTCATTGACCGTGGGAATCCAGATTGAAAACGGCGCACGAAGATCACCGTGAAAACCAGTACCAAAAATGGCATCGACCACAACATCAGCCTTATCGATCAACACCTCCAGCTCATCACGAGAGGGGCCGACACACACGTGCACGTCGCGGCCAGCAGTGCGGCGGGCAACATGGCGAGCGAGAGCGGCAGGGATCTCATCCGGCTCAACCGGAGATACGATATCAACATCAACGCCCTTATGCGTCAGAATGTCAGCGGCAACCCAGCCATCTCCCCCATTGTTGCCAAAACCGACCAATACAAGAACGCGATCGGGGTTGAGCTTTAAAATCTCGTTGGCAGCAAATTCGCCCGCCAACTCCATGAGTTCGGCCTTCGAGGTACCCTCACGCTCGATAATATCTTCGAGGCGAACGACTTCCTCGGTACTCAAAACCGGTTTCATCTATGCTCCTAGCGCATCTTGCGGATCATCATCCAGATGTTCCGACAAAGCAGATTGTTGCAGCTGTTCGAGCTCGTCTAAGACAGAACGAGCCTCTTTAAATGTCTGAGCAACGCGCTCCTTCGTGCTCACTTTTTCTTCCTTGGGTTTCGGTCGAGCATCCTCGGTGATCGCAATGGCATTAGCAACAGCCAAGTCACCCGTCAAAGTAATAGAAAGAGCGACCTCGACAACGCCCAATTCCTGGGCGATTTCGAGAGCACGGCCCGAAAGCAGCGCTTTTGGCTTGCCGAGCTTATCGCGCGTTACGGAAACGTCTTTACGGCCAACGCCCTGGCTAAAACCCGTACCCAGCGCCTTAAGCACCGCCTCGCGAGAAGCAAAACGACTGGCATAATGCGCGGCAGGACGAGACGAGGCATCGCAATACGAACGCTCTTCATCGGTAAACACGCGCCGAGCAAACGCGGGCGTCTTCTCAAGGATTGATTTCATTCGGGAAATCTCGACGATATCAACGCCGATTCCGGCTTCGGCCATAATCACCTCCATGCTGCACAGACTATGACATTGTAGCCCGTTCGCAGAAGATGCAACAAACGAGGGTCAAAAACACAGCGACAGTGGAGTGATGGCCCTATAAACGCAAAAAAGGGGGAGGCAGCGAGGCCTCCCCCTTCTTCATTCCATATGACGGCTCGGTGCCGTCCACCGGTCAGCGGCGCCCTGGCCTCCCACGGGCTGACCCC
>UQOY01000024.1 GCA_900542825.1 uncultured Collinsella sp. | reverse complement strand
CCGCCTCCGGGCGGGCGCCTTCCTCTGAGAAGTGGGCTTCGCGAACTTCTCAGAGGAAGGCGCCCGCCCTCGTCTGTAAACTTTTCCGCTGAGCGAGCCATAGATGCCACGCACCGATGCGGCAAAGCGGCGGCTTGAAATTGGTGCTATATTCAGCTTGAGTTGTTTAATACTAGTACGGGAGGCTGATATGGGGCTGTTCAAGAAGAAAAACCCGCAGGATGCCTTTGATCCCGATGTGTTTACCATCACGGATACGATTTTGGACCCTCCGCGGTTTACGTTTTTGCCGGCTATCTACCAGGATGCCACGCGCCGCAAGTGGGCCGTGCATCAGCGCGGCGGCGAGCCGAAGATTTTTGACTATGCGGACGTGCTGCAGTGCGAGATTGTCGAGACCGGAAATCCCGAGGATGTGCTGGAGCTTAGCAATCGCGAACTAGCTCAACAGATTTTGATTAATCCAGCTCAGGCTACCAAAAACAACGCTGCCAAGCGTAATATGTGCCTTGGTATGGGTGTCATCGTTGCCGTGCAAACCGGCGAGGATGAGATTTCGAAGCTTGAGATTCCGGTGACCGCGGGCGAAGTCAAGCGAGACTCCGGCCTATATCGGTCGTATCGGAACGTTGCGGAGCAGATCAAAGAAGCCTTCGACGCTATGGGGCGTCCAGAGTAATGATGCCCGCAGCAGCAAGCGGTTGAGGAGCCTTGCCCATGTCGAGTGAACCATATACGATTCCGCCCAAAGATCGCGCCTTTGAGGGCATTCGTTGGTATATCAAACAATATGGCCTGCAGGGTGGCGACCGGCTACCCGCCGAGCGTGTGCTCTGTGAAGAGCTGGGTGTGTCGCGCACGGCGTTGCGCGCCGCGATCACGCGCCTTATTTCGTGCGGAACTTTGGAAAGCCGCCGTGGTTCGGGCACCTATGTGTGCCCGCCCAAACCGCTGAACATCTTTCAGGAAACGTGGAACTATACGCAGGCGGTGGAGAGGGTTGGCTCAAAGTCGACCGCACGCCTGATATGGTCCAAGGTCGCGTACGCCGATATCGATTTGGCCCAAAAAGCCCAGATCGATCTGGGCATGCCGCTCTTCTGCATTCGGCGCGTGCGCGTGGTCAATGGTTCCCCGGCGTCAATCGAGACGGCTTACGTCAATCTGTCTTTGTGCCCCTCGCTTCCCGATCACGATTTTGAGCAGGAGAGCCTCTACGACGTTTTGCTTAAAGAGGGGAATGTCCATGTGACGCACGGCAAGGAGCATATTTCCATCAGTCGCCTGAATGCCGACGAGGCTAAGTTGCTGGATGCCCAGGAGGGCACGCCGGTGTTTTATAAGACTTCGCACGAGAGCGACGAGAACGATGGCTTTGTCGAGTATTGCAAGTCCGTGATTCTGCCGACCAAGTATCGATTTGCCGATAACGGAGAGGCAGACGGCGTTGCGACGAAGGTGGGTGTCGAATGGCTGAGTCAGTAGAAGACATGCCGGTATACAAGCAAATTCGCCGCTGCATTGCGGAGCGAATCGAGCGCGGCGACTACCCGACGGGCTCGATGATTCCGTCCGAAAACGAGCTGGCCGAGGAGTTTGGCACGACGCGCCTGACAATCCGAAGTGCCATGGACGAGCTGGTCAAAAGTGGCCAGATTCGTCGCGTGCAGGGCAAGGGCGCCTTTGTGGGACACAAGTGGTTTGACGAGCACGAACGCAAGGGCGGCTTCCGTCAGTCGGTTCTGGCGTCGGGCGCGACGCCGTCGGTGCGCATTCTGGCGCGCTCCAAACGCTACGCCGGCCCGTATTACGCCGACCTGTTTGGCATCGCCGAGGACGATCTGCTTTACTCGGTGCGCCGTCTCAACTGCATTGATGGGGAGCCCGTGTCGATCGAGATGACGCTGATTCCGTGTCTGCTGTTTCCGGGCATCGAAGACGTGGACATTTCGGTCTTCAGCCTGTTCGAGACCTACGACATGTTGGGGCGCAAGCCGGACAAGTCGATTGAGAAACTCGATATTGAAGCGCTGGGCGCACGCGATGCGAGTTTGCTCAATCTTGAGCCGGGCGATCTGGCGCTCGTACTGGAATGCCTGACCTATGACTCGAGTGGGCAGGCGATCGAGCATGCCAAGTCTTTTAACCGCGGCGATGCCGGCGGATATACCTACAACTATTAGCGTCTAGAGCATCCTCGTGCACGGCGGGGTGCTCATTTTTTTACGGACATGTGTCGCATGACCGATGGGCGGCAAAAACTGACCGTCTACCGAGAGGGGAGGATAAAATCAAAAAAATCGGTATTAAAAACGGCTAACCTGTAATCGTTCACTGGTATTAAGAACCTTTGAATTGTTGAGCTTGGGGCCAAGATGTCCACAAGGTTAAGCGGCGAGACGGGGCGGCAAGCCCGTCCATTCCGTGCGACAATTCAAACTGCTCGTGAAAGGAGCG
Source organism: uncultured Collinsella sp. (assembly GCA_900542825.1). Lineage (GTDB taxonomy): Bacteria > Actinomycetota > Coriobacteriia > Coriobacteriales > Coriobacteriaceae > Collinsella. Next base: position 6,216 of record UQOY01000024.1, on the reverse strand, counting down.
GGAATGAAGGAGACCGAGAAGATCGAGATCATGCACTTCGACCAGGAGGGCTACCTCGAGGACGGCAGGAACGTCTACGAGGCCGGCAAGCGGATGACCGCCCTGGCCGACCGCGTGCACGAGGAGGGCTACGACGCCGTCTTCCTGATGGGCGTCGGCGGCACCTGGGACGAGTTCATGCAGCTCGAGTACCTCATGAACAAGTTCGGCGACCGCGACCTCGAGGTCTACCTGATCCACGCCGCCGAGTGGAACGTCATGGGCCACAAGCGCATGACCGACAAGTCCGTCGTGCTGACCGCCTCCGAGTCCGGCACCACCCCCGAGGTGCTCGAGGCCGTCGGCAAGATGAGGGAGATGGGCGTGCGCGTCTTCGCCATGACCAACCCCGAGGGCAAGATCGGCCAGGCCGTGGGCGCCGAGAACTGCGTCATGATGGCCTCCGACCACGGCGCCGGCGGCTGCGAGAAGGGCTACTACCTCGCCGACTGCTTCGGCCTGCGCCTGCTCAACCGCCGCGGCTGCTTCCCCAAGTTCGACCTGTTCATCGAGCAGACGAAGGACGTCTGGAAGGACATGCTCGACATCCGCAAGCGCTTCGAGCCGCGCGCCGAGGAGCTCGCCAGGAAGTACGCGCTGGCCGACTACACCATGTTCATCGGCTCGGGCGCGCTGTGGGGCGAGACCATCCTGTACTCCATGTGCCTGCTCGAGGAGATGCAGTGGAAGCGCATCCGCCACATCACCTCGCACGACTTCTTCCACGGCACGCTCGAGCTGCTCGAGCCCGGCGTCCCGGTGTTCCTGTTCATGGGCGAGGACGAGTGCCGCGCCCTCGACGAGCGCGTCCGCGCCTTCCTCACCAGCGGCGTGACCGGCGACGAGGACTACGTCATCATCGACACCGCCGAGTACGCGATCCCGGGCCTGGACGACGACTTCCGCGTCATCGTGTCGCCCTGGATCCTGTCCGTGCTGACCACCGACCGCCTCGCGCGCAACTACGAGCTGGTCACCAAGCACAACCTCAAGTACCGCCGCTACTACCACCAGTTCGACTACTAATTTCATTTGGGGGAAACCGCAATGAGGCAATACATCTTTGCCAGCCACGCGCATTTTGCGACCGGCATCAAAGAGAGCACCGAGCTGCTCTCGGGCGCGCGCGATAACGTCCACGACTTGTCGATGTTTGTCGACGGCCGCACTGACGTCGCCGAGGAGGCCGCCAAGCTCCTGGCGACCTTCGACCCCGCCGACGACGTAATCGTGTGCACCGACCTGTTTGGCGGCAGCGTCAACAACGAGTTCACCAAGATCGTCCAGACGCGCCCCAACACCTACCTGGTTGCCAACATGAATCTGCCGCTGCTGATCCAGCTGCTCTTTTCGGACCAGGAGGCTCCCGCCGACCAGGTTATCCGCGAGATCCTCGCGGCTGACGACACGCGCGTCAAGTTTGTCAACGATCTGCTGACCGATGCGGATGACGAGGAAGAGTTCTAGTCACCGCCTGCTATTAATGGGGCCGGGTTTCCGGCATGAGACCTTTGGGGGTCAATCATGATTCAACTGCTTCGCGTCGACCATCGTCTGCTTCATGGCCAGGTGGCCGTCTCTTGGGTCCAGGGCTTGGGCTCCGACTGCATCTTCTGCGTTGGCGACAAGGTTGCCAACGATCCCGTCTGGAAGACCACGCTCAAGATGGGAAAGCCGGCCAATGTCAAGCTCGTCATCAAGGACATGGAGCACGCCATCGAGGCCATCAACTCCGGTGTCACCGATAAGTACAAGATGATCATCTGCGTCGCCAGCATCGCCGAGGCCAAGCAGCTTGTCGACGGCTGCCCGCAGATCACCTCCATCAACTTGGGCAACACCAAGTCCAAGGACGAGCAGCGTCCCGATGCCCGTAAGATTTCCCGCCAGATCTTTGTGACTGCTGCCGAGGAAGAGGACATTCGCGAGCTCGTCGGCCGCGGTGTCGAGGTCGAGATTCGCGCTCTGGCCGACGACCCCAAGGTCGATGCCCTAAGCGCCCTCTAATTGGGAACCACGGGGCGGCACGTACGGCGCCGCCCCTATCCGTGGGCGTACCGGATAAACGCTTTACCCGTTACCCCCAGCTACCGTTCACCGGGAGTACACGCCCGTTGAGCGATTGGTATTAAATAGTTTTTGCATGACTATATAATTGGTATCAAATCATTTGCACCGGTTTAGGTGTTAACAGCACACCGGTACAAGCTGGATCTGTTTGGACGATTGTCGGCATGGAAAAGGGCGCGCTGACAAGTCGGGAATCGCCGCGCGGATCCAAGAGGGATCAAAGGGAGGAACAATGCTTGTTCAAGCGATCCTCATCGGACTTATCGCTGCCTTCGGTAAGCTCGATTATCAGCTCGGTACGCTCTATGCGTTCCGCCCGATCGTTCTGTGCCCGCTCGTCGGCATAGTTCTCGGGGACCTGCAGTCCGGCCTCGCCATCGGTGCGAGCCTCGAGCTGCTCTTCATGGGTTCTATCTCCATCGGCGCTTACGTGCCGCCCGATGAGACGATTGGCGGCGTGCTCGCCTGCGCCTTCGCTATTCAGCTGGGTCAGAGCACCGAGGCCGCTATCGCGCTCGCGATGCCCATCGCCACTCTGTGCCTGGCCATCAAGAACGTCGTCAACGCCGGTATGCCCCTTCTGGTCGACCGTGCCGATGTCTTTGCCAGCAAGGGTAACCTCAAGGGTATCTACGCTATGCACTGGATTATCGGTCTCGTGATTGTCGTCCTGGCCTTTATCCTGTGCTCGGTCTCCTTCTATCTGGGTGCCGACGCTGTTCAGGGCCTGCTCGACTTCATCCCGACGTTCGTCCTCGATGGCTTTGGCGTCGCAGCCAACATCCTGCCTGCCATGGGCTTCGCCATGCTCGGCCGTCTGGTGCTTACCAAGCAGCTCGTGCCGTTCTACTTCCTGGGCTTCCTGCTGTGCTCCTATGCCAACGTGCCCGTCCTCGGCGTCGCCCTGATCGCAATCATCATCGGCATCGACAAGTACGACCTGCTGGGCCTTGGTGGCGCCCAGTCCCAGCTTTCTGTGGAAGGGGATGAGGACGATGACTTCTAATTCCGAGAACCAGATTACTCGCTCCGACCTCATTAAGAGCGCCGTGAACACCGGCGCCCTGGGCATGGAATTCTCCTGGACCTACTACAAGCAGATGAACATTGCCTTCTGCCTGATGGTCGCCAACATGCTCAAGAAGATCTATGCCGGCCGTCCCGATGATTACGCCGAGGCCTTGCACCGTCACAGCGCATTCTTCAACATCACCCCGCAGCTCGCTCCCTTCGTGGGTGGCATCGCGATGGCCATGGAAGAAAAGGTCGCTCGTGGCGAGGTTGAGCCCGAGAGCGTCAACGACATCAAGGCCGCCCTCATGGGTCCGCTTTCCGGCCTGGGTGACTCCTTCTTCCTGTCCACCCTGCGCGTCGTCGCCGCTGCCGTGGGCATCAGCCTGTGCCAGGCCGGCAACGTCTTTGGCCCCATCGCCTTCCTGCTCGTCTACAACATCCCGGCGTTCCTGATTCGTATCTTTGGCGCTATCAAGGGTTATGAGCTGGGCATTGGCTTCCTCGACGAGGCTCAGAAGACCGGCCTGATGCAAAAGATCATGGCCTGCGTCGGCATTGTCGGCGTTATGGTCGTCGGCGCCATGAGCAAGGACATGTTCTGGGCTTCGCTGCCCATCGCCATCGGTCAGGGCGACTCCGCCCAGACTCTCCAGGACATCCTGGACGGCATCATGCCCGGTATGCTCGGTATGGCCGCCTTCTGGCTCTACTACTGGCTGCTCTCCAAGAAGATCAACCCGATGGTCCTGATCCTCTGCACCATGGTCGTCGGCATCATCGGCGCTTACTTTGGCGTGCTTGCCTAATATGTTCGAATCGCGCTTCCATCGCGTCTAACGGTTGCGTCGATCTTTGGGGGGCTTGTCGCATCTGCGGCGGCCCCCTGTTTTTTTAAAACTCCGTACGAAAGGGGAGGGCTATGGTCGTACCCGAGCTTTCGCTCATGAACATCAACCATCGTTACTACAGCATCGAGACGTTTTTTAAGGCCGCAGGTGAGGCCGGCTATCGCAATATCGAGTTGTGGACCGGCTCGATGCACCTGTATGTGGATTGCCATGAGCACGATTCGGTGGATAAGATTCGCGATCTTGCCGCCCAGTACGGTATCAAGATTGTGTGCGTGTGCCCCGAGCAGAACAACCCCAAGCCGTGGAACGTCGCGGTGCGCGGCGAGGCGGGCCAAAAACGCATCCTCTCCTACTTTAAGAATGTGATCGACGTAGCCGTTGAGTTGGGCGTACCGCAGATTCTGGTGACGAGTGGTTGGGCCTATCTGGATGAGCCGGCTGAGGACGCCTGGGCCCGCAGCGTTGCCATGCTGCGCTCGGTATGCGACTACGCCGGCACGCGCGGTATTCGCGTCGCGCTCGAGGCGCTGCAGCCGTCGGAGTCCGTGCTGGTCAACACCGCACAGGATGTGGCACGCATCCTCGAAGCGGTCGATCGCCCCAACCTGAAGGCTTGTATCGACTTTGGCGCCATGGAAGTTGCCGGCGACACGATCGACGGCTACTTTGAGGTTTTGGGCGACAAGATCGTTCATACTCACTTTGTAGATGTGGGCGGCGGCACGACGCATCTTGCCTGGGGCGACGGCGAGCGTGATATGCGTGCCGACCTCGAGGCACTCATGCGCCACGGCTATACGGGCTATGTTTCGGCCGAGACATGTGATGGTCGCTACTATCAGGATCCGTCCAAGGCGACGACTCAGGTTATCGAGATGTATCGCCGTGTGACGGCGGAGATGGAAGCCAATAACTAAATTGCGCGGTTGCGCCGGAAACGCTTGGGCGGGTCTGGCGCAACGCCTTTATAGCTGGCGAGTTGTGAAGCGCCTGTTGGCAGCGGAGCTCGAAATAAACAACTATTGACGTTGTAATACCACTCGGGCGAGGAAACCGACCGTTCGCCGCAAATACTCGTGAGTTTGGATTGGTATTAAATAACAAGCAATCGTATGGCTATAATTGGTATTATCAAGAAGCGCGATGTATAGAATCGCGCACATGTGATGGGAGGACACACATGAAGGAGACCGAGAAGATCGAGATCATGCACTTCGACCAGGAGGGCTACCTCGAGGACGGCAGGAACGTCTACGAGGCCGGCAAGCGGATGACCGCCCTGGCCGACCGCGTGCACGAGGAGGGCTACGACGCCGTCTTCCTGATGGGCGTCGGCGGCACCTGGGACGAGTTCATGCAGCTCGAGTACCTCATGAACAAGTTCGGCGACCGCGACCTCGAGGTCTACCTGATCCACGCCGCCGAGTGGAACGTCATGGGCCACAAGCGCATGACCGACAAGTCCGTCGTGCTGACCGCCTCCGAGTCCGGCACCACCCCCGAGGTGCTCGAGGCCGTCGGCAAGATGAGGGAGATGGGCGTGCGCGTCTTCGCCATGACCAACCCCGAGGGCAAGATCGGCCAGGCCGTGGGCGCCGAGAACTGCGTCATGATGGCCTCCGACCACGGCGCCGGCGGCTGCGAGAAGGGCTACTACCTCGCCGACTGCTTCGGCCTGCGCCTGCTCAACCGCCGCGGCTGCTTCCCCAAGTTCGACCTGTTCATCGAGCAGACGAAGGACGTCTGGAAGGACATGCTCGACATCCGCAAGCGCTTCGAGCCGCGCGCCGAGGAGCTCGCCAGGAAGTACGCGCTGGCCGACTACACCATGTTCATCGGCTCGGGCGCGCTGTGGGGCGAGACCATCCTGTACTCCATGTGCCTGCTCGAGGAGATGCAGTGGAAGCGCATCCGCCACATCACCTCGCACGACTTCTTCCACGGCACGCTCGAGCTGCTCGAGCCCGGCGTCCCGGTGTTCCTGTTCATGGGCGAGGACGAGTGCCGCGCCCTCGACGAGCGCGTCCGCGCCTTCCTCACCAGCGGCGTGACCGGCGACGAGGACTACGTCATCATCGACACCGCCGAGTACGCGATCCCGGGCCTGGACGACGACTTCCGCGTCATCGTGTCGCCCTGGATCCTGTCCGTGCTGACCACCGACCGCCTCGCGCGCAACTACGAGCTGGTCACCAAGCACAACCTCAAGTACCGCCGCTACTACCACCAGTTCGACTACTAA
>UQOY01000023.1 GCA_900542825.1 uncultured Collinsella sp. | reverse complement strand
GGGCCCTTGCGGCGTAGTCGCTATTTGTTCAGTCCAAGTTTCGGGGCGCAGTTCAAGGGCACCTTTGTGGTGGTTTTCCCTTGTGGTGGTTCTAAGTGTAAAGCCTTCTACGACCGGCAGTCGTTAGACAAACAGCACGTGAGCGAGCAGGGCGCACACGCACACCGCCCCAAATACCAGTGCCACGATCGAAATTACGCGATCAGCCATGTCCATGTTGGCACGGTTCGTCAAAAACCGATCTTCGGCGGCGTCGGCGCGCGCCTCACGCACCATCTCGGCAACCACCTCGCGGCCATCAAGCATCTTTGCATCCATGTTTGCCTCCCCGGCCCCAATCTTGTCCATCGAAAACCAACTCCATGCAACCCGTCGGCGCCTACGGGCGCTCGTTGGGGGCCAGGCGCTGCATCTTGCTCACGGCCTTAAACTTGGTGAACAGCGGCACATACTCAAAGCTCACGTTGGAGTTCTCCAGGCCGTACCAGCGCGCAGGCGTGCCGGCGGCGCGGCGGATGATGTACTTGAGCGTGATGGCCGTACGCTCGCTCGGCTCCACGTCGCTTTCGGGTGCCAGAAGCTTACGGATCATGACGAACTTGAACGTACCGATGTTGCCCGGATCCTTGTAGACCGAGTAGTCATGCGTCTGCGCCGGCAGCTCGCCGGTGGCAGCTAGGTCCTGAACGACCTGACGCAGGTAGGCATTGACGCGCTGGTTGATCTTGTAGCCCAGGTACAGATGCACGCGGAACACGTAGTCGGTGCCGAACGTCTCGACCGAATAGGCAAAGGTATGCGGCTCGTCCATGGTCTCGACATTCACGAACCACCAGGCGCGAGCGCGCTTGGGATGCTTGTCCAAGATCGAGTAGACGATATCACGGTCGATGTAATCGGTATGGGTGTCCTTGGTCAGGTACACGATATTGTCGCTCAGGCGCTCGTAGCGATCGTCATCGCGTAGGCGCTTGAGCTGCGGCAGGTAGCTGCGCAGCGGCAACAGCGTAAACTGGCGCTGCTCGACCGCCGTGCCGTTGTACCAGCACACCATAATGCCCATGATGAGTGCAGCCATGAGGATGGTGAAGTAGCCGCCGTGGAAGAACTTGGTGAGCGAGCTCACAAAGAAGAAGCCTTCGAGCAAAAGGAAGAAGGCCGCGAAGATCCACGGAGCAACCTTGAGCTTGCGCTCCTCGTGCAGGTAGAAGAAGAGCAGCAGCGTGGTGCACATCATAGTCAGCGTAATGGCAAGGCCGTAGGCGGCTTCCATATGCGCCGAGTTCTGGAACAGCAGCACCACGATGACGCAGCCCACGAGCATGACGTTGTTGACCATGGGGATGTAGAGCTGGCCCTTGGTCTCGGCCGGATAGAAGACCTGCATGTGCGGCATGAGGTCCAGGCGACTGGCCTCGGACACCAGCGAGAACGCGCCGGTAATGAGCGCCTGCGAGGCAATGATGGCCGCGACGGTGGAAAGGCCGACGGCAAACGGGCGCAAGCCCGGGGCGAGCATCTGGTAGAACGGGTTAAGGTCAGCAATGCCCATGAGCTCGGGGTTGGCAGCGTTGTTGATAAGCCAAGCGCCCTGGCCCATATAGGACAGCAGCAGACAGCACTTAACGAACGGCCAGGTGGCGTAGATGTTGCCGCGGCCGACGTGGCCCATGTCGGAGTAGAGCGCCTCGGCACCGGTGGTGGCGAGGAAGCAGCTGCCCAGAATCATGATGCCCGCGTGGTTGTTGGGGCTCAGCAAAAAGGCGATGCCGCGCACCGGGTTGAGGCACAGCAGCACGGCGGGGTGCTGGAAGACAAAGAACAGACCCGTGCCGCCCAGGAACAGGAACCACAGCGTCATGATGGGGCCAAAGGCGTGACCGATCTTGGCCGTACCGATGCGCTGTACCAAGAAGAGCACGATGATGATGGCGAGCGTAATGGCGACGACGCGGCCCTGGTCATCGCCCAGCACGGCATGGACCGCCGGGATGGTGCGCAGGCCCTCGATAGCCGTGGTAACGGTAACGGCAGGCGTCAGGATGCCGTCGGCGAGCAGCGCGGCGCCACCCAGCATGGCAGGGATGATAAGCCACTTGCCGCAACGCTTGACCAGGCTGTACAGGGCAAAGATGCCGCCCTCGCCATGGTTATCGGCGCGCAGCGAGATGAGCACATACTTGATGGTGGTCAGCAGCGTGACCGTCCACACGACAAGGGAGAGCGCGCCGAGCACGAACTCCTCCGTGACGCTTCCGATGCCGCCGTTGCCGGCAACGAGCGCCTTGGTTACATACATGGGGCTGGTGCCGATATCGCCGTACACCACGCCCAGCGTGACGAGCATCGCCGAGATGCTCACAGGAATCGCAGCGTGCGAGGCTGCCTCCTTGGCCTTTTGTTCCATAAGCCGGTTTCCTCCCAACTTTAATGTTCGAAGGGATTATAGGTAATCGGCCCATGTTTGAATGCACTGTTTTCCCAGCTAGATAAAGATTTATACAGTCTTTAGACCACCACGACGATATGGAATGTGACAAAGGGACTGTCCCTTTGTCACATTCGTCATTTTCCGAGCCAGTTTTTGAACCACCACTCCATGGAGCGGCCCATCTCGGCCATAAAGGGGCTCGTGTGTTTGCGGGTGTAGATATCCACCACGCGCTCGCCCACCTCGCGGGCATGCGGACGGAACATCGCATCCATCTCAGCCACCTGCGCATCCATGGTCGCGGCGTCGGCTCGGCAGTAGTGCTCCTCGTGCACCAGGTTCACCACGGGATGCGCAATCGCCGGGCGCTCTTTGCGAGGCGTGCCGATGATGAGCATCGACAGCGGCATGGTATAGAGCGGCAGATCGAGCAGTTCGGCGACTTCCTCGGCATTCTCGACGATATCACCGATATAGCAGCTCCCCAGCCCCAGGGCCTCGGCGGCAACCACGGCGTTTTGCGCGGCGATCACGGCGTCCTGGGCCGCGATGGCAAAGTCGCCCAAACCCGGCGCGCGGCGGGGCGCCTTGCCCGTGCGCTCGACAAACTCGGGCTCAAAGCAGCCCACGTGCTCAAACAGATCGATCCACTTGGCATAATCGACCACAAATATAAGTGCCCAGGGCGCCTTGGCGATCATGGGCTGGTGATCGCACAGGTCGGCCAGACGATCGAGCGTGGCCTGTTCGCGAATGCTTACGATGGAGTACATCATCATGGCGCCTGCCGACGGCGCACGGCTCGCCGCATGCAGGATCGCCGCCCGCTGCTCGTCGGTCACCGCCACGGGACGATCGTCGTCATCACGCGCGAAGGCACGCGTGGAGGAACGGTGCTCCAACGTGTCCAGCACCGCATTGCCCGTGGTCTCGACCGGATAGCCACACGTATCCACAGCCTTGGTGCAAACCTGCTCGTTCATCGCCTCATCCTCGCTAATTCTTTAAGAAGCCTTTACGTTTCCGTGTAATTCCCGTCCATTATCGCGCAGGTCGCCACTACATTGCGCCACACCGCCACACGTGCGCGTTAATATGGCTGGTTGTTGTGCGCAGACACCAATTGCAGCGCATATCTTGGTAACAATCGGGTAAACCCCCGCTTTCGTACGTTTTAGTTTGTGAGGAGTCTCAGCATGTTCGCTGCCGCCATCTCGCTCGTCGGTCTTGCGGCGACCGTCTACCTTGTCTTGCGCGAGGCCAAGGCCGTTCGCGCTCAGTCGGGCACCGTCGCCAAAAGCGCTCTTGGGTGGAGCGTCGCCTTCGGCCTGTTCCAGCTCTTTTTGACCATTTGGGGCGCCATTGGCCTCGTCGCCCAAAACGAGCCACTCGCCTTTGTGATGCTCATCCTGACCAACGCCATCCTCACCGGCTGCGCTTGGGCCAGCATCGCCCGCGACCGCATCGCCCCGCGCATCTTTGCGTTTGCTGCGCCCGACGCCCCCGCCCCCACCGGCAAGCTCGCCCGCCTGCGCGGCGCCTTTGTGGGCAAACCGCTCGTCGCCGCCGTCCTGTGCCTGCTGCTCGCCGGCGTCTTTGCACTGCTGGGCATGGAGGTCTCATCCAACCACGACTTTACCTGGGTCTACCCCCTGTGCATCCTGCTCGAGTGGGGCATCATCACCGCGCTCATGGTCGGTCTGTTCTTCCTGTTCCAGCGTCATGGCGCAGCTCCGGCCGTCCTGGCCTTTGCCCTCTTTGTCCTGGGCATTGCCGAGTTCTTCGTCATCACGTTTAAATCCATGCCCATCCAGCCGGGCGACCTTTCGGCCATCTCTACCGCCGCCGCGGTCGCCGGCACCGGCTACACCTTCTCGATCTCGCTGTTCTGCGTGCTATCCATGGGCTTTACCGCCATCGCCATGCTGCTGTGCGAGTACGCCGGCCTGGTCGCGCCGCACCGTCAGAAGGGCGCCGCCAACGCCAAGCGTATGCTGCTCACCAACCTGCTCGTCGCTGTGCTGTGCCTGGGCGGCGTGACCGCGCACGTCACGCTTATCGACTACTACAACACTCTCGGCATCACCGTCTACACCTGGCGTCCGCTCGAGAGCTACTGGCGCGAGGGCTACCTGCCTGCCTTTATTAGTGCGGCGCAGTCCATCAAGCCGCCCAAACCCGCCGACTACTCCGTCGACGATGCCAAGGCCACGCTCAAAAAGTACGCCAAGGCCTACGACAAGTCCAACGCGGCCAAGAGCGACGAGCGCGCCGCCGCAAAGGAGCAGTTCGACAGCGAGAAGCCCACGGTCATCGCCATCATGAACGAGACGTTCTCGGATCTGTCGATCTACCAGAACATGCGCGCCGGCTACGAGGGTCCGCAGTACTTTAAGAGCCTGTCCAACTGCCTCAGCCGCGGCAAGCTCTACGTGAGCGCCTACGGCGGCGGCACGGCCAATACCGAGTTTGAGTTTATGACCGGCAACTCCATGGCCAACCTGGGCTCGGGCGTGTACCCCTACACCATCTACAACATGGAGACGACCGGGAACCTGGCAGAGCAGTTCAAGTCGCTCGGATATTCCACCACGGCCATGCACCCCAACCACGCGACCAACTGGAACCGCGAGAACGTCTACAAGGACTTTGGCTTTGACCAGTTCCTGTCCATCAACGACTTCCAGGGCGCCGATACCCTGCGCGGCATGGTGACCGACCAGGCGACCTACGACAAGATTCTTGAGCTGCTCGACCAGAACGCCGATCCGCAGTTTATCTTCGACGTGACCATGCAGAACCACTCGGGCTACGACACGGGCCTGTTGCCGGTCGACAAGCAGATGCACCTGAACATCGACACGACCGACCTGGACGCCAAGACCGTCGAGGACGGCACGTTCTCCGATGTCGACGAGTATGTCTCGTGCATCGAGCAGTCCGATCAGGCGCTTCGCTACTTCCTCAACGCCTTGAGCAAGCTCGACCGCAAGGTGGTCGTGGTGTTCTGGGGCGACCATCAGCCGTTCTTCCCGTCCAAGTTCAACGACAAGTGGTTTACCGGCGAGGATGATGCCACGCACCAGGAACGTCTGTGGCAGACCGACTACATCATCTGGGCTAACTACGACGTTGCCGGCTGCGACCAGACGAGCGAGGTCGACGACCTGTCCACCAACTACCTGTCCACGCAGCTCATGCAGCTGATTGGCGCCCCGCTGACCGACTACCAGAAAGCGCACATGACGCTGCGCGAGTCGCTGCCCGCTATCAACTCCGTGGGCTACGAGGACTCCAGCCTGCGCTGGGCGCTCTCCTCCAACGTCACCGGTGACGACGCCGCCGCAGCAGCCGCCACCAAGGCACGCGAGGATTACGCCAAGATGCAGTACTACGAGATGTTCCGCGACGGCAAGAACGTGTATACCGAGCACTTCCAGACCGAGGCCAACGAGACCGATCCCAACCTGGCACCGGGTACGACCAAGATCAAGTAGCGACTAGCTGCGAATCATAACTGAAACGTCTGTCCGGGCGGAGGCATATAAGGTTCCCTGCTCGGACAGTCCTGCGCAAGACGGGGGGCCACATTAAGTGGCCCCCTTTGCGTGCGGAACTCGCGATGAACCTTATATGCCTCCGTCCGGACAGACGCCCTGTTGTTGGAGCGCGGCTTGTCATGGAGGGGGTATCCGCAACATATATAAGTTGAAGGCCACGTTATGTGGCCTTCTTTGTTTGCGGAAAGTGTGTCCCGGAATTCTTGTCTGGAATGGGATGCAGTTTCCGCTTGGGACCCGATTGGGAAAGTGTGTCCCACTATTCAGCTGGATTCCAGGATGTATTTTCCGGTTGAGGCTCGTTGGGAAAGTGCGTCCCACTTTGGGGGCTGATTCTGGGACGTGGTTTCCGGTTAGCTCTCATTGGGAAAGTTCATCCCATTTCTCGGCCTAATTATGGGACGCAGTTTCCCGTTGAGGACCCTTTGGGAAAGTGCGTCCCGGTCTGGGCGCTCAAACTGGGATGGATTTTCCGGATGAGGGCTTGACGGAAAATGTGTCCCGTTCCGGGCGCTAATTGTGGGATGCAGTTTCCGCTTGCGGAGTCTCCACTCAACAGAAAACCCGGGTGGCCTGTTTTTTGGCTACCCGGGTTTTTGGGTTGTCGATATGTTCGACTGGCTACTAGTGGGTCTTGCGGCGCTTGATCAGCATGATGAGGGCTATCACTACGAGCGTTGCTCCCGCTGCTGCTGCGGTGGCGACTAGGGCGAATGTTTGGTCGCCGGTGTTTGCGAGGTTCTTCGCTGTGGTCGTAGTCTTGACCTTGGTGTCGGTCTTAGCTCCGTTGTCGGACTTGGGCTTGTCCGGGTTCGTCGGGGTCTCAGGAGTCTCGGGGTCCTTTGAGCCTTCGGAATCGGTTGAGCCGGCGGTGTTTACCAGCGTATGGTCCAGGAACTTCTTGGCGCCCGCACTTGCCTGTGAGAACAGGCGGCGCGTGCGGATCGGGGTGGCGTTCACCGTTGTGGGCGCCGTCTCCTCGGCCTCGATATTCACGAGCGTCGTGCCGGTGTCGAGGCCCACGTCGTTGTATCCCACGTGGCAGTAATACTGCGCACCGTCATCGTCTGCGGTCAGGTCAATCTCGAGCTTTGAGGCCGTTCCAGCCGCGAGGTTGCCATCGGCACCCACGAGCTTAAACTCTGTCTCACCGCGGCCCTTGCGGTACCACATATAGGTCGGTGCCAGCCCTGTTTCGCTATCGTCGGCACCGAGTTGCTTCACATGGCCAATCGCCGAGAGCGTCAGGTGGCTTCCCGCCGTGCGCTCAACCGAAGAGTCGTATCCAAGATCCGACCCCGCCGCAGGTCCGCTCACGGTCATCGTCATGCCATCGGGCATGGTCTTGACCGTGATGATTGCCGAGCGAATACCTGTTTCGGTCGTGGATCCATTCTTAACGGCGGCGATGGCGAATCGATACTCCGTATTGGGCTGCAGCCCATCCCACTTGAGCGAGGTCTGCGTGTTGTCGGCAATCTTCCAGCTATTGACGACCGCATCCGCCGCATTGCTCTGCAGCATGCCCACGCCGTAGCTAAAGCCACTCTTGTTTGCGAGTACATCGTCCCAGCTAAACGTAACGCTGGTCGAATCGACGGCGTTTGCCGTAAAGCCCGTCACGGCCGGCGCGTCGGGCATCTCGACGTCCTTAACGTCATAGCCCACGATCCAGAACTGGTCGGTGTCCTTGGTGCCGAGCTTGTCGCCCGAGTCTGCCTCGAACTTGTCGACATCCACCGCGTTGACGCCCAGGCGCCACACAAAACCGTACTTGCCCTGCGCGGCCTCGGGCAGGTTGTCGACGGTGCCGCCGTATTCGGTCGATTCACTCGAGGAGTTACCCGTAGTAAAGCCGGCGTTGGCACCAAAGCACAGGCCGCCAAACAACTCGTGCTTTGCGAGCTTCGCGCCCATGACAACGCTGCCGTTCAGCGTCAAGCCGAGCTCGAGCTCCTGCTCCTTGCCCTCCTCGACTTCGATGGTCTGCTCAATGCTCGCCCCCGACTGCGCGGCGGCGCCGTTAAACCCATCGTGCGTGTAGGCGCGCGTTACGCCAGGCTTGCCCAGGCCAAAGGAATCCCCAACGGGAGTCTCGCCGTTGAGCGTCGTTTGATAGGTTCCGGGTTCTCCCGACCGGTTGGTCAAAAAGTAGCTGAGCGGCGTCATATTGTGCTGTTTGGCAATGCGGTCATAGGCCTCGATATTAACGACCGAGGTCTGCGCGCCGAGCGACACGGGCGCCGCCATCACGCCCTTGCCACCAGTTTCCTCATTTTCGATCTCATACTCGTAATAGACCATCGGAATCGTGTAGAGCACGGCCTTGTCACCCTCGCCGGCATGCGACTCATAGCTTACGCTTGCGCTGACCGTGCGCTCGCTCCGGTAGTCATAGCATCCCTCGGCGGCAAAATCGACTGAAGCATTCATCGCGACCAGGGGCGGACCGGTCTGCACCTCGACGGCAACGCCCAACTCGGCGCCAATGGTATAGCCCTGGGATGTCCCCGTGCCCTTTTCCTCTCCGTATGACGTGCCGCCCAACACCAGATAGCCGTATGCCTGCTCCAGATCCTCAACATAGGGCGCATCCTGCAGCACGGCAAGCACGCGCGGGTTGGTATAGACCTTGTAGCGGTCCTTGTACGTGATCTTGACGCTGTCGTTGTCGACATCGGGCAGCGCGAGCGAGATAAATGTGCCGTAGGTAGTGCCGCGCCGGTTGCTCTCGCTAATCACCTGCTCCTCGCCGCGGCGCACCTTTCCGTTCTCGTCGAGCGAAAAATGCGAGGCGGTCATCCAATAGTAGTCATCGTTCTTGCGCAGGTCCTCGTCGCGGTGCTTGCCCACCACAGCGATAAAGCTCTCGTTATAGCGGTCCGAACCCGAGACGCTGCCCGCCTTGACGTCGCTGATCCACACCTGCTCTATACCCTTGTGGTCATGCTTGTTGCTGCTGTTGTATTGCTGACCGCTCATGCTCATGGTTCCGACCATGGACCCCAAGCCCTGAGCCCCGCTCTGTGCCGTGTTGCAGGCAAAGTCGCGGAACACATCGCCACCCACGAGCACCTCGTCGACCGCCAGCTGCTCGGACAGGCCGTCAAGGTTGGCAGTGGCAAGGGCAATAGGCGCCAAGGTGCACGGATAGCGCTTATCCTGAGCGCTATCCTTCCATGCGCTGTTGGGCACATGCATCAGCCCATAGGAGGCGAGGAGCCCGTCTCTGTATTCCTTGCAATCGGAAAGCTTGAACTCGCCAGACTCCGAGTCAAAATACGCGTAGCGGTACAGCGCGCCGTACAGCCCCTTGCTGCCGTCAGAAGCGCCGTAATCAAAAGCGCTGCGTTGCCAGTCATAGCCCGCAAGAATAAGGCCCGTGACGGTTTCACCCGTCTTCTTTCCTTCTTCATCGTAGGCGGCAAACGTGCCGAACGTCGCATTCGCAGCGACCATGGTCTTGCCGTTCGCGGAGAGGGAGATTGCGCCCGCGTCGCCCAGAGCATCGACATGGACGAGCGCACCCTTGGATGCATCCCACGAAAACAGCTCGCAATGCGTCGACTTATCAATATTCTTCTTGCCGTAGGGTGCCGAGACCACGATGGCGAGGTCATCGCAAAAATCGCGATCGAGGTCGCCGGCCGCTAGCGAAACGACAGGAGCTGACTGAAGCTGCGTCCAGGAGTCGTTCCCGCCCTTGTTGTGCGTGGTGTAGTCCGCGGCGTTACCGGCATCGATCTTGACGACGCTTTGCTTCCAGTTGCCGCCCTCCAAGTCATACATGTCGACTACAGCCTTGCGCACGCCGTTCTCGTCGACATAGCAGCCCGCGTAGACAAAAAGCTCGTCGACGCCGTCGCCATCGACATCGCCCGCCTCGACATCAAAGACGGCGTCGTGCTCTTGCAGGTAACCGGCATCCAGGTACTTAAAACGGCCTTCGTACATCATATTAGTGTTGACCGTCACCGGCAGGTGTGTGTCGAGAGTGCGCGTACGCCCGTTGCTAAACGAGTAGAGGACCAGCTCAACCTTTCCGGCGTATGACTTGCCGTCAATCGTCGTGGAGGAACTGTCGCCGTAGGCACGGAGCTCGGCAACGCGGCTCTTTTTGCCCGTGCTGGCGTCGCTGCAGAACTCAACACTCGTGGCGTGAATGCCCGAGAAACCGTTGTTGTCGTTGGCGAGTACTGTTGAGGACTCATTGTTGCTTAGGTACGACCAGGTGCCGCCACCGTAGTCGCTATGCTTGTAGAGATCGCTGTTCATATCGAAGTTGTTGACGTTTTGCCAGAACTTTGCGGCGCCCCACACACTTCCATAGCCATCGGTGAGTTTGCTGCTGCCGCCAATGTCACCGCGCTCGACGTTCTCGAGCTTGTCGCGCAGAGTGTAGCGATTGCCATGGCTACCGTTAGCTGCCATATAGACCTCGCTGCGCGTGGCAAACGTCGTGGGGGTATCAGTGGAATAGGGGCCAACGGTATCGGCCGGAATGTCCTCGCTCGTGCCCAGACCCAGGGCTTGATAATCCTGCTCGGTCATATCGGTGATTGCGGGCGCGTCTGCCGCCTGGGCAACCTGGGGCGTGGCCGTGAAGCAGGCGACGCTCGTGGCGATCAACGCAGCAAGCGCCGCCGTCCCAACAAGCGGGATTTTCGACAGCCTACGGATACGGGGGTGTGGAACGTACATGAGGGACCTCGCTTTATTCGAGTGGAGTGGACTCATTTTTGCAAATGATACATCCGATGCCCGATATCACGTGTCTCATTTTCGCCAACGGCGTGTCTCATTTTTGAGAATCCGAGATGCCGCGGAAATCTTATCCCAGCTCAAAGGCCATTTCTGGGATGTATTTTCCGTCGAGTGCCTCATCGGGAAACTGCATCCCGTTTCAAGCGTCGATTCTGGGACGCACTTTCCCCTTAGACCCTCAACCGGAAACCGCATCCCACTTTGAGCGCAAATTCCGGGATGCATTTTCCGCTTGAGCCTCATTGGGAAACGGCGTCCCACTTTGAGGGCTGATTGTGGGATGCATTTTCCGGTTTTGCTCTCACTGGGAAAATGCATCCCGTTTCTTGACCGAATAATGGGACGCAATTTCCCGTTGGAGCGCCTTTGGGAAAGTGTGTCCCACTTCGACCGCCCAGAGTGGGATGCACTTTCCGCAAAGCACCTCAACGGGAAACTACGTCCCATTCCAAAGGCAAATTCCGGGACGCATTTTTCGAAAGCCTGCCCATCCGGAAAGCCCGTCCCACTTTGGACGCATCCGGGCACGGAACCATCGACCTATCAGGCCTCCCATCAATAAAGAGGCGTCCTCCCGGACGGCGGGGCACGAAGTTCATCGCGAGTTCCGCACGCAAAGAAGGCCACTTAATGTGGCCTTCGTCTTGCGCAGG
>UQOY01000022.1 GCA_900542825.1 uncultured Collinsella sp. | reverse complement strand
ACGCCGCCTCCGAGGCCGCGAGCGCCCACGGGGGCTCCGTCTCGCTCGCCAACAGTCCCTCGGGCGGCGCGGTGGCCACCATCGCGGTCCCCCTGTGCGGGATCTGACGACTTCCTCGACCTCTACCTCGACTACGATATGTCGCTCGCCGAGGCCGCGACGAGATAGTGTTGCGTCTGCCCCGCTTGGTGCTTCTAGCTCAAATTTGATCTGATGTAAGGCCCGTGCAATCCTGCATGGGCCTTTCTTTTGGCAATTGCTCGACCGATTCGTGGCTTGAAACACAAATTATCGAGTTAAGGAGACATGGGGTCATAAAGCGGCTCTCAGAGCGCCTGCCGCACTCCCCCGCCATTACCCCTGCGCGTCCTCGTATAGAGCCCATCCTGGTTTGCGTTTCGTTGCAACAGCCCACTTGTCCACCGATCAAGTGAACTGCTGGAATAAATACGGCGACACGCTTGTTCGTTACAGTCGCTATATCTGTGTAAATCGCCGCGATAAATACAGCCCTTACTCGGCTGTATACCAGCTACGCGTATGTAGATTCATAACGCGTTAATAAATCGGCTCAAGCGCGTGCAAAACGCGCAAGTAACCGTAAAAGGCGATTATCGCGTGGCTAGATTTTTGGCACCCTGTTGCTTAATCAAAATAAGCAATTGCTTAAAACAAAAAAGGTCAGGCACTAGGTGCCTGACCTGCAAACTTCTGGTCGGGACGACTGGATTCGAACCAGCGACCCCTTGACCCCCAGTCAAGTGCGCTACCAAGCTGCGCCACGTCCCGAAGCTTTTGTTTGTTGCGCTGCTCTCGCTCGCAACAGGGAGTATATTAACCCGAAACTTTGCCCTTGTGCAAGAACTTTTTTACAAATTTTGAAGCAAGTCCAAAATTGTATCTGCGAGCTGGGGTTTTGTTAGCACGGGAAGTTCTTGCGTACCCGCTGTGCTCACGATCCAAGCCTTGTTGGTGTCGGTTCCAAAGCCCGAATCGGCGCGCGAGACATCGTTGGCAATAATGGCATCGCAACCCTTGCGGGCGAGCTTTCGCTGCGCGTACTCCACGACGTTATCAGTCTCTGCCGCAAAGCCGATCACGCACCGCCCTCCCTTTTGGCGCGAGAGCTCGGCCAAAATATCGACCGTCTCGACCAGTTCGATGCGATCCAGGCGCTCGTGGGCCTTTTTGAGCTTATGGTCGGCAGGGGCCGCGGGCGTGTAGTCGGCGACAGCGGCCGCGCAAATGGCCGCATCGGCCGTCTGGAAGGCGCTCAGAGCCGCCTGCAGCATCTCTGCGGCGGTCTGCACGCGCACGCACTCCACGCCGCGGGGAACATCGAGCGATGTCGGTCCCAGCACAAGCGTGACCGCAGCGCCGCGGCGAGCGGCCTCCCCCGCCAGGGCGATGCCCATCTTGCCCGACGACCGGTTGCCGATGAAGCGCACAGGGTCGATCGGTTCGTGCGTGGGGCCGGCGGTAATCACGATGCGCTTGCCCGCAAGGTCCTGGGGGGCGGGGTTGAGCACCTCGCAGACGGCCTCGACGATGTCCTCGGGCTCGCTCATGCGTCCCGTGTCAACGTCGCCGCAGGCAAGGTAGCCACTACCGGGGCCAACCACGTGAACGCCGCGCTCGCGCAGCGTGGCCATATTGGCCTGCGTCGCCGGCGCCTTCCACATGCCGTTGTTCATGGCGGGGGCGATCACGATGGGTCGCGGCGTGGCAAGCAGCGTTGTGGAGATGAGGTCATCGGCGATGCCGTTGGCCATCTTGGCGATGATATTGGCCGTAGCGGGCGCCACGACCACCAGATCGGGCTCCTGCGCCAGCGAAATGTGGTGGATGGGGTCGGAAGGGTCGTCGAACAGACCTACAGCGACCGGCTCGTTGGTGAGGGCGCGGAAGGTGAGCGGGCCCACAAACTCGGTGGCATGCTCGCTCATAACGACCTTGACGCGCGCGCCGCGCTTTTGCAACAGACGCACGATATTGCACGACTTATAGGCGGCGATCCCGCCGGTAATGCCCAGCAGGATCGTTTTTCCCTCAAGTTGCATTGAATTGTTGGGTGCCGCCGTCATCGTTAAGCTTCCTTGCTAGGGAGCACGAGCAGGCGGTGGCAGTACGGGCAGTGCGTAATCTCACTACCGTCGTGGTTGAGGTCGCTCATGGACGAAGCCTGCAGCGCGGTGTGGCAGACCGTGGGGATGTTGCCCTTGATGGTCTCGACGGCCAGGCCGCGGAACTGCTTGAGCAGGCGCTCGTAATCGGTAAGCACGTCGGTCGGCAGCGTGGCGGCAAGCGCGGTGCGCTCCTTAGTGGCGGCATCAATCTGTGCCTGGAGGTCGGCGGCCTTGGCGCGGGCGGCCTTGGTGTCGGCCTTCACGCCCTCCTCGAACTTGGCGATGATGGCCTGCGCGCGAGCCTCGCGGTCGAGCGCCTCCTTATGGGCGATGACGACGTCCTTGCGAGTGTGCTCGATCTTGTCCAAGCGCTTGGCCAAGGTGGCGAGCTCGTTCTCCAGGTCCTGAACCTCGCGGTAGTCAGAGCCGTCGACGTGGCGCTTCTTGGCGGCCTCGATGGCGTTGTTGGTCTGGATCTCGGTGGTGTTGAGATCGTCTAGCTCAATATCCAGGTCCTTGCGCTGGGCGTAGAGCTTGGTCATCTCGGCCTTGAGCTTAACGTAGGTCTTGCGCTTGGAAGCGAGCTCCTTGAGCTCCGGCATATTGGCAAGTTCGCTCTTGTTGCGGGCGAGCTCCAAATCGATCTGTTGCAGCTTGAGTAGCGTAGCGCCGGCGCTCATAAGTTCTCTCCTTTTGTCACAGTCCACCATTGGCAAGGGTTCAGTATTTTAATCGCATGACGGGGGTCGACCCCGGCGTCAACTGCAGAGTTCATCAATATATCAACGAACGGCTCCTCGGAGCGGTCATGGCCGAGCAAAACCACTGGCAGCCCGCGCAAGGCAAGGTCTTGCGCCACGTGGTAGCCCGCCTCGCCCGTCACGACAACATCCGCACCGGCGGCAATGGCAAGCTCTCCAAAGTCACCCAGGGAGCCGCCCAGAATGGCAACGGTCCGGCACGGGTAATCGGCCTCGCCCCAAACACGGGGGTCGCTGCCAAACGCCGTGGCGGCGCGCGTGGCAAGGTCGCGCAGCGTGCACGGTTCGTTGAGCGTTGCTAACGCGCCCAGGCCGCAGGCCTCGGGCTCGTCCACATGCTCCAACGAGCTCATGGGCTCAGCGCCCAGCAGCTCACTCAGGCGAACGCGCGCTTCGTGCGAGCGGTCCAGGTTGGTGTGAAGCGAGATGATGCTCACGCCGCAACGAGCTGCCTCGTACAGCGCAGCGCTGCACTGGGGACGCGCGGATGCGGCCGGACAAAAGGCCTCGGGCGCCTTGATATAGATGGGATGATGCGTCAGCAGCACGTTGGCGCCGGCCTCGAGAGCGCGGCGCACGTTGGCCTCGGTCGCGTCGAGTGCGCAGGCAACACCGGTGATCTCTACAGCGGGATCTCCCACAGATAGCCCAACATGATCCCAGCCCTCGGCATCCGCCTTGGGGTAGCGCGCCAGCAGCGCGCGTTCAAGTTCGGCGACGATCATGCGGCACCTACGATCGAGAGCAGCGTCTGGGCAAAGTAGTCCAGATCGCTCGGATTCACTCGGTCATCGAAGGAGATGCGCAGTGCGCCCAGCGCCTGCTCGCGACCAATGCCCATGGCGCTGAGCACGTGACTCGGGTCCATGCTGCCGCTCGAGCAAGCCGATCCGGCCGACACCTCAAAGCCGGCGGCGTCGAGCTTGATGATGAGCTCCTCGGAGTCCATGCCGTCAATGTAGATCGATACCATGCCGGGCAGACGGTCGGCATGCGTGTAGTCACCCATGGTGGCGTGAATGCGCGGATGGGCCGTAAGCGTGGCGTAGAGCTTGTCGGAAAGGGCTTGCAGCTTCTCGCGCTCCTGGGCCACATGGGGCGTCAGCGTGCGGGCGGCAGCGGCAAAGGCGAGCTGTGTGCGCAGGTCCTGCGTGCCGGCACGACGTCCGGCTTCCTGTCCGCCGCCAAAGATGCGGGGGCGCAGCGGCGTGCGAGTCTTAACGTAGAGCGCGCCGGAGGCAACGGGACCGCCAATCTTGTGGGCGGCGACGGACATGGCGTCGACACCCAGCTCGGCGGCATCGAGCGGAATATGCAGATAGCCCTGGATGGCATCGGTGTGGAACAGGGCGCCTGCGGTGTGCGCAGCCGCGGCAAGCTCGCGGATAGGCTGCACCACGCCGGTCTCGTTGTTGGCGACCATGATACTCACGAGCGCGACGTCGTCGCCGAGCAAGTCGCTCAGCGCGGCAAGCTCGATGTAGCCCGCACGGCAGGGCTGCACTAGGTCGACGGTAAAGCCGGCGGCGCGCAGCAGCGGCAGGTTGTCCAGGATCGAATCGTGCTCGATGGCAGATACGATCACGCGGTTACGCTTGCGGTCGCGCTGACGAGCGCCCTCGGCAAGACCGAGGAGCGCCAGCTGGTTGGCCTCGGTGCCGCCGTTGGTAAGGATGATCTCGGACGGGCGAACGCGCGCGCCAAAGCTACGGGCAATCTCGCGACGTGCCACCTCCAGGCGCGCGGCGGCCTTGCGGCCGAGCGAATGCAGCGAGTTGGGGTTCACGCCGGCAAGCTCGCTGTCGTCATATTCGCGCTGCGCAAGGAGCGCCTCGGCGCGCATGGGCGTCGAGGCGGCATAGTCAAGATTCACGGGTATGCGGTTTTGACCTGCGGTCATAAGGGTTTATGCCTCCTGTGCAGCCTCGTTGCCCAGCTTCTGCAGAAGCGCAACCTCGGCGGCGGGATCTTCGGACTTAAATACGGCGGAGCCGGCTACGAGCACGTTGGCGCCGGCCTTGACGACCTCGGCGATGTTCTTGGAAGAGATACCGCCATCGACCTCGATCAGAGGCGACACGCCGTGGCGCTCGCACATGGCCGTAAGCTCGTGCAGCTTAGGCAGAGTGCCCGGGATAAAGCTCTGGCCGCCAAAGCCGGGGTTCACGCTCATCAGCAGCACCATGTCGACAACGTCGATGATGCTTTCGAGCACGCAGACGGGCGTGGCGGGGTTGAGCACCACACCGGCCTTGACGCCGCGCTGCTGCAGATGCGTAAGCGTGCGGTGCAGGTGCGTGGAGGCCTCGTAGTGCACGGTGATCATATCGGCACCGGCGTCGGCGTACCAATCGACGGTCTCGTCGGGGTTCGACACCATAAGGTGCGCGTCGACCGGTACGTCGGTGGAGCGCTTGACGGCCTTGAGGATGTCAACGCCAAAGGTGAGGTTGCCGGTAAAGTGACCGTCCATCACGTCGAAGTGAACGTAATCTGCGCCGACGATCTTGTCGAGGTCGCCTTTGAGGTTGGCCATGTCGGCCGAAAGGATGGACGGAGCGATTTTAATGGAACCCATGGTAGTAGCCTTTCTGCGCTAATCGGTGAGTCCGTAGAACTCCTGCGATGGGACGCGGTCGGTGAGAATCTCGAGCGCCCTATCCAAAGTAACACCGTTGTAGAGCGTTTGCTCCACGGCAAAGGTGAGCGGAATGTCTACGCCCAGTGAACGGGCGAGCTCGCTCACGCTGCGGGCGGCGACGGCACCCTCAACCACCATATGCGTGCGCGTCTGGTACTCGTCGAGCGAAACGCCGTGGGCAAACTCGTAGCCAAAGGTGCGGTTGCGCGAATGCTCGGAGGTGCAGGTGGCAATGAGGTCACCCATGCCGGCAAGACCCATGCAGGTCATGGCCTGACCGCCGCGGGCGTGTACCAGGCGGCTGATCTCGGCCAGACCACGCGTCATGATGAGGGCGAGCGTGTTGTCGCCCGCGCCGGAGCCGGCGGAGATACCGCACACGATGGCGATGACGTTTTTCATAGCGCCGCAAACCTCGACACCGGTCATGTCCTGCGACAGGTAGATGCGGAAGGCCGTGGATAGGAGCAGGTCCTTAAAGGTCTCCCCAATCTGCGGGTCTTCGCTGGCGATGACGGCGGCCGAGAGCCCGCCGCGGCAGATCTCCTCGGCATGGTTGGGGCCCGAGAGCGCCGCCACGCGTGCCTCGTTGCCGATCTCGCTGGCGATAACCTCACTCATGAGCAGGCCAGACTCGGGCTCAATGCCCTTGGTAAGGCAGAGCACCGGGGTGTCGGCGGCGATGAAGGGCGCTGCCTGATGACATACGCTTCGCAGGTGTGTGGAGGGCACGGCAAAGATAATGGCGTCGGCGCCGTCGAGCGCCTGCGACAGGTCCGTGGTGGCGACGACGTTGCCGGGCAGCTCATATCCCACCAGATACCGGGGGTTGCGATGCTTGCCATTAATGCCGGCGGCCGTCTGCTCGCTATGGGCCCACATGGTCACGCGCTCGGCTCGCGCGGCGGCAAGGCCGGCGACGGCGGTTCCCCAGGAGCCGGAGCCAATCAGCGCAACATTCATGACTCTCTCCTACTTATCGTCGGGCTCGGTGACGCGCTTGGTAAACGAGAGCTTGGACTCCTTACCGCACATGAGCTTTTTGATGTTCGCGCGATGGGCCCACACCACGGTGATGCCGATCATCGCCATGCAGAACTTTAGTCCCAGGCTGCCGTACGGAAAGACCGCGCAGACGGCGATGGGAAGACCGATGGCCGCGGCAAGCGAGCCTACCGACACAAACTTGGTGATGGCGACGGCCACGATAAACATGCCCAGTAGAGAAAGTCCGGTGGGCCAGTACCAGGCGAGGATGACACCCAAGCCCACGGCGATACCCTTGCCGCCATGGAAGTTGAGGTAAGGCGAGAAGATGTGGCCCCACACGGCAGCCAGGCAGATGACGCCGAGCATCCAGTCGCCGGGGGCTCCAGGCGCCATGATGCTCACAGGGAAGCCGTAGCCCACGCCCGCGATGAGCGGACGGGCGATAAGGACGCAGATGGCGCCCTTAAGGCAGTCGAGCAGCAGCGTGAGCGCGGCTACCTTGGGGCCGGCTACGCGCAGGGCGTTGGTGGTGCCGATGTTGCCGGAGCCCGCCTTGCGAATGTCGGTGTGGTTGAACACGCGGCCCAGGATCAGGCCAAACGGAATCGCTCCGATAAAGAACGAGACCACGGCGCAGATGGCGGTCAGCAGAATCGGATTATGCATCCTTTTGCTCCTTCTTCCTAAAGAAGAGTCGAATGGGCGTGCCGGAAAAATCGAAGGTCGAGCGCATACGGTTCTCCACGTAGCGCTGGTAGGTGTCGTTGACCAGGTCGCTGTGGTTGACGAAGAACGTAAACGTCGGCGGGTTGACTCCCGTCTGGGTCACGTAGTGCATGCGCAGGCGACGCTTGCCGTCCACCACGGTGTGGCCGAACTCGCGCAGGTCGGTGAGGAACGTGTTGAGGCGCGAGGTGGTGATCTTTTGCGAGCGCGTCTTTTCGGCAGCGTCGACCATCGCCCAGATCTTCTCGACGCTGCGACCGGTCAGGGCCGAGATGCGCAGGTACTGGGCCCAGGGAGCCATGACGCCCAGACGGCGGTCGACGGTCTCCATACAGGCCTCGCGCTTGCGGTCGTCGTCGAGCAGGTCCCACTTGTTGAGCAGCACCACAATGGCGCAGCCGCGCTCGATGGCCAAGCCCATGACTTTTTGATCCTGCTCGGTGACACCCACGGAGGCGTCGACGACGAGCAGCGCCACGTCGGCGCGATCGATGGCGCGCAGGCCGCGGACCATGGAGTAGTACTCGATGTTCTCGTACACGGTGCTTTTCTTGCGAATGCCCGCGGTGTCGACCATGCGGTAGTGCTTGCCGTCACGCTCGACGACGGTGTCGATGGCATCGCGCGTGGTGCCGGCGATGTTGGATACGATGGAGCGGTCGGCCCCCAGGATGCGGTTGAACAGCGAGGACTTACCGGCGTTGGGGCGGCCGATGATGGCGACGTTGAGCGCGTCGGGGAACTCGTCGGCGACCTCGTCCTCTTCCTCGGGTAACAGGGCCACGATGTCGTCGAGCAGGTCGCCCGTGCCGTGGCCGTGAAGGGCCGACAGTGGCGTGGGCTCACCGACGCCGAGCGAATAGAACTCCCAGATGTTGTCATTCTCGCGGTCGGGGTTGTCTAGCTTGTTCACCAGCAGAAAGACCGGCTTGTCGCAGCGTTTGAGCATGCGAGCGACCGACTCGTCCTCCTCGGTGACGCCGGTGCGGCCGTCGACCACAAACAGGATGACGGCAGCTTCCTCGGCGGCGGCAAGGGCCTGGTCGCGGATGGACGTGGCAAAGACGTCGTCGCTCTTGAGTGGCTCGATGCCGCCTGTGTCGACGATGGTGAACTCGCGGCCGTTCCAATCGGCCGTGTGATACGAGCGGTCGCGCGTGACGCCGCGGGACTCGTGGACGATGGCGTCCGAGGTCTGGGCCAGGCGGTTAACGAGCGTGGACTTGCCCACGTTGGGGCGTCCGACGACGGCGACGATAGGTTTCATCTGCTCTCCTTTAATGGTTAGGGTCAGCGGGAATAGTTGAATTGGCGGGCGTTATGCCAAGGATGTGCTCCAGGGTATCGAGCAGCTCGTGCGGCATGGTCGATACCACATGAACCTCGGCGCCGCGACCGGTAAGGCTTGCGAGTAATTCGTCACGATGATACTCGTCAAGGGTCATACCGTCGGCGTTGAACATGAGCTTAGGCACAAAGAGCATAACCCCCGACAGGTCCTGCGGGAGCTGCTCCAGGATATCGCTCGCGACGATGAGGCCGGTCACGTCTACGTTACCGCCAAAGTAGCGGTTCTTGATGGCCGTGACGGTGCCGGAAAGGCCCTGCGGCGATTCCACAAAACGCGCTACCGTATCGCGTGCGCTGGCGCCCGAGAGGCACAGCAGGCACTGGCCACGGGCGGAGATTGCCTCGCGAACACGGCGCAGGCGCTCGGCATCGGCGGTGAGCACGTTGTCGGTCTCGTCCAGGTAGGAGCGGATCATGCCGATGCCGTCGTAGTACTGCGGGTAGCCGTCGTAAAAGTCCGCCTCGGGCGGCTCGATGCCGGCATCCAGGTAGAATTCGTCGCTCATCTGGAAGGTGTGGCGGCCAAAGCGCTCGAATGCGCGGTCCTGGAAGGGTCGGATCATGGCGATGGTCTCGCGCGCCAGTTCGGGCTTGTCGCTGTATGACCAAGTAAAGCGATTCTGGTGCTTGGTAAAGCCCAACGGCACGATGCCCAGGCTCGTGATCTGCTCGTGCTCCTCGCAAAAGCGCAGAGTCTTCTGCAGCTCCTCGCCGTCGTTCATGCCGGGGCACAACACGATCTGCGCGTGAATCTCGATGCCGGCGGCCATGATGGCCTCGAGCACGTCCATGCCGCGCTGAGCGTTGCGGCCCATCATGCGGCGGCGGACGTCGGGGCTTACGGCATGGACCGACACGTTCATGGGGCTCATGTTGCGTTGAATGACGTTTTGAACATCATCGTCGGTGAGGTTCGTGAGCGTGACAAAGTTGCCCTGCAAAAAGCTCAGGCGGTAGTCGTCGTCGCGAATATAGAGTGTGGAGCGGCCGCCCTTGGGCAGCATGGTCATAAAGCAGAACACGCAGGCGTTTACGCAGGTACGCATGCCATCGAAGATGGGTCCATCGAACTCCAGGCCCCAGTCCTCGCCGGGAAAGCGATCGAGCTCAACGGGGGTGACGGTGCCGTCACGCGGATCGAAAACCTCCAGCTCGACGGTGTCGTCATCTGCTTCCCAGAGCCACACGATCATATCGGTCAGTTGCTCGCCGTTGACCGTAAGCACGCGCATGCCCGGCTCAATACCCACATCCCATGCGGGCGATTCGGGGCGCACGTTTTTAACGAGCGCGCCCTCACCCGGCTCGGGGTCGCGGCTGCGCCCGTAATCGGCCACCTCGGCGGCGTATGCGGGTACGGTCTGGTCCATGATTAGCGGCAAAGCTCCTTGATGCGCTCGACGGCGCGCTCGATGTGTTCTTGCGGGGTGGAGGCTCCGGCGGTGATGCCGATGTGGCGTGCGTTGACAAACCACGCGGCCTCGATCTCGGACGCCTCCTCGATGTGATGCGTGTGCTCGCAGGCATCAGCACAAATCTGCGCCAGGCGGCGGGTGTTGCCCGAATTTTTGCCGCCCACGACGACCATGCAATCACAGCGGTTGGCGAGGGTTGCGGCCGCCTGCTGACGCTCGCTTGTGGCGGCGCAGATGGTATTGATCACGCGCAGTTCCTGCACGCGGGGGGTGATGGCGGCCACGACCTCGGCCAAGTTCTGCGCGGTCTGGGTGGTCTGCACAACGAGGCCCACCTTGCCATTGAGCGTTAGCTCGTCGGCGTCGCCGGCACAGCTCACGACCTGTGCGTCATCGCCGGCGTGGCCCAGGATGCCCTCAACCTCGGGATGGCCCGGCTCGCCCACGACGATCACGTGGTAGCCCTCGCGCACCAGGCGCTCGGCCGCCACGTGGACCTTCTTGACGTAGGGGCAGGTGGCATCGACCACGGTAAGGCCGCGCCCGCGTGCGGCATCGATCACCTGCGGCACCACGCCGTGAGCGCGGATGATCACGGTGCCCGACGCGGCGTCGTCCAAGGCGTCGGCCAGACCAACGCCTGCCTCGGCGAGCTCGCGCACCACGATGGGGTTATGGATGAGCGGACCCAGGGTGTGGACCTGAGCGTTCTCCCCCGCCTGCGGGGCTGCCGCCAGGGCCATATCGAGCGCGCGCTGCACGCCGTAGCAGGTGCCGGCGTGGGCAGCGATCTCGATGGTGGGGGCGTCTGCCTTGCCGGGTATAGCCTCGACGGTATTCATGACTTTATCGCCCATGGCTAGAACCTGCCCGGGTGCTCGGCGCACAGGTCATCGCGCATGGCGTAGACACGACTCATGGCCTCGGACTCAAACCAGGCCAGGCGCTCCTTGCGCTTGAGCTCGGCCGGAGCATCGGATAGCGAGATGGACTTGCCGGCACGGATCCAGCACTTTTTAGGGCGCATGATCTTTTTGCCCGCAGGCGTAATATCGGACCAGCCGCAGATGGCGAGCGGGTTGACGGGCGCCTTACCCATCTGGGCGATAAGCGCAAAGCCGCCGTGGACCTCGGGCTTGATCTCGCGCGAGCGAATGCGCGTGCCCTCGGGGAAGATCAGGACGTCCTCACCGCGCTGCAGCGCATGCTGGGCGGCACGCAGACACTTCATGTCGGCGGTGCCGCGCTCGACGGGAATACCGCCCACACGACTAAAGGCCCAGCGCACGATCTTGCTCTTGGCGAACTCGGACTTAAAGATGGGGCGCACGCGGCGGCCGCCAAAGAACAGCGCCGTCTCCACGGCCAGCAACTCGGCCATCGAGGTGTGGTTGCAGATGACCACGCTGCCGCGGCCTTCCTGGCGCTCAAACAGAAGGTCGGCGTCCTCGACCTTCCAGCGCCACATGAGCTTGGAGAAAACCCACAAGATGCCCATGACCACGGCGACGGTGCCGCGGATGAGCGCCGGGAACTCGGCGTAGGGGGCGTTGTAGTAATCCTCGGGCGTCTGCTTAAACAGGCGCATGGGCTACCTCCTTTGGTTGATGAGGTCCTCGATTATCGAGACGACCTCGTCGATGGTGTGGGCGGTGGAGTCGACGTGCACGGCGTCCTCGGCGGGAACGAGCGGCGCGACCTCGCGGCTGCTGTCGAGCTTATCGCGCTGCTTAAGGGCGTCGAGGGTCTCATCGACCTCGGCCTCGAGCTGCTCGGTAGTAAGCGGCTGGGCGTCGTTTTGGTGGCGCTGCAGCACACGGCGACGGGCACGCTCGCGCGGGTCGGCGGTCAGGAACACCTTGACCTGTGCGTTTGGGAACACGACGGTGCCGATATCGCGACCCTCGGCGACGATGTCGCGGTCCTCGGCGGCGCGGCGCTGGTGGATGAGCATGGCGGCGCGCACGCCCGGGTAGGCCGAGACCTTGGACACGTTGGCGTCGACCTGCGGGGTGCGGATGGCAGCCGATGCGTCCTGGCCGTCGATGGTCAGGCGCGTGTCCTCGCCGGTGCCGTTGGTAAAGCGAATCTCGATCTGCTCGGCGAGGGCGTCGATGGCCGCCTCGTCGTCCAGGTCGATGCCGCGGTCGAGCGCGGCGAAGGTGACGGCGCGATACATGGCGCCCGTGTCGAGCTTGTTAAAGCCCAGCTGGCGGGCGATCTCCTTGGCGATGGTGGACTTGCCGGAACCGGCGGGGCCGTCGATGGCGACGATCATGCAATGCTTCCTTTCGGTGGTTGACGTGCTGGTATGGGACGCGGGCGCTGGGGCTTTGCGATTGCCTAGCTCGTGTAGCGCTCGCGGTAGGTGTTGCGCTTGGGCGCGGAGCCGTGGCTGCCGTGGTGACGCGTGCGACTCGCGTTGTTGGTCGCCGGCGCGGCGCCGCGTTTGGAGCTGGCCTGCTTGGGCGGGATACCGCCGGCCTTGAGGATCTGCACCTCGCGATCGGTGAGCTCGCGCCACGAGCCCTTGGCCACGTCCTTGAGCTCCAGGCCGGCAAAGTTACAGCGGTGCAGGCGGATCACCGGGTGGTGAATCTTACTCAGCATGCGCTTGACCTGGTTCTTGCGGCCCTCGCGGATGATGACTTCGACGGCGGTGGTACCTGGCTTGATGCCTTGCGGGGCCACGGCCTCGGCCTCGCGCGCGCTGATGACGCGGCAGATTGCCGGCTGGCACAGGCCGTCGTCGAGCTCGATGCCGCGGCGGAGTGGTTCCAAGTCGCGATCGGTCAGGTGGCCGTCCACGAGCGCCTGGTAGGTCTTGTAGACGTGCTTGCTGGGGTGCAGCAGGTCCTGCGACAGGTCGCCGTCGGTGGTAAAGAGCAAAAGGCCCGTGGTGTCGCGGTCTAGGCGACCCACCGGGAAGAGCCCCGGAAAGCGGTCGCGTGGGACCAGATCGGCCACGCAAGGGCGCCCCTGCGGATCGCTCATGGTGGTGAGGTAGCCGGTCGGCTTGTAGAGCATCAGGTACACGGCACCCTGATTGAGCTTGACGGGCATGCCGTCGACCTCGATATGGTCGCAGTCGACATCGACCTTAGTCCCCAGTTCGGTCGCGATCTGGCCGTTGACGGTCACGCGGCCGGCAGTCATCAGGTCCTCCGAGCCGCGGCGGCTCGCCACGCCCGCGCGCGCCAAAAAGCGCTGCAGGCGCATGGTGTGCGGATAGACGGGCTGGACGTCTCCTGCGGGCGTTGTGGCGCCCGTGGCGCTTGTGATGCGCGTCTCCCCTGCTTCGTTAGTCCTCGTCATGCATATCCTCCGAGGTATCACCGGTGGGCAGAAGCTCCTCGCCATCGGTGTCCTCAAGATCGGTATCGATCAGTTCGCGCTCTTCGTCCAGGTCCTCGGCCTGCTCCTCGAGCGTGGACTGAATGCTGCGGCCGCTCAGGCGCTCGCGGATAAACTGGCGCGACTGCTCGTCGGGGGCAAACTGCTCCAAATCGGGCAGGTCGCGGGTGGAACGCAGGCCGAACTTTTCCAAGAAGGCGTTGGTCGTGCCGTAGATAATGGCCTGACCGCGCTCGGGGTCGCGACCGAGCTCGCGCACCAGGCCCTTGTCCACGAGTGACGCGATGACGCCATCGGAGTTGACGCCGCGGATGCCCTTGACCACCTCACGCGTGACGGGCTGGTGGTAGGCGATGACGGCCAGGGTCTCGAGCGCCGCCTGCGAAAGCTTTTGCGTGTCCCAGCTCAACACGTAGGCCTCGACCACATCGTGGTAGGCGGGGTGCGTGAACAAGCGCCAGCCACCGGCGACCTCGCGCAGCTGAAAGCCACGGTTGGCCTCCTCGTACTCAACCTTGAGCTCGGCCAAAAGCGACGCGCACTCGCCCGGGGCGATATCCAGCGCACCTGCCAGCGCGGGTGCGCTTACCGGGTCGCTCGACACCAGCAGCAGCGCCTCGAGGGCGCCTTTGAGGCTGTTTGCCTCCAGCGTGGAAAGGGTTGACATGGTTGCAGCTCCTATTCGGTGAGCTCGGGGCCCTCGCCGGGCACGTATGCCTCGGCGCCCTCGACGCGGTTGATTTGAATGGTTCCAAAGATCTCGTCCTGGCTCAGTGTGAGCGAGCCGCGCTTGGCGAGCTCCAGCATGGCCAGGAAGGTGACGACGAGCTGCTCGGTGGTGGCGTCGCCGTCCAACAGCTCGCGGAAGGTGCAGGTTTGTTGCGTCATGGTAAAGCGATCGACCGAGGCCACCGTCAGGTCGAGCGGCACGCGATGCGGTGCCACGTGCTCGGCCTCCAACAGGAAGGTCTGGCGCTTGCCGTCCAGGTCGGCGCAGATGACGGCGAGGCCGCGCAGGGTAATGCCGGCAAGGTAGTCGGGCATAAGGCCCAGAAACTCGGGATCGGGGCCGGCCACACGGGGATGCATGCGGCTTTCGGCCTGCATGCGCGCGCCGAGGGCTGCCGCCGCGCCTTTAAACTGCTTGTAGGCGATCAGGCGCTGAATCAGGACTTCGCGCAGGGCGTCGCCGTCGAGCGCGCTGAGTTCCTCGAGGTCATCGTCGTCCTCGTCATCGTCGTCTGTCTTGCGCGGGGCCTCCTGGGGCACCAGCGAGGCGGCCTTGATGTCCAAAAGGGTTGCCGCGACCAGCAAAAAGTCGCTCGCCACGTCCAGGTCCAGTGCCTCAATGCGCTCGACCTCGGCCAGGTATTGCTCGGCCACCTCGCTGATCGAGATGGCGCCGATATCAACTTTTTGGCGGGTTACCAGCTGCAGCAGCAGGTCGAATGGTCCGCTGTAGACCTGCGTCGACACGCGATACGACATCTTCGACCTCCTTTGACGGCGCCTTCGCGGCGCGGTTTGGGTGCATGTTGCGACCGTTTTGCACGGTCGACCTGTAAGTTTACCTTAGATGCCGGCGATTGCGAAGTTGAGCAACCACTCGGCCAGCGGATACACGGTAACGTCGAAATACCGGCCGATCACGTCGATGCCGGTCCACATGGGCAGCAGGTACAGCACCAAGATGAGGATGGGCATGGCGTATTGCTGCAGGCGATAGTAATTGGCGAGCGCTTTTCCCTTGAGGAACGGGACGATAATCGACGAGCCGTCGAGCGGCGGGATCGGGATGAGGTTAAAGAACGCGAGCGACAGGTTGACCACGATAAAGGTGGCGCCGAAGTTCATGATTTGGGACGCCACGGCAAAGGACATGCTGGCGTAGAGGTTGCCGTATGCCGCGTGCATGAGGGCGGCCGCGAGACACGCGAGGGCGATGTTCGATGCGGGGCCGGCTGCACTTACCAGGACCTCGTCGCGTTTGGGGTGCTTAAGGTTGTTGAGGTAGACGGGCACGGGCTTGGCAAAGGCGAACACCGGGCCGCCGGCGGCAAGCATGAGCAGCGGCAGAAGGACGGTGCCAAACGGGTCGATGTGGTTGAGTGGGTTGAGCGAGACACGGCCGCGCGAACGGGCCGTCTTGTCGCCGAGCGCCCAGGCCGCGGCGGCGTGCGCGCTCTCGTGGATGACGATGCCCACGATGACGGCGACGGCACTGGCGAGCAGGTTCATGAGGTAGCTGCTGGACATGTCGCTCCCCTAGCGGACGCGGCGCGAGGCGCGCGTGAGCAGGTAGTCGATCACAAACAAAATAACGGCGACGACAGCGTAATCCAGGCGGAACACGCCGCCGAAGGGCGATGTGATGACGCCGTAGCCGGCGATGGCGCTCGGCAGCGCGCGCGAAAGCTCAACGACAAAGCCTACGATCTGCAACTTGGCGGTCAGGCCGCTAAAACACAGCAGCACGGTCATCGCGCTCATAAAGATGCCGCAGATGCGACAGGCGATGGCGATGATGCTCATCGCCACGGCAGCGGCCTTACGAGAGTTCACGCGCGGTCTCCTCTTCGATCTGGGTGGAAAGCTCCAGCCATTCGTCCTCGAGCTTGGGCAGCTCTTGCTTAAGGCCGTTATATTCCCCCAGCGCGGCGTTGAACTTGTCCTGATCGGCATAAAGCTCTTCGCTTGCCATCAATTCCATAAGCTCGTCATAGCGGGCGCGCTTTTTGTCGAGCTCCGCCTCGATCTTTTTGAGCTGGTTGCGCACACCCTTGAGCTTTTTGTTGAGCGCGGCGCGGGCCTGGGCCTCGGCGCGCTTTTGCTCCTTGGTCTTTTTGCCCTCGGCCGGCTTGGGGGTCGCAGCGGGGCTGTTGGCCTGAGCGGCGTTGGCGGGCTTGGTGTTCTTGCTCGCCGCTGGCGCGCTCTCCCCTGCCGCCTCGGCGGCGGCGCGCTCCGCAAGGTCCTCGCGCTTGTAGAGGTAGTAGTCGTAGTCACCGTCGTAGACCGTGACCTTGCCGTCGCGGATGTCGATCACGCGGTTGGCCACGGCGCGCACCAGGTGCTCGTCGTGGCTGATGAGCACGATGGTGCCGGGGAAGTTTTGCAGAGCATTCTCGAGCATATCCACCGAGTCGATGTCCAGGTGGTTGGTGGGCTCGTCGAGGCACAGGAGCGCCTCGGGGGCCACGAGCATTTTGGCCAGGGCCAGACGAGCCTTTTCGCCACCGGAGAGGACGCGAACCTGCTTCTCGATGGAATCGTTGTCGCTAAACAGGAAGGCGCCCAGCAGACTGCGCTGCTGCGGCACGGTCCACTTGGGCGTGACAGTGTCGATCTCTTGCAGGACGGTGTTCGATTCG
Source organism: uncultured Collinsella sp. (assembly GCA_900542825.1). Lineage (GTDB taxonomy): Bacteria > Actinomycetota > Coriobacteriia > Coriobacteriales > Coriobacteriaceae > Collinsella. Next base: position 2,085 of record UQOY01000022.1, on the reverse strand, counting down.
GTCATGCCCTCGAGCGCGTGCTGGGCGTAATAGGCGATGCCCACGTTGGTGCCCAGATCGCGGGTGCCGGTGGTGGGCGGCTCAAGTCCAGCGAGGAGCTTCATGAGCGTGGACTTGCCGGCGCCGTTGGGGCCGACGAGCGCCACGTGCTCGCCGCGATAGAGCTTGAGGTCGATGTCGCTGTAGATGTGCTTTTCGCCGTAGGACTTGGAGACGCCCTCCAGGCCCACGACCATGTCGCCCGAGCGCGGCGGGTCGGGGAACTTAAAGTCGATGTGCTTGTGGCCCTCGGGCAGGATGACGAGCTCCTTTTTGATCTGCTCGATCTTGCGGATGCGCTCCTGGGCCTGCGCGGCTTTGGTGGGCTTGTAGCGGAACTTGTCGACGAAGACCTGCATATGGGCGATGTCTCGCTCTTGGGCAGCGCGCTTGGCGCGCATCTGCTCCAGGTTGTCCTCGCGCTGCTTGAGGTAGCTGCTGTAGTTGCCGGTGTAGGTGGTTACGCGGCGGTTTTCAAGAGCGGCGACGTGGTCGACGCACGCGTCCATGAAGGCGCGGTCGTGGCTGACGATGAGGACGGCGCCGTCGTAGTTCGCGATAAAGCCGCGCAGCCACTGAACGCTTTCGAGGTCCAAGTGGTTGGTGGGCTCGTCCAGAAGGAGCAGGTCGGGATGGCGCAGGAAGAGCTTGGCCAGCGCGATGCGCATCTGCCAGCCGCCCGAGAACTCGGAGCACGGGCGTTCAAAGTCAGTGACCTTAAAGCCCAAGCCGGACAGGATCTTGCGGGCGTTGCTCTCGAGCTCGTAGCCGCCCAGGTGCTCAAAGCGGTCTTGGACCTGACCGTACTCGTTTAGGAGCGCGTCGACGTCCTTGCCCTGCTCGGAGAGCTCGGTGATCTGGGCCTGCAGCTCGTTGGCGCGCTCGCCCATGCGGCGGATTTCCTTGGCGGCGGCCATGACCTCGGCGAGGATGGTGGTGTCCTTTTGCTCTAGGTTGGTTTCCTGCTCTAGGTAGCCCACCTGGCAGTCCTTGGCGTACTGGACCTGGCCGGCATCGGGGCTGTCGATGCCCATGATGATTTTAAGCATGGTGGTTTTGCCGGCGCCGTTAGGTCCCACGAGCGCAAAGCGCTCGCCGGGGTTGATCTGGAAGGACGCGCCGCTAAAGAGGACGCGCGCGCCGAAGCTTTTTTCGATCTTGTCGACCAGGAGGATCATGGTGCCGCCTTTGACCTTGTGTGCCTATATGAAAAAAGGCCCCAACTTGCGTTGGAGCCTCATTCAATGCTCGGGTGGAGACGAGGGGGATCGAACCCCTGACCTCTTGACTGCCAGTCAAGCGCTCTCCCAGCTGAGCTACGCCCCCGTGCGAACAAGTACTATACGGGAACTCGGACGGCGATGCAAGGAGAATTTTGAAAAACTTTCGCCGCCGCGGCCGCGGATACGGACGCGGGAACGGGCCGCGATGCCCCGCGATGCCCTTTCCGCCCGCGGGGCGCGCCCCGCGGGCGGGCGGCGCCGGCGGCGCACGCCTTTCCGGCTTCAGTCCGGTCGCCGCCCGGGGACCTCCCGCCACGAAACGGGCCCATCTACTACGTTCGGCCGGCACTGCCCGACCACACAGTCCTGGGCAAAAATAAAACCGCAGGTAGACGGCCTGTGGTTTTCGCTAAACACTGGTTATGGTCGAGGGGTTGGGGTCAAACGTAGTAGATGGGCCGGTTTCGTGGCGGCGATCATACCGGGAACCCGACCAGAGGCGTTCGGAAGTGGGCAAACAGGATACTTTCAGGAAAATGTTGCCAGAAAAAAGGAAACAGGCCAAACAAATTGCCTGACCTGCTGAAAAATCTGGTGGGCCCTCCGGGATTCGAACCCAGAACCCAGGGATTATGAGTCCCCTGCGCTAACCGTTGCGCCAAGAGCCCTTGTGATTAGTGGTTGCAAAGGTAATGGAGGACTTCCATGTAGAGAAACGTTGCACCACGTCGTGAAATACTACCATGCACGCGACGCCCGTTCAACGCACGATCTTGTCGACCAGGAGGATCATGGTGCCGCCTTTGACCTTGTGTGCCTATAT
>UQOY01000021.1 GCA_900542825.1 uncultured Collinsella sp. | reverse complement strand
GGACGCCGCCCTCTCAAGGCGGAGATCACCAGTTCGAATCTGGTACGGGCTACCATGTTTTAGATACCCGGCCTTTCTTGAGAAGGTCGGGTTTTTTATTACCAGTGGTCTGGTCTGTTAATCCCATTTGCCTCGCAGCTTTACGTTTTGCTCATCTCCCATACGGGTACAATAGGCCAGATACTTTGACGGTCAGAAGGAGCCTCATGACGGAGTCCTCTCAGCATGCGCCTAAGCCTCAGGTTGAGGTTTCTGGCGGCGATGACAACAAGAGCGCGCGTCGCGGCGCTATCTTTATCGGCGTTGTGCTGATTGGCTATATCATCTATTTGGTCGTGACCGGTCAGATGGGGCAGTTTTGGGCCGCTATGTCCAGCGTTCAGATGCCCTGGCTCTTCGCTGCATGCTTTTGCATGTTCCTGTATCTCGTTTTTGGCATCGTGGCGTACGCGATCGCCGTTTGGCTCGACCCCGAATCGCCCGTCGGTATCCGCGACCTCATTTCGGTCGAGGCGAGCGGTATCTTCTTTGGCAATCTGACGCCCATGATGATGGGCTCTACGCCTGCCCAGATTTACCGCCTGACCAAAGCCGGCCAAAACGTGGGCGAAGCGGGCGCCACGCAGTTCACCCGCTTTATCGTATATCAGTTTGGTCTGGTGGCATGGGGCGCCATTCTGCTGCTTGCCCGCATGCCGTTTTTCGCCGAGCGCTATGGCGACATGACGCTGCTGTGCGTCTTTAGTTTTGGCGGCCATTGCTGCATCCTGCTCGGCATCTTTGCCGTGGCGTTGATGCCCAAGACCGTCACGCGCGTCGCCCATTGCATCATCAATTGGCTCGAGCGCGTGGGTGTTTCCGCCACAAAGATCGAGAGCTGGCGCACCTTTGTCGATGGCGAGATCTATTCGTTCTCCGAGAAATTCAAACTCTCTGCCGGTCATTTTTCGTCCATGCTGCTCACGGTCGTCATCACTATGCTGCAGCTGGCGTTTTTCTATCTGGTTCCGTACTTTTTGATGCTCTCCTTTGGCCACCACGAAGTCGACTTTTTCTCGGTCATGGCCGCGAGTGCCTTTGTCCAGCTGCTGAGCTCCGCCGTCCCGCTGCCCGGCGGCACCGGCGGCGCCGAGGGCGGCTTCGCACTGTTTTTGGGTCACTTTTTTGGCACGGCCTCGACTGCTGGCTATCTGCTGTGGCGTCTGATCACCTTTATCGCGCCGACCATTTTGGCCGCCCCGCTGCTGGGCCTTAAGAGTGCTCACAACGAGAGCATTCATGCGCGCTGGGACCGTGTGATGCGAAAGCTCGGACGTGCGCCTCAGACGCCTTCTGCGCCCGTTAAGGCACATCCTGCGTGCCAGGTTACCGTCGACCCCAATCAGCGTGCTCAAAAGGCTACTGTGGCCCCTAAGCCGGCACGCAAGACCTACGTTCGTCAGACTGGCGACGGCATCCGCGTTTCTCCTGCGGCGCTCAATAAAAAGAAGAGGCTCTAGCGCTCAGTGGGCGAGTCGTGCGTTCTTGATGACGCTCGTCATTGCGATGTCAGATGTAGGATAATCCTCTTACGTTGATTATCTCCCACATGTAGAGGACTTACAGGTGGGCAGTTGACATGAAGGGGACACGTCTATGGCTACCACCAAACCTCGCCTTGACCGTCGTATCGTCCGCAGCCGCAATGCGATTCTTTCGGCGTTCGAGCGACTGCTCATGGAAAAGCCCCTGGCCGATATTACGGTGAGCGCCATTGCACGCGAGGCAAACGTCGACCGTAAGACCTTCTACGTGCACTTTGGCACGGTCGACGGCTTGCTCGACGCCATTGCCGTCGATGTGGTCGAGATGATCGTCGACTCGGTCGAGAAGACGCTTTCCTCCATGGGTGGCGACACCAACGAGCGCGCACTCGGCGCTGCGGCGTCCTTTTTTAAGACCGTTAACGAGGCACTGTGCAACAACCTGGTGCTTAATCGCCAGTTGATTGAAAACATTCCTCTCGACGACTTTATGGCTCGTCTGCGCGTGCCGCTTGAGCACGAGATTGCCGAGCGCGATCTGCTACCCGAGGGCCTAAAGGATGAGATGTTCGATTACTACCTGGCGTTTTTGCTGTCCGGAATTATCGGCATCTATCGCACGTGGGCGTTGTCGGACGGCTCGGTTCCCATCGAGCGCGTCTCGGCGGTCGCCAACGACCTGACTCTCAACGGCCTATCCAGCCTGGAGTCTAAGCTCGGGTAGCTTAGCCTGCATCATTGGCAACAAATTGGGCCCGTGGCCTTGCGAAGTAACGCAGGCCAGGGCTCAAATTGTTGTGCGCGTAAGGTCTCGGCTTACTGATAGCGCAGACACTCGACCGGATCGAGCTTTGCGGCGCGGCGGGCGGGGTAGAAGCCAAAGATCACGCCGATGCCGACCGATACGGCAAACGCGATCAGTACGGTCGTAATGGAGAAGCTCGGCGTAATCGACCCGGTGGCCCCAAACTCGCTCATGATGCCTGAGCTTGCGGCAAAGAAGGTGAGCCCCCAAGCAAGCAGGTAGCCAATCACGACTCCTAAAATGCCGCCGGTGATGCACAGCGCCGAGGATTCGGCCAAAAACTGTGCGGTGATATCGCGTCGGCTTGCGCCCAAGGCTCGACGAATCCCGATCTCGCGGATGCGCTCGGTCACGTTGGTGAGCATCATATTCATGATGCCGATACCGCCCACGAGCAGCGAAATGCTGGCAACGGCGCCCATGATGAGCGAAAACGCGCCCATAAAGGAATTGAGGGCGTCGATGGCGCTTTTCATTGAGGTCACTGATACGCTGTCGTACCCGTCGTCCTCCGAGATACCCTTCATGCTGCGCACCTTGGATTCGATCTTCTTGCAGAGCTCGTCCATGTTCGTGCCTTCGGTGGCGAGCGCCCTCACGCTGGGAAAAGAGGGGTTCTCGTCGCCAAAGAGACCCGAGATGGTCTCGCGCGGCATGTATAGCGTGAGCGAGCCCATGGAGTCGTTGCCACCGTCGATAACGCCGACGATCTGCACGTCTCCGCTCGAGACCTTGATGGTCTTGCCGAGTGCGTCCTGTTCGTTGCCGTAAAGTTGCTCGGCGCCGCCGCGGCCGATGAGCGCCACGTGCGCGCCGGATTTTGACTCTATGTCGCTATAGGTGCGACCGGCGACGATCTTGCTGGCGCCCACGGCGTCGAGCATGTCGCTATCGACGCCCTGCGCCATGACGGTATAGCTTTTATCCCCGACCATGTACTCGGAATAGGCGCTGTCGACGATGCCGATCTGCTCAATTTGCGCCACCATCTTACGCAGCTTCTCGACGTCCGAATCGGTGAGCTCTTGGGAAGAGTAGATCTGCACCATGCGAGCGGCGTTAAGTCCCAGGCTGTTGACCAGGCTGTTTTGGATGCCGCCGATGAGCGAGGTCATAGCTATGACCGAGGCGATGCCGATAACAATGCCCAGGATGGTGAGTAGGCTGCGCCCCTTATTGGCCTCGAGCGAATGCAGGGCTTCTTGGACAAGATCGCGCGTGCTCATGCCTTTGCTCCCTTCGGCCATGTGGAGGATGTACGAGTTGTGGGCAGGTTGCTGATGGCGCCGCGTAGCGTATGCGGCGCATGTGCGACATACGCGCCATCATGGATACGCCCGTCGCGGATGGTCACGGCACGGTCGGCCTCAGCGGCAATGCCTGGGTCGTGCGTGATGAGCACAATGGTCTTACCGCGTTTTTGGAGCTTGTGGAACGTTTCCATGACGAGTGCCCCGGTTGTCGAGTCCAGGTTTCCCGTCGGCTCGTCGGCCAAAATGATGGGCGGATCGTTGACGAGGGCGCGCGCGATGGCGACGCGCTGCATCTGTCCACCCGAGAGTTCTGATATGCGGTGGTCCCAATGGTCGACCGGTAGCGTGACGGCTTGCAGCGCGTGCACGGCGCGCATCTCGCGCTGACTGCGCGGCACATTGGTGTAGGACAGCGGCAGCATGACGTTTTCGATAACCGACAGGCGCGGCAGCAGGTTGAAGCTCTGAAAGACAAAGCCGATGCTCAGCGCGCGCACCTCGGTGAGCTCATCGTCGTCGAGTTCGGCCACGTTGAGCCCCTGCAGGTAATAGTCGCCTGCTGTCGGTTTGTCCAAGCAACCCAGGATGTTCATGAGCGTCGACTTGCCCGAGCCCGAGGGTCCGGTGATGGCGACGAACTCACCGGGGTCTACCGCCAGGCTCACGTTGTGCAGGATATGGGCGCAACCGGCCTCGCTCTCAAAGATGCGGTGCACGTTGCGGATGTCGATGACGGGGCGCATTACATGCCCTCGTCGGCAGACATACTGTCGCCGCCTTCTGCTGTCATGCCCGTGCCGGTATCCATCACGATGGTGTCGCCATCGCGCAGTTTGGTAACCGGCACGTTGGGGTTGATCTCGTTGCCCTGGTCGTCGCGTTTGACCTGCGTCTTTCCGACTACGGCGTCGTTGTCGTTTTGAGTCACAACGGTCACCTTCACGCGGCGCGTCTCTTTGCCTTCGTCATCGGTGGCCAGATTGACGTAATAGTGCTCGCCGTCCTCGGTCATCAGCGCCATGGTCGGCACCATGACCACGTCGTCAAGCTGCTCGGTCACCACCGAGACCTCGGCAGTCATGCCAGGCCTAAGGCGGCTGTCGGGTGCTTCGATGAGGATATCGACGTTAAAGGTCACGCTGCCGCCGCCACCGTTTGCGGCGTCGGAGTTTGCCACCGACGCGATGGCCGTGACGGTGCCCTGGCTCACGATATCGGGAAACGCGGGATAGGTAACGTTGGCGCTCTGGCCCACAGCGATCTTGGCGATGTCCTTTTCGCCCACCTGAACCGTCACCTTCATCTTGGAGAGGTCGGCGATCTGCATGCACTGCTTGCCGCCGCTTGCGTCTCCTTCGCCCATGACCATGCCTCCGGTCACCGTGGCACCCACTTTGGCGTTGAGCTCGACAATACTACCCGAACTGGGGGCCTTTACGGTGCGTTCGGCCGCCTTGGCGTTTGCCTGGTCCAGGGTTGCCTGGGCCGAGGCGAGATTGCGCTGGGCGCTCGAGACGGCGCTGGCGTCGGCGGTTGCATCCGTCGGGGCGGTCGCTCCGATGGCATCCAATGTCGGTGCTGCCTGTGCGGCGGCGAGCGCCGCCTGGGCGTTTTTCAGGTCTTCCTGGGCGGCCGTGACCGCGCGTTGCGCCTCTGCAACGGCGTTGTCGAGCTCGTCGTTTTTAATGGTCATGAGCTCGTCGCCCTCGTTGACGGACTGGCCGGCTTGCACGTTGATCGATGCTACCGTGCCGTCGACAGAAGGGGAGACGACCGAGGCCGAAATAGGCTTGAGCTGTCCTTTTGCCTCGACGGTTGTGGTAAAGGTGCCTTCCATGACCATGTCGGTAACAGGTCCGCCTGCAGATTGCGGCTGCGAATTGAGGACAATGCTCACAATAATGGCTATTAGGATCATGCCGCCCACGATGCCGGCCGCAATGCCGCGTCGGATGAGCTTTTTGCGCCGACGCTCGGCACGCTTCGCCTTGAGCTTTGCGTAGGCCTCATCGTCGGATATCCCGGCGCTGCCTTGTTTGTTGTCGTTTTGCTGTGCCGTGGGGGCGTTTGTGATATGCGGCAGGGTTTCGGTCGCGCCTTCCGGCGAGTGCCCGGTACCGTCGGGGTCCGGAGTGATGGTGGGGACATTTGACATGGCGTCTCCTTTATAGAACATACCTCGATAAGTATATGCGCCCGCCGGTTGGGGCGGGCGCGTAGGCACGTTTCTTTCAGCATCGAAAGGTAGGCGGCGCTGGACTTTATTGTGACGCGCGAGATGCGCTAGGAGTGCACGACCACGCACAGACCGACTTTGATGCAATCGTGCAGTGCCTTGGCATCGGCCAAGCGCAGATTGATGCAGCCGTGGCTACCGCACCACTTGTACGATTCGGCACTATCGAAACTCGAATCGTTTTGCCAGGTGGCGTCGTGGAAGCCAACCATGTTGCCCTCAAATGGCATCCAATAGCTCACCGGGCTCTCGTATTTGGGCTTACCGGTCTTGGGGTCCTTGGCGCCGATAAGCTTGGTGGCGCCGTCGTTGCTGTTGATCTGCCACACGCCCTCGGGGGTGGCGTCTTCACCCGGTTTGCCGGAAATAAAGTTGGCCTCCCAAACGATATTGCCGCTCTCGTCATAGTAGCGCGCGTGCTGCTCGGACAGGTCGACGTCGATATACGCCTTCCAATCGGGCTCGCCCTTGGCGGTAAAGGTGTCGGCCTTCTGGGAGTAATTGATCTCAATCTCGCCGGTCTGCTTGTTGTTAATAGCATCCTCGACCTGCTTTGCAAGCGTATTGCTATCGATAGACCAACCAAAGTCACCGCCTTCGACGGCACATTGCTTGCCATCGGCGCGCGTCCACCAACGAGTGGAGCCCACGGTGTTAAAGCCATTGGCGAGGTTTGCTGCCCAGTTGCTGATCTGGGAGGTGTCGAGTGTGGGGTTTGCAGGGTCGGCAAAGCTGATCCACTGCAGCACCGAGCTGCCGTCGACCTTGCCGGCATCGTTGCCGTTGAGCTTAAGGGTCACGTTAACGCCCAGGAAGTTGTTGGCGGCATCGCATGCGGCCTGGATCTGGTCGTTGGTGAGCGTGCCGTTGAGCGGCTCGTAGGCATCGTTGCCGATCTTGGTGATATCGACGGACTCGGCCAGCGATGCGAGCTCGAGCTCGGCATACTTGATCACGTGTTCGCGGTTGAGCTTCTCGTTGGAGCGGGCCTTCTCCACGGTAAACTTGCCAGCCTGCTCGTCGTAGGAGCTCGATGCCTCAAAAGTACCCGAGCGGCCCTCGTTGAATGCGTCGATGGCGGCACCCAGATCCTCCTCGAACTGCTTTTGGTCGAAGGCGTCCGAGAGCATGGACAGGTCGACGTCCTGTTCCAGGTCGATGGTAGCGTTTTTGGTCGCGCTAACGTTCTTGCCGCCGAACGAGGCAATCAGGCGCGAAGGCCACAGCAGCGGCTCGTTGCTGCCGATAATCTCGTGGGCAGCTGCCTCGCCGTCGACGATGGGCTCGTCGGATTCGGGCTGATAGGTCCAGCTAAAGTCGTCACCCGACACGGTGAGCTTGTAGTGCTTCCAGGCCGAGTTGACCTTGGTGGCGGCGGAAGAGGCGTTGGAAAACGAGATATCGACGCCAGCGATGGTGGTGTTGGGGTAGGCAATCTGCGAAAACGCTACGACGCCCACGATATAGACGATAGCGACAAGGCCGAGGACGACGAAAAGCGCCGTCTTGCCGCCCTTCTTATTGCCCTTTGCGGAGCGGTTGTCGGCGGGGCCGCGGTTGTTGGAAACTCGAGTGTGCGAAGGGCCCTGGTTGTGACCGGCGCCATGTGCGGAACGCTGCTGGTGCTGCTGATATTGCTGACGCTGCTGGTGCTGGCCCTGTTTGGGACGCGGGGAGGTATTTGCCGCGCCGTGCTGTTGGCCATGGGCTGGCGCGATGGGACGGGGCGATTGGATGCCTCCGGGCTGCCTGCTGGGCTGTTGCGGATCGGGAATCAGTTGGCTGCGGTCGATTTGCGACATCGTGTATATTTCCTTCGAGTTTCGCCTTGCGGCTCATCGTGTTTTAACTGGGCTTGAATTATAGCGATTACGCAGTTGCTTGTGTTACGAAAACAGTGGCGATAAACGATAGGTGGGACATATGTCCCACCTATCGTTCGCTTTTGCTCGCTATCCGCATATTCCGCATTTTGCGCACGCCGAAAGCGCCGCTGGAGCCTGCGCGATGCCGCCCCTGGCCGTCTCGCGCAACGTGGCAGGCAGGGCGTGGCCCACCGAGAGCATGACGTGCGCCATCTGGTCAAACGGTACCAGGCTCTTGATGCCGGCGAGGGCGAGTTGCGCTGAGCTAAAGGCCGCGGCCACGCCGATGGCGTTGCGGTTTTGGCAGGGCACCTCGACAAGGCCACCGACGGGGTCGCAAACGAGGCCCAACAGGTTGCTCAGTGCGATGGAGCTGGCGTCGAGCGCTTGCTCGGGCGTGCCGCCCATCATTTGGACCAGCGCGGCGGCGGCCATGGCGGCAGCGCTTCCCACCTCGGCCTGGCATCCGCCCTCGGCGCCGGCGACGCAGGCGCTCGTGGTGAGGTTGAGGCCGATGGCGGCGGCGCAGTAGAGGGCATCCATGACCTGTTCGTCGTCGAGCTGGAGGTGATCGGCGAGCGCCAGCACACAGCCGGGGACGACACCCGCGGAGCCTGCCGTGGGGGCGGCGACAATCACGCCCATGGTGGCGGAGCGCTCAAGCACGGCCATCGCGCGGGCCACGGCATCGGTCTGAACGGGACCCATCAGGCTTGCGCCCAAATCGTTGCGGTAGGTGGCATCGACGAGCTTGGCCTCGCCGCCGATAAGCCCGCCGAGCGATCGCTGCGGATTGGCGATGGGGGCCGTGGTCTCCTCGCGCATGACGTCGAGCACGCGGCGCATGGCTGCGATAGCATGGGCCTCGCCGGTTAGACGCGCCTCGCGCACGGCCATAACGGCGCCGATATTTAAACCGAGCTCGGCGCACGCATCGAGCAGCTGCTCGCCGTCGTCGAAGATCTCCTTGGCCGAGACACCGGGGGAGAGCGACGAGGCCGAGCCCGGAAGCTCGATAAACGTGGCGTAATCGACATTGTCGAGCTTGCGCAGCATGGGGACGACGGTGTCGTCGGGAGCGCCGTCGGTTTCAAAGACGGAATAGGCCTGACCGCCCACCTCGGTGCGGTAGGTGCGGCAGAAGGCGATGTTGACGTGTGCGTAGGCGAGCAGGTTCGTGAGCGCTGCGAGCACGCCGGGGACGTCCTGGTGAGCCACAAACAGCGTGGAATACATGCCCGAGATGTCGACGCCGACGCCGTTGATGCGGCTGATGCGCATCTTGCCGCCGCCGAGACTTTCGCCGCGGACCTGCGCCGTGGCGCCCGTGTTATCGACCATGTCGATGTCGACGGTGTTGGGGTGGATGGAGGCGTCGTCGCCCTTGATGTCAAAGTGAAAGTCGAGGCCCTGTTCGCGCGCGAGATCAAAGGCCTGTTTAATATTCTCGTCGTCGGTATCGAGGCCCAAGATACCCGCGACGAGCGCGCGGTCGGTGCCGTGGCCGCGGTAGGTGTGCGCGAAGGAGTTCCACAGGCCAAAGGTGACCTTGGTGATGCGGCCTTCCAGCAGGCTGGCGGCAACCTGGGCGCAGCGCAGGGCGCCGGCGGTGTGCGACGAACTGGGGCCGACCATGACGGGGCCCAAGATCTCGAATGCCGAGGTCGTAGCTAGTGTTTGCGGCTTGCCTGCCATGGCTGCTCCTTTACGTGGCTCGTCGTCCCGAGGGGCGGGGCATACGCTGTCCCGCCGTTCCGAGGGCTTTAGTATTTGGTCGCCTGCTCGGACAGTCCTGCTCGCACGGAGAGCACATTAAGTGCTCTCCGGCTCGTGCGGAACTCGCGATCGACCAAATACTAAAGCCCTCGGAACTTAGGATACATGGTTGGAGTCGCTCTCTTGCAAATTTCATCGGCTAGCGACCTATTTCGCTTCCCATGTCGATACATCTTCAACACCGGTTTAATAAAAAAAGAAGTACCGGTCGGGGGACCGGTACTTCTTTGTGCGTAACGCTGTGTTGTCCAGGTCTGGCGAATCGTCTTACAGGCCGCAGGCTGCTTTGAGTTCTTCGACTCGGTCGGTTTTCTCCCAGGTGAAGTCGGGGTCTTCGCGACCAAAGTGACCGTAGGCTGCCGTCTTCTCGTAGATGGGGCGGCGCAGGTCCAGGTCGCGGATGATGGCGCCCGGGCGCAGGTCGAAGGTTTTCTCCACGGCCTCGACGATCTTGTCCTCGGCAACATGTGCGGTGCCAAAGGTGTCGACCATGATCGACAGCGGCTTGGACACACCGATGGCGTAGGCCAGCTCGACTTCGCAGCGGTCGGCCAGGCCGGCGGCGACCACATTCTTGGCGACCCAGCGCGCGGCATATGCGGCGGAGCGGTCGACCTTGGTGCAGTCCTTGCCGCTAAAGGCACCGCCGCCGTGACGGCCGTAGCCGCCATAGGTGTCGACGATAATCTTGCGGCCGGTCAGACCCGTGTCGCCCATGGGGCCGCCCACGACAAAGCGTCCGGTGGGGTTCACGTAGATGTCGGCGTTGTTCCACGGCATGTTCTCGGCAGCCATAACCGGCGTAATGACGTGCTCGATCAAATCGGCCTTGATCTTGCCCATGTCCTCGATTTCGGCAGCATGCTGTGTGGAGATGACGATGGTCGTGACTTCGACGGGCTTGCCATCTTCGTAGCGCACGGTGACCTGGGTCTTGCCGTCGGGGCGCAAATAGGGCAGGGTACCGTCGTGGCGCACGGCGGACAGGCGCTCGGCCAGGCGGCTTGCCAGGTAGTGCGGCATGGGCATGAGGGTCTTGGTCTCGTTGGAGGCGTAGCCGAACATCATGCCCTGGTCGCCGGCACCGATCAGGTCGATCGGGTCGGTGGTGGCGCCGGTCTGGGTCTCAAACGACTCATCGACGCCCTGGGCGATATCGGGCGACTGCTCGTGGATGAGGCTCATGACGCCGCAGGTATCGCAGTCAAAACCAAACTTGGCGCGGTTGTAGCCGATGCGGCGGATGACGCCGCGGGCAATTTCCTGCACGTCAACGTATGCCTGGGTGCGGATCTCGCCGGCGACGATGACGGTGCCGGTGGTCACGAGGGTCTCGCAGGCGCAGCGGACGTTCTCAACGTTGGCGGGCACGCCGTTGGGCGCAATGTAGCCTTGCTCCTGCAGCTCTATTTCTTTGGCGAGGATTGCGTCGAGGACGGCATCGCTGATCTGGTCGGCGATCTTATCGGGATGGCCTTCGGTCACCGACTCCGACGTAAACACAAAGGACCCGTGTTGGGGCGGGATGGAACGAAGTTCTTCTGACATGATTGTCCTTTCAAAAACGCGTCCCGGCGACCGTTACCATTCCGCCGGGCTCTCTATGCAAGGGCACATCATAGCGCGTTAAATGAATATTCACACCCTTTCCGCACCTACTCATTGGGGACAGACTTAAATGACCAGTCGGGTGCTCATTGGGTAGTCATTTAAGTCTGTCCCCAATGAGTAGGTCGGTGCCCTTTGTGCGGAGGTTGCTTTGATGCTTTATACTGATGCGGTTAGACATCCATCCTGCAATCGAGGAGATTTCCATGGCATCAGACGTTCGCGTCCGCTTTGCACCCTCACCGACGGGCAAGCTGCACATCGGCGGCGCCCGCACCGCTATCTATAACTGGGCTTTTGCCCGCGCAAACGGCGGCACGTTCATCCTGCGCATCGACGACACCGACCCCACCCGTTCCACCGACGAGAACACGCAGATCATCCTGCGTGCCATGCGTTGGCTGGGCCTGGACTGGGACGAGGGTCCCGAGGTGGGCGGCGACTATGGCCCCTACGCCCAGACCGAGCGCCTGGACCTGTACAAGCAGGCCGCCCAGAAGCTCTGGGACGAGGGTAAGGCCTATCCCTGCTTCTGCACCAAGGAGCAGCTCGAGGCCGATCGCAAGGCCGCGCAGGAGCGCAAGGACCCCTTCCAGGGCTATCAGCGCCGCTGCCGCGATCTTGATCCCGAGGAGGCACGCCGCCGCATCGAGGCCGGCGAGCCCTACGTCCTGCGCATCAAAGTGCCCGAGGACCGTGGCGACGTCGTCATTCATGACGCCGTCCATGGTGAGGTGACCTTCGACGCCAAGGAGCTCGACGACTTTGTCATCTTCCGCTCCGACGGCACGCCCACGTACAACTTCGCGACCGTCGTCGACGACGCCATGATGAAGATCACCCACGTCATCCGTGGCGACGACCACCTTTCCAACACCCCGCGCCAGGTCATGGTCTACGAGGCCCTCGGTGCGCCCGTGCCCACGTTCGCCCACATCTCCATGATTCTGGGCGCCGACGGCAAGAAACTCTCCAAGCGCCATGGCGCCACCTCGGTGGAGGAGTACCGCGACGCCGGCTACCTGCCCGACGCGTTCGTCAACTACCTGGCGCTGCTCGGCTGGTCGCTCGACGGCGAGACCACGATCATCCCGCGCGATGTCCTGGCCAGCAAGTTCTCGCTCGACCGCATTTCCAAGAACCCGGCGACCTTCGATCCCAAAAAGCTCGATTGGGTCAACGCCGAGTACATCAACGGCATGTCCGATGCTCAGTTTGCCGACGAGATCATGGTTCCCGAGCTGCACGAGGCGGGTCTCATCGAGGGTAATGTCGAGTACGGCGAGGACTGGATCGACGCACTCGCTGCCATCGTCAAGCCGCGCACCAAGATGCCTGCCGACGCCGTGACCGTCGCCGCCCCCATCTTTGCCACGGCCGAGACGCTCGAGTATGACGAGAAGTCCGTCAACAAGGGTCTGGCCAAGGAAGGCATGGGCGCCATCCTGGACGCCGCCAAGGCCGTGCTTGAGGGCGTGGGCGAGTGGACCGCCGAGGCCATCGACGCCGCGCTTGAGCCGCTGCCCGAGCAGATGGACCTCAAGAAGCGCGTTGTCTTCCAGGCCGTGCGCGTCGCCATCTGCGGCAACATGGTGAGCCCTCCGCTGGGCGAGACCATGGCGCTCGTCGGCCGCGACGACTGCCTGGCGCGCATCGACCGCGCCCGCACAATGGCGCTGTAGCAGCTGCGTAAACGCATGTATCCGAGCCCCGCTCCCCACGAGTGGGGCTCTTGTTTCTAAAGGCGTATGGGATGGGAGGTACAGAGACCATGGCCGAGCAACTTTCGCTGTTTGGTTTGCCTGAGCCTAAGCAGGCTCCCGTAAAGCCTGTCCGCACGGCCGAGCAAGCCAAGTCCGCGCCTGCGCCCGAGCCCACGGCCGCCTACGCGAGCGTGGTCCTCGACATTCCCACCCGTGCGCTGTCCGAGCCGTTTGCCTACGGCATTCCGCAGTCCCTCGCCAATGAGGCGCAGATCGGTTCCACCGTCCTAGTTCATTTTGGCAACCGTGCGGCCGCGGGCTATATCGTCGACATTGCGTCTGAGCTGGGCGACCTGCAAGGCAACACCGTCCTTGATCCCGCGCGCATCAAGCCCATCGAGGCCATCCTCAGTAAACCGCTCTTTGGCGCCGAGGCCGCCCGCATTGCACGTTGGATGAGCCGCGAATATGTTGCGACGCTTTCCGAATGCCTGCGTCTGTTCTTGCCTCCGGGTGGCAGCCCGCGGGTCGTGAAGGGTGATGACGGGGCGTGGACGGTTGAACGCCCCGCCGTCAAGCCTATTCAAAACCGCTGGGTGATGCTTACGCCCGAGGGCTTCGGCTACACGCCGCCTAAGACCGCCGTTCGTCAGCGTCAGCTCATCGAGGCGCTCCAATGCGGGCCGGTTACGACGCGTGATCTCAACCTGCTCTACAACAGCATGTCGGCGACCATCAAGGCGCTCGAAAAACGTGGCGTCGTGGTGGTGGAGGAGCGCCGTGCCTGGCGCGGCTGCAGTGAGCAGACTACGCTGTCCTCCGCGAGCGGCAAGGCGCCGGTCGCGCTCACGAACGGCCAGCAGCAGGCGCTCGCGCAGATTGAGCGTGCTCGCCTGGACACACACGGCGACGTGGTCCTTGTCGACGGCGTCACTGGATCCGGTAAAACCGAGGTCTACCTCTCCGCTATCGAGCGCGTGCTCGCGGTCGGTCGCTCGGCCTGCGTGCTTGTGCCCGAGATTTCGCTGACGGCCCAGACCGTCGGTCGTTTCCGCTCGCGCTTTGGCGAGACGGTCGCGGTCTTCCACTCGCGTCTTTCGGCCGGCGAGCGCCTGGACCAGTGGGACATGGTTGCCAGCGGTGCCGCCCGCGTTGTCGTCGGCGCGCGTTCGGCGCTCTTTTGTCCGCTCAGCGACTTGGGTCTCATCATTATCGACGAGGAGCATGAGACCAGCTATAAGCAGGGCTCCGGTCCGCGCTACCATGCGCGCGAGGTGGCGGCCGAGATGGCGCGCCGCTATCGTTGTCCACTCGTGTTGGGCTCCGCCACGCCCTCGGCCGAGGCCCTCGACCGCTGCCGTCGCGGTACGTTCAACGGTGTCACCTGGACGCGTGTCGAGATGCCCGAGCGCCCGGGACACGCCGTGTTGCCCACAGTCCGCATTGCCGACCTACGCCGCGAGTTCTCGCACGGCAGCCGCTCCATGTTCTCAAAACCGCTGATGGAAGGTTTGGAACGCGTGGTCGAGCGCCGCGAGAAGGCCGTGCTGCTGCACAACCGCCGCGGTTTTGCGCCGTTTTTGATGTGCCGCGAGTGCGGCTGCGTCCCCACCTGCAACCATTGCTCAACCGCGCTCACGTATCACGAGCGCACGCATACGTTGCAGTGCCACACCTGCGGTTCGTCCTGGCGTGTGCAGCCGTATCCCTCGCCCACGAGTCGCTGCCCCAAGTGCGGCAGCCGTTACCTGGCAAAAATGGGTCTGGGCACGCAGCAGATCGAGGACGCACTGCACCAGATGCTGCCCGAGGATGTAGCCATCATTCGCATGGATGCCGATTCCACGCGTGGCAAGGACGCGCATAAGAAGTTGCTCGAGCAGTTCGATGCCGCCGATTGCGCGGTGTTGCTGGGCACCCAGATGATTGCCAAGGGCCTCGACTTTCCCGAGGTCACGCTTGTGGGCGTGGTCAATGCCGACTTTGCCCTCAAGCTGCCTGATTTTAGAGCGGGGGAGCGCGCCTACGATTTGCTGGAGCAGGTTGCGGGCCGCGCCGGTCGCGGCGATCGCCCCGGCGAGGTCATCATCCAGACGTATCTGCCCGAGGACCCGGTCATTCGCGCCGTTGCCGAGCACGACCGTTCGATCTTTACTGACTACGACCTGGACCAGCGTCGCGACGCGCTGTATCCGCCCTTCGTGCGCCTGGTCAACATCTTGGTATGGTCGGCAAGCCGCGACGAAGCGCAGGATTATATCGGGCGCATCGCAAAGCTCCTCAAGCGCCGTTGGCATGCCGCCGCGCCCGACTTTTTGCGGGCGGGGAGCGCCGTTCCCCAAGTGCTTGGACCGGCTTCATGTGTAATCGAGAGAGCCAAGGACCGTTACCGCTTCCATCTGCTTGTGAAGTCGCCGGTAGGGTACCATGTCTCTGATGATATCGACGCCTGCCTCAAAGAGGTGGGCTCCGTGCGCGGCGTGAGCGTGAGCGTTGACGTCGACGCCTATGATTTGATGTAACAACCCGAAAGGATGGCCATGGAAGCCAACGGAATCGTACTGTCGCCCGACCCTCGTCTGCGCCAGGAATGCGCCGTCATCGAGGAGATCACCCCGACGATCGAGGCACTTGCCGAGAAGATGAAGAAGATGATGTTCGAGAACGGCGGTTGCGGCCTGGCCGCCCCGCAGATCGGCGAGCTCATTCAGCTCGTCACCATCGACTGCGACTACAGCGACAAGAATGACTACGACCCCTACGTGCTCATCAACCCCGTCATTGTTGAGCAGAGCGACCATCTAGTGCCGTTTAGCGAGGGCTGCCTGTCCATCCCCGGCATTAGCTGCGAGATCGAGCGTCCCGATCACGTTGTCGTCGAGGCGTACGACCTGGACGCCAACCTGATTCGCTACGAGGCCTCGGGCGATCTGTTCTGCGTGTGCCTGCAGCACGAGATCGATCACCTGCACGGCAACACCATGTTCGAGCGACTCAAGCCCATGCAGAGGCTCAAGGCCGTCAAGGAGTACCAGGACGCCCTGGCCCGCGGCGCTCGACCGGGCGAGACGGAGTAAGTCGTCCGTCCCCTTCCGCCACAGGGCTTAGGTTTTGCTCCATGCTCAAACAGTCCTGCTCGCACGAAGAGCACATTAAGTGCTCTTCGGCTCGTGCGGAACTGCGCGTGGAGCAATAACCTAAGCCCTGTGGCGGAAGGGGACTGTGTTTTCGTGCTCCTTTTCGCCCGGGTGCCGTCGGGCCAGGGAGGGGCGTCTTCGCTGATAGGTGCTTTGTTGGGAGGGCTGCTTTTATGCGGCTCTTTCTTTGGTTTTGGGTATATTTGTTCTTGTTGAATTGTTATTGCGGATGGGCTGGGTACTTGGCTTTCCGCCGTTATTTGTAGCTGTCTCGGCTTTGGTTGAGGGGAGACGTTCTTTATGCGTATTGTGTTTATGGGTACGCCTGATTTTGCTGTGCCTTCGCTGACTTCGCTTGTTGCGGCCGGTAATGAGGTTGCGCTCGTAATTACTCGTCCCGATGCTGTTCGTGGGCGTGGTAAGAAGTTGGAGCCGTCTCCTGTTAAGGCTAAGGCGCTCGAGCTTGGTCTGCCTGTTATTGAGGCCAATCGTATGGCGCCCGAGGTTGTTGAGGCGCTCCAGGCTGCGCGGGCCGATATTTTCTGCGTGGCTGCCTATGGCTGTATTTTGCCTGATGAGGTGCTGCATATGGCGCCGCTTGGTATTGTGAATGTTCATGCGTCCTTGCTGCCGCGTTGGCGTGGCGCTGCTCCTATTCAGCGTGCGATTCTCGCTGGTGATGAGGTTGCTGGCGTTTCCATTATGCGCATTGGGCATGGCGTGGATACGGGCGCTTATTGCGCGCAGGCTTCCACGTCGGTTGACGGTAAGCATGCCGAGGCGCTCACGATGGAGCTTGGTGAGCTTGGCGGCAAACTGCTTGCCGATACGCTTCCCTCGCTTGCCGATGGCTCGGCTGTTTGGACCGAACAGGATGAGTCGCTCGTCACGCATGCTGCCAAGATTTCCAAGCAGGAGATGCGTCTGGATCCGCAGATGGCGGCGCTCGATTGCGTGCGTCATGTGCTCGCTTCGTCCGATGCCGCGCCTGCTCGTTGCGTGATTGCCGGCAAGACGGTGCGCGTGCTCGATGCTGCGCCTGCCGACGTGTCGCTGGGCGAGGGCGCTGTTGCCGTCAAGAGCAAGCGCGTCTACCTGGGGCTTTCCGATGGTGCGGTTGAACTGCTCGATGTTAAGCCCGATGGCAAGCGTGCCATGGCTGCTTCTGCCTGGGCTGCCGGCCTGCAGGGTGCCGTTCTGACGTGGGGTGTTTTGTCATGAGTAAGCTTTCCCCCGCGCGCAAGCTTGCGCTCGATGTGTTGATGGAGGCCGACCGTCGCGGCATGTATGCACGTGACGTGCTCTCTGCCCGCGCTACGGCCAAGGCTATTGACCAGCGCGATTCTGCGTTTGCCGCTCGCCTGGCACTGGGCGTTGCCGCGACGCAGGGCATTTTGGACGAACTGCTCGACCAGTTTCTCGATAAGCCCAAAAAGGTGGCGCCGCGTGTTCGCATGGCGCTTCGCATCTCGGCCTTCGAGATGCTCTACCTACATACCCCGGGTCGCGTTGCTGTGAGTCAGGGCGTTGAGCTGGTTCGCAGCGGCGCTAAGTCGGCCGCCGGTCTGGCGAACGCCGTGCTGCACAAGGTTGCGGACAACGTTGAGGACTTTGCCGCTGCGGCGGATGCCAATGAATCCGAGCGTCGTTTGGTTCGCCTTTCTCGTCTGATGGGTCTTCCTCGCTGGCTGTGCGCCCGCATTATGGCGTCGTTCGATACTCCCGAAGGCGCACTCAACTTTGCCGGCAATCTGGCGCCCGCGCCGCTTGCTTTGCACGAGAACGCCTTTGCGACCAAACCCGATCCGTACCTATCGCAGCTTGTGGCGCCTGTGTTCCCGGGTTGCCATGCGCCGGTCGATGCGCAGGCCACCGTTTCGTCGGGCGTGTTTGAACGCGCGGTGGCCGTGGCCTCGGACCTTAACGCCCAGCTCATCGCTACTGCGGCGACCCGTCCCGGGCGTTGCCTAGAGATCGGCGCCGGTCGTGGCACCAAGACCTATGTGATGATGTGCCAGGCCAAGCGTGCCGGCTACGATCGCCAGCATACCGCACTCGATTTGCACGACCGCAAGTGTGACCAGAATCTCGCGCGTCTGCATAAGGCGGGTATTACGGGTGTTCGCACGGTTTCGGGCGATGCCTGCGAGCTCGACGAGGTCCTCACGTCGTTCGATGCGATGCTTGGTAAACCCGTTCTGTTCGATACGGTGTTTATCGATGCCCCATGCTCGGGCACCGGCACCATGCGCCGTCATCCAGAGATACCGTGGCGTCTGACCGAGAACGACGTTACGACTGAGCTGCCTAAGCTGCAGCTGACGATGCTCAAGGAAGCAGCCGCGCGCGTTGCTGCCGGCGGCGAGCTTATCTATGCCACCTGCTCGGTCTTTGATGAAGAGAACACGCAAGTCGTGGATGCGTTTTTAGCTTCGCCGGAGGGCGCAGGCTTTAGCCTGGCACCCCTCTCCGAGGCGCAGATCCTGCAGCTACCGGAGTTTGAACAAGCTAAGAAGCTCGTCTCCGTACGACAAAACGACCGCGGACTCTTCCAAAGTGTCCCCGTAAACGCCGACTCCTACGACGGCCACTTCTGCGCCCGCCTGGTCCACAAGTAATAACTAAGTTGCGGTGAAATAGGGATTGAAAAGCGGCTTCTACCTGCTAAACAGTCCTTATTTCACCGCAACTCATAAGGAAACCTGGGTAGTTAAAGAAGCAGCCCCGCGATCGGTGTCGGTCGCGGGGCTGCTTGGTCTCTAGTGGTTATGCGGGCAGTTGGCGCAACAGCCGCTGGTGGCGCTGGTGCTGGAGCCTCCACTGCGCTGGTCGGTGTTGTAGAAACCGCTGCCCTCAAACTTAATGCCGCTGGCCGAGAACGTCTTGGATGCCGGGGCACCGCAGCTGGGGCATACGACCTCGGGCGTCTCTGACATGGGGTGCTCAACCTCAAACACGTTGCCGCAGCTCGTGCACTTGTAATCGTAGCGCGCCATAATACTTCCTTTTCAGCACAAAGCGGGCAGATCGCTCTGCCCGCAAAAATTCAAACAGCTGTAACTGTACCCTATATCGGGGGTTTTATCACGCTTCGCCCCAGAATCTATGGGTGCTGCGCAGGAGCTTCGCAGTTTTCTCTTCGGCCGCGGCAACGTCGGCCTCCTGCGCCTGCCATGTCCAGTTGCCCGTGGCCACGCCTGGCACGTTCATACGTGCATCATCGCCCAGCCCCAGTATGTCCTGCAGCGGCATCATAACGAGTGGAGCATCGCTTGCCAGGGCATTGCCCATGAGCTCGCCTGCCAATGCAACGCCGCTCGGTTCGTCGCCGCCCGCAAAGGAGCGCGTGCACCAGCCGGCGAGCGTCGAGGTGTCGTGCGTCGATGTGTACAGGATCTTGCCCGGTGTGGGATGAATTCCGCAGCGAACGTCGTAGTCGCTAAACTCCAGCACGTCCATGCCGGGGAAGCCGCAAGTCGAAGCCATCGCACGAACGCCAGGCGTCAGATAACCCAGGTCTTCGGCAATAAAGTTGAGCGGACCCAGCTCGTCGTAGGCCGTCTGGAACAGGTCCTTGCCCGGTCCCGCCAACCAGCGACCGTCGGCACAAGCCTTGCCTGCAGGGATACTAAAGTAGCTGTGGAAGCCCAGGAAGTGATCAAGGCGCACGCGGTCGTAGAGCGAAAACGCACGACGCAGTCGATCCATCCACCAGCTATAGCCGTTCTGCTTCATGTGATCCCAGCGGAACGTCGGGTTGCCCCACACCTGGCCCTCGGGCGCAAAGTTATCGGGCGGCGCACCGGAGACCTCGATTGCCTTGCCGGTGTCGGACAGCCAGAAGTTCTCGGGCTCGCTCCACGCATCGGCCGAATCGTCCGAGACATACATCGGGATATCGCCGATGACCTCGATGCCCTTCTTGTGCGCATAGTTCATGAGCTCGCACCAGGCAAGGTCAAAGCGATACTGCATGTACGCCTGCAGCTCGGCCTCGTCGTGGAAGCGCTTGTCATCGATCAGGTGCTCGTTGTAGCGCGCGACATCCGCCGGCCAATCGTGGCGCGACAGTCCCTCAAAGTGCTTCTTGACCGCCATGTAGACGCAGTACTTCTCGAGCCAGTCGGCGTTGCGATGTTTAAACGCCGTGTACAGCGGGTCGGCATCCTCGCCGCCGCGGGTCTTCCAGGTAGCAAAGTCGGCGGCCAGCTCCTTGTGGCTCTCGGGCAACAGGTCGATATTGCCTGCAAAGGCCGAAGGACCGGCGTAGGGGGAGCGGAAGAAGTCCGTGGGATTGACGGGCAGAACCTGCCAGTAGCGCATGCCCATGGCGGCCAGGTGGTCGATAAAGCGACGCGTGGGCGCACCGATTGTGCCGGGTTTGCCGTCATCGGTCGGCACCGAGGTGATGTGGCATACGACGCCCGCGCCGTGGTCGAGCGGCTCCTGCAGGCGCTGCTCGGCATGGTGATAGATGATCGAAGAGCCCAGCGGGTACAGGTCGAGCGTGACGGTACCGTTGTGGATCTCGCACTCGTGGCCGCTGATCACGTCGCTCGCACATTCGCCGAGCGCTGGAATCGTCACGCAGTGCGAATTGCGCAGGCTGCGGTTGAAGATAACCGTCGCGGCCTCGCCGTCTTTGCCCGTGCGGGTATAGGCCAAGACGTCGTCGTTGAGCGCGAAGGCCTTGATCTCGCCGTCGACCATAAACGGCAATGCGCGACGTACGGCAGACGCGTTCTTAACGATAGCCAGCGTATCGAAGTCGTGGAGTTGGTCCTTGGTCGGCAGGGTACGGCGGTTGCCCGGATCGGTGAGGCCCTCCAGGCCGTACTCATCGCCGTAATAGATCGAGGGCACTCCTGGGAAGGTCATCTGCATGAGCGTCGCCAACCAAAAGCGGCTCTTGGCCAGGCCCATGGAGTTTTCGTCCAGGCGCCATTTGCTACGCTCGCTCTCGGGCAGCTGCGACTCGTCGGGGCCACCGCCGAGCACCGAGATGATGCGCGGGCGGTCGTGGCTCGAAAGCAGATTGAGTGCGCAGGACAGTGCCTCGCGCGGGTAGTTCTCGCGCAGGGTTTCGATATCCTCGGCTGCCTGATAGGCGTTCTTGTAGCCCATCAAAAAGCCGATGACCATGTTGCGGAAGGGGTAATCCATAGCAGAGTCGAGCTCGGAGCCCTGCAGGTAGCGGCGCAGATGGCCGTAGCTGATCTTGTTGGAGGCGTCCTCCCAGACTTCGCCGAGCAGCAGTGCATCGGGTTTCTCGGCGAGCACGGCCTTCTTAATCTCGGCCAGGAAGTCGTCGGAAAGCTCGTCGGCCACGTCCAGACGCCAGCCATGGGCGCCAGCGCGCAGCCACTTACGAATGACGCCGTCCTTGCCCAGAAGCTTTTCACGGACAAGCTCGGAACTCTCGTTGATGGCGGGCATGTTGCCCACACCCCACCAGCAGTCGTACGAACCGTCCTCGTGGAAGTAAAACGCATCGCGCCACGGCGAGTCCTCGCTCTGCCACGCACCGACGCCGGGGTAGTTGCCGTAGCGGTTGAAGTAGATCGAATCATCGCCCGTGTGGTTGAACACACCGTCCAGAATGATGGAAATGCCGAGCTTTTCGGCCGCCTCGCACAGCTCCGTAAAGTCCTGCTCGGTGCCCAGGATCGGGTCGATCTTGGTGTAATCGGCCGTGTCGTAGCGGTGGTTGCTCGCGGCCTCAAAGATGGGGTTGAGGTAGATGGCCGTAAAGCCCAGCTCGGCAATGCGGGGCAGGTCATTTTGGATACCTTTGAGCGAGCCGCCGTAAAAATCCCAGGTCTTGATGGAGCCGAGATCGGAAGAGCGTCGTGTAGGGAAAGAGT
>UQOY01000020.1 GCA_900542825.1 uncultured Collinsella sp. | reverse complement strand
AGGACTGTAGAGCAGGCAACCTTATGCCTCGCCCGCAGTCCCGGACCTTCCGGGTTCAAGCCGCAGCTACGACAGCGCAATACCGCCAAGCCAGCCCCAGCGCACGCCAGAGCCAGTGCCGTAGAACCCAATGAACGAGTCAAGCGACCTCGACGTGATGGCGCCCTCGTTACTCATAACGATGCCGCCGCCAACGTAGATGCCCACGTGGCCATAGATCAGGCCCGGTATGCCGGTACCGCTATGCGATGAATCGGCAACAATCATGCCCACCTGCAGCGCCGAGCGGTCGGAGCTATAGCACCAGGCGTTAAACATATCGCACGCGTTACCGCCAAAGTAGCCAACGCCAGCGTTACGGAAGACATTGGTAACCCACGCCGCGCACCAGTTCTGACCCGGCGAAGGCGTAGAGTAGCACGCGTTGACGACGGCCTGCTGCTTGCCCGAGCCGGCATTCTGCTGCGGAGTTCCGGGCGCATACGATCCACCGCCCGAGCTCGAACCACCCGAGTAGGAATTGTTCTTGTTCGCGGCGGCCGCGGCAGCGGCGGCGGCCTTCCTGGCAGCCTCCTCGGCCTGGGCGGCAGCGAGAATCTCGGAATCGCGCTGAGCCATGAGCTCCTTGACATCGTCGGAGAGGCCGTTCAGAACCGTCTGGACCTCCTGCTGCTTGGCCTGCATGTCCTGCATCTGGGCAGTCTGCTGGTCCTTGAGCTTCTCCAAGTCGGCTTTTTGCGACTCGAGCTCGGACTTCTGCGTATCGAGCTCTTTCTGGATGGTCTGAATGTCCTCGATGGCATCGCGGTCACTCTTGTTGATCTTCTCAACATAGTGCGCATTGGCGACGAGTTCCTCAAACGAACCCGAGGCGAGCAGCAACGACAGGATGTTGGTGCCACCCGACTTATAGCTGGCGGAAACGCGATCGGAAAGATCGTCGCGCTTCTTTTTGAGCTCGGCCTTCTTTTCGTCAATCTGCGCCTGCGTACTGTCAATCTGGCCCTGTACGCCCTCGATATCGTTGAGGGTCCGGGCGTTCTTGTTGGCCAGCGCCGCGTATTCATTTGCGATGCTGTCGAGCTGGGCCTGGACCTCGTCAAGCTGAGCCTGGGCCGCATTGAGCTTGTCGGTAGTTTCCTTGGTGGCCTCCGCAGCATGGGCGCGAGCGGGCAGACCAAAAAGAACGGCTGCAGAAGCTGCGCCGAACAGGGCCTTGAGGGCAGTGCGACGCGAAAGCTCCTGGGAAAGGATGGAATCGCTGTTTGGTGACATATCTACTCCGTTACATGTTTATTTATATGTCGCTCAACTCATACATATTAGCGTACATCCGGCGCATCCCAACGATTTCCACGAACGGCAGCAAACCGTATGGTCGGCGGCTCGTATGCAAACGTCAAAGTCAAGGTTATGCCCACGCAGCATTTCTATGAGTACGTTAGCATGTTCATCTGCTTTTCCTGCCGCGCACGTTCTTGGCACCCCTGCCTGCGCTATACTCCCCTCAAGAAGTGTTCCTGATTCGATAGGAGACTACATGTCCAAAGCACTCGACCCCAAAGACACCTGCGTCCTCGTAACCGGTGGCGCCGGCTTTATCGGCTCGCACACCGTCGTTCAGCTGCTCGAGGGCGGCTACCAGGTCGTCATCGTCGACGACCTCTCCAACTCCAGCGCCGTCGCCGTCGACCGCGTCAAGACCATCGTGGGCGAAGAGGCTGCCAAAAACCTCACCTTCTACGAGGCCAACGTGCTCGACCGCGAGGCCATGAACAAGATCTTCGACACCCATCAGATCGACCGCGTCATCCACTTCGCCGGCTTTAAGGCCGTCGGCGAGTCGGTGAGCAAGCCCGTCGAGTACTACCACAACAACATCGAGAACACCCTGGTGCTCGTCGACGTCATGCGCAACCATGGCTGCAAGTCCATCATCTTCTCGAGCTCCTCGACCGTCTACGGCGATCCGGACAACCCGCCCGTCACCGAGGAAGACCCCAAGAAGCCCGCAACCAACCCCTATGGCTGGACCAAGTGGATGATTGAGCAGATCCTTATGGACGTTCACACCGCCGACCCCGAGTGGGACGTCGTGCTGCTCCGCTACTTCAACCCCATCGGCGCCCATCCGTCGGGCCTGATCGGCGAGGACCCCAAGGGCATCCCCAACAACCTGGTGCCCTATGTCGCGCAGGTTGCCGTGGGCAAGCTCGAGGCCGTTCAGGTCTTTGGCAATGACTACCCCACTCCCGACGGCACGGGCGTGCGCGACTATATCCACGTTTGCGACCTGGCCTCGGGCCACGTTGCCGCCCTCAACTGGATGAACGGCAAGACCGGCGTCGAGATCTTTAACCTGGGCACCGGCACCGGCACCTCGGTGCTCGAGGTCATCGCCGCCTTCTCCAAGGCCTGCGGCAAGGAGCTGCCCTATGTGATTCGTGAGCGCCGCGCCGGCGATATCGCCGCCAACTGGTGCGATGCCTCCAAGGCCGAGCGCATGATGGGCTGGAAGGCTCAGTACGACATCGCGGATATGTGCCGCGATAGCTGGAACTGGCAGAGCCACAACCCCAACGGCTTCGCCGACGCCGAATAGCAAAAACCTATATACCGTTCTTGCCCCGATCTCACGATGTGAGACCGGGGCTTTTTCATGACGCGTAACCATTCACCGAAAATAGGCCAACTTTTCCATCTTGCCCGTACATGTTTAAACAACATGTTCTACAATAAGCATATCGAATTAGGAACTCGGGGACGAGCTGTCTATCCATCTGCAGACCGGCCCCACTGCAAGAAGGTTGGTGAGCACATCCATGGAGCGTGCAAGCGGTGTTCTCATGCCCATCTCGTCCCTGCCTGGACCGTACGGCATCGGTGGCTTTGGCTGGAACGCCTATGACTTTGTCGATTTCCTCGCCTCGTGCAAACAACATTATTGGCAGATTCTGCCCCTTACGACGACAAGCTATGGCGACTCGCCCTATCAGTCGTTCTCGGCCCGCGCGGGCAACCCTAACTTCATTGACTTTGCCGAGCTTATCGAGGCCGGCTATCTGGAACAGCACGATATCGACGGCGTGTACTTGGGCTCCGACCCCGGCAACGTCGACTACGGCGCCATCTTTGCTGGCCGCCGCCAAATCCTCGACCGTGCCGCCGAGCGCTTCGCCGCGGATAAACCGGCCGATTTCGACGACTTTATCCAGGCAAACGAGGACTGGCTCATTCCCTACTGCGAGTTTATGACCGTGAAGGAGGAGTGCGGGCTCAAGGCCTTTTGGGAGTGGCCCGAGGAACTCCGCCGCCGCGGCGATGCATCCAGCAGGGTCTGCGCCGCCCATCCCGAGCGCATGCTTTACCACCAAATGACGCAGTACTTCTTCGATCGCCAGTGGAGCCGCCTCAAGGCCTATGCCAACGAGCGCGACATCCTGATCATCGGCGACCTGCCCATCTACGTCTCGCGCGACTCCGTTGAGATGTGGGCCACGCCCGAGCTCTTTAAGATCGACGCTGCCGGCAACCCCATCAGCGTCGCCGGCACGCCGCCCGACCAGTTCTCGGCCACCGGCCAGTACTGGGGCAATCCCATCTACGACTGGGACGCCATGGAGGCCGACGGTTTCTCCTGGTGGGAGGGCCGCATCCGCGCCGCCCTCGACATGTACGATGTCATCCGCCTGGATCACTTCCGCGGCTTCGAGGCCTATTGGGAGGTGCCGTTCTCCTCACCCGATTCGTCCTACGGTTCGTGGACGCAGGGTCCCGGGCTCAAACTCTTCAAGGTGCTCGAGGAAAAGCTCGGCACGCTGCCCATCATTGCCGAAGACCTGGGCTTTCTTACCCCCGGCGTCATCGACATGCGCGACAACTCGGGCTTCCCCGGCATGAAGATCCTGCAGTTTGCCTTTGAGGGCACCAACTCGTACTACCTGCCGCACAACTACATCGCCAACACCGTCGCCTACGTGGGCACCCACGACAACGAAACGGCACGCGGCTGGTTTGAGGGAACGGCCACCCCGCGTCAGCGCGAGCAGGCGGCCCTGTACACCCACCAGCAGGCCGGCGAACCCATAGCAGATGCACTCAATCGCACTATCGCCGCCAGCGTGAGCGACACGTGCATCTACACCATGCAGGACCTGCTCAACTTGGGCAACGAGGCGCGCATCAACACTCCCGCCACCCTAGGTGGAAACTGGACCTGGCGCATGCTCGATGGCGCCATCACCCGCGAACTCGAGCACAAGCTCACCGGCTGGACCGAGACCTACTTCCGCATCCCATCGGAAGCCGAAATCGAGCTTCCCCAATAGGAGCCACCGCGCCCGACCCCACCCCACCGTGCGAACGCGACCGCTTTTCCCGCGCGAGGTCACCCCAATCCCCTCGCGCGGGCTTCTTTTGAATTTCTGACATGTAATCGACTCACCACAGGAGGAAACATGCCCCGTATCAATCTTGCGGATCTTGCCGAGCAGTCCTTTGGAACTTCGCTCGAGCAACTCGATGACCGCCGCATCTACAAACTGCTGGTCAAACTCGTGCAGGAGCGCTCTGCCGCCTGCCCGCTCAACAATGGCAAGAAAAAGCTCTACTACATCTCTGCTGAGTTTTTGATTGGCAAACTGCTGATCAACAACATGATTGACCTTGGCATCTATGCCGAGGTTAAAGACCAGCTCACCGCTGCCGGCCACGACCTCAACAAGATTGAGGAGTTTGAGGTCGAACCGTCGCTGGGCAACGGCGGCCTGGGCCGTCTGGCCGCGTGCTTCCTGGATTCCATTGCCACGCTGGGCCTTACCGGTGACGGCGTGGGCCTCAATTACCATTACGGCCTGTTCCGTCAGCGCTTTGCCGACAACCAGCAAAAGGCCGTCCCCGACGAGTGGCTTGGCGAGCAGGACATCCTGATCAATGACGACCGCTCCTACACTGTCGAGTTTGGCGATTTTGCCGTCACCTCCAAGCTCGTCAACATCGACGTGCCCGGTTACGGCCAGCCCACCAAGAACCGTCTGCGCCTGTTTGACCTGGCAAGTGTCGACGACAGCCTGGTCCCCGGCAGCTCCATCGACTTCGACAAGACGAAAATCGCCAAGAACCTCACCTTGTTCCTCTATCCGGATGATTCCGATGAGCAGGGCCGCCTGCTTCGCATCTACCAGGAGTACTTCATGGTGAGCAACGCCGCCCAGCTCCTGATTGACGAGGCCGTCGAGCGCGGCAGCAACCTGCACGATCTGGCCGACTACGCCGTGGTCCAGATCAACGACACGCACCCCACCATGGTCATTCCCGAGCTCATCCGCCTGCTCACCACCGAGCACGACATCGAGTTTGACGAGGCCGTTACCATCGTGCGCTCCATGGTCGCCTACACCAACCACACGATCCTTGCCGAGGCGCTCGAGAAGTGGCCGCTCGCCAGCCTGCAGAAGGTCTCGCCCGCCATCGCCGACATCATCGTCAAGCTCGACGAGGTTGCCAAGGCCGAGCACGACGACCCGCGCGTCGCCATCATCGACGAGCACGACACCGTCCACATGGCCCACATGGACATTCACTTTGGCTTCTCCATCAATGGCGTCGCCGCACTCCACACCAAGATTCTGGAGGACACCGAGCTTCACCCGTTCTACGAGATCTATCCCGAGAAGTTCTCCAACAAGACCAACGGCATCACCTTCCGCCGCTGGATCCATGGCGCCAACCCCGCGCTCGCCAGCCTACTCGACGATGTGATCGGCACCGATTGGCGCAGCACCGGCGACCTGAGCAAGCTCGCCGAATTCGCTAACGACAAGGACGTTCTTGAGCGCCTGGCCGCCACCAAGGCCGAGGCCAAGGCCATCATGCGCCAGTTCATGGCGCTCGAGCAGGGTGTGACCATTCCCTCCAACGCCATCATCGATGTTCAGGTCAAGCGTATCCACGAGTACAAGCGCCAGCAGATGCTCGCGCTCTACATCATCTGGAAGTATCTCGACATCAAGAACGGCAATAAGCCTAAGCATCCCGTCACCATCATCTTTGGCGGCAAGGCTGCACCTGCCTACACCATCGCCCAGGACATCATCCATCTGATCCTGACGCTGTCGCAGTGGATCGCAAACGATCCCGATGTGGCCCCCTACCTGCAGGTTGTCATGATCGAGAACTACAACGTCACTGCTGCCGAGCGTGTGATCCCCGCCGCTGATATCTCCGAGCAGATCAGCCTGGCCTCCAAGGAGGCGAGCGGAACCTCCAACATGAAGTTCATGCTCAACGGTGCTTTAACCCTGTGCACGCTCGACGGCGCCAATGTCGAGATCGCCGAGCTCGTGGGTGACGAGAACATCTACACCTTTGGTGCCTCGTCCAAGCAGGTCGAGCAGCTCTACGCCGACGGCAGCTATAACGCCGGCGCACTCTACCGCAAGCCCGGTATCAAGCTGCTGGTGGACTTTATCACCAACCCCGCCTTTATGGCGACCGGCAACGCCGAGCGTCTGCAACGCCTGCACGACGACATCAAGGGCAAGGACTGGTTTATGGCCCTGCTCGACATTGAGGAGTACATCCAGACCAAGGAGCGCGTGCTGGCAGACTACGAGGACCAGGATGCCTGGATGCGCAAGGCGCTGATCAACATCGCCAACGCCGGCACCTTCTCGTCTGACCGCACGATCTCCCAGTACAACGAAGAGATTTGGCACCTGAGCTAATTTCGTTTCCTTTACCCATCCTCTTGAAAGCGGAGTCGCGGCAACGCGGTCCCGCTTTTTTGTGCCGATACGCCGGCGCCGTGGTTTGTCTCGACCAAACAATCTCGATCTGTAACAGGTAACCGCCGAAATCAGTCCTTCGTGTTACAGATCGAGATGAAAGGACAGGCAGCTCGACGCTGTCTCAATCTGTAACATCTAGGCCCAATTTGGCCCTCTACTTGTTACAGATCGAGACAAACTGACAGATGGGCAGCCCCAACACAAAGAAAGGCTCCCCTCTCGCCCAGCGGACGGAAGGGGAGCCTTATATGTGACCACGGCAAAAGGATGGCAAAGCCGCAGTCGCCCAAAAGGAGGGCCTGATTGAATCGGGCCTAGATAAGGTTCTTGCCAGAGACCTTATCGAAGAGGTGGGTCGCGTTCTTCTCGAATTTGAACCAGATGGGGTCGCCCGCCTTGAGCGCACCCTTGGCCTCGAGATCGACGACGGGGATGATCAGGACAAACTGGCCGTCGGGAGACGTCACATGAACGTGCTCGGTCGAACCCATGAGCTCGGTGACCTCGATGGTGCCCTGAAGCGCACCCTCCTCGCCCTTTTCGGCAAGCAGAATCTGCTCGGGACGCACGCCGGCCGTGATCTCCTTCACGTCGCCGCCGTCCCAATTAAGGGCGAGCTGAGCGCAGGTCTCGGGGGCCAGCGCGACATTCATGTCGTCGGTCTTGACGGTAAAGCCGTCGCCCGAGCGCACCAGCTGGGCATCGAAGAAGTTCATCTGCGGCACGCCGATGAAGCCGGCGACGAAGATGTTCGCGGGATGGTTGAAGACCTCCTGCGGCGTAGCGATCTGCTGGACAACGCCGTCCTTCATGACCACGATGCGATCGCCGAGGGTCATGGCCTCGGTCTGGTCGTGAGTAACATAGATGAACGTACCCTTGATCTCGTGGCGCAGCTTGATGAGCTCGGCACGCATCTGGTTACGAAGCTTGGCGTCCAAGTTGGACAGCGGCTCGTCCATCAGGAAGACCTTGGGGTCACGCACAATGGCGCGGCCGATGGCGACGCGCTGGCGCTGGCCGCCAGAGAGCGCCTTAGGCTTGCGGTCGAGGTACTCGGTGATACCCAAGATCTCGGCAGCGGAGCGAACCTTGCGGTCGATCTCGTCTTTGGGGACCTTCTTGAGCTCAAGCGTAAACGCCATGTTCTCGTACACCGTCATATTGGGGTACAGGGCGTAGCTCTGGAACACCATGGCGATGTCGCGGTCCTTGGGCGCCACGTCGTTGACGCGCTTACCGTCGATGAGCACGTCGCCTGAGGTAATGTCCTCCAGGCCAGCAACCATGCGCATCGTCGTGGACTTACCGCAGCCAGAGGGGCCAACGAGAACGATAAACTCCTGGTCATGCACGGTGAGGTTAAAGTCCTCCACCGCGAGCACGCCGTCCTCGGTAACCTTGAGGTTGTGCTTCTTCTCCTCGGTCTTCTTCTTTTTGCCAAAGAAGCCCTTCTTTTTGGACTCGTTGTTGGGATACACCTTCTGAACATGTTTGAGAACGATCTCGGCCATGTCTTTACCTTTCGATATGCGGCGCCGCGCTGAGGGGCGCCGCAGAAACTTGCAAAACAGTTACGGCATCAGCCCTTGACGGCACCTGCCACCACGCCGTCGATGATGTACTTCTGGCATAAGATGTACATGATGACGATGGGGATAACGACCATCATGATGCAGGCCATCATGGGGCCGAGCTCGACGTGGCCGTAGCCGCCGCGGAAGTACTGGATCAAGATAGGAATGGTCTTGTACTTAGTGGAGTCGAGGGTGAGGTAGGGCAGCAGATAGTCGTTCCAGACCCACATGGTCTCGAGGATGCCAACCGAAAGATAGGTGGGCTTCATGATGGGAAGGACGATCTTAAAGAACACCTGGACCGGGTTGCAGCCGTCGATCATGGCCGCCTCCTCAATCTCGAGCGGAATGTTCTTTACAAAGCCGGCGAACATAAAGACCGCCAGGCCCGCGCCAAAGCCAAGATAGATAAAGCAGATGTTGAACGGCGTGTTAAAGCCAATGCGGTCCGCCAAATTGGACAGCGTGAACATGAGCATCTGGAAGGGCACGACCATCGAGAAGACGAACAGGTAATAGAAGAAGTTCGAGATCTTGCTGTTGACGCGCACTACGTACCAAGCGCACATGGAGCAGCACACCAGAATCAGCACGACCGACGTGACCGTAATGATGAGCGAGTACATAAAGGCCGAGGCAAAGCCCTGCTCGTTAAGGGCGTGCAGGTAGTTTGCAAGGCCGTTGAACGTCTCGGGCGTGAGCAGATCGAACGCCGTGGTGGTGCTGATTGCGGTCGCTTTCTTAAAGGAATTGAGCGCAATCATGAACACGGGGTAGATCCACGCGAGCGACAGAATCGTAAAGAAGATCGAGAGCGCGCGGTTGATAACCTTATCGCGTTTCATTACTGCTGCACCTCCTTGGACCTCGTGGCCTTAAGCTGGATCATGGAGATGGCTACGACCAGGATGCAGAAGATAACCGCCTTGGCCTGACCGATGCCCTGCCATGCGATACCGGCACGCGAATAGAACGTGTTGTAGATGTTCAGGGCGAGCATCTCGGTGGAGTGCGCGGGGGCACCACCGGTAAGGGCGAGGTTCTGGTCGAACAGCTTAAAGCCGTTGGTGATGGACAGGAACAGGCAGATGGTGATCGTCGGCATCAGGTTAGGGATCTTAACCTTCCAAAACGTCTGCCATGCCGTGGCACCGTCGACCTTGGCGGCCTCGATGTAGTCGGACGGAATGGACTGCAGACCAGCGATGTAGATGATCATCATGTAGCCGACCTGCTGCCACAGGGTCAGGATGATAAGGCCCCAGAAGCCAGCAGCAGAGTTAAGGGCGATGAGCTGGGCGCCCACATTGGAGAGCAGGCAGTTGATCAGAATCTGCCAAATGTAGCCCAGCACGATGCCGCCGATCAGGTTAGGCATAAAGAAGATCGTACGGAAGATGTTGGTGCCCTTGAGCGCTTTGCGGGTGAGCGCCTGCGCGATGGCGAGGGCGATCACGTTGATGAGCACCGTCGACAGGAAGGCAAACGCCACCGTAAAGAAGAACGACGTAGCAAACTGCGGATCGGACAGTGCGCGCACGTAGTTCTCGATACCTACGAAGTGTGCGTTGTTGATGGTAATAAACTGGCAGAACGAGAGATAGAAACCCTGGATAAAGGGAATCACGAACCCGATCATAAACGCCAGGCACGTGGGCAGCATAAAGAGCGGCCACCAGCGCTTGAGTGCTTTGCCCATAAAAGGGTCCTTTCAATATGCAGAGGGCGGGCAAACCAACGTCTGCCCGCCCCCTGTCGCTAATCAGATAGCTTGGGCAGCAACTGCTTACTCGGAAGCAGCCTTCTCGGTCTTCCAGCCATCCACGAAAGCGTTCTTGACGCCGTCCCACTTGCTGTTATCGGCAGCGTAGGCAATCAGAGCCTGCTTGAGGTTCTTCTTCCACTCCTCGGAGGGGATGTAAACGAAGTCCCAAGCGACGGTCTTCTTGCCGTCCTTGGCCATGGCAACGGCCTGCTGCGAGAAGACGTTGGTGGTTTCCTTGGCGCTCTTGAACGGGGCGGTCAGACCCATCTTGTCAGCGATGATGCTGGTGGCGGTGTCAGAAGTGACGCACCAATACATGAAGTCCTCGGTGGCCTTCTGGGCATCCTCGGAAGCCTGGGAGCTCACGCACCAGTAGTTCTCGCCGCCGGAGCACAGGCCCTGGTTCTCCTCGCCGTCGACACCGATGTAGATGGGCATCATGCCGAGCTGGTCGTCGGTCATACCAGCCTTGATGAGGTCGGAGTAGGCCCAAGAGCCGTTCTGGTAGAAAACGGCCTTACCGGTTGCGAACTCGTTGGTGGCGTCGTCACCGGTCTTGGAAGCAAGCTGCGAAGGATCGCAGGTGGAGTCAGTGATATACAGGTCGAAGATCTGCTTAAAGTTGTCGAGATACTCGCCCTTGATCTCGTCGTCCTCCTGGTTGTGCTCCTTCTCGAACTCGTAGTAGAGCGGGAGGTTGGCGAGGTGGGTGGTGTAGCGCCAGCTGGAAGAGTCATCCATACCGGCGGAAGTGAAGGCACCGTCAACGCCGAGCTCGTCCTTGCGGGCCTGGATGTCGTCAGCGCAAGCCTTCAGCTTGTCGAAGGAGTTGATGTCCTCGGCCTTGTAGCCGGCCTTCTCGAGCAGCTGCTTGTTGTAGATGATGCCGTAGCTCTCCTGGACCCAGTCAATGCCCAGATCCTTGCCGTCGGACTGCAGCGCCAGGGAGTCATCGATGAGCTCACCGCGAAGCTTGGTATCGGAAAGATCGGCGCAGTAGTCCTTCCAATTCTTAAGGCCGGTGGGGCCGTTGACCTGGAACAGCGTCGGAGCGGAGCTCTTGGACATCTCGGACTTGAGCTTCTCCTCGTAGGTGTTGGAAGCGGCGGTCACGATCTTGACCTCGACGCCCTTCTCCTCCTTGTACGCCTTGGCGATCTCCTTCCACTCCTTGTCGACCTCGGGCTTGAATTGGAGGAAGTAGACCTCGGCAGCGTCACCAGAAGCAGAGGAGCCGGAGCCGGCAGAACCACCGCAGCCCACGAGGCCCAGACCAAGAACCGCAGCCGCGGAACCAGCAAAGCCCAGGAACTGCCTTCTGCTCATTTCGTTCTTCATTACAATCCACCCTTTCACACCGTGGCGGCACCCTTTGCCGCCGCCTTCGGAGATTGGCTTGGGGACTTTGCCCCTTTTGCTAATTTGAACAATACGCTTATTGGTTAGTTGTTTGAACAAGTATTACTAGAGCGGTAGAAAACCTTCGGTGAACGGTAATTTCGACTTGATACTTGACAAGTTTTGTATAAACAATTATTTGTTATCCAATGCAGAGAAAACGCCCGGTCAAGCCGATGCATCGTCGGTTTGACCGGGCGTTTTCGCTTTGAGGGCATGAGTCTCGTCAGGCTGCGAGCTAGCCGGCTATCGCTTGGAATTGACGCGGTAATGGAAGATCTCGGGGTGTGTGCGAGCGTGCGTCACCTCAAATAAGATGCCGTCCGAGGTGTACGACTGGCTCTCCATAACGGCGACGCAGTTGTACTTGCCAAGGTCCAAGTAGCTGCAGTCCTCATCGTTGGCGAGCTCGACGCTCACCGTACGGCGGCTCGCCATCACTTTGACGCCACGCTTGTGCTCCAGATAGTCGTAGATAGAGCTTGCCGCAATCTCGGGGGTCAGGCCCTTGGCGATCGACTCCAAAAAGTAGCCATGGTCCACTTGGCGCGCGCTGCCATTGAGGCTTCTGACACGCACTACGCGAATCAGCTCCTCGCCCACCTTAAAGCCCAGGCGACGAGAGAGCTGCTCGGTGCAAATCAAATGTTCAAAGGACTTAACGTCCGTCGATGCAACGGCATTGTTGCGCTTTGCAAATTCGCCAAACGACTCGACTTCCTCGAGTGCGCCCAGCATGTCGGTTTCGCCCTTGAGCCAAATAACGCGCACGCCCTTGCCGTGTATAGGCTGCACAAACATTTGGTCGGCCAGCATGCTCAAGGCGCGTCGAACGGTATTGCGCGTGCAGCCAAACTCCGCGGTCAGCTCGGCTTCGGTTGGCAGCATCTCCTGAAACGCATAGGTCCCGTTAATGATGCGCGAACGGATCTCGCGGTAGATTCCTTCGTAAATCGCTTTTGGCATGACTTCACCTCTAATGAATATGTATGGCTAGGCACGATAGCATTTCTTAAAGTTGTTTAAACCGATTATCGGCAAAGCGACAGGATTTAACCGTTGACGGTTTCTGTCGTGCCCAAACCGGTTTCGCTCAAAACTGCCGGTACGACAATCGTCTGGTCCTCTACAATGAATCCATTGTTTAAACGTTTCACCACGCGCAACGCGCCTCGATATTCGGGAGGCAGAACATGCTGCAAAAAATCCAACGCTTTGGCGGGGCAATGTTCGCGCCCGCCATGTTGTTTTCCATATCGGGCCTTATGGTCGGCGTCTCCGCCCTCGCAACGTCTGCGGATATCGTCGGCGACCTCGCCGTATACGGAACCCCTTGGTACGTTTTCTGGGCTATCATTCAGCGCGGCTCGTGGACGGTCTTTAAACGACTTCCGCTCCTTTTTGCCGTAGCGCTGCCCATTGGCCTCGCCCAAAAGCAACCGGCACGTTGTTGCCTCGAGGCACTCGTGGCCTATTTTGCCTATTGCTTCTTTTTGAGCGAGATCATTAAGCTGAGCGGAGACAACCTTGGACTTAAGTACCCGGCGACTTTGACCCCCGCTAGCGGCATCACCGTCATCGACGGCATCAAGACACTCGACACCGGCATTATCGGCCCGCTGGCGGTATCGGCAACCGTCGTCGCCATCCATGACCGCTTCTAC
The DNA here is from genome assembly GCA_900542825.1 of uncultured Collinsella sp. Classification (GTDB taxonomy): domain Bacteria; phylum Actinomycetota; class Coriobacteriia; order Coriobacteriales; family Coriobacteriaceae; genus Collinsella. The sequence continues at coordinate 9,898 of UQOY01000020.1, read as the reverse complement.
GATGCCAAGGTTCCCGATTGGCTCGGCACCTTCTCGGGCTCCTCGCTGGTCTACCTCATCAGCTTTTTTGCCGTGTTCGCCCTTGCCGCCATCTCGGCCGTCATCGTTCCCTTCGTATACGCAGTGACCGAAACGCTGCGCCATGCACTTGTGGGCGTCGGCCCCTTCGGCGTGGGTATCTTTGTGTTTTTGGAGCGAGCACTCGAACCCATGGGGCTGCACCACCTGCTCTACATGCCGATCTACTACGACAACCTGGTCATTAACGACGGCATCTACGCCACGTGGACCAATTTGCTCCCCATTCTCTCCCATAGCACGCGCTCCCTCAATGAGCTTGCGCCGTGGGCTGGTTTCACCGCCACCGGCTGGGTCAAGCTCTTTGGCCTTCCTGCCATCGCCGTGGCGTTCTACACCACGGCCAAGCCCGAACGCCGCACTGGCCTCAAGACCATCCTCCTGCCCGCCATCGTCGCCTCGGCGGTCTGCGGCGTCACCGAGCCGCTCGAGTTTCTCTTTATGTTCACCTATCCCGGACTCTTTTTGCTCTATGCCGTCCTATCTTCCTGCCTCGCTATGGCTATGAACTTCTTTGGCGTCGTCGGCATCTTCTCGGGCGGCTTTATGGAGATGGCTGCCTTCAACTTTATCCCGCTCATGCGGACGCATGCCGACTCCTACCTTTTGGCACTCGGAATCGGACTCGTCTTTAGCGTCATCTTCTTTCTGAGCTTTCGAGGTCTTATCCTAACCTTTGACCTTAAAACCCCGGGACGCGAGGACCATATCGCCAGCAACGCGGCGCTCTCGCGCTTGACGGGAGACAACGTTGACGAAAAGCGTACATCCAAAACCGGCGCTTCCGACGACCAGGCCTCACAAGATCATCTGCTCGCCGAGCAGGTTGTGACGCTTCTGGGCGGCGTCTCCAACATTGTGGGCGCAACCAACTGCGCCACGCGGCTGCGCGTCGAAGTCGTGGACCCCTCCATCGTCGCGGACAATGCGACCTTTGTCGCAGCGGGCGCCAAAGGTCTCATCGTCACCGGCAAAACTGCCCAGGTGATCATCGGCATCTCGGTTCCCCGCGTCAAAGAGCACTTTGATCAGATTATGGGTCTCGAGCCGGGGTTTGCGCCCATCGCCTCAGCCTCCCCTGCCGCCAGTGCAGCCCATAAGCACGGCGACATCTGCTTCTTCGATATCGACGGCACACTCGCCTGGCAAGATCCCAGACTTGCCCAGGAGCTTCCCGAAGACGAGCGCGATCTGTCCCCCTATCCCAATGAAGCGGTCTCGCAGGCCATCCGCGAGTTTGTCGCCAACGACAACATGGCATTCATCTGTACGGGGCGCACCCTCAGCTGCATCCATCCCAAGCTGCTCGAGCTGCCGTGGACAGGCGTCGTGTGCCTCGCGGGCGGTTACGCCGAACTCGAGGGGCGCATCGTGCGAAATGCAGCCATGAGCCCCGGCTTGCTGCAACGCCTCGCCCCGTATCTTGAGCAATCGGACGAGGTGATTCGCTTTGAAGGTCTTGATCGCGTCGTGCGCATGAGCGCAGACGCCCCCGAGACGTACGGATACGCCCGTACCGTAGGCGATGCCGTCACAAAGCTCAAGCATTACAGCGCCTACAAGATCCTCATGTCTACGAAGCTCGCCAACCGCATCGCCCAGGATAAAGAGATCGAGCCGCTGCTCTGCTTTAACGAACTCGAGCTCGAGGTGACCGAAATCTCCCCCCGCGAGTGCACCAAGCGAACCGGCATCCAGGCCGTGCTTGGCGCCCTGGGGCCAAGCCACGGCACCGTGTACGGCATCGGCGATGCGAGCAACGACGTCGCCCTTATGGAAACGGTCGATGTTGGCATCGCCATGGGCAACGCGCCGGACTTCCTTAAGGAGAAGGCGGACTATGTGACCGATTCTATCGATCATGATGGCGTCGTCACGGCACTCGAGCACTTCGGGCTTATCTAGCCGTCGTCTTCCGCCGCGCTTTACGCCTGCGGGTCCAATTGCCTTCGCCCGCCGCGCCAAGCACCCCAATGTGGCAATATGTTGTATGCATATTGCATCAATGCGACCTTCAGAAAGAATGCGAGAGCCTGTGTCCAGTCCGTTTACCAGCTTTTTAGCCCAGCACTTTGACCAGATCAACGACTATCTGGCCACGTTCTTTGACGGACAGGCGACCTCCGCCGATATCGAACGCTATCTGTATGCCCCGCTCTCGGCATTTACGGCCAATGCCGGCAAGCGCCACCGCCCGCTCATCTGCATGCTCGCCGCCACCGCAGTGGGCGGCAGCTTTGAGAGCGCCCGCAGCGCCGCGGCGGCCATCGAACATTTCCAGTCGGGTGCGCTTATCCATGACGACATCGCCGACAACGGGCAGCTGCGTCGCGGCAAGCCCTGTATGCACCTTACCGAGGGCACGGGGCTTGCCATCAACTGCGGCGACCTGGCACTCACCATGGTCACCAAGACGGTTCTCGACGACCCCACGCTCGAGGCAGATGTGAAACTCCGCGTGCTCCACGAGCTCACCGAGATGATCGTCCGCACCATCGAGGGCCAGGCGCTCGACTTGGGCTGGGTCCGCGACGAGCGCTTTGACATCTCGGTCGACGATTATCTGGACATGGCGACGCACAAGACCGCGTACTACAGCGGAGCCACGCCACTTGCCGCCGGAGCCATTATCGGCGGCGGCAGCGAGGAGCAGATTGAGGCACTGCGCGCCTTTGGCCTGCACACGGGCCTTGCCTTCCAGATCCAAGATGATCTGCTCAACTTGATCAGCACCAAAGAGGCCGCCAACAAGGACTTCCGTACCGATATCACAGAGGGCAAGCGCACCCTCGTCGCCGTGCACGCCCTGTCAAACGAGCGTTATCACGACGAGGTCGAGGCAATCCTTTCCTCGGGCACCGAGGACCCCGCGCAACTCGCACGTGCCGTGGAGATCTTCCAGCAGACCGGCTCGATCGATTTCGCCCACGCCTACGCACTGGACCTGACCGCCAAAGCCAAGGCCGCCATCGAGGACGTTTCGCTCGACCCGCATGCGCGCGAGCTGTTCCTCTCCATGGCAGATTTCTTTGTGGAGCGCCTTAACTAGCGGGGGTTATAAAACCTGTCAGCAGCGTATTTGGGTACAACTTGCTACACTGTTGAGTGCATGTTTATGCATCCCTTTGCGTTGTCTATCCGACACACGCTCAAATAGTACGAATGGTACGCCGAAAGGGGTTCGTTCATGGAACCTATTACAACGGGCATGCAGGGAGCAGCCGTCGAGGACGTCCAGTCCCGCCTTCTGCAGCTCGGCTATACAATCGATGACACCGAGGTTGCCGACAAGCGCTTTGGTACCACCACCGGACAGGCTGTTGGCACCTTTAGGCTCGATAGCGGCCTTGCCGCTGGTTGTGCCGTCGATATCCCCTGCTGGAGCGCCCTGGTAGACGCCTCGTATAAACTGGGCGACCGCACGCTTTATCTGCGCATGCCCAATTTCCATGGCGCCGACGTTCAGGCCCTGCAGCGCGCGCTCAACGTTTTGGGCTTTGCCTGCGGTGAGGACGACGGCTACTTTGGCCCGCACACCGAGGCCGCTCTGCAGCAGTTCCAAGAAAATGTCGGCCTGTTTGCCGATGGCATGGCGTTCCAGGATACCTACGCCTATATCAACCGCCTGCATCACGTGTGGGAGGGCAAGCCCTCGGTTACCGAGGCCGAATCGCGCATCGGTTTTGCCCGCGCCGCCAACGTACTCGAGCGCTTCCAGATTGCCGTCATCGGTGAGGACCCCATCGCGCGTAGCGTTGCATCGCGCATGTGGAACATCGCCACGGCGACGACCGATAGCAGCGGCATGATGCTTTGCGATTCCGATGTCCCGACCGACGTGGATCTGGTGCTCGAGATTGCAAGCGATGAGCTGCCCGCAGATGCAGCGCCACGTGCCACGATTGCCCTTGCCGAGTGTCACAACCTGGCACAGCGCATCCGCACTGCCAATGTCGCCGCACAGCAAAAGCCCGCGCGCATCCGCATTGAGCTCACGGGCATGACGCGCTACAACGGAACCTTCACCGCAAGCGATGCGCAAACACTCGCCGTACGCCTGCTCGATGGCGTTTGCGATGCCCTCGCAGATTAGGTAAACTAGACGAGTTGCTTTTGGGCAACACCACACATTGGGACGTAGTTCAACGGTAGAACTCCGGTTTTTGGTGCCGGCTGTTGGGGGTTCGAATCCCTCCGTCCCAGCCATTAAAACTGAGCGCCCTGAGCCCATAACGGCCCAGGGCGCTTTCTTGTGGGCAAGCGGAGGGATTCGAACCCGCAAGGGTGCGGAGCTGAGGAAATGCGAAGCGTTTTCCAGCGCAGCACGCAAGGAGCGGGGCGCGGCCGCCGAAAAGGCGGACGCGGAATCCCTCCGTCCCATATCAGCCGAGAGCCCCTGGCATTCAGCGAATCGGACCGACGCCGCCAAGCGGAGGGATTCGAACCGGCACTTAGGGACGTTCCTAAAGTGCCGGCACTAAAGGAACGTCCCCAAATGCCGACTCGGGGCTATTTTCGAGGACCTTCCGAAGGGCTGTGGCCAAAATACAGCAAATATGAGTACTGTTACCGTTGTAGCTACATTATTTACGTTAATAAAAGAAGCTGTGAATGAGATTTATTCACATCAAGATTATCTTTTATTGAACACTTGAGGAGATACGGCAGCATATCTGCTCGATCGACACGTCAAATCATCTAATTTGAGGTCAAAATTTCTGCTACCAAAAGAGTATCAGTACTCATATTTGATGTTTTTTGACCACGGCTCTTTATAGACACCCTGTACAGCGACTGTAGTAGATTTTGGAACATGTCCGTCAGCCCAGTTCCGAAAAGCGATCCGCCATCTACAAAGTGCCGCGTGGCCCCGGCGGGCCGGACATTAAGTTTGTCGCGAGTTCCGCACGCAAAGAAGGCCACGTGACCTCGATGTTTTGGACGTGACAGCGAGAGGGGTCCTGGTATGGCAAGGTGACGTGAAACAAGGCGGCGCTGACCTTCTGGTCGCGCCGCCGAAGTTGAACGTCAGATTGCCGTGCCAGGGCCCCTCGCAGCGTCGAGAAGACCGCCGTTCGGTAGAACGGCGGAATTTAGTTATTCAGCATGCGGTCGAAGCTTCCCGAGTCGCCATCCCGATAGTCAGCGGTCATCAGAATCTCCTGCGGAATGCGTCCGCCCTCGCGCAGCACATTGCGGAACTGCACGCGCGTGACCATGGGCAGATCTTTAATCGTCGCCGCCAGGTTCTGCGGCACGCCCTGGTTGGCAGCCGCGGGCTCGCACTCGCCGCCGGCCTTCACGCGACGCTTGTGCTCGGCAAGCATGGCGCGATACATACCGGCATGCAGGCGAATCTCTACCACATTGGCGTTACGGGTCTGCTCGACAATGCGCGCACCCTCTCGGTCGATGTCGCCCACGTAGTAGACATAGTTAAAGCGATAGCCGATCTCGGCCAGATAATCATCCAGTGCGTGCGAAACGCTCGCCTTGCAGCCGCCGCCAAAAATCACGCCACCCACCTTGGTGCCAAAAAGCTTGGCGTGCTTGCGGCCGCGCAGGAGCTTGACGATCTCGTCATAGGTGTCCAGGTTCTCGACCATAATGAACGGCTTGTCGGCGCCCAGCGTAAAGAAACCCGTAAAGTGCACGGGGCGGTTGGGGGCGACCTTAATCGCCTGCATGCTGATGCCCTTTTCGGTCATACGCCGAATCAGGCGCTCGCCGTGCTTGCCGTCAAAGGCCTTCTCATCGTTAAAAATCTGGTAGGCGCGCTGGCGACGCGAAGCGACCGGCGTATCAGCTCCGCGATTCTGCTCAATCCAAGCCTGGATGATTGCAATCTCCTCAGCAATCTTGCGGTTGGACATCTCGTTGTGCTGAGTGCGCTGCGGAGCCTTTTTGCCGTCCTTGCCCTCGACCTTAACAATTTGAGTCTGCTGCTCCTTAATCTTGGAGAGCGCCGTAGGCGTGGGAACGACCTTGAGCAGCTGCCTGCCCAGGACACGTGCCAGAGCAAACGCCGAAACCTCGCCATGAGCGGGCGGCTCAGGCTGCTGGGCGGCCACATCGTTTGCAGTCGGTTTGGACTGCGCCTGGGATTTGCGCTTGGAATCTGCCTGAGCTTTGCGTTCTTGCTTTGGCGCGGACGGACCCTTTTGCGAGCGCTCGGGCTTGTCCCCCTTCGCCGGCTGGTGCTTGGGCTGCTCCACCGGGGCCTCAGCCTTCGCATCCTTGCTTTGCATCGCCGCCTTCTCGGCCGCGGCCTCGGCATTTGAGGCACGACCGCCGCGGTGACGACGACGGCGAGGCTTGCTTGAGGCGCTCTCCCCCGCCTGCTTATCAGCGGACTGTCGAGCTTTGGCCTCGGCGTCGGCCGCAGGCTGCGACTCGGAAGGTTGCTGCTCGCAAGCTACCGGCTCAACGGCTTTCTCGCTTTGTTCGGCCTTCTCGGCTTGAGCGGTCGAAGCCGGTTCGCCCTTCTCCTGACGCTTTACGGGATACGCGCGTCCCGCAAAACCGCGGCCGGGACGACACGAACCCGGAGCCCTCTTGACAGACTCCTCAACATCGTCTGCAACCTCGGAAGGCTCTTCATCCTCATGCGCGACATCCTGCTGTGCAGCCTTAAAGTGAGCACCGCGACGACGCCTGGGCTCTTGGGCCTCCACGGGCTTTTGCTCCTTCGCGGGCTTCTGCGGCTCGGCAGTAACCTCGGTCTCAACAGCCTCGGTATCGAGCTCATCCTTTTGAGCCACGGCGCGACGGAAGCGCTCCTGCTGGGCACGGCGCTGAGCATCGCGCTTGCCGCCCCCACCAAAACCGCCGCGGCCGGCCTTGGCCGTAAAGGCGCGAACGACGTTCTCATCGAGCAGCTCGTCGGTATCGACATGCTCGCGCGGGGCCGTTTCCACCGAAGCGGGCACCTCGACAACGCCCTCGACGGCCTCTTCGACAGCCTCGGCAAGCTGCTCCTGAGCATCACTTATCTCGGCATGAATGGTATAGAACGCCGGACGTCCGTTAATGCCGCTGCCCTCGATCTTGGTAACAATCTTTGCCGCGATGAGTTCGTCGCGCATCGCCTTGGTGTCGCATTCCTTATCGACGGAGCGGAAAATCTGCGCCAGCGCGCTCGACTTGATCTTGAGTGCCTTGCGGCAGAGCAGGTCGTAGGCAACTAGCTTGGCGCGCTCGGCAGAAAGCGACGTCTGGCTGCTCAGACGCTCAGCCAGGGCGTCGACATTATTTTGGTTATCGGAATATACCGTCTTGGCCACGGGGCCCCTTTCATATGTACACATATACGTCTATATGGTACAACGCGCGCCCTTATCCACGCAAAACATCTGCGAGAACACTCGGGCATCGCCCGCTTTTGCATGAAAAAAGACCGAGCCCGCGCAGCCGCGGACCCGGTCTTGTCGAGTTGTATAGATGTGACGTTCAACTCGTCAGGTCGATTACGCCTTGGCGGCCTCGGCGTCGGCGGGAGCCTCGGCGGCAGCGGCGCGGCCGTACTCGGCCTTGCCCATCTCGGACCACTCGGGCTCCTCGTCGGGCATGGAGCCGGCCTCCTTGCCGAAGAACTCCTTGAGGCAGTTGACGGCAACGATGAGACCCAGGACCATCAGCAGGATGGCAAAGACAAGCTGCAGGCCCTTGGTGGCGGCGACGGAGACGGCGGCCGTGGTGGCGGTAGCCGGGATGGTACCGAAGAAGCCGTAGGCCTGGACGGCGGTCATGCAGCCCATGGCGCTCTGGACCAGCGAGGTGAAGGTGCAGCAGAGCAGGAAGACGACGGGCACGTAGAGCATCCAACCCTTGCGGCCGGTGCACTTGCAGAACACGGCGAGGGTGATCATGGTCATACCGCCGAGCAGCTGGTTGGAAGCACCAAAGAGCGGCCAGATGTTGGCATAGCCGCCAAAGGCAAGGGCGAGACCGGGGAGCAGGGTGACGACCGTGGCGAACCAGGGGTTGCCGAGAACCTTCATGTAGCCGGCCTTGGACTCGATGGCCAGGGCGTCGTTGGTCTGGGCAAAGAACTCGGAGAACGAAGTGCGGGCGATGCGGGCGACGGCGTCGAGCGAGGTCAGGGCCAAAGCGGAAACGTTCATGGTCATGAAGACGGTAGCGAGCGTGCCGTCAACACCGAAGGCCTGCATACCGCGGGAGATACCAGCGGCGAAGATCTGGAACGGGGTGGAAGCGACACCGGCGTTGAGGGCACCGGTACCGGCGGTGTTCATGTCGGAGAACATGATGCCGGCGACGATGATGGCAAGGATGCCGACGAAGGACTCGACGATCATGGCGCCATAACCGACCTTGACGGCGTCCTGCTCCTTCTCGACCTGCTTAGAGGAGGTACCGGAAGAAACGAGGCTGTGGAAACCGGAGAGAGCGCCGCAGGCAACGGAGACAAACAGGACCGGGAACATCATGCCCGAGGCATTGCTAAAGCCAGTGAAAACCGGGGCGGTGATGGTGGCCTGGCCGTTAACACCAAGGACGACGATGCCGAGGACAGCGCAGACGATCATGACGATCATCATGATGGAAGTGAGGTAGTCGCGAGGGGTCTTGAGCATCTGGATGGGCATGGCACCGGCAAAGACCAGGTAGACCATGACGACGGCGAACCACTGGAACTTGTCCAGGTAGACCGGGAACTGCATGCCGACGGCGAACATGAGGACCATGAGTACCACGCCGGTGACGAACTCGGCAGCGCCGGTGAGGTTGAACTTCTTCTGGGCCCAACCAAAGGCCATGGCGACGAAGGTAAACAGGATGGAGATGGTGCCAGCGCAGCCAGCGGCATAGGACTTGGTGAAGTCGATGGCACCGGTAGCAGCACCAGAAGCGTCAACGGCCGGGGTGAACATGAACGTCTTGCAGACCATGTCGGTGAAAGCGGCGATGACGATGATGCAGAACAGCCAGCAGAACAGCAGGAACAGGCGACGGCCGGTCTTGCCGATGTACTTCTCGATGAGCTGGGCCAGGGACTTGCCGTTGTTCTTCATCGAGGCGTACAGGGCGCCAAAGTCGTGGACGGCGCCAAAGAAGATGCCACCGACGAGGACCCAGAGCACGACGGGAAGCCAGCCGAAGGCCATGGCGACGATCGTACCCGTAACAGGGCCGGCACCGCAGATCGAGCTAAACTGGTGCGAGAACGCGGTGAAGGCGGAGACAGGTGAGAAGCTCTTGCCGTCCTTCATGCGCTTGGCCGGCGTGAGGGCCTCTTTGTCAACGCCCCACTTGTTGGCCAGCCAGCGGCCATAGCCCAGATAGCCGCAGGCGAGCACCGCCGCAGCCACAACCATGAGCAAAACTCCGTTCATTACATTTCCTCCTCTAAAAAGAACTTCCCAGACATAAAAAATGAGGGCCGTCGGTTGCGCTCGACGGCCCTCATCTTCATCAGCCGCCCGTTATCGTACGGGCTAGCTGTATGTGCTAACCCGCATCAGATAATTACTACGCTGATAATGTTTAGCTGATGCGTGAACATGTCTAAGAAATCCTCTTCAATCATGATGTGAACGATCCGTGCGTGTTCACATCCCCCAGTGGATGAAAAGGAGTATGAAACTTTAGTTACCTAAAGTCAACGCAAATATGTAATGAATTTTCCACTTTTTTGAATTTCTCGGTATAAAACGCCACTGACCTCGGACTTTACCTGACAAAAGTTTTTGCATGAGAGATGCCCCTCGGGAGCGGTCGGGCGTATACAAGGTTTCCTGCTCTACAGTCCTGCTCGCACGGAGAGCACATTAAGTGCTCTCCGGCTCGTGCGGAACTC
>UQOY01000019.1 GCA_900542825.1 uncultured Collinsella sp. | reverse complement strand
GGCCCGTGGGTTATACCCTAAGAGCAAACCACCCTTTTTAAGGGTGGTTCTGATTGCGTTTGGTCGATATGAGCTAAACGCCTCTATGGCTTAATAGCCTTCTCTATTTGAAAAAAATAAAATGAATGACCAGCGCGATTGCCATGACGGCAATGATTAAGAGCGCCATTTGGAGACGGTGCCGTTTGCGCCGTCTGTTTGACGATGTAAATATCGATTTCCCCTGCTTGGGCGTCTCAAGATAGCGGGCGGAATGCGTTAGAGTTTGCTTGGGACGGGGCCCTCTACGATGTTGCTTGGTGGGTGTCTGTGTTTGCTCCTGGCTGCATGCGCTGTTCTTGGATAAGGGGGCATCTTTGAGATACACCGGATCGCTCGAGGCGACTCCCATGTGTCTGCGACCTGATTGAACTTCTTCAAGGGTTTGATAACGATTGCGAGTTACATACTCAGGCTCTGCATCGTCAATAGGATCTTGGGAAATATGGGGACGATGGTAGCGCATGGGCTGTGGATGGACAGAACTATTGTTCTGCAGCGGCTCATACGAATTGTCGGAGGTCTGATCGTCCATGATGCCCTTAGATTGTCATTAACAACTTGTATGCGCTCATTGTAAGCCCACCGCTTCGTTTTGACAGACCGCGTATATGGTATTTAAGGCACGGTTCAAAGAACCTTAACCTCGTTAAAACCTTAGTCGTCCAGACTTAGATATGCTTATAGAAAGAGACTTAAAAAACTTTATATCAAAATGTATATATAAGAAATGGATGGGCATATATTAGAGCGTCAAAAGAAGTCCCTGCCACCTAGAAGATGGCTCGGCAGTCCCTTAAAGGAGTGGTAGTCATGGCAAGCATGGTTCCTTATCGTTCGGTTTTTGGTGTTCGTCCCTCTGCTAGCTCGTTGTTTGATCTCTTTGACGATATGAGCGACCTAGCGAACAGCTCGATTGCCTCTAAGGCGTTCCCCGTTGACGTTGAGGATAAGGGCGATGGCTATGAGGTCAAGGCTTATCTGACCGGCGTCGCCAAGGACGATATTGATGTCGAGCTTAACGAGGGCCGTCTGTCCATTAGCGTGAATGTCGAGGAAGACGAGGAGAACGAGGGTAAGAACTTCCTGCAGAAGGAGTTTAGTTCGTACAGCGCGACGCGCGGTGTGTACCTGAAGGATGCTTCGAGCGAGGGTCTTTCTGCAAAGTACGCTGACGGCATTCTTACCGTTACGGTTCCTAAGATTGTCGAGAAGAAGAACGTTACGAAGATTTCCATCGACTAAGCCTATCGGCTATTTGCATCGGTGCCTGGGTTAAGGGGGCCGGGAAGTGATTCCCGGTCCCCTTTTTATTTGAGCTGGCCTACTGAATGGTCATGGGCCGATATTGCCCGGCGGGACGTATTGTGAGTTTACGCAGCCCCTGAACGCGGGTGGCGGAGCTGCCAAGCTCGTTGTCGAGTGTTGCGCCGAGGGAGCTTGCGTAGCTTTTGACGGTTAGGCTTGGGCGATTGTTGTCTTTGCTAATGTGCATCGCGATAAGCTGCTCGGTGCGATCTGTTACCAGCGCGCGTGCGGCATCGGCGGCCTGATCGTTGGAGAGATGCCCTTTTGCAGACAGAATACGTTCCTGAAGAAAGCGAGGATAGTCTCCTTGACGCAGCATCGCTACATCGTGGTTGCTTTCGAGTGCGAGAATGCGACAGTCCTTGAGCGTATCGATGGCATGCTTTGATAACTCGCCGGTGTCGGTAGCAAAGCCAATCGAATCACCCTGAGCGTCAAACCGGTAGCCGACGGGATTGACGACGTCGTGGGATGTCGAATACGTTCGAATGTGGACTCCGGCAATAGCGAGGATGTCGCCTGGGTCGAATTCTTCAACAGGCAGATGTGCGAGGCTTTCTTTTGATGCGAGTGTGCCTCTGCTGGAAAAGACCGGGCCATTCCAATGCTTACACCACACTTCAAGCCCCTTAATGTGGTCGCTGTGCTCATGGGTGACAACAAGGGCGGACACGTCGTCTGTCGAAAGGCCGAGCTCCGCCATACGTTTGAGCGTCTCGCGGCGAGACAGTCCGTCGTCGATCATAATGAGCCCCTGCGGGCCCTCGATGAGTGCGCAGTTGCCTTTAGAGCCACTGCCGAGGATATGAAGGTGCAGACGAGACATAAGATTCCAAAGGATACAATGGGTGCGGACGAATAGAGGAGGAAGCAAATGCCAACGGTATCACAGCATTACGGACACCATGCCGTGCCTGGGGCAGTCAATGAGACCCGGACGAGGCAGCAGGCTGCTCCTGTCGTGCTCATGGTATCAGGCGGTGCGGACTCGACGGCACTGCTTCTTATGGCGTGCACATCAAAGCTGGATATCCAAGACGGACGCGGCGTTGCCCCCATTGCTCGCGAGCGCCTGCATGTGCTGCACGTAAACCATCATCTGCGAGGCGAGGCGTCCGACGGCGATGAGGCCTTTGTGCGTGAGCTTTGCGCGCAATATGGTTTGCCGCTGTGCGTTGAGCACGCTTATTTTGATAGGGAGTCGGGCAATATCGAGGCGGCTGCGCGCGAGGTGCGTTATGCAGCGGCGCGAAGGTATGTTCGCGAACTATGTGCCAAGACGGGGGCGCCGAGAACGGCGGCGCGCATCTGTACTGCCCATACCTCTTCGGACCGCGCGGAAACATTTTTGATGAACGCCATTAAGGGGTCGGGTCCGGCTGGGCTTTCGAGCATTCCCCGTCGAAGGAATATCGTGGTGCGCCCCTTGCTCGACCTAACTCATGGCGAGCTAGTGGGCTATCTACAGGTACATGGTCAGCCGTGGCGTGAGGACGAGAGCAATGAGGATATCTCGTATCTGCGAAACTACGTGCGCCATCGGGTAATGCCAGTGGTGGCACAGCGTAATGCGAGCGTGTGCAAGACGATTGGCGCCGCCTGTGAGATCTTGGGTGACGAAGACGCGTTTCTATCCCAGCTGTCGGCGCAGGCGTTTCGAAGCTGCCTGCGCAAGGAGGCGGCGGGCGCGCTAGTGCTCGATGCCAGACGCCTTGCTGCGGCCGAGGTGGTAATCGCGCGGCGCATCGTGCGACTGGCGATTAAACGCATCGATCCGGACGCTCGTCCAGAGATGCGACATGTGGAGCGAGTCCTTTCCTGCGTTGCCGAGGGCGCAGGCTCGGTCACGCTTCCGGCGGGAATTGACGCGCGCGTCGAGTTTGGCATGCTGGCGTTTAAGGCGCCGGCGGCTCGTGAGGGCCTGGTTGCGGACTGGGTTACCATACCCGGTCGTTTGCCGTTGGGCGGGGGACGCATGCTGGTCGCAGAGCCGATGGCCGTTGAACCGGGATGCGATATCGTGCGCCGCGCCCGTGAGCTTGCGGCTGCCGGGGAAGTGACGGCTTTGGTAGACGCGGCTGCCCTGGGTTTTGCCGACAGCGATAGTGAGCGGATCCTGGCGGGCTCGCGTGGCGAGGTCCCTGCAGAGGCGCGATTGGCGCGCCTGTGGGTGGACGGTCCCGCACCGGGAGACGTGATGTGCCCGTTAGGGATGAGTGGCCGAAGCAAGAAGGTATCCGACTTGCTAGGAGAGGCTCGCATTCCCGTTTCCGAGCGCGCCGGCGTGCCCATGGTGAGGACGGCGCCGGGGGGTACCGTGGTGTGGGTCGCCGGAGTTCGCGCGGACGAACGTTTTAAGTGCACGGCGGCGACGCGTGTGGCCTATCTGCTTCGCGTGGTTGATGCGGATTAGCCCCTCGCACCAGCTATTCTGTGCGGCGTTGACGGTATTCCCGCGCTGATGGTGCGCGGGCTGGAAAATATACCCCGTGCGCTGCTAGAATGTGTAGTTCGCGTCCATACGGCGGTGTGTGGGCGATTAAGCACAAGAAAGGGTTGTCATGGCTTCTCAACATCCGGATATCGAGAAGGTTCTGTTTACGCAGGAGGATATCGACGGTATCGTTTCTCGCCTGGGCGAGGAGATTACGCGCGACTACGCGGGTAAGGATCTGGTGCTGATCGCGGTTCTGCGCGGCGCCGTTGTCTTTATGGGCGACCTGATGCGCAAGATTGAGCTGCCGACCAACATCGATTTCATGGCTGTTTCGAGCTATGGCGACGGTGTGAAGTCTTCGGGCATCGTGCGTATCATTAAGGACCTGGATATCGACATCCGTGGTCGCGACGTGCTGATCGTCGAGGACATTCTGGACTCGGGCCTGACCCTCAAGTACCTGATGAAGAACCTCAAGAGCCGCAAGCCCGCTTCGCTGGAGGTCGCTGCCTTCCTGTGGAAGGACGTTGAGGACCGTACCTCGGCCATCACACCCAAGTATGTTGGAACCCATTGCCCCGATGCCTTTGTGGTGGGCTACGGCCTCGACTATGCCGAGCGCTATCGCAACCTTCCGTATCTGGGCATTTTGAAACCGGAGGTTTATTCGTAAGATGCCCGACGACCGTAACGACAATAATTCCCAGACTCCCCGGGACCCAAAGATTCCGGGGATGCCCGGAGGCAAGAAGCCCACGCGTACGGGCTGGCTGTATTTTCTTTTAGCTTGCGCGCTTCTGGGCTATGCCTTCTTTAATATGGGCTCCGGCTTTGCCAACTCCAGCAATACCGTTAAGCTCGCGACGAGCGAGATGGTCAGCGCCATTAAGCAGGATCGCGTCGAAGATTTGACCTATACGGTTCAAGACGGAAGCGTGTCGGGTCATTACTGGAAGACGAAAAAGGACAAGGGCGACACGAGTGAGCTCAAGAGCTTTTCCTCGACCTATGTCGGCTCCGATTCGCTTGCCGAGCTCATGGCGGAGCACCCTGACACCAAGTATATCGTCAACACCAACGACCCCGATTTTTGGGGTGACTTGGCGATGAGCGTGCTGCCGACGATTGCCCTGATCGCCATCATGTTCTACTTTATGCGCCAGATGATGGGCGCCAATAATAGGAACATGCAGTTTGGCAAGACCAATGCCAAGACCAACGAGGCTACGCGTCCCAAGGTCAAGTTCGAGGACGTTGCCGGCGTGGATGAGGCCGTCGAGGAGCTCGAGGAGATTCGCGACTTCCTGAGCGATCCGGACCGCTATCGCAAACTGGGTGCCAAGATTCCGCGCGGCGTTTTGCTGGTGGGCCCTCCGGGTACCGGTAAGACGCTGCTGGCTAAGGCCGTTGCCGGCGAGGCAGGCGTGCCGTTCTTTAGCATCTCGGGTTCTGACTTTGTCGAGATGTTCGTGGGCGTCGGCGCCAGCCGCGTGCGCGACCTCTTTAAGGAGGCCAAGTCCCAGGCTCCGTCGATCATCTTTATTGATGAGATCGATGCCGTGGGACGTCAGCGCGGAGCCGGTCTGGGCGGCGGTCACGACGAGCGCGAGCAGACGCTCAATCAGCTGCTGGTCGAGATGGACGGTTTTGAGGAAAGCGAGTCGGTCATCCTGATCGCCGCAACCAACCGCCCCGATATTCTGGACCCGGCATTGCTGCGCCCCGGTCGTTTTGACCGCCAGGTTACGGTCGACCGTCCGGACGTAAAGGGCCGCGAGCAGATCTTGCGCGTGCATGCCGAGAACAAGCCGATGGACGAGGACGTTAAGTTTGAGAAGCTCGCCCAGATGACCGTTGGCTTTACCGGTGCCGATTTGGCGAACCTGCTCAACGAGTCTGCGCTGCTGGCCGCTCGCCGTCATCGTTCCGTGATCTCGATGGACGAGGTCGAGGAGTCGATGGAGCGCGTGATTGCCGGACCGCAACGCAAGGGTCGCGTGATGACCGAAGCCGAGCGCACCACGATTGCCTACCATGAGAGCGGCCATGCTCTGGTGGGTCACATCCTGGAGCACTCCGATCCGGTTCATAAGATTTCGATTGTCAGCCGCGGCCAGGCTCTGGGCTACACGTTGCAGCTTCCGCAGGAGGATCACTTCCTCAAGACCAAGAACGAGATGCTCGACGAGCTTGCCGTGTTCTTGGGCGGCCGCGTCGCCGAGGAGCTCATGTGCGATGACATCACGTCGGGCGCGAGCAACGACCTGGAGCGCGCGACTAAGATGGCACGCGAGATGGTAACGCGTCTGGGCATGAGCGAGGAGCTGGGCACGCAAGTGTTTGGCGAGGCGCAGCATCAGGTGTTCCTTGGTCGCGATTACGCCGATCACCAGGATTACTCCGAGGAGACGGCGCGCCGCATCGATATCGAGGTTCAGCGCATCATGCGCGAAGCCCATCGCCGTGCGGTCGAGATTTTGGATGCCCGTCGCGATCAACTCGATCTGATGGCGAAGGTGCTGCTTGAGCGCGAGACCGTCGAGGGCGACGCCGTGAATGCCCTGCTCGACAACGAGTGGGATGCCTACCTTGAGCGCGAGGGCGATATCCTGGCGGCCAAGGAGGAACGCAATGCCAAGGCGGCCGGTATGCCGACCAAGAAGCGCGCGCCTCGCATGAGCGAGGAGGAGCTGGCGGCTGATGCCGCAGCTTTTGCGCAGGCGGCCATGCAGGAGGATACCGAAGCCGTATCCAATGACGCCGGCGATGACTGCGCCGCCAACGTCGATGCCGACGTCGACACCGAGGCCGACAAATAGTCTTTGTGGCGAAAGCCTCCGCGGGGAAACCTGCGGAGGCTTTTCCTTTTGGCCGATATGAGGCCGTCTGTTGATTGGGGACAGACTTAAATGAGCGTTTTCACGCATTTAAGTCTGTCCCCAATCAACATTGCTTTTCGATAAATTTCGGGCTGCATTGCTGCGGTACTTTGCTCGACTAAAGCGTACAATAGCGCCTATGCGAAAGGGGAACAGATGATCAACGAAACTATGTATGCTCGCGGTGCGGAAAGCTCCATCATCCGCGAGATCTTTAGCTATGGTCTTGAGCGCAAGGCACAGATCGGTGCGGAGAACGTATTCGATTTTTCGCTGGGCAACCCGAGTGTTCCGGCGCCCGCTGCCGTGGCGGAGTCCATTAAGAAGGCCTTGGAGCTGCCGAGCGACCAGCTGCACGGCTACACCCCCGCACCGGGCCTGCCGCAATGTCGAGCGACCGTCGCCGAATCGCTCAACCGTCGCTTTGGCACGAGCTATGAGGGCAAGGACGTCTTTATGACGGTGGGTGCCGCGGCTTCGCTCACCTGCACGCTCAACGCCGTTACGAACCCGGGCGATGAGGTTGTCGTTATCGCCCCGTACTTCCCGGAGTATCGCGTGTGGATTGAGAAGGCCGGCTGCACGTGTGTCGAGGCGCTCGCCGATGAAGACACGTTCCAGCTGAGCGTGGACAACGTGCTCAAGGCGATCAGCGAAAAGACGGCGGCCGTCATCATCGACTCGCCCAACAACCCGACCGGTGCCGTATATACGCGCGACACGCTGGCGCGACTGGCCAATGTTTTGCGCGAGGCCAACGCTCAGCGTGATCCTGAGAATCCGATTATGCTCATCTCGGATGAGCCGTACCGCGAGATCGTGTACGGTGCCGAGGTGCCTTGGGTGCCTTCGATCTACGAGAACACCGTCGTGTGCTATTCGTATTCCAAGTCGCTGTCGCTGCCGGGTGAGCGCGTGGGTTGGATCTTGGTTCCCAACACCAATCCGCAGGCTGCCCGTCTGATGCCGGCTGTTGCGGGTGCTGCCCGTACGCTGGGTTTTGTATGCGCACCGGCGCTCTTCCAGCGCGTGATTATCGATTGTATCGATGAGCCGAGTGATGTCGAGGCCTATGCTCGCAACCGCACAGCGCTTACCGACGCCTTGGCGGACTACGGCTATACCTATGTTGAGCCGGACGGTGCTTTCTACCTGTGGGTGAAGGCACTCGAGCCCGATGCGAATGCGTTTTGCGAGCGTGCAAAGAAGTATGAGGTGCTTGCGGTTCCGTCGGACAGCTTTGGCATGCCGGGCTGGTTCCGCCTTGGCTACTGTGTGAGCTACGAGACCATCGTCAATTCGTTGCCCGCCTGGAAGCAACTAGCCGACGAATATCGTCGAAAGTAAAGCGCTTTGCTTACAATGTTTTACGTGAAACGGGGTTTGGTTTTAAGCCAGACCCCGTTGTCTATGCCGTTGTGTGATTGGGATGAAGCAGTTTTACGACTGCCGAAAGCTATGCGTACAATGAATATACGCGACGGCCATGCTGGACAAGGAGACCTGATGCCCTACCTGCTTTCCTGTGATATCCATACTCATACGATGTTCTCCGCGCATGCGTACTCAACCATTGAGGAGAACATCTATTGGGCGGCGGAGCGTGGCCTTCAGGTGCTCGGTTCCGCCGATCATTTAAGCTCGATGGTTACGCCTTGCCCCAATGACCTGCGCAGTTTCCAGTTCTTTATTAACCAGGATATCTGGCCGCGCATTTGGAGCGGCGTGTTGGTGCTTCGCGGCGCCGAGGCCGATATCGTTTCGCTGGACGGCAGCTTGTTTGGCGAGGACATTCCCGTTTCGCTCGATATCGCCGGCGATTCGTATAGTCGTGAGCATTCGCTGTTCGATTTGGTGACGCGTAATTTGGATTATTTGGTGGCAAGCGTGCATAACCCGCAGTTTGCCGAAGGCGCGACGCTCGCCCAGACAACCGAGATGTACATCAATGCCCTGGATCACCCCAAGGTGTTCATGCTGGGGCATACGGGGCGCTCGGGCGTGCCGTTCGATATCGATGAGGTACTGCTGGCGGCCAAGGCCAAGCACAAGATTATCGAGATCAATAACCATAGTCTTGAGCATGGCAACGATGCTGAGCATTGGGACGTGTGCCGCAAGATCGCCGAGCGCTGCGCCGAGTTGGGCGTGGGTATTGGCGTGTCGACTGATGCGCACATTGGCATGGCAATTGGCAAGCTCGACCAGGCGCGCAAGATGCTCGACGAGATTCACTTCCCACTGGACCTGATCGTGACGCGCGATCGCGAGACGCTGCTTCGCGAGATGGCGGCAGCCGGCGTCTGCGACTTGCGCAAGGGCATGTAGCGGCGTTCATAAACCAAGTGAAGGGGGGCGGTCCAGACGGGCCGCCCCCTTCTTGTCCCAAAAATCAACCGGGGTGGATTAGCGGCGCTCGAGGACCGCGACAGTCTCGGTGTGGTCGGTATGAGGGAACATGTCGACCGGCGTGATCTTGAGCAGTCGGTAGCCACCGTCGAGGAGCTGGTGTAGGTCGCGCTCCTGGGTGGTGGGATTGCAGCTGATATAGGTGATGCGGCGCGGCTTAAGTGCGCAGGCGGCCTCAAGAAACTCAGGCGTGGAGCCGGCGCGCGGCGGGTCGATGGAGAGAACGTCAACGCGCTCGTTGTTATCGGCAGCGTCCAGGATGTAATCGGTGGCGTCGTCGGCCATAAACCAGGCGCTGCGGATGAGGCCGTTGAGTTCGGCATTGCGGCGCGCATCGGCAATGCCCGCCGGGTTGCGCTCCACGCCGAGCAGCATAATGCCGATACCCCTGTCCTGGGCATCCTTTGCGGCGCACAGACCGATGGTGCCGCTGCCGCAGTAAGCGTCCATAAGAATGTCACCCTGCTGCAGGTCCATGCCGTCAATCGCAAGCTGATAGAGCAGCTCGGTCTGCTGTGGATTGGTCTGATAGAACGCGGTAGGGGAGATATCGAACTCGCAGTCGAGCAGCTGGTCGCGCATGCATTCGGCGCCATAGACGATACGAGACTCCTCACCCAGGATGGCGTTGCCAGGGCGTCCGTTGATGTTTTGGGCGACGGTGACGATGCGCGGATCGAGCGCGGCGACGGCCTCAAAGAAATCCTGTGCATGCGGCAGGTCGCGCTGGGCGGTCACGAGGGTGACCATGATCTGGTCGGTGCGCCAGCCGCAGCGAACGACGGCATAGCGAAGCAAGCCCAGATGCTTGTCCTCGTTAAAGGCGGGAATGCGCAGGCGCTCAGCCTCACGCGCGATGCCGTTGAGAATTTGACGGGCACCCGGCGCCTCGACGGGACATTCGGGAACAGCAACGATTCTGTGTGTGCCACGTTCAAAAAAGCCGCAGCGGACAGCGCCCTCTTTGCCGGGGGCAAAGGGAGTGGCGGCCTTATGACGAAAACCACGCGGCGCAGGATACTTGCCCGGGTCTTCCAGGGTGACACCCATACCACGAATGGGGTCGACGCTAATACCCTCGCGCTCGCAAAGGGCAGCAAAAAGCTCCTCCATAGCAGCCTGCTTAGCTGCCAACTGCTTTTTATAAGGACGATTGAGTGCCGTGCACCCACCGCAGGCTTTCATGATCGAACAGGGAGACTTGGGGTCTACAGCCTTACGCGCAGACGAAGCCGAATCATTATATGGGCGCTTGGAACGAGTCCGAGGCGCTTTGTCCCCGCCTCGACGAGAGTCAGAACGCTTGGCCTTAGCCTTGTCCTTGGCCGACTTACCCTTCGCGTTCTGAGACGGCTTGGATTTCTTAGAAGATTTTTTCTCCTCCGACCCCTCAGCCGCCTCGATCAAAGCACGACGAGCCTTACGCTCCGCACGAGATTCTGCCATCAATAACCCCACTAATTCATGAATTTAAGCTGCAAGTATTGTACCGTGCCAAGCCAGCAGACGATATACAAGCGGTTTATTCGTGTCGGTGATAAGCCCAACGACGGTTGCCTGCCGCGTGAGGGGCGTGGGGGTTAAGTTTATCGCGAGCTCCGCACGAACAGGAGGCCACTTAATGTGGCCTCCGTCGTGAGCAGGACTGTAGAGCAGGAAACTTAACCCCCACGCCCCTCACGCGGCAGGCAAACTCGCCTTGTGCTCTATCACGCTAAAGTGTATGATTCTGGTCGTTACATGACTCACTTTACTTAACTAAAGTGCCACCAAGGGGGAATACCATGAATACCGATATGTCTCGTCGTCAGTTTGTTGGCCTAGCCGGTTCGCTTGCCACGGTGCTTGGTCTTGGTCTTGTCGGCTGCGGCGGTGGTGCCGGCAAGGGCTCCGCTGCTGGATCTACCGCGGCCAAGGATGTGAAGGGCGCCGCCGAGTCCAAGAAGCTCGTGGTGGGCTTTGACAAGTCCTATCCTCCGTACGGCTTTGTGGGCGATGACGGCGAGTACACGGGCTTTGACCTTGACCTTGCCAAGGCCGTTGCCGATAAGCAGGGCTGGGATGTCGATTACGAGGCCATCGATTGGGATGCCAAGGACACGCTGCTCAACTCCGGCGCCATCAACTGCATCTGGAACGGTTTTACCATGGAGGGTCGCGAGGACGACTACACGTTCTCCGAGCCGTATATGCTCAACGAGCAGGTACTGGTGGTCAAGAAGGACGCGGGCATCAAGAGCTGGGACGATCTTGCTGGCAAGACGGTGATCACCCAGACCGATTCCGCTGCGCAGGACGTGCTCGAGGGTGACCAGAAGGATCTGGCGGCGACGTTTGCCACGCTCGACACCATCGGCGAGTACAACACGGCCTTTATGCAGCTCGAGAGTGGCGCGGTCGATGCCGTGGCTTGCGACCTTTCGATTGCCCAGTATCAGCTTGCCGCCAAGCCCGATGCTTATACGCAGCTTGATAAGCCGCTGTCCAGCGAGCACTACGCCGTCGGCTTTAAGAAGGGCGACACCAAGTCGGCCGACGCCGTGACCGAGTCGCTCAAGGCACTCTACGAGGACGGTACGGTTAAGGACCTGTGCGACAAGTATTCAAGCTATGGTCTATCTTTCGATAATTGGGTGCTCAAGTAATGTCTATCCAAGTCATGATGCAGATGCTTGGCCAGGGGTTCTTGGTCAGTTTGCAGCTGTTTGTACTGACGCTGCTCGGGTCGATTCCGCTGGGGATCCCCGTGGCGTTTATGCGCATGAGCAAGGTCGCGCCGCTGCGCTGGATTGCGCGCATCTACATTTCGGTCATGCGCGGTACGCCGCTCATGCTGCAGATGTTTGCCATCTACTTTGCCCCGTACTACGTGTTCGGCATTTCGCTTACGCCCGATTCCAAGTGGACGGCGTGCGTGGTGGCGTTCATCATCAACTACGCCGGCTACTTTGCCGAGATCTATCGCTCGGGCCTGCAGTCGATTCCGCGCGGCCAATATGAGGCCGCCGAGGTGCTGGGCTACTCGCGCCTGCAGGCATTTTTGTACATTGTGATGCCGCAGGTCGCCAAGCGCATTTTGCCGGCGATGGGCAACGAGATCATCACGCTGGTCAAGGACACGTCGCTGGCGTTTGCCATCGGCGTGGGGGAGATGTTCTCGACGGCCAAGGCGCTGGTCGCCTCGCAGGTGAGCATGGTGCCGTTTGCGATCGCGGCGCTGATTTACTGGGTCTTTAACTTCGTCGTCGAGATGCTGCTGGGCGCCGCCGAAAAGAAGCTGGACTATTACCATGACTAACTCAGTGATGAAAATCGAAAGCGCTCGTAAGGCGTTTGGCGGCAATGACGTGCTCAAGGATATCTCGCTCGAGGTAAAGCGCGGCGAGGTCGTGGCGATTATCGGACCTTCGGGTGGCGGCAAGTCCACGCTTCTGCGCTGCGCCACGCTGCTCGAGACACTCGACGGTGGCTCGCTTTCGTTTGGTGACCTTGCCGTTGCGACGGACGCGGGGTCGGGTGCGGTATATGCGAAAGGCGACGTGCCCAAGCAGGCACGCTCGCAATTTGGCCTAGTGTTTCAGAACTACAATCTGTTTCCGCACTATACGGTGATGAAAAACATCACCGATGCTCCGATTCGCGTGCTCAAGCGCCCGCGCGAGCAGGCCGAAGCGCGTGCGCGTGAGTTGATCGCGCAGATGGGGCTTACGGGCAACGAGAACAAGGTGCCATGTGAGCTTTCGGGCGGTCAGCAACAGCGTGTGAGTATCGCCCGCGCCTTGGCGCTCGACCCGGAGATCCTGTTCTTTGACGAGCCGACCTCGGCGCTCGATCCCGAGCTAACGGCCGAGGTGCTGCGTGTCATTAAAGACCTTGCCGCGCAGAATATGACGATGGTGATCGTGACCCATGCGATGCAGTTTGCGCGCGACGTCGCCGACCGCGTGGTCTTTATGGACGGCGGTCGTATTGTCGAGGAGGGTCCTGCCGAGCAGGTTATCGATCATCCGCGCGAGCAGCGTACCCGTGAGTTCTTGAGCCGTATCGAGGGGTAGGCTCAACCATGTATTGAGATGAAGCCGCCGCAGGTCTTATGGCCTGCGGCGGTTTTTTATTTGTATCGATGGGGTTTAATAATCGCCTTCCATACTTGCTCTGTCCTCTCGCCGCCCGTATTCATACGTGTGCCGAAAGGTGTGCATGGACGGTCGCCCGTGAGGGTAGGGTGGTGGCATAGGACATTTGGAGGGTGAGTCGGCTCGGCTGCCGACCATGCTGCTCCCGGGACGGCACCGACCGCGAACTCTCCCCGTTGGCGTCGCGCATTGCGCGCGACCCTGCAAGGAGGTCATCATGGGTGCTCCCAAGACCGGTAACGTAAGGAACGTGGTGCTCGTAGGCCAAGGCGGGGTGGGCAAGACCTCACTCGCCGAGGCCATGCTCCACCTTTCTGGCAAGACCGCCCGCCTGGGCGGCCACGACGGCACCAAGCCTACGCTCGACTATGACCCCGAAGAGGTCAAGCGTGCATTTTCCATCTCGACGACCATTGCACCGATCGACTGGAAGGGTGCGCGCATCAATGTGCTCGATGCCCCGTGCTATCCCGATTTTATCGGCGACGCCTTTGCCGCGATGAGCGTTTGCGAGACGGCTCTGTTTGTGGTCGACGCCGAGGCCGGCCCGCAGCCTACGACGGTTAAGCTCTGGTATGCCGCCGAGGACCTGCGCCTGGCGCGTGCGGTGTTCGTAAACCGCCTTTCGCGCTCCGAGGCCAGCTTTGCTACCACGATGGACCTGCTGCAGGAGCGCTTTGGCACGCGCCTGGGCGCCGTGACCCTTCCCTGGGGCGAGGGCGAGGACTTTGACGGCATCATCGACCTGGTGCGCATGAAGGCGCGCCATTGCAACGGTGCCGAAGCCGTTGAGTCGGAGATTCCCGAGGAGTATCGTGCCCAGGCCGAGGAGGCCCATGACCATCTGTGCGAGCTGGTGGCCGAGGCTGACGACGAACTGATGATGAAGTACTTGGAAGGCGAGGAGACGCTGACGCAGGAGGAGCTTGAGGGCCTGCTGTCGAAGGCGATCGCCGAGCGCATCTTTGTGCCGGTCTTTGCGGGCGATTGCATTAAGGAACAGGGCGTCAACTCGCTGATGGACGACATCGCCACGTACTTCCCGGCTCCGACGGACTACGGCGAGATGCCGCTCATCGACGGTGATTCGCTCAAGATCTCGAGTGATGATGACCGCCCGGTGGCGTTTGTGTTTAAGACCCTGGCCGATCCGCAACAGGGTCGCATCAGCTTTATCAAGGTGCTGACGGGTACGCTTGAGCCGGGCATCGAGCTGATCAATGCACGTACGCGCAAGGGCGAGCGTCTGGCCCACCTGTATGTGATGTGCGGTCGTGACATGACCGAGGTTGGCCACGCTTATGCCGGCGATATCATCGTGGCGCCCAAGCTGGCGGCCGAAACGGGCGATACGCTCTCGATTACCGGCAAGGTCGAGGCTGCGGCGTTTAAGTTCCCCAACTCGCAGTACCGCATTGCCATCGAGGCTGAGAACCGCGGTGACGAGGAGAAGCTCTATACGTTTATCGAGAAGGCGTGCAAGGCCGATCCGACCATGAGCATCGATCGTGACGAGGAGACGGGCCAGACTATCATTTCCGCCGTGGGTGAGGCGCAGGTTTCGGTCCTGCTCAATCGCCTTGAGGACCGCACCAAGGTCGCGGCCAAGAGCGTGCCGATCCGCATTCCGTATCGCGAGACCATCCGCCGCACGGCGAGCGCACAGGGCCGACACAAGAAGCAGACCGGCGGCGCCGGTCAGTATGGCGACTGCTGGCTGCGCGTTGAGCCACTCATTGGGCCCGACGGCACGAGCGATGGCTATGAGTTTGTAGACGAGGTCGTGGGCGGTCGCATTCCGCGCTCGCTGATCCCCGCCGTGGACAAGGGTGTCCAGGAGACCATGAAGGACGGCATCATTGCCGGCTACCCGCTTACGGGCATTCGCGTGGCTGTGTACGACGGCTCGTATCACAGCGTCGACTCCAACGAGATGGCGTTCCGCGCGGCGGCTCGCATCGGCCTGCGCAAGGCATGTGCCGATGCCGATCCGGTGGTGCTGGAGCCCATCGAGGAAATCACGGTGACTATCCCCGAGAGCTACGCCGGCGCCGTAATGGGCGACATCTCGGCCTCGCGCGGTCGCGTGACGGGCATGGAAACCGATGAGCGCGGAGACACCGTGGTTATTGCCCAGGCGCCGCTGGCCGAGCTGACGGATTATTCGACGCGCTTGCGTTCTATCACGCGCGGCACGGGCGACTTTACCATGAAGCCCGCAGGCTATGAGCAGGTGCCCTATGACGTTCAGGCCAAGCTGGTCGAGCGCTATGAGGAGGGCCGCGCCAAGTAGCGTGTGGTTTTGTCTGCAATGTAGGTGCTGACGAAAAGGCCGCCCTGGGTAACCGGGGCGGCCTTGTTTGATCCCTTGGGGACGGAGGAAAACGGATCATTTTTTTGGGTTACGGGCGGCGCGGCTGGCACTAGTCTCCGGATGCCTGGTTGCGGCCGGTGGCGTAGTCGATCTGCACATGCGGCTGCAGGTTGTAGCAGTACACGTGGAAGCACAGCGTCTTGCCGTGGTCCTCGACCGACTGTGCCTCCAGGCGCACGCCGCGGCAGACAAGTTCCTCTTCGTTATACATGGGCGTGACGCGGTAGAGCACATGGTTACCCGTATCGCGAATATAGTTGAGAATCTGCTCTTCAAACGGTAGCATGCCCGTCTCGTTGAGATAGCGCGTGCCGGTGAGGAGATTCTTGCGGTTGGCGTTTTCGCCGCAGAGCGACCAGGCGATAAGGTGACAGCGGTTGTAGAGGCTCTGGCCCGGAATAAAGTCGTAACGTTGCTGGTGCCATCCGGCGGGGTGGATACGCGAGATATCGCCGCGCTTGCCTTGACCGAGCGATTCGGGGCCCACGCAGGCGAGCGCTTTGCGGGTGCGGCCCAAGCTGTCGAGCTTGGAGAACTTCTTAAAGCAGCCCTCTTCGGTGGCGCGCTCGTATTCATCGAGCGTGAATGACGGCGTGCCGAGCGCGTGCGTGCTGTCGGCGCGCAGGGCAACATAGGGATTGCCGGCGTAGTCGGGAATGCTGCTGAGATAAACGCCGCGGGCGCGGTCGAGATCGGGGTTTTTGACCTCGTCGATGGGGGTGGCGGCGCTATCCGCGGAGGCGTCGTCACCGGTGTCGGTCGCGGCGGAATCGGGGCCATCGCCAGAGTCTTGGCTATTTTGAGAGTCCGAGGAGCTCGCTGTTCCCGATTCGAGCCGAGCGACTAGGTCTGCCTCGTCGTCGGTGCGGCCGGGGCTCTCGTTTTGTTTTTCGGCCAGAGCTGCCGCCTGCTCGTCACTTTGCGGCGACAACAGCTTGGGCGCTCCGTCGAGCGACCCTGTGAACAGCGCAAACCCCAGCACCACGGCGGTGCCGATGGAAAGTACTTGCTTGTAGGCGGACTTGCGCGACATTGAGGCTCCTGGATGGACGGTTGGGAGTCTACCAGTCTAGCAGGAGCCGGCAGGGGTCGTTCCGCCGAACAAATACTCAAGATTTGGAACAGACGCTACTGATTCATTTGTCTCATATGGAGCTGCGGCGGTTGTGTATATGGGGCTATTCGGCGTTTCCCCAGATAAAACCTGCCAAAATAAACCCGTCCCTTTTTGGTAGGTAAAACGGCGTAACTTAAAGATTCATGTTGCCGTGGATGTAGGGGGTGACCTCGGGGGAGATATGGCCGCAGCCCAGCTCGCGCAACGCAGACTCGATAGCAGCGGGCAGCGGGGTCTTGCCCTCGTCGTCGACGGCGCTACCGCCGAGAGCAGCAATTTTGGTGACATCTGCGGGAGCGGCTTCGATATGCATGCAGCCGCAGACCAAGCGCGCGCGAACCTGCGCCAGGTCAAGATCGTGCAGGTAATCCTCGCAGGCGCGGATTAAATCGACCTTCTCGCGCGTAAGCTTCTCGCCCGTGGGGACGCGCGTGGCAAGACAGGCTCCCGCCGGAAGGTTCCAAACGGGATATCCCCATGCGCGCAACAGCTCGCGCTCTTCGTCCTTGGTAAAGCCGACCTCCATGAGAGGGGAGCGTACGCCGAGCTCTTCTGCCGCGCGCATGCCGGGGCGGTAGTCACCGCGATCGCTTGCATTGCTGCCATCGATGACGGTGGGAAAGCCGAGCGACTTGGCGTGGTTGACGATAGCGGTAAAGCCGGCGTGCTTGCAGTGGTAGCAGCGATTGGCGTCGTTGCAGGCTACTTGGGGGAGCTGCAGCTGATCGACCGAAAGATTGAGCACGGGGAGCTTAAAATGCGGCCCCTCATTGGTTTGCCCGTCAACGGATCGCTCAAACGAAGCCTGTTCGGGCGTGCCGATGAGCGGCGTGGTGAGGTGAACGAGAAGTGTGCTGGCAGGCATGATACGGGCGCAGACCGCGGCCAAAAAGCTGCTGTCGACGCCACCGGAAAAGCCGATGGCGACGCGTCCGTATGCCAAAAGCAACTGCTCGAGCGTCGCGAGTTTGTTCTGAAGCTCCTCTGCAGGTGCAGTAGTGTCTGAAAGCATGAAACGATCCTTACCATTGAGTACTCGGTTGAAAACTATAATCCTACCGAGCTGCTTGTCATAAGACTTCTACCTATGTAACGAAAGTGCAATATGCTATATACGTTATATACAAATTTGTAAAGTGCGGTAGAGTGGCAGTAACGCAATCCGGTGAGGGGACCGATATGATCAAGGCTGTAATTTTTGACATGGACGGAACGCTGGTCGATACCGAGCGTCTGGGCATCAAGGCATGGAAAGCGCCCGCTGCTGAGCTGGGTGTCGCGATTGATGACACGCTGATTCATCAATTTATCGGTCGCACACTGCCCGATGTCATGGACATCCTTGAGGCGCATTGCGGCAGCAGAGAAACCGCCGAGGCGCTCTATCATCGCCACAAGGAGATTCGCGACGAGATGGTCAGGACCGATCTGGAGCTTAAGGCCGGCGCTGCCGAGTGCATAGACGAGCTGCTGGCTGCGGGCTATCACGTGGGCCTTGCAACGTCGTCGCGTCTCGTTACGGCCGAGCGCAACCTTAAGATGGTCGGCCTCTTTGACAAGTTTGAGACGGTGACTTGCGGCGAGGACGTCGTGCACGGCAAGCCCGATCCCGAGATGTATCTGCTTGCCTGCGAGCGCGCGGGCTTTGCCCCCGAGGAATGTGCCGTGGTCGAGGATTCGCGCAACGGCTGCGTCTCGGGCATCACGGCCGGCTGCCATGTCTTTGCCGTTCCCGATATCGTGCCGCTGCCACAGGACGTGGTGGATGGCTGCGAGGCCGTGCTCGATACGTTGTTCGATCTGACGGCGGCGGTCAAGGCCGTGCGCTAGACAATTGCGGCGTTGAAACGAATAATCGGCTGACTTTGCGTTTAAGCAAAAGAGGTCCGGCAATGGTCGGGCCTCTTTTGCTTAAGCGGCGTTTTGGCATACTGGCCGACGTGCTATAGATATGCGCCTAGGTTGATGGCGGTGGCTTCGGCTTGGCTGCTCGCCTGGGTACTGGCGCGCTCCAAGAGGAACGGCCGCACGAGTTCCTGACGGTTGATGTCCTCGGCGGCTGTGACCGCAGTAACGGTTCGCGCTGCGGAACCAATGCGGATGTGCTTGGTTTTTGCCGGCGCCTTGTTCTCGATTTGCTCCATGAGCAGCTGAACACCCTTGCGGCCAATTTCGTAGCCCGGAGGCGCCACTGTGGTGAGGGGGACCGACCCGCTCCATGCAAGCGGGTTGCCGTCGCAGCCGGCCACGCGAATCTGCTCGGGGACGGAGATGCCTTTGTCGACCAGCGCCGAGATAACGCCCGAGGCCAACACGTCGGTCAGGCCGATGACAAAATCGGGACGCTCGCCGGTAGAGCGCTCGGCAATCTGAGTGCCGATGCTGTAACCGTCGGCAGCGGTATTCCATTCTCCGGCGTCAATGACCTCAATTTTGATATCGGGATGCAGGGCGAGGGCCTTGTGAATGCCAAGTACGCGCAGGGTGAGCTGCATAAATGCCGCTCTGCCCACAACGGTGATATGGCGCGCGCCGCGGGCGATGGCGAGCTCGGCGATAATGCGCCCCTGCGCCTCGTTGTCGGCGGCCACGTAGTAACCGGGTTCGGAGCAGTGGATGTCCAGATGGACGATCGGCACGGGCATCTTGGTCATGGCGGGGTGCCAGTCGGGGGACGCCATGGGCTGGACCATGACGCCGGACATCTGCGTGCCCATAAAATAGCGCAGGTAATGGTCCTCGAGAATGTCGTCGTTATCGGCGTTGGCGATGAGCAGGTCGTAGCCGTGCTTGCGGGCCTCGTTGTGGGCGCCGCTGGCAATTTGGAGCGAAAAGCCGTGGTCGAGACGGGGGAGCACCAGGCCAAAGGACTTGGTGGCGCCGCCCGCGAGCTGACGAGCGCTTTGGTTGGGCAGGTAACCCAGGCGATTGATGGTCTCGTTGATGAGCTTGAGGGTCTCGGGGCGCAGCTTTTCGGGATGGTTGAGCGCGTTGGAAACCGTGCCCAGCGAGACTCCTGCCTCGCGCGCGACATCGCTGATTTTTACCTTTGCCATAGCGGCCCCTTTGATGCGTTTCAAGTACGAGTCAGATTGTAGCATCGCCCGTCCCCAGGGTGTCAAAGCCTGCCAATTAGGGACAGGTTTATTTTGGCAGGTTTTATCTGGGCAAACACCGGAGCCCAGACCACCAAAGGTGCCTGTCCCCCTTTGTGGTGGTTTTGCCGCGGCTGGGCTGCGCGTTAAACAGTGGAGTGTCTACAATAGAAGCCGTTTTGATCGTAGATTGAAAGGCTTTGGTATGACCCGCTCTGTTTCTCGTCGTGATTTCTTAGGTTTAATCGCCGGTACCGCAATGGTTGCGGCGAGCGGTTGCGCTGGCAGCGGCGCTGGCAAGGGCTCTGCCGCTGGTTCTGCTGCGGTTGCGGGCGACGATATCAAGGGCACCAAGCTCACCTTTGTGGGCGACGATGCCTTTGCGCCCTATCGCTATCTGGAGACGCAGTCGGACGGCAAGCAGAAGGTTGTCGGCCTGGATATCGCCATTGCCGACGAGATGGCCTCGCGCCTGGGCTTTTCTTACGACTTTGAGCCGCAGGACTTTGCCGCCACGCTTGCATCGGTGCAGAGCGATGACAAGGCCTTTACCATGGCGATGAGCTCCAACGAAGAGCGCGAGCAGACCTACGACTTCACGCGCGGCTACTATCAGCCGCTTGTGGGCGTTCTTACGCTCGGCGGCGATCCCGTCAAGCGCGTTGAGGACCTCGCCGGCAAGTCTATCGCCTGCACCACCGGTACCGTGCAGAACAAGTTCATCGCCAAGGTCATGCCCGATGCCGATATTCACACGTACGACGGTGGCGACCAGTGCCTGCAAGAGGTGCTCGCCGGGCGCATCGATGCCTACCTGTGCGACGGCGCCGAGGGCCAGTCCATGCGCGATGCGAACGAGGGCCTGGTGCTGGGCCTGCTCGATCGCTCCGAGACGAGCGATCACGTGGGCGTGTACCGCCTAATGGCCAAGAAGGGTGCCGGATTTGTCGCGGCGCTTGACGAGTGCATCGGCGAGATGCTCGAGGACGGCACCATCGATGACTGCATCAAGCAGTATGTGGGCGCCGACTTTATGTGGAACGGCGACTATTCCGCTTCCGGCACGTCGACGGCTGCCGGAAAATAGCGAGCCGGTGAGGCGCGCGCCAAGGGCATGCTGATGAAGTTTGAACTGCTAGAACCATATATACCGATGTTTATGAGCGGCCTGGTCGTGACCTGTCAGGTGACGGCCGCCGCGCTGACCATAGCACTCGTCCTGGGCTTCCTCATCGCCGTGCTCAAGGTTTTGCCCTGTCGCCCGTTGCGTGCGGTGCTCAACTTCTACACCTCTATCTTTCGCGGCGTGCCGCTTATCGTGCTGCTCTTTTTGGCGTACTTTGCGACGCCGCAGCTCACGGGCTTCAAAATTTCGATGTTTGCCGCCGGCGCCATTACGCTGGGGCTCAACGGCTCGGCGACGGTGTCCGAGACGGTACGCGGTGGTATCGAGGGCGTTGACCGGGGGCAGTACGATGCCGCTCGGGCCATCGGGCTTCGCTATGTCCCCATGATGCGCAAGATCGTTGTTCCGCAGGCTATGCGCTCGATTGCCCCCGCCCTGGTCAACGAAGTGATCACGGTCCTCAAGAGCTCCTCGCTGGTGGCAACCATCGGCCTGATGGATATGATGCGCGCCGCCCAGAGCGTGCAGGCGCTCACCTATCGAGCCTTTGAACCGTTTTTAGTGGTGGCCGTGGTCTACTACGTCATTGTCATGGCGCTCACGGCCCTGGGCAATCGGCTCGAACGCCGCCTGCACCCCTAGGGGTGCGCAAGCCACCACAAAGGCGCCTGTCCCCATCGTGGTGGTTTGGGCATGTGTGCATCAAGTGGTATCTAAGTTGAGGTACCACTTCTGGTATATCAGCTTGCGTTTGCGTGAGTACAATACTCGAACGTTATACGTCTCAGCGCCCCCTGTGCGTGGACGTCTTGCAGTCACGCGAACGAAGGGATTTATCCTATGTGCGGAATTGTCGGCTACACCGGCTCTGATATTGCAAAGAACATCCTGGTCACAGGCCTTAAGCGCATGGAGTATCGCGGCTATGACTCCTCGGGTGTCGCGCTCGAGGTGGGCGAGGGCGCCGCGGCGCACCTCGACGTTATCCGTCGCGTGGGTAAGGTTGCGGGTCTGGAGAGCGAGCTTTCCAATATCGATAGCGACGCTACCTGCGGTATCGGCCACACCCGTTGGGCCACCCACGGCAAGCCTTCCGTCGTTAACGCTCATCCCCACACCAGCTGCGATGGTCGCATCGCCATCGTCCACAACGGCATTATCGAGAACTTCGCCGAACTGCGCGAGGAGCTGGAGGGCCGCGGCCATCACTTTAAGAGCGAGACCGATACGGAGGTCTTCGCTCATCTGATCGAAGAAGCCTATGCCGAGACGCACGACCTGATGGCCTCTGTGCGCGAGGCCTGCACCCACGTGGTGGGCGCCTACGGCCTGGCCGCCGTGTGCGCCGACGAGCCTGGCGTAATCGCCGTTGCCCGCAAGGACTCCCCGATTGTGGTCGGCGTGGGCGAGACCGGCTCCTACGTTGCCTCCGACGTCATCGCGCTCATCGACGCCACCCGCGATGTCGTGGTGCTCGAGGACGGTCAGTTTGCCAAGCTTACGCCTGCGGGCGTCGAGTACACCGACGAGGCCGGCAATGCCATCGAGCCCAAGGTCACCCATATCGATTGGGATCTGGACATGGCCGAAAAGGGCGGCTATCCCGACTTTATGCTCAAGGAGATCCACGAGCAGCCGCGCGTCGTGCGCGACACGCTGGTTGGCCGTATGACCCCCGCCGGCGAGCTCGACATTGATGAGCTGGGCTTGTCTCTCGAGGAGCTCAACGATATCGACCGCGTGTATGTGATTGCCTGCGGCACCAGCTATCATGCCGGCCTCATCGCAAAGAACCTTATTGAGGGCTGGGCTCGCATTCCCACCGAGGTTGAGGCTGCCAGCGAGTTCCGCTATCGCAACCCCATCATCACGCCGACGACGCTCGTCGTTGCCGTGTCCCAGTCGGGCGAGACGGCCGATACCCTCGCCGCCATTCGAGATGCGCGCATCAAGGGCGCCAAGGTCTTTGGCATCACCAACGTAGTGGGCAGCCCCGTGGCGCGCGAGAGCGACGGCGTCATCTATACCAAGGCCAACAAGGAGATCGCGGTCGCCTCGACCAAGAGCTTCATCGGCCAGGTTGTGAGCCTGACGCTGCTTGCTCTGCTGCTGGCGCAGGTTAAGTACCGTCTGACCACCAAGCAGGCGCGCATGCTGTTCCGCGAACTTTCCGATACGGCCGAGCAGATCCAGTGGATTTTGGATACCCAGACCGAGGCCGTGCACGAGGCCGCCCTGCTGTGCAAGGACGCGCAGTCGGCGCTGTTCGTGGGCCGCGGTATGGGCGCTGCCATCTCCTACGAGGGCGCACTCAAGCTCAAGGAAGTCAGCTACCTGCATGCCGAGGCGTATGCTGCCGGCGAGATGAAGCACGGCCCCATCGCGCTGATCGATCCGGGCTTCCCCGTCATCGCCGTGGCCACCAAGAGCGCTACCTACGACAAGACCGTGTCGAACCTTATGGAGTGCAAGGCGCGCGGTGCCAAGGTCATCGTCGTTGCCACCGAGGGCGACGAGGAGATCAACAAGATCGCCGACTGTATCATCCGCGTGCCGGCCGTCCGCGACGTGTTCAGCCCCATCACGGCAAGCGTCCCGCTGCAGCTGCTCGCCCGCGAGGTTGCCATCCTGCGCGGCTGCGACGTCGACCAGCCCCGAAACCTCGCTAAGAGCGTGACCGTGGAATAGTTGGTTCCGCCATCCTAACAACTAAGGCCCGGCTCCGCGTCATCAGACGGAGCCGGGCCTTAGTTGTGCGGAAAAACCACCACAAAGGTGCCTGTGAACTGCCTCCCATTTCTTGGACATCGGGAAATGGGAGGTTTTCCATGAGTATA
>UQOY01000018.1 GCA_900542825.1 uncultured Collinsella sp. | reverse complement strand
GGGCCCTTGCGGCGTAGTCGCTATTTGTTCAGTCCAAGTTTCGGGGCGCAGTTCACTGTCCCCTTTGTGGTGGTTTTGGCAGGTTAGCGGAGCTTGCTGGTCTCGAAGTACTTGGGATATTGGTCCAGGACCTCGGTCTGGTTGCGGAACATCATATGCAGGTGCTTGCTGACCAAAAAGCTCGCCTCGATGGGGTCGCGGCCGGCGATGGCGCGGCGGATTTGCTTGTGCTCGTTAACAATCTCCTGATTGTCGAGCGTCTGCGTGGCGGCGCGCAGCCAGCGGAAGCGCTCCAGGTCGGCATTGGTCTCTTCGAGCCACGACCATACGGTGCTGCGGCATGCGATGCTAAAGATCATGCGGTGCATGAGGTTGTCGCTTAAAAAGAAGCCGATGCGATCCTCCTCGGCCATGGTCTTTTCCTGCAGCGCGATGGCTCGGTCGAGCTGCTCGATGCCTGCCGAGGTGGCACGGGCACAGCACTCCACAATCACCTGCTTTTCCAGGTGCTCGCGAATGTAGCAGGCGCTCTCGGCAAGAGTGAGGTTGATGGGCGAGACATAGGTGCCGCTTTGGGGCACGGTACGCACCAGGCCCTCTTGCGCCAGACGCACCAGCGCCTCGCGCACAGGGGTGCGCCCCATATCCAGGTCGTCGCAAAGCTGCTTGACGCCCAGCTTTTCGCCCGGCTTGTAGTCCAGGTAGACGATTTTGCGTCGAATGGTGTGGTAGGACTGATCCTGTAGGCTCATTTCCTGCTCGCCGACGTGCATCGATTCTTCCATAGTGCCTCGCAACCGTTCTATCACACTCATATATCAGCTGTTAATTATGCCGCGAATCAGCTCTCCGTGGTGGGTAATTCGGCTGTTGCCCAAGAACTATTGCGGCATCTTGGTCTGTGTTTGCGCAAGGCTGTGCTCAATGTTGCCGTATCATAAGCCGTCGCAAACGTGAAATAGAAAGAAGGAATCCCATATGCAACTGGCGAATATCGTACGCGAGCGCTGGAAGGGCGTCTTGTTCTGCCTGATCGTCGCCATCCCCGCGACGTTACTCGGCAAACAGATTGAGGTGGTCGGTGGTCCGGTGTTTGCCATCCTCTTTGGCATGGTCCTGGCACTCGTCTTTCCCAAGAATCGTCGCGAACAGCTCGCCGCCGGTGTCACCTATACGTCTAAAAAAGTCTTGCAGTACGCGGTAATCCTGCTTGGCTTTGGCATGAACCTCTCGCAGATTCTGTCCAAAGGCGCTCAGTCGCTGCCGATTATCGTGGCGACGATCTCGACCTCGCTTGTCATCGCTTTCGTGCTCTGCCGCGTTATGAACGTGCCGGGCAAGATCGCGACGCTTGTGGGTGTGGGTTCGTCGATTTGCGGCGGTTCTGCCATCGCCGCGACCGCACCCGTCATCGATGCCGACGATCGCGAGATCGCCCAGGCTATTTCGGTCATCTTCCTGTTTAACGTTATCGCGGCGCTCGTGTTTCCGACGCTCGGCGGCATGCTCGGGCTGACCAACGAGGGCTTTGGCCTGTTTGCCGGCACCGCCATCAACGACACCTCGTCGGTAACGGCTGCGGCGAGCGCCTGGGACAGTATGCATCCCGGCGCCAATGTGCTCGAAAGCGCCACAGTGGTTAAGCTCACCAGGACGCTGGCCATTATTCCCATTACGTTGGCTCTCGCATGCTGGCAGATGCATCTGGCGCGCAAGGCCGGCGGCGACGCTAAAAGCACGTTCTCGCTTAAACGCGCGTTTCCCATGTTTGTGCTGTTCTTTGTGCTGGCGAGCGTAATCACCACGGTGCTTCAGCTTCCCACGTCCATTACGGCGCCCATCAAGGAGCTGTCGAAGTTCTTTATCGTGATGGCCATGGCGGCTATTGGCTTTAATACCGATATCGTCGAGCTGGTCAAAAAGGGCGGAAAGCCCATCGCGTTGGGCTTTTGCTGCTGGATTGGCATTGCGTGCATGAGTTTGGGAATGCAGCACGTGCTGGGAATCTGGTAGAGAAGCAGCTGATTTGTGTGCTGCGGGCTGCGTGCTGGCGAGCGCATGCCTGCGGTGGAGCGATAGGAGCTCTTGCGGGTATGGCTTGTCCGCAGGTTGATAGGTCCCGAAGAGCTCTTATCGCCCCGCCAGGATGGCGATGCGGGGCAATTCATATATTCGCAAGAAGGCACCGCAGGCCCTATAGTGTTTGGTGAACATTATCGTTCAATTTTGAAACACTTGAGATGCCGGGTCTCAGATGGGGCCGCGGCTGGAGACGGGGCGAACCATGGACAGCGATGCCAAGCTGCAGATTCTGATCGAGGCATTGTCCGCAGCCGGAGCATCGGCGCTGGCAATCGACGAGCGCGGTGGTGTTGTGATCTCGACTATGAGTGACGCTGTACTCGAGCAGGATATCGCTGCTTTTGTTTCCGAGCGTCTCGCTCGCGTGGGCGATGGGGCGCGCCTGGTGATGGGCCACGAGGGCGTGCGGTTGAGCTTGACGGTGCGCCCGACGGCCAAGGAGCACGGGGCGCTTTGGGTAGTCGTGGCGCATGAGGTGCGCGCCGCCGCTGCGCATGCGGGCATCGAGTGGCTCAATGCCGACGAAGTCGAGGCTCGTTACGAGTCGAGCGCGTACGGTATCGTCGAAGACGCGGCGGCGGTCGCTGCCCCCGTACGGGAGAGTTACGCACGCGGGGTGCCCCTTATGCTTGAGGGTGAACTGGGCGCGGGGCAGGACCAGATTGCAAAACGCCTGTACCTGGATGGACCCTATGCCGATCAGCCCTTTGTGTTCGTTGCACTCGATGAGCTTACGGATCGCGGCTGGCGCCATCTGCTTAAAAGTTCCGAATCGCCGCTTTTCCAAACGGGGCTGACGCTTTGCGTGAGCGGCTGGCATGCCGTTGGTCCCCAACGCCTGCGCGAGCTCGTGTCCGCAATGATCGACACGGCGCTCGCAACTCGTTGCCATGTGGTGTTGACGGCAAACGATATGCCGGGTGGTGGCGAAAGCGACCAGGCCGCCTTTGTGACCGAGCGCTTGGCATGTG
Organism: uncultured Collinsella sp.; assembly: GCA_900542825.1. Taxonomy (GTDB): domain Bacteria; phylum Actinomycetota; class Coriobacteriia; order Coriobacteriales; family Coriobacteriaceae; genus Collinsella. The sequence goes on along the minus strand of UQOY01000018.1, from coordinate 21,312 downwards.
CAGTGAGCGTGGCGCCGGCGATTGCCGAGCAGGGTGGCGCGTCGAAAAAGACTGCGTGCTATCTGAAGTATCTGGCAGATATGTTTAAGACGGGTGCCCCCATGTTGTCCGCCGCCGCGGCAGAGACGCTCGATGCGTACCGTTGGCCCCGCAATTACCTGCAGCTGCGCGAAGTATCGGAACGACTCTATATATTAGTGGGGGCGGGTACGGTGGAGCGTGCCGTGGCGAAAGAGGTGCTTGCCCAGGAGGACGTTATCAAGACCGCGACCTTTGGCGCCCCGGCGCTCGAAAGCGATTTGTATATCTTGCGTCCCCTGGCCGATACCGAGCGCGATGTCGCACGGTTGGTCCTGCAGCACCTTCACGGCAACAGGACACGTGCGGCAGAGGTGCTCGGTATAAGCCGCACGACTTTATGGCGCCTGCTGAAAGACAACGACCGCTGAGCGAGGCGCCGTGACCGCGTGCGGCGCGTGTGATACAGTCCAAAGAAGCATTGTTTCGATTGTGTTACGGCGTGCGGGGGAGTATGGCGGAGACTTCAAAAACGAACCGAACAAAGCGAAGTGCGGCGCCGGTCGGCCGGCGTACGACTTCGCGGACGTGGGGCAAAAGCGCCTCGGGGTTCGACGGCTCGTTCAAGCGCACAAAATATGGCTATCCTTCGGCAAGCGCTCGCTTGGCCATGCAGGCCGAGTCCTCGTTGTGGGGACGAAGGCGCGTGGTGGGCTCAAAGCTCAAGCACGATGGAACGCTCGGCTACATTAGCCGTGGCGCTGCTCGCCGTAGCGGCCTCAATCCCGCAGGCTGGCATCGTTATGTGCCGATCGTGGTCGTTGCCGCGATAATCGTCATCGCGCTCGCGGCGCTCGGATATGCCGGCGACGGCGCGAGTCTGGGCGCGATGTTCAAATCGCCCGAACTTGCGCATGTTGGCACGGAGCTTGTTGAAGGCGCACGAGACCAGACGGGTGTGGCGCCCCAGCGCGGCATGGTCGCAGTCGCTGCTACCATTGCCGATGCTCAAAAGGATGAAGGCGAGCAAAAAGCAGAGGGAGCGGCACAGACGAGCGATGGCGGGGTGAATTCGGCTCCAAATCAAACGACATAGACCTGACGGAACATAAAATCGTCACAGCGAGGTGCCGTTTGGGGCTATAAGCGAACAAAAAACTACAAAAGCGTTTCTTGTAGAGTTCTTTGGTCACAATTTACGGAAAAGGGCTATACTACTAAGCACTTAAAAATCTGCAAGCTGCAAGTTGAGGAGTACCTAACATGAAGAAGAGATTCATGGCAGCACTGAGCGTTCTCGCTCTTGCCCTGGCTCTGCCCGTGGCCGCTTTCGCCGCACCGAGCCCGGCCAACACCACCGCCACCGGCGCCAACAACGTGACCGCGAGCGTCAACAACGCCAACGTCAAGGTTGCGTCCACCACCAAGTACGCCGAGGGCACCCCTGCCGGCGCTAACGTGGTAGCTTCCTTCGAGATCAACGAGACCGTCGAGGGCACTGTTTCTGAGTCCAACCCGCTGACCGTCACCTTCACCCTCGGCAAGGCCTACGCCGGCGCCAAGGTCACCGTCTATGTCCAGCACAACGACGGTAGCAAGGAGACCCTGAACCTCACCGCCGACAACAACGGCAATGTTACCTTTAAGGTCACCAAGCTCTCCATCTACACCATCGTGGCTGAGAAGACCGCCGCTGGTGCTGCTACCACCGACAACGGTTCTAAGTCCCCGGCTACCGGCGTGAACACCACCGCTGTTGCCGCCGTGGCTGCTGTTGCCGCCGCTGGTGCCGCTTGCGCTTTTGTTGCTCTTCGCAAGAACAACTAGCACGCATACGGTTCCAACCGTAAGATTTGAGGACCCGTACTTGTGCGGGTCCTTTTTTTGGCCGATTTACAGGGTAAGGGAACACCATGGCACAGCAGCCGCAGGGCAAGCATATGGAAGTTAAGCATATGGGCGACTCGGACAAAAAGCGTCGCGCCACGATACTCAAGGGCGTTTTCGTAGTGTTGTTGCTGGTCGCAGTCGGCTGCGGCGGCTACGTGCTCTATATGAATCATCTAGAGCAGCAGCGCGCCGAGGAGATGAGTGCAACAGGCAAGCCCGCCACGAAGGTCGAATCAAAGGGCAAGGAGCTGCCGGACAACCCCATCGACTTCGCTCCGCTCATTCAAGAGAATGCTGATATCTATGCGTGGCTCTACATTCCGGGTGCGGATATCAACACGCCCTTGCTGCAGAGCACGACGGACGACCTGTTTTATCTGGACCACGACAAGGATGGCAAGTACGACCCCTACGGCACCGCGTTTAGCCAGATGGCCAATGCCCGCGACTTTAGCGATCCCGTGACGGTGGTCTACGGACATGTGAACGGTGGCGTGTTCCACAACTTGCATAACTTTGAGGATGCGGACTTCTTTAACGAGAATACCGAGTTCTTCATCTACACGCCCGGCCATATCTTGAAGTACAAGATTGTCTCGGCTTACCAGTATGACGACCGCCACATCCTCAACTCGTTTAACTTTGCCGATCCCGCCGTGCGCCAGGACTACTTTAATTCGGTCTGTAATCCGGACGCATTGCTCAAAAATGTACGTGACGGCGTGACACTTGATGCAGATAGTAAGATTGTGCAGTTGAGCACCTGCATGCTCGATAGCTCGCAGGGCAATTCGCGCTATATTGTCAGCGGTGTGTTAACAAGCGACCAGGAGACAAAATAGTCATGAACCCCCGTGGCAAGCACTTTATCGATGCGGTGGATCCCGACGAAAATCAAGTAAACAATTCCGAGCAGCAGGTTCAGGATGTGGCGGAGCCTGTCGAGCCTCAATGGGAGACCAAAGGCACCCCGACGCCTCAACCTGACGAAAAATCCCAGAGCAAGGCCGAGGCTCCGTCCGACGCATCGGCAAAGACTGATGAAGCTGCGGCGCAGCCTGTTGATGAGGCAGAGTGGCCTTCGCTTGATGAGGCGGGACCTCAGCGTCGTCGACGCTCTAAAGAGTCGATTAAGCGCATCAAGCGCCGTCGCCGTATCCGCACGCTGCTGATCGTACTGCTCGTGATTGGTGCGGTTGCTGCTGCCGGCTGGGGCTTTGTGAATCACAGCGTGAACCAAGGCAAAAAGAAGATTGAGGAAAAGACCCAGAAGGTCATTAAGGCCAAGGGCGACACCATTACCTATAACGGCAAGAAGTATGCGCTCAACAAGCATATGGCCACGGTGGCGTTTATCGGCTTTGATGGCCGCAATAACGATGACGGTACCCAGAAGGGCCAGTCCGATACCGTGATGGTTGTGGCGCTCAATACTGATACGGGTGAGGCACGCGGCATTGTTATCCCGCGCGATAGCATGGTTGCCGTGGACACATATTCCAATGGGTCATTTGCCGGCCAGGTGACCGAGCAGCTGTGCCTGCAGTTTGCCTATGGCACCGACGGCGACAATTCCTCGGCGCTGACGGCCGCTGCCGCTTCGCGTGTGCTCGACAACATTCCGGTCGACTATTACTACACGCTCAACATTGAGGGTGTGGCGCCTATCAATGATTCTATTGGCGGCGTGACGCTCGTGCCGACACAGACCGTGCCGGGCACGGCAGCGGTTGAGGGGCAGGAGACGACGCTGTTTGGAACCTCGGCCGAGAAGTACGTGCAGTGGCGCGATACCACGGAGCTGACCTCGTCGCTCGATCGTACGGCGCGTCAGGTGAGCTATGTGCAGGCGTTCGCGGCCAAGGTGCTCAACAGCGCCAAGAGCAATCCGGCCGTGCTGATCAACTTGTACCAGACGATGGGCGACTATACGTGGACCAATTTGGGTCTCGATGAGTTTAGCTACCTGGCGACCACGATGCTCGAGCACGGCCTGACCTCGTTTGATGTCGTGACGCTGCAGGGCACCATGCAGCAGGGCGACACCTTTGCCGAGTTCTACCTGGACCAAGACAACGTAAAGCAGACGGTCGTCGATACGTTCTATCATCCTGTCGACTAGATTGTTCCGCCGTTCTACCGAACGGCGGACCTTCCTACATTACATACACCACGTTGTCGCGGCGGGGCTTGGCCTCGGGAAGCACGTCCTCGGCATAGCCCAGAATGCAGTTGCCGACGCCGCGCAGGCTTCCATCGGCGGGCAGACCCCAGCTGGCCAGCAGTTCGAGACCCTCGGGCGAATCGAAAACCTCGTGGGCGCGATGAATCCAGCACGAATCAACGCCCAGCGCATAGGCAGCATTGAGCAGGTTGCCCATGGCAAGCGAACCGTCTTCCAGATGCGTGGGCACGCTGCGGTCGACCAGTACCACCACAACCGTTTTGGCACCGTAGAAGGGGTCGCCGTTGCTGCCCATGACTTGCGCATTGAGCTGCGAGAGGCGCTCGACGGTCGCGGGGTCGGTAACGGCGACAAACGTCACCGGCTGGCGGCCCATGCCGCTGGGCGCGTACTGGCCTGCCTCGATAATGCGTGCGAGCTTTTCGGCTTCGACGGGGCGATCGCTGTAGTTGCGGCAGCTACGGCGATGGATGAGCGCTTCGATGGTCTCCATAGGTTCTCCTAGCGATGACGTTGCAGATGCTCCGTTCTTACCCGTCGTGCCGTAGCCGTAATCGCGCAGAGGGTCCCAAACAGCAATGGGCACCAATCGGGGAAGACGGCTTGCATAAAACTGCGGCAAGAATGTGAGAAGCTAATGAGATGGTTAAACGTTTTATCCCGTCTATCCTGCGGTTTTTTACCACTTGCCTAAAACATGGGCGCATATCCATTGATAAAGGTTTTACTAAAGGGGTACCAACGTTTATCAATGCGCTGTGGTGGCGCTGGGCCAGGAGGTAACTATCATGTTCCAGGCTGGAGATGTCGTCGAGACTGACTTCGAAGGATTTCTGAAGTTGCTGCGTTCCAAGACGCGCGCTTTCGTGTCGATCAACGATCACGAGTACTACATCACGCATACCGATGGCTATTGGCGTGTTCAGGATTGCGAGGCCCTCAACGATAAGGGCCACTTTACCGACTGCTCCGAGCTGGTCAACACGGTCTGCGAGGTCGTCGAGCTGCCTTGGATTTGCGGCAAAAGCCTGCACGACAGCTTTGCGGGCGCAACGGTCTACGAGGCCGTCGCTGCCTAACGGGCAAATACATCGCTATTCTCGCGTGACCGCTGGCGCCGCCCCCGCGCCGGCGGTCTTTTTCTGTCGATATGGGATGCAGACTGGCCATATATATCGAGCGTATTGACGATAGTCAAAACTCGGACTAATCTAGAAATACAAATTGGTCAAAACTCGGACAATCGAATGGTGGGATAGATGAATAGTGCGGTTACGCTGGTCGATTTCGACCGGATGCTCAATGGACTCGATCACATCTATTCGGAGTTCTCACGCGCCTGCGGCCTTTCGGACTGCGCCTATTGGATGCTCGTCGACACCAGCGCGGCGGGCGGCAGCGTCGCTGTGAGTCGTCTGACAAGCGAATGGTTCTATAGCAAACAGACGATCAACTCGGCCATTAAAACCTTGACGGCGCGGGGTTTCGCCACGCTGGAGTTTGCCGAAGGCAGTCGCAAGAACAAGGTTGTGAGCTTGACCGAAGAGGGTAGGCAATTTGCCGATCGTTATGCGCTGCCGGCGCAAGGGGCCGAGCAGAGAGCCTTCGATGCCCTCGAGCCATGGGAACAGCGCGAGATTATGCGCTTGATCGGTAAATTCTCGCAAGTCCTGGGCGACGAGTGCGAGGCATTTAAACAGCAGGTGGCAGCCGAAAGTCAGATGCAAGATCGACGTGAGGGGGAGTCGTGCGACTGCTAATGAGGTTTTTGAAGCCCTATCGAGGGCTTGTCGCAGTGACGCTGCTGGTGCTGCTGGTGGATAACGTCGGTACGCTGTTGGTTCCCACGATGCTGGCGAACATGGTCAACACCGGTATTACCACGGGCGATGTCGACTACATTTTACGCAACGGCCTATACATGTTTATCGCGACCAGCATGGCTAGCGGCGGCACGGTGCTGGGCTGCTATCTTTCGGCGCGCCTGGCCGCCAACGTGGCCTGCGATATCCGCAATGCCGTGTACGACAAATCGCTCGAGCTCGCAGCCAGCGACTTTGAGCGTTTTGGCACGGGATCGATGATCACACGCTCACTCAACGACATCAACGTGATCCAGCAGGCCATTCTGCAGACGATTCAGTTGGTGCTGCCGGTGCCGTTCTTGGCCGTCGCGGGCATCATTTTTGCTTGGTTCATCGATCCCGCCATGGGAACGCTGCTGGGCGTGGTGGTTGCGATCGTGCTGGTGGCGGCGGTCTTTACGGTGGCTAACGCCGCGCCGATTTTTATGCGCCTTCAGAGCTTTATCGACCGTATGAACGTGGTGCTGCGCGAGAACATCGTGGGCGTTCGCGTCATCCGCGCTTTCAATAAGGAGCGCCACGAGGAGCAGCGCCTGGACGAGGTATTTAGCGATTACGCGGACAACGCCATTAAGGTCAACCACCTGTTTGTGGGGCTCGACAGCTCCAGCTTCTTTTTGATGAACATCGCCGAGGTGGCGGTGCTGTGGGTAGGTGGCAACCGCGTGGGCGCCCATGCGATGCAGATCGCGAGCATCTCCGCGGTGCTCGAGTATGCAATTCTGATCTTGTTCTTTGTGATGATGGCGCAGATGGTGATGCTAACGCTGCCGCGCGCCGCGGCGTGCCTAAACCGTGCGCAGCAAGTGCTGGAGATTGAGCCGAGCATCGTCGATGGTGAGGGTATGCTCGACGCGGGAACGTCCGACTCAAAGGACGGAGCGGACGCGGTCGCCGTGTTCGATCATATGTCGTTTTGTTTTGACGATGCCGACGAGGACACGCTGTGTGATCTGAACTTTGCCTGTCGCCGCGGTCAGACGACCGCTATCGTAGGCTCGACGGGTTCGGGCAAGTCGACGGTGGCCAAGCTCCTGCTGCGCTTCCACGATGCCACCAGGGGCGCCATTCGCCTGGACGGTGTTGATCTGCGCGACCTTTCGCAAGGCGAGATTCGCGGGCATATCGCTTACGTACCGCAAAAGGCATGGCTGTTCTCGGGTACCGTGGCAAGCAATCTGCGCTTTGGCAACGAAGACGCGACTGAGGCCGACATGCTTCATGCGCTCCAGGTTGCCCAGAGCACCTTTGTACTCGATCAGCCGCAGGGGCTCGACACTCCGGTTGCCCAAGGCGGCACGAACTTTTCGGGCGGTCAGCGCCAGCGTTTGGCAATCGCCCGTGCACTCATGAAACATGCCGATCTATATATCTTCGACGATAGCTTTTCGGCCCTGGACTTTAAGACCGATGCCGCCCTGCGCCATGCGTTGCAAGATGAGACGCGTGATGCTGCGGTGCTCATCATCGCGCAGCGCATCTCGACCATTCTACATGCCGACCAGATCGTGGTGCTCAAGGATGGTGAGGTTGTGGGCCTGGGCACGCATGGCGAGCTTATGGAAACCTGCGAGGTGTACCGCGCCATCGCGGAATCGCAGATGAAGGGAGGTGAGTAGCATGACCGAGGAGCTCAGGAAGCAAGGCGGCCTTGTCGATACCGCCGCTGCGGACGCTGCCGATAAAACGGTCGACCAGGCTGCCGTAGCACCCGAGCTGGATGAGGCCGCCAAGGCTGCAGCCGCGCGCGAGGCTCGACGCCAGGCGCTGTACGAGGAAAATGAGCGCGCGGAGGATGAGCGCGCTCGAGCCGAGGCGGAACGCATGCGCGACGTGGACGATGGCGACGAGGACGAGACGCCTCGGGATACCTGGGCGACGGTGCGCCGCCTGTGGAGCGAGGCTACCGGCGACCATTGGCGCTTCTATATCGTGTTCGCGAGCATTGTGTTCTATGCCATTTTTAACACCGCCGCGCCGGCATATAGCGCCCGCGTGATCGATGAGATGTGGGGCCACATTCAGGTGGCGTTTGCCAACGACGCCACCTTCAACATCACCTGGGAGAACTGCGGCAGGACCATTTTCATCTACTTTATGATTTGGACGGCCGCTGCCTCGTTCTACGCGCTCCAGAGCTTTTTGATGTCGAGCGTGGCCGAACGCCTCAACCTGCGTCTGCGTAACCGCATCGCTCAAAAGCTCAATCGTCTGCCACTCGCCTATTTTGACGCGCATCGTCCCGGCGAGGTCGTCAGCCGCGCGACCAACGACCTGGACAAGATGTCCGAGAGCATGCAGCGCGGATTGCTGCAGCTGCTGGTGTCGATTGGTACGGTAGTGGGCGCTGTGAGCGTGATGTTTGTGTTCAGCGTGCCGCTCACGCTGGTCTTTTTGGGTTTTACGGCGGTATCGCTGCTGGTGACCAAGGTGGTCTCGCGCCGCACGCATGACGTAACCGGTGAGCGCCAGGAGTGGGTGTCAAAGATTACGAGCGCGGTCGAGGAAGGCTATTCGGGCCGCCTAGTGATTCGCGCGTTTAACCGCGAGCGCCAGAGCTCTGCCGAGGTGCACCAGGCCTCGGGCGAGCTGGCACGCGTGAGTGCCAAGGCCGACTTTATGATTAACGCCGTGGGCCCCGCGGTGCGCTTTATCGGCCGCCTGGCACAGATCGTGATTGCGATTGTGGGCTGCAGCATGCTGGTTGCCGGCCACATGACCGTCGGCGTGTTCCAGGCGTTCTTCCAGTTTATCTACGAGGCATCCGAGCCCATGACGCAACTGTCGTTTACCTTCAACTCGCTGCAGAGCGCGCTGGCGAGTGCGGAGCGCGTGTTCGACCTGCTTGATGAACCCGAGATGGGGGCCGATCCGCAGCCGGGCGAGGCCGCCAAGCTACCGGGTCGCGTGGAGGGCCGCGTCGCCTTTGAGCATGTGCGCTTTGGCTACACGCCCGAAAAGCCGCTCATGCGCGACGTATCGTTTACCGCCGAGCCGGGCCAGAAGATCGCCGTGGTGGGAACCACGGGCGCGGGCAAGACCACGCTCATCAACCTGCTCATGCGCTTCTACGAGATTGACGGCGGGCGTATTACGCTCGACGGCGTGGATACGAGCCGCATGGATCGCGGCGAGCTGCGCCAGCAGTTTGGCATGGTGCTGCAGGACGCCTGGCTGTTCGATGGCACGATTGCCGAAAACATCGCCTACGGCTGCACCGAGGCAACACGCGACGAGATCGTGGCGGCCGCCCGCGCCGCGCAGGTCGACTTCTTTGTACGTACCATGCCGCAGGGCTACGACACGCACGTGGCCAACGATGCCGAAAGCATCAGCCAGGGCCAGCGCCAGTTGCTGACCATCGCACGCGTGCTGCTCAACAACCCGGCGATTCTCATCTTGGACGAGGCGACGTCGAGCGTGGACACGCGTACCGAGCTTGCCATCGGCCGTGCCATGGACGCGCTCATGCATGGGCGCACGAGCTTTGTGATCGCGCATCGCCTGTCGACGATTGTGGATGCCGACCTGATTCTGGTAATGGACCACGGCAACATTATCGAGCAGGGCACGCATAAGGAGCTGCTCGCAGCCGAGGGCGCTTACGCCGACCTCTATCTGAGTCAGTTCGCATAATGTGACAAAGTGGCAGCTCCTTTGTCACATCACAAATAAGGCGCGCCGGGGGTGAATCCTCTGGCGCGTCTTTGCGTTGGCGTCAATGTTGTCGGTGACCGTTCGCCTCTAGCGTTCGTCCACGAGCTTGGCGACGAGGGCTTTGAGCTCGGCCACCTCTTTCTCGAGCTCCTTGACGCGGCGGGCATTTTCGGTGATGCCCTGGCGGTTGAGCGCGGACTGCTCGGCGGCGTCATCGGGCATGTACTCGCGGTGCTGCTTGGCGTCGAAGCTCTCCTCGAACACGCGGCAACCATTGCGCTTGATGATGCGTCCCGGCACGCCCACGACGGTGCAGTTGTCGGGCACGTCCTTGACGACAACCGAGTTGCCGCCGATCTTGACGTTGTTGCCGATGCGAATGTTGCCGAGCACTTTGGCGCCCGTGCCCACGGTGACGTTGTTGCCCAGGGTGGGGTGGCGCTTGCCGGTCTCGTTGCCGGTGCCGCCGAGCGTGACGCCCTGGTAGAGCACGCAGTTGTCGCCTACGATGGTGGTCTCGCCGATGACGACGCCCATGGCGTGGTCGATAAAGAAGTGCTTGCCGATCTGTGCAGCGGGATGAATCTCGACGCCGGTGATGTGGCGGGTAATTTGCGAGAGCACGCGGGCGAGCGAGCGATGACCGTGCTCCCAGAGCCAGTGCTCGGGCACATGGTTCCACTTGGCGTGCAGGCCAGGATAGGAAAGGAAAATGACTAGACCGTTTTGCGCAGCGGGGTCTTGCGCCTGGACGGTCTTGATGTCCTCGCGAATGGTATTGATAAAGCTCACCGGCCGCCCTCCCTTAGCGCCATGGCAATGCGATTCAATAAAGTATAGCGATTCGCTAGGGATTAGGAAGGACAATCTTGGCGGCTTTGCGTGACAGGTGTCAGTTATGCAAACTTGCTGGTAATGAAGTCGCACTTTTGTGCGGTCGCGTGCATGGCCGCGCCGCAACCGTATACTGGTCAACTTGGACGTATCCGCGCCCACAACTGAGAGGTTTTACTTCATGGGTTTCATCAATTTTATCGCCGAGCTGCTCAAAGACCCGCGCACCGCGATTGCCAGCTGGATCGCCGCCGGCCCGCTCATGGCCTACGGCTGCGTGTTCCTGATCATCTTTATCGAGACGGGCGTGGTTTTCTTCCCGTTCCTTCCCGGCGATTCGCTGCTGTTTGCCTCGGGCTTCTTTGCCCATAACGGCGGCTTTAACATCGTGGCGCTTCTGGCCACCGCATGGGCCGCAGCCATCCTGGGCGATCAGTGCAACTTTATGATCGGTCACTTCTTTGGCAAAAAGATCATCGCCTCGGGCAAGGTGAAGGCCATGACGCCCGAGCGCATCAAAAAGTCCGAGGATTTCCTGGATAAGTGGGGCCACCTGGCCATCTTCCTGGGTCGCTTCTTCCCGTTTATCCGCACCTTTGTGCCCTTTATCGCCGGCATGGGCGGCATGCACTGGCGCAACTTTGTCATCTTTAACGTGCTGGGCGGCATTACCTGGTCGACGCTCTTTACACTGCTGGGCTACTTCTTTGGCGGTATCCCCTTTGTGCAGGAGCACTTTGAGCTGCTGATTATCGGCATCGTCGCCGTGTCGATCATCCCGACCGTGGTCGGCCTGGTTAAGGCTAAGCTGGGCAAATAGAGCGCCTAGCTCGAGCCGGCGCACAAATCGTGTCGTTGAGGCCCGTCACCGTTTACGGTGGCGGGCCTCTTTAGTTTCGGTCAAATGAAAATACTTTAGTTAGTTAAAGAAAAACGTTTTATCCGACGCGCGTGCGGAGTACAATCTCGTGCATGCGAATCGACGTGCCATCGGCTTTGATGCCGTTCGCGTGTCCCGTCCGGCTCTACGCTCCGGGTGTGCGACGTTGCGACGCGGTCGGCCTCGGTCCTTGCGTGCGGGTTCGCGAGTTTGCAACTGTGTATGTAAGGAGCGACATATGACTGTCGAGAAGAAGGATATCGATTGGGGCAGCCTCGGCTTTGGCTACATGAAGACCGATTACAGCTACGAGGCTCATTGGAAGGATGGCGAGTGGGACGAGGGCGGTCTGACCACCGACCACACCCTGCATGTCTCCGAGTGCGGTGGCATCTTCCACTACTGCCAGGAGGTCTTTGAGGGCCTGAAGGCCTACACCGCCGAGGACGGCAGCATCGTCTGCTTCCGTCCCGACATGAACGCCGAGCGCATGTATAACTCTGCCCAGCGCCTCGAGATGCCCCCATTCCCCAAGGACAAGTTTGTTGAGGCCGTCAAGCAGGTCGTTTCTGCCAACGCTGCCTGGGTTCCGCCCTTCGGCTCCGGCGCGACCCTGTACGTGCGCCCGTTTATGATCGGCTCCGGTGACGTGATTGGCGTGGCTCCCGCTCCTGAGTACACGTTCCGTATTCTCGTGACCCCGGTCGGTCCGTACTTTAAGGGTGGCCTCAAGCCCGTCAAGCTGCGCGTTTCCGAGTACGACCGCGCCGCACCGCACGGCACCGGTAACATCAAGGCCGGCCTGAACTACGCCATGTCCCTCAAGCCCACGATGGAGGCTCACCGCGAGGGTTATGCCGAGAACCTGTATCTCGACTCCGAGTCCCGCACCTATGTCGAGGAGACCGGTGGCGCCAACGTCCTGTTCGTGAAGGAGGACGGCACGCTCGTCGTTCCGCAGTCGCACACCGACTCCATCCTGCCCTCCATCACCCGTCGCTCGCTCGTTCAGGTCGCCGAGGACCTGGGTATGACCGTTGACCAGCGCCCCGTCGAGTGGGCCGAGGTCAAGGCCGGCACCTTTGTCGAGTGCGGTCTGTGCGGCACTGCTGCCGTCATCTCCCCGGTGGGCGAGATCGACAACAAGGTCTATGGCGCCGACGAGACCGTGACCTTCCCGGCCGGCTACACCGAGATCGGTCCTGTGATGAAGAAGCTCCGCGAGACCCTGACTGGTATCCAGTCCGGTGCTGTCGAGGACAAGCACAACTGGGTTTACACCGTCGCGTAAGCTGCCTTGTATGTCCGGCCCGAGGGCAACCTACCTTTCCGGCGCGTCCTCGGACATGAAAGAACCTCCGCTGCGCACTTCGTGCGGCGGAGGTTCTTTCGTCCTGCGGAGTGCGCCGGAAAGGTAGGTTGCCCTCGGGCCTGCGTTACCTCGGCGCTGCCGTTACGGGCAATATAGATCTGAATAAAGATGGTGCGCGGCCTTTTGGCCGCGCGTTGTGCGTGGATAAGAAAAGGGCCCAAGGTTTGTGCCTTGGGCCCCAAAGGGCTGATGAACTGGCTTAAGACTCGGCCGTGATTGTTAGAACTTGACGGTCGGTGCCTGGCGGGCGGCTTCGGCGGCCTCGAAGCCCTGGCGCTCCTTAAACTGGAAGATGCCGGCAAAGATGACGGCCGGGAAGGTCTGGATGGCGTTGTTGTAGCTGAGCACGCAATCGTTGTAGCTCTGGCGCGCGTAGCTCACCTTGTTCTCGGTGTCCTCTAGCGATGCCTGGAGCTGCGTAAAGTTGGTGTTCGCCTTAAGGTCGGGGTAGGCCTCGGCCACGGCAAAGAGCTGGCGCAGCGCACCGGTCAGCACATTGTCGGCCTCCATCTTGGCCTCGGGGGTGGTGGCGTTCACGGCGGCGTTGCGCGCGTTGACCACGGCGGCGAGCGTGTCCTGCTCGTGCTTGGCGTAGCCCTTGACGGTCTCGACCAGGTTAGGGATCAGGTCGTTGCGGCGCTGCAGCTGCGTGTCGATGTTCTGCCAGGCGTTATCGATGCGATTGCGCTTGGTGACCATGTTGTTGTAGATGCCGGCGATGGCGCAGACGATCACAACGACAACAACGATACCGATGATGACGGGAAGCATGATGTCTCCGTTTCGAATGGCAGCGGCGTTTTGCGCCTGCCGTTGTTGGTATAACGTATCTAGTATACCCGCAACCTTTGGCGGTGCCGAACTTTCCGGTAAGCGTTATGTTTCAACCAGGGAGGGGGCGCCAAGATCGAACGGGCGGTACAGGTGTAAGATATGCGACAAATTAAGGAATGCTGTCTACGCCTTGAGGATGGCGATACGGATGGACCTTCGCATTAAGAAAACCTATCGTGCCCTGTTCGATGCCTTTACCGAGCTCTTGGAAGAGCATCGGTTTGAGGATTTGACGGTTGCTATGCTTTGCGACCGTGCCCTGATTCGCCGCACGACGTTCTATAAGCATTTTCGCGATAAAAACGATTACTTTGCCTTTTATATCGATGAGCTCATGTCTGGCTTGCCGCAAAAACAGCCCGATGAGGCCGGTGCAGTGTCTGCCGAGGACGTGCGCGCGCTTCGACACGCGATTTTGGACGATGCCATGGATTTGATTCTGGCGCACGAGCAGCTCATGGATAACATTTTGGCAAGCAGCATGTCGGGCATGTTGACCAACGTTATTTGCGACCGCATTGCCCGCTCCATCCGCGAGCGTGTGATGAACGTGCTTGCCGAGGATGCCCTGGCGCCCGTTTCGCTCGAGACAACATCGGAGTTTATCGCCGGTGGCATTATTCGATTGTTCACAAACTGGTGGGAATCGGGCCACGACCTTGAGCGTCGACCCGAGATAGCCGACGTGGTCGATGCGCTGTTTGAGCGCACCATGACGCCGGTGCATCACTAGAAGTGGCGGAGAGAGGGGGATTCGAACCCCCGGAACGCTCTCGCGCTCAACGGTTTTCAAGACCGCCGCATTCAACCGCTCTGCCATCTCTCCGTGAGTCGTAATGATAGCATCGTTTTGAATTTGCAACAGGGAAGGCAAACGATGACGAGCACCGAAATCGACGAGAAGTTCATGCGCGAGGCGCTGGCCGAGGCGCGCGCTGCTGCTGCGGTGGGCGAGGTACCGATTGGTGCCGTGGTAGTGCGCGCGGGCGAGATTGTCGCGCGGGCGCATAATCGTCGCGAGCTCGACCATGACCCTTCGGCGCATGCAGAGTTCGCGGCCCTGTGCGCTGCCGCTCGGTCGCTCGGTCGCTGGCGCCTTTCCGATTGCACGGTCTATGTAACGCTCGAGCCTTGCTGCATGTGTGCGGGGCTTATGGTCAACGCGCGCGTGGGGCGCTGCGTGTATGGCGCGACCGATGCCAAGGCGGGCGCGCTGGGTTCGCTATATGACCTGAATGCCGATTCGCGCCTGAATCATCGGTTTAACGTACATGCCGGCGTGCTGGCGGATGAGTGTCGTGAGGTGTTGAGCGACTATTTTAGTGGGCTGCGTGGCGCCGATGGCGCTGGCTGCGGTTGTGGGACCGATCTTGAGGCGCATGCCGCTCATGCCGAGGCGCTCGCGTGTGCCGAAGATATTGCCGATGAGGCGGTCGATTTTGGTGCCGCGTGCCGCCGGCCCCGCCGTGTGCTGTTGGCGATTGATTCCTTTAAGGGCAGCGTTTCGAGCGCGCGGGCGGAGGCGGCGGTTGCCGAAGGCATGCGCCGTGTGTGGCCCGATGCCGAGGTGCGTGCTTTGCCACTGGCGGATGGTGGCGAGGGAACGCTCGACGCCATCGCCGCGCGCGCCGGCGAGCTCTCGGCCTGTGAGGTTGCAGGCCCCTTGGGCGATCGCGTGTCTGCCCGGATGCTGGTGGACGACGAGCACGAGTCGGCTGTTATTGAGATGGCCGAAGCGGCGGGCATCGGGTTTTCGCCCTGTACGGAGTCGGCGGCCCTGGCCGCTACGACCTATGGCGTTGGCGAGCTTATACTTCGTGCGGTTCGTGCCGGGGTAAAGACGATCTATATCGGGTTGGGCGGCAGCGCCACCAACGACGGTGGCACCGGCATGCTGCAGGCGCTGGGCGCCCACCTTGTCGATGAGTGTGGCCGCAATATTGCCCCCGGTCTTTCGGGCCTTGAACACGTGGCGAGTATCGATTTGGCACCGGCGCTTCGGGCGCTGAATGGCGCGCGTGTCGTGGTACTTTCCGATGTCGAGAATCCGCTCGTGGGGCGTCGAGGCGCACTGGCGGTGTTTGGCGGGCAGAAGGGCCTGCCAACGGATGACGCTGAGGCGCTGCGCAGGTACGACAGCTGGATGGTCGGCTACGGCCGCCTGCTCGATGCGGCGATTTTTGAGGCGCGAGCCCAAGGGCTGCTGCGTGCGCCCGAGGGTGCACGGACATTTGGCTCGGTGCTCGGTGTGCCCGGTGCCGGTGCCGCCGGCGGTCTGGGTGCCGCACTGCTGGCGCTCGGGGCGGAGCTGCGTTCGGGCGTGGAGACGGTGCTCGATCTGATTGGGTTTGACGAGCGCGTGCGCGATGTCGACCTGGTCATTACAGGCGAGGGCAATATGGACGAGCAATCCGCCGCCGGTAAGGCACCGGTGGGCGTGGCCCGTCGCGCGAAGCGATATGGCAAGCCGGTGGTCGCCGTCGTGGGCGGTCGTGCCGACAGCCTGGATGCGGTGTATGGACAGGGCATCGACTTAGTTCTGCCGGTCTGCCGCAGGCCCATGCCCCTTGACCAAGCGCTCGACCCCCAGGAAGCCACAACCAACCTCATCTGCGCTGGCGAGTCTGTCGCGCGAGCCTACGACCTCGGCCGACTCTAGAAAAATTATCGTTCGGTCTAGCTTGGATAGCCAAAAAGGTGGTCAAAAAAGCCTCGTCCCAAATTAGCTACCTTGCCCCATCGGGCGGGAGCGGGTAAGATATATCGAGCGCCTAGCGCGTTCGATGGGTTCGGATGACGACATGTTCCGAATCTGGTCAGGTCCGGAAGGAAGCAGCCATAAGGAGCCTCTGTCGGGCATCCGGATCCATCGAGTGCGCAGGCGCTTTTTGGTGCCGCGGCTACCCGCGAGTGCCGGCAGGGCGCTTGGTGTCTCGCTGGTCCTCGGCTTCGCCTGCGGGATCGCTCGACTACCAAGCGCCCTGCCGGCACTCGCGGGTAGCCGACCAAAACCGCCTGAAAGGTCACATTTATCTGATAATTGAATCCCTGGCGTTATGCCGCTCGCTGGCTTTGCCAAAACAGCGGCGGATACATGCCTTGGGCACTAGTGGCCTTCGTGCTTGCTTCGCCTTAACATCTGTAACGAGTTGCTTACGTATTTCCAAGGCTCTCCGTACTATCATGAATCAGATTGAAGAGAGATGATGATAGGGAGCGCCTTAATATGATTGAGCTGCTCAGGCGTTTTGGTGGTAAGTTTCGCCGGTATATGGTGATTGGCCCCGCGTGCAAGCTGATCGAAGTGATTTTTGACCTGCTGACGCCGCTGGTGATCGCCCAGATGATCGATAAGGGCATTGGCTCGCACGACGTGAGCGCCGTTATCCACTACGGCATGGTACTTGGCGCCATGGCTGTGATCGGCATCTCGTTTACGCTCATCTGCCAAAAGATGGCGGCGCTCACCTCGCAGGGCATGGGCACCGACATTCGCGGCGCGCTCTACGAGCACATCAACAAACTGAGCTACGCCGAGCTCGACCGCTTTGGCACGCCGTCGCTTATCACCCGCATCACCAACGACGTCAACCAGGTGCAGCTTGCCGTGGCGCTGGGCGTGCGCATGCTCATCCGCTGGCCCTTCTTGGCGGTGGGCTCTATGTGCGCAGCCCTTGCCATCGACCTTAAGCTCGGCATCATCTTTTTGATTTGCACGCCCGCCATTGGCTTGGTGTTTTGGTTTGTCATGGCGCGCTGCATTCCGTATTACAAGCAGCTGCAGGCAAAGCTCGACCGCATTGCGCTCATTTGCCGCGAGGGGCTTTCGGGCGCCCGCGTGGTCCGCGCCTTTGTGCGCGAAGATCACGAGCGCGAGCGTTTTGCCCAAGCCGCCGATGACCAGGCCCATACCGCCATCGCGGTGGGCAAGCTCTCGTCGGTCCTCAACCCCGTAACGTTTTTGGTGATGAACCTGGGCGTGTGCGCCATCCTGTGGGTGGGCGGCATCCAGGTCAACGTGGGTGAGCTTACGCAGGGCCAGGTCATGGCGTTTGTGAACTACATGACGCAGACCCTTACCTCCATCGTCTACGTGGCCAACCTGGTCGTGGTCTTTACCAAGGCGAGCGCCAGCGCATCGCGCATCAATGAGGTGCTCAATTGCGTGCCGAGCATCACCGACGAGGACAACGAGCCGGTCACATTGCCCGAGCCGGGCAATGTCGCTCCAGTTCCTGCGCTGAGTCTGAGCCATGCGAGCTTCTCGTTTGGCGCCGGCGCGGCCAATGCTGTCAACGATGTGACGCTGGAACTCCCGCTGGGCAAGACGCTTGGCATTATCGGCGGTACGGGCAGTGGTAAGTCCACGCTCGTCTCGCTTATCCCGCGCCTGTACGATGCGAACGCCGGCAGCGTGAGCGTGATGGGCTCCGACGTTCGCGCCTGGCCGCTCGATCAGCTGCGCCATGTGGTCTCGACTGTCCCACAACGCGCGTCGCTGGTGAGCGGCACTATCCGCAGCAACCTGACCTGGCGCGATGAAGCTGCGACCGATGAGGAGCTTTGGGCGGCGCTCGATATGGCGCAGGCCAGTGAGTTTGTGCGTAACAAGCCGCAGGGCTTAGATGCCCCGGTCGAGGCGGGCGGCAAGAACTTTAGCGGTGGCCAGCGCCAGCGTCTGACCATCGCGCGCGCTCTGGTGGGCTCGCCGCAGGTTCTGATCATGGATGACTCCGCCTCGGCGCTCGACTTTAAGACCGATGCGGCGCTTCGCCATGCCATTCGCGAGCGCAGCGTGAGCGGTGCCGTCGAGGGCGGGCTGCCGCTGACGACCGTCATCGTGAGCCAGCGCGTCTCGACCGTGCGCGACGCCGACATGATCTGCGTACTCGATCACGGTTCGGTCGCGGGCCTGGGCACGCATGACGAGTTGTATGCAAGCTGCCAGCTCTATCGCGAGATTTGCCAGTCGCAGCTGCGCCGCGAGGAGCTCGAGGGCCGGCAGGGGAGCACGACGCCCACGTCCGCCCCAAGCCCCGCGCCCGCCCCAGGCGCCGCGTGCGTCCCCGCATCCGCCTGCTCAAAGGAGGGTTGCTAGATGAACCCGTATACTTCTTCCGGTTCGGTCGCCACGATGACGGCCAATGTGTCCGGCAACGATAGCCTTAACGATCTGGGCGACGGTCCGCGCCAGCCCGGTGACCCCGAGCGCTATCCCGTGGGTGCGGTGACGCGCCGCCTGCTGGGCTATGTTCGCCCACACCGCGTCTCGTTTACGGCGTCGTTTGTGAGCGCCGCCATCTCGGTGATCTTGCAGCTCTATACGCCCATCCTCATCGGCGAGGGCATCGACCTGATCGTCGCCGCCGGGCAGGTGGACTTTGACGCACTACTGCCGCTTGTCACCAAGCTCGCGATTGTCGTCGTAGGTGCTGCGGCTTTCCAGTGGCTGCAGGGCTACTGCGTCAATCGCCTGTCCTACGAAACGGTGCGCGACATGCGCGTGGAGGCGAGCGACAAGCTCAGCCGCATGCCGCTCAGCTTTATCGACAGCCACGCTCACGGCGACCTTATGAGTCGCGTGGTCAACGACGTCGACCAGGTGGGCGACGGTCTGCTGCAGGGCTTTACCCAGCTTTTCACCGGCGTTATCACCATCGTGGGCACGCTCGCGTTTATGCTTTCCATCAACCTGACCATGACGCTCGTGGTGGTGCTCGTCACGCCGCTTTCCATTTTTGCAGCCGGCGCCATCGCCAAGCTTTCCAACAAGAGCTTCACTGCTCAACAGCGCATTCAAGGGCAGCTCGGTGGTCATATTGAGGAGTACGTAGGCGAGCAAAAGCTTGTCGACGCCTTTGCCTATGGTCCCAACGCCCAGCAGCGCTTCGATGCCCTCAATGCCGAGCTCTACACCGCGGGCGAGCGCGCGCAGTTTATGGGTTCGCTCTCCAACCCCGGCACGCGCTTTATCAATAACATCATCTATGCCGTGGTCGCTGTGATCGGCTGCGTGGGCGTGATCACGGGCGTGCCCGCGGCGCTTACGGTGGGCGGCGTGCAGATCTTCCTGTCCTATGCCAATCAGTACACCAAGCCGTTCAACGAGGTCACCAACGTCATTACGCAGATCCAGACCGCGTACGCCTCGGCGCGCCGCATGTTTGCGCTGCTCGATGCGCGCGAGCAGGAGCCCGACGCGCCAACTGCTGTGGAACTTGCCGACCCGCAGGGTGAGGTGACCCTTGAGCATGTGGACTTTAGCTACGTGCCCGACCGCAAGCTGCTGCAGGATATCTGCATCGAGGCCAAGCCCGGCATGCGTTTTGCCCTGGTCGGCCCCACGGGCTGCGGCAAGACGACGCTCATCAACCTGCTGCTGCGTTTTTACGATATCGATGCCGGCCGCATCGCGGTCGATGGCAAGGCTTCGCGCGATTACACGCGCTCGAGTCTGCGGCGTGCCTTTGGCATGGTGCTACAGGACACTTGGCTGTTCGAGGGCACGGTAGCGGACAACATTGCTTACGGTTGCCCAGGCGCCACGCGCGAGCAGGTCATCGAAGCCGCCAAGCGCGCGCACGCGCATAAGTTTATCGTGCAGCTGCCAGGCGGCTACGATACGGTCATCGGCGAGGACGGCGGCACGTTTAGCCAAGGCCAAAAGCAGCTGCTGTGCATTGCGCGCGTCATGCTCACCGACCCGGCTATCTTGCTGCTGGACGAGGCGACCTCGAGCATCGATACCCGCACCGAGCTGCAGGTGCAGGCGGCATTCGACGAGCTCATGGCCGGTCGCACAAGCTTTGTCGTGGCACACCGCCTGTCGACGATTCGCAACGCCGATTGCATCCTGGTCATGCGCGACGGTCAGATTATCGAGCGTGGCACACACGACGAGCTGCTGGCGGCAGACGGCTTTTATGCCGAGCTCTACCGCAGCCAATTCGCCCAGTAAGCATTGCCGTGGGGCAAATTAATCAATCGACAGACGGTGGTTTACATCTGTCACGTTAGTACTAAGATATTCATCTAATAAATTGCATTAGTGGCTTTAGTTTTGGGGGATACGAGGCAACGTGACTATGACGTGCTCTTTGGTGGTTAACAGCAAGAGCGGTAATACCAGGATGGTTTCGGGTGCGATCAAGCGCACGCTGCAGGCTGCGGGTGTTGAGTTTGTCCATGCCGCGGCGTTGAGCGACGATGCGGATGCAGATCAGGTTGCGCTCGAGGCGCAGGGCGCCTGCGCGGCCGACACGGTGCTTGTCGGTTTTTGGTGCGACAAGGGCGCGTGCACGCCTTCGGTCGCGACGCTGCTCTCAGCCTTGCACGGCAAGCGCGTCTTCCTGTTTGGCACCTGCGGCTTTGGGGCCAGCGAGGAGTACTTTAGGCAGATTATCGATCGCGTGACCTCAAATTTGGCCAATGATGCCGAGCTTGCGGGTTGGGCGATGTGCCAGGGCAAGATGGGCCCCGCGGTCAAGCAGCGCTACGAGGCCATGCTCGAGCAAGATCCCGACAACGCCCGATTTAAGATGCTGCTCGATAACTGGGTCGCCGCAAAGGATCACCCCACCAAGGAAGATCTGGACAACATGGCTGCAGCCGCCAAAAAGGCCGTGCTGGGGGAGTAGCTCCCATCGCTGACGGAGGTCGGTCCATCTTTCTAAATGAGGCGTCCTCCCGGACGTCGGGGCACGAAGTTCCCTGCTCTACAGTCCTGCGCAAGACGAAGGCCACATTAAGTGGCCTTCTTTGCGTGCGGAACTCGCGA
>UQOY01000017.1 GCA_900542825.1 uncultured Collinsella sp. | reverse complement strand
TATACTCATGGAAAACCTCCCATTTCCCGATGTCCAAGAAATGGGAGGCAGTTCATTGTCCCCTTTGTGGTGGTTTTGGGTTAGGCAAGGAGCGTGTGGCCGTAGGCGTTGGCGGCCTTGATGGCGGCGGCAAACTTTTCGTCGGTGAAGGGCTCCGGGTTGCCTTGCTTCCACTCGTTGGTGGCGTGTGCATACTCGCACAGAGCGGGGATATCGTCCTCGGAAAGCCCGACCTGCTCCAGCGTCACGGGCAGCACCATCTGCTTGTTGAAAGCGGCGTAGCGCTCAAGGTTCTCGGTATCGCCCGTATAGGCAAACAGCACCAGTACGCCCAGGCTCACGACCTCGCCATGCAGGTAGGAGCCCTCGCGCTTAATGCTGCACGTGGCGTTGTAGAACGCATGCGCCACGCTCGAGTTGTAGTAGTAATCGTTTTGGTTGGTCAGGTTCGAGACATAGCCCGTGTTGACCACGATGTCGAGCGCGATCTGCTTGACGGCCTCGCTCGACAGATTCTGGCGCACGTCCTCAAGACCCTGCACGCCATAGGTAAACAGTGGCTCGGAGCAGGTGTGGGCGAGTGCCAGGCCAAGGCCGGCGGTGTGCTCCAAGTTGCCGGCGCTCGTGGCGTACTCGACCTCGGGTTGCTTGGACAGGGCATCGCCCACGCCGGCCCAGAAGTACTCCGCCGGAGCCTCGGCGATGATCTTGGGGTTGATGAAGATGTGCGCGGGGCGGTTGGGGTACGAATAGCCCTCGAGCGAGCCGTCGTCGTTGTACACGACGGCAATGGCGGTCGCGGCGGAGCAGTTGGAACAGATTGTCGGGACGGTGAAGACGATCTTCTTGAGCTCGATGGATGCGGTCTTCACGGTGTCGAGCGCCTTGCCGCCGCCGCAAGCAATGAGCACATCGGCTTCCTGGCAGGCGGGGGAGTTTACGACCTTGGCGATATTGGCACGCGTGCTGTTGGTGCCATAGACGCGCTTCTCTAGAATCTCGACATCGGTGCCTTCAAGCGCCGCCTCGATGCCCGGCATCGCCGCAGCCAGTGCCCGCTTGCCACCGATGATCGCGACCTTGGTCGCACCGTACTCGGCCAGCGCGCCGGGCAGCTCGTCAAAGCAGTCCTCGCCGACGGTATAGTCGCTCATTCCAATCGTGCGCATAGGTACCTTCTTTCGTGAGATAGAGTGCTTTCAGGTATTTTGCTCCTAGAGAATGACCGCGACCAAGATAAATTTCTAAAATATGAAACCAATGTTGAGGGTTTTTCGTCGGCGCGGAACGTGCTAGCATACTCCGCATAAGCGTTGATGGGGACGAGTAGTCGGCCATCCGCATGCTACAGAGAGCGGGGAGTGCTGAGAGCCCGCGCATGCGACCGATGAAAATCACCCCGGAGCTGCGGTCCCAACGGACGTGCCGCGCAGGCACGTCTTAGTAGACATCGCCGAGATGGTCGTCGATACAGGCCAGCCGAGTAACGGATGCGAGCGCGCGATTACGCGGGCGAGGGCATCTAAGCTGGGTGGTTAAGCGAAGAGCTTTTGCGGGCGTACAGTCCGTTTTGTGGCGCTTCGTCCCAGCTTGTAGGGACGGGCGCTTTTTTGGTGCCCAACGGGCGTGCGCGCCCACGACATGAAAGGGGTACCGTGGCAAACGAGTACAAGCAGACGATGAATCTGCCCAAGACCGGTTTTCCCATGCGTGCCGGTCTTTCCAAGTCCGAGCCCAAGCGACTCAAGGACTGGCAGGACAACAAGGTCTACGAGCAGGTTCTGAAGAAGAACGAGGGTCACAAGAAGTTCGTGCTGCACGACGGCCCTCCGTACGCCAACGGCCCGATCCACATCGGCCACGCCATGAACAAGATCTCCAAGGACATGATCAACCGCTACTGGATGATGCAGGGCTATGAGGTTCCCTATGTCCCCGGTTGGGACTGCCACGGCCAGCCGATCGAGCACAAGGTCGAGGAGAAGCTCGGCACCGAGAAGTTCAACCAGACCCCCACGGCCAAGATCCGTGAGCTCTGCAATGAGTTCGCTGTCGAGAACATCGAGCTGCAAAAGGCCGGCTTCCGTCGTCTGGGCGTGCTTGGCGACTGGGACAACCCCTACCTGACGCTCTACCACCAACATGATGCCGCCGACATCGAGGTCTTCAAGGCCATGTTCGATAAGGGCATGATCTATCGCGGACACAAGCCGGTTCACTGGTGCAAGCACTGCCACACCGCGCTGGCCGAGGCCGAGATCGAGTACTCCGACGAGACGAGCCCCTCCATTTTCGTTCGCTTTGAGATGACCTCCAAGCCCGCCGGCCTCGAGAACTTCGACGGCCCGGTCGACTTTATCATCTGGACGACCACGCCGTGGACCATCCCCTCCGACCAGGCCGTTTCCCTTAAGCCCGGCGCCGCCTATGTCGCCGTTGAGCACGAGGGTCGTGCCGAGGTCATGCTTGAGGACCTGGCTCCCAAGTGCTGCGAGGAGTTTGGCTGGGAGTACACCCCCGTTATGGTTGACGGCAAGCCCTACGTGGTTCCCGCCGAGACCTTCCACCACATCCACTACAAGCAGCCGATCTTTGACGGTGTTGAGGGCGTGGCACTGCTGGCCGATTACGTCGGTGTCGATGACGGTACCGGTATCGTCCACAACTCGCCCGGTCACGGCGTCGACGACTACTTTGCCTGCCTCAAGGAGGGCATCACCGACATCTGCATGCCGGTCGATGATGACGGCAAGTTCTACACCGGTGAGGAGTTTGGCACCGGTGGTCCCTTCAGCGGCATGGATACCGATGAGGCCAACCCGCACATCATCGAGTTCCTGCGCGAGCGCGGCACCCTGGTCCTCGAGAAGAAGATCACGCACAGCTATCCGCACTGCTGGCGCTGCAAGCACCCGGTGCTCTTCCGTGCCACCGACCAGTGGTTTGTCTCGATGGACAAGACCGGTTTGCGCGAGCAGGCTGGCAAAGAGGTCCGCGAGAACGTCAAGTGGTATCCGGCCCACGCGGCAAATCGCATTGGCGCCATGGTCGAGCAGCGTCCCGACTGGTGCATCAGCCGTCAGCGCAACT
Organism: uncultured Collinsella sp.; assembly: GCA_900542825.1. GTDB lineage: Bacteria > Actinomycetota > Coriobacteriia > Coriobacteriales > Coriobacteriaceae > Collinsella. Next base: position 28,541 of record UQOY01000017.1, on the reverse strand, counting down.
GGGGCGTGCCTATCCCGAGCTACACCTGCGCCGACTGCGGCGAGAAGGTCATGAACGACGCTACCCTCGACGCCGTCATCAAGCTCTTCCACGAGAAGGGCTCCGACGCCTGGTTCACCGATGCTCCCGAGAGCTACCTGGGCGAGGCCTGCGTCTGCCCCAAGTGCGGCGGCCATCATCTCAAGGCCGATAAGGACATCCTCGACGTGTGGTGGGATTCCGGCGTATCTTGGAAGGCCGTCTGCGAGTATCGTCCCGAGCTGGAGTATCCGGCGGACGTGTATCTTGAGGGCTCCGACCAGCACCGCGGTTGGTTCCAGAGCTCGCTGCTGACCTCGGTGGGTGCCAACGGCCACGCTCCGTACAAGGCAGTCGTCTCGCAGGGCTTCACGCTCGATGGCCAGGGCCGCAAGATGTCCAAGTCGCTCGGCAACGTCATCGACCCCAACAAGGTCTGCGACGAGATGGGCGCCGACATCATTCGCCTGTGGGTCGCCTCGGTCGACACCAGCTCCGACGTCTCCATCGACCACGAGATTCTTGCTCGTACGTCCGATGCCTACCGTCGTTTCCGCAACACGCTGCGCTTCCTGCTCTCCGAGCTCGAAGGTCAGTTTGAGCCCGAGACCGACGGCGTCGCCTTTGCCGACCTGTTGCCGCTCGACAAGCTCATGGTTGCCCGTCTGACCCAGGTCCAGGCCGAGGTCGACGACGCTTACTCTTGCTACGAGTTCCCGCGCGCCTACCGTGCGCTCTACGACTTTGTTGTTACCGAGCTTTCCAACGTGTACCTCGACGCCCTGAAGGACCGTCTGTACTGCGAAAAGCCCGGCTCGCTCGAGCGCCGCAGCGCCCAGACCGTGCTCGCCGAGCTCTTCTCGATGCTCATGCGCGATCTGCAGCCGATTCTGTCCTACACCGTCGATGAGGCCATGGCCTATGCGCCCGCCGGCTGCGTCGATCATCAGAAGTACGCTGCGCTGCTCGATTGGTACAAGTCGCCCATCACGATCGACGAGGCCAATGAGTTTGAGGGCGTGCTCGAGGCTTCGCTCGAGCTCCGTGGCGCCGTGACCAAGGCCCTTGAGGATGCCCGTTCTGCCGGCACCTTCACCAAGAGCCAGCAGGTCCGTGTCAAGGCGGTCGTTCCCGCCGAGATGTATGCGCTGCTGACCGGCGACAAGGCCGTCGACCTCGCCGAGTTCTACATCGTCTCCGATGTTGAGATGACCCAGGGTGAGGAGCTCTCCGTTGCCATCGAGGCTGCCGAGGGTGAGTGCTGCGACCGTTGCTGGAACTATCGCACCACCGTCGGCGAGTACAACGGCCACGCGCATATCTGCAAGCGCTGCGCTGATGCGCTGTAGGTTACGGCGTTCGTAGAACGCCGTAACCTACCGACGCTGCAAACGCCCCTAAGCGGCAATCTGACGTTCAATCGTCGGTCGCGTACCGAAGTACGCTTCCCTCCTCTTTCACGTCACCTTGCTCGCTTAGGGACGTTTTCGCTGTTGGCGACGGTAATGCGGCGTTTCTGTTGTTGGAGCTAGAGTCTTTTCTTTCTGGTCGTTGTGGACGTTCTTAAACGACTACCCGTGTCTCATTCAGGCGGCATTCTGTTTTCCGGAATGCCGCTTTCGTTTTTAGCTGGTTATTTCGCTTGCGTTGGTGGATATGTCGTGCGTTCTGTGTATGGCAATATAAGATGGTTAATGCGTTAAACGGAATTTGATTATCTGTGGGTAGGGGATTGATTTGGGTCGTACTGGGGATATGACGCCGTCTTTGCGTTGGCGGTTGGGTGTTGCTGGTGGGGTAGCGCTCGTTGTGCTGCTTGTTGACCAGCTGGCCAAGCTTGCGGTTCGTGCCGTGGGCGATGCTCTGCATGTGACCGTTATCCCCGGTGTGATTGACTTTCTGTTTGTCCGCAATATCGGAGCTGCCTTTAGCATGGGCGAGGGCCATGGCGTTGCGTTCGCCGTGCTGGCGCTTGCAGTTATCGTCGCCATTGCCGTGTACCTGGTTCGTGCGCCTCAACTCGCACGCCTAGAGGTTGTGGGCATGGCTATGGTTGCGGGCGGTGCTATCGGCAACGCGATCGATCGCCTGGCCATGGGCTTTGTGACTGATTTTATCGCTACTACCTTCATCGACTTTCCCGTCTTTAATGTCGCCGATATTGGCATTACGGTCGGTGTCGTGCTGGCGCTCATCGGTTATATGTTCTTGAGCCCCGCTGCTCGCGAGGTCGATGCGACCGCCGAGCTCAACGCCCGTGACGAGGCCCGCGCCAAGCGCAAAGCCAAACAGCGTGGGGAGCGTGCCCGCAAGATTCGCGAAAGGAATGAGCGTTAATGGCCGACATCCACATTCTCGTTGCCGATGATTCCGCTGGTCAGCGCCTCGACGCCTATCTGGGCGCCAACGATGGCTGTCCTACGCGCTCTGCCTGCGCACATCTGATTGAGGGCGGTGCCGTATGTGTCAATGGTGAGACCTGCCTGTCAAAAAAGTATGCCGTGCGCTCCGGTGACCGCATCTCGGTCGACCTGCCCGAGCCGCATGATCCCACCGATGTGATTCCCGAGGCCATCCCGCTCGACATTCGCTACGAGGACGACTACCTCATCGTGCTCTCCAAACAGCGCGGTCTCGTGTGCCATCCCGCCCATGGCCACGAGAGCGGCACCCTTGCGAACGCCCTGGTCTACCACTGCGGCATCGATCATCTGGGTACCGTGCAGGGTGAGGACCGCCCCGGCATCGTGCATCGCCTGGATCGCGATACCTCGGGCCTTATGCTCGCGGCAAAAGACGACGACACCCAGCGCGCGCTTCAAAATCTCATCCGTACGCGCACGCTCGACCGTCGCTATATCACGCTCGTTCACGGGCACATCGCCATGGACGAGGGCACTATCAACACCGGTATTGCTCGATCGACGCGCGACCGCGTGAAGATGGCGGTTTCCGATGACCCCTTTGCCCGTCAGGCCATCACGACCTTCAAGGTGCTCGAGCGCTTTGATTCCACGCGTTTCGACGACGGCTATACGCTTGTCGAGTGCCACCTGTTTACCGGCCGCACGCACCAGATTCGCGTGCACATGCGCCATATCAACCACGCCTGCGTGGGCGATCCGCTTTACGGCAAGTGCGATGTGCGTGCCGATCAGGGTCTGACCAGGCAGTTTCTGCATTCTTGGCGCGTGGCGTTCGACCATCCCGTGACGGGGGAGCGTATTGAGTGCCGTGACGAGCTGCCGTGGGACCTTGCGGCGGTTCTGGATGATCTGGCCCCTCGTTCGCTCGGCCGCACTGCCGCCGGTGACGAAATCGTCCCGCAGCTCGGTCTGCTCGAAGCCTAGCCAGTATTAGGTGGTTTCTTGAACTCGGTAAGCCTACGGTAAGATATACGGTTGTTTACGTAACGCGTTGCTGGGAGCCTGCATGCTCGCCTTTTTACATACCAACACACCCATCGTGATCTTCAACCAGATTGTCGTCACGCTGCTCACGGTCTGCTTTCTGTACCAGGTGGTCTTCTTTGTCATTGGCGCTCTCCGTGGTGAGGTCGCGCCTCCCAAGGCAAAAAAACTCCATCGTTATGCCTTCTTTATTGCGGCGCATAATGAGGAGGCCGTGATTGCCAACCTCGTTCGCTCCATCAAGGATCAGGACTATCCGTCCGAGCTTATCGAGGTCTTCGTGGTCGCCGATGCCTGCACCGACAACACGGCGCAGCTCGCGCGCGAGGCGGGCGCCATCGTTTATGAGCGCAACGACCTGGCCCGCAAGGGTAAGAGCTGGGTCATGGACTTTGGCTTTGACCGTATTCTTAACGAGTATCCCGATACCTTTGAGGGCTACTTTATTTTCGATGCCGATAACGTCATCTCCCGCGATTACGTGTCCAAGATGAACGATGCCTTTGACCAGGGCTTCCATGTGGTCACGAGCTATCGCAACTCCAAGAACTTCGGCAGCTCGTGGATCTCGGCGGCTAATGCTACGTGGTATCTGCGCGAGGCGCGCTTCCTTAACAATGCGCGTAATATCTGCAAGACGTCCTGCGCTGTCTCGGGTTCGGGTTACCTTATCTCGGCGAGCGTGATCGAGGGCATGCACGGTTGGCAGTTCCATACGCTGACCGAGGACATTCAGTTCACCACGTTCTGCGCCATTCACGGCATTCGCATTGGCTATGCGCCGGCGGAGTTCTTTGACGAACAGCCCGTGACGTTTAAGGCGTCCTGGAAACAGCGTATGCGCTGGACCAAGGGCTTCTACCAGGTGTTCTTTACTTACGGTAAGCACCTTGTCAAATCGACCTTCCGCTACCATCGCTTTGCCGCTTACGACATGTTCATGACCATCGCCCCTGGTATGCTGCTGTCCTTGATCTCGATGCTCGCTAATGCGACGTTCTTGATTGTGGGTGGCCTTTCGCATGGTTTCTTGGCTACTGAGGTTGAGATGCAGGCTTGTGCTGCCTCGCTTATCATGACGTTCGCGATGATGTACCAGACCTTCTTTATCCTGGCGCTGCTCACGACCATCTTTGAGTACAAGCACATTCATTGCGCGCAAAAGTGGCGTTTGGTGACCAACCTGTTTACCTTCCCGATCTTTATGTTCAGCTATATCCCCATTACGGTGGCAGCGCTGTTCTTGAAGGTCGACTGGGTGCCGACGCAGCACGCCGTGAGCGTTACCCTCGACGAGGTCATGCAAGGCGCCAAATAACCAGCATCAAAACCACCACAAAGGGACAGCGCCTTTGTGGTGGTTTTTGCTTTTGCGATGCAGCTCGAGGAGGTGTTCGATGGTCTATATCCCGTTTTGGATTTGCGCTTTTGCCGGTGCGGTGATTGATCTCCGTGAGCAGCGGTTTCCGAATGCGCTTGCCGGCGCGTGTGCCGTGGCGGCGTTTGCGGGCGTTTGGCTCGACAAGGGCGTTAACACGGCGCTTGACCACGCCGGTCCTGCGGTCATCGTCTACCTTGCCCTTGTGCTTACTGAGTCACTCTGGCGTCGTGTTCGCCACGCCCCCGGCCTTGGCATGGGAGATGTCAAGGCGCTCTTTGCCCTTTGCACTCTCGACCCTCTGGGTGGCATCGTTGCGTTTGCGGTTGCGCTCCTGGCCCTTGCCTCCTCCTGCCTCTTCACAAAATCGCGCTCCCTGCCTTTGCTGCCGTTTTTGGTGCCGATATTTGCCATAATCGAGGTTGTGGGTAGAACGCTGTAACCGTTTGCGCGCCCTTTTAAGGAGCATGCCATGGCAACCAATCAACAGACAGCCGCCATTAAGGCGCGTATGGATCGCATTCCCGCGGCGTTGTCGCCCGAGTTGGTCGAGCGTATCGCCGCCGACCGCGCCTCGGGTGTCGTTAATCCCTATCGATGCGGTGACGACCAGGTCATCCGACGTGTCGATCGGGCTGCAGATGAGGGCACGCTCATGCGTCCGGCCTTCATGCGCGATACTGAAAAGATTCTGCATCTGCCCGCATACACCCGTTATGCAGGCAAAACGCAGGTCTTCAGTTTTCGCAGCAATGACGACCTTTCGCGTCGCGGCTTGCACGTGCAGCTTGTCTCGCGCATCGCTCGCGATATCGGACGTGCTCTGGGGCTCAACTGCGATCTAATCGAGGCGATTGGCTTAGGCCACGACTTGGGCCACACGCCCTTTGGCCATGCCGGTGAGCGTTTTCTCAACGATATCTATCACGAGCGCACGGGTCGTTATTTTTTCCATAACGTTCAGTCGGTCCGCGTGCTCGACGTGCTGTACGGCCGCAACGTGTCGCTTCAGACGCTCGATGGCGTGCTATGCCACAACGGTGAGTACGAACAGCGTGTGTTTGAGCTTTCGGACATGAGCTCCTTTGACCAGTTCGACCGAACCGTCGAGGAATGCATTGCTACGGGCTATAGCGCAATTGAGCACCTGCGCCCCATGACGCTCGAAGGGTGCGTGGTTCGCATCTCGGATATCCTTGCCTACGTTGGGCGCGATCGCCAAGACGCCATTGCGGCAGGCCTGCTGTCACCTGACGCTTTTGACGATGACCTGGGCGGAGGATACAACAGCTGGATCCTCACGCATGCCTCCATCGATATCGTCGAGCACAGCTATGGCAAGCCACGCATCGAGATGAGCGAGGACCTGTTTGAGGAGATCCGCCGAGCCAAGCGCGAGAACTACGAGAAGATCTATAGCAAGGGCGGCATTGAAGGCGACTCCGAAGCGGAGCTGCGCGAGGCCTTCGAAAAGCTCTACGACCGTTGCCTGCAGGATATAAACGAAGGCAACGAGTCTTCTTACATCTTTAAGCACCACATTTCTCGCATTGAGCGGCAGCTTTCCTACTACGAACGCACCTATGCCTGGCAGGACGATATAGATCAGACCGTAGTGGATTACATTGCGAGCATGACAGATGGCTATTTCTGCGAGCTCACGAGCAAGCTGTTCCCGGGCTTGAAGTTTCCGCACCGTACCTATATTAACGAACGGTAGTTCGCATATTTTCGGTATACTGTAGGTGAAAACGTTTTTGATTGATGCACGGGATGGCTATGGACGACCTTTTTTCTGCTTCGACGCGTGAGCGTTCCTTTCAGAATGCGCCGCTTGCGGTGCGCATGCGCCCCAATTCGCTCGACGAGTACGTGGGCCAGCAAAAGGCCGTCGGTAAGGGCTCTTGGTTGCGTGCCGCGATTGAGCATGACGTGCTTTCGAGTGTTATCCTGTACGGGCCGGCCGGTACAGGCAAGACGACGCTGGCCCACATTATCGCCAACCATACCAAGAGCGAGTTTGTCGAGGTCAGCGCCGTGACGGGCACTGTAAAGGACCTTCGTCGCGTGATTGACGAGGCCAAGACGCGCCTTAATACCTACGACCGCCGCACCATTCTTTTCATCGATGAGATTCACCGCTTTTCCAAGTCGCAGCAGGATGCCCTGCTGCATGCAGTTGAGAACCGTACCGTCATTATGATTGGCGCCACGACGGAGAATCCGTACTTCGAGGTCAACTCGGCGTTGCTCTCGCGCGGTCGCGTGGTGGAGCTTGAGCACCTCAAGGACGATGATATTGCCATGCTTATCGAGCGTGCGCTCGAGGCGCCGCAGGGTTTGAACGGCAAGTTCTCGGCCGATGAGGATACGGTTAAGACCATCTGTACGCTGGCAGCGGGTGACGCTCGCTCGGCGCTCACGACACTCGAGCTTGCGAGCGAGATTGCCGTCACGCGTCCCGATACCGAGGGTACGCCAGCGCCGGCGGCGGGAGAGCGTTATCCCATTACCGTGGATGATGTAAAGATTGCCAACCCGCGTCGTGGCTTTTCGTACGACAAAAACGGCGACATGCACTACGACATCATCAGTGCGTTTATTAAGTCTATGCGCGGTAGCGATCCCGATGCCACGATCTATTGGCTCGCGCGCATGATCGACGCGGGGGAGGACCCCAAGTTTATCGCTCGTCGTATTATGATTCAGGCTTCTGAGGATGTTGGCAACGCCGACCCGCAGGCACTTTTGGTGGCACATGCCGCGTTTAAGTCTGCAGAGGTCATTGGCTATCCCGAGTGTCGCATTAACCTGGCTCAGGCTGCACTCTATGTGTGCCTGGCGCCAAAATCCAACGCGTGCGAGGCTTCGATCGATGCGGCGTTGGCCGATATCCATTCAAGTGGGCTGCGCGAGGTGCCGAGCTATCTGCGCGACCGTCATCGCCCGGGCAGCGACGAATACGGTGTGTATAAGTATCCGCATGATTATCCCGAAGGCTGGGTCGATCAGCGCTATTTGCCCGAGGGGCTGGAGCCCGGTGCGTTTTGGCAGCCTGCCGGCCGCGGCTGGGAAGAGTGGCGTGTAGAGCAAAGCGAGCGCGATCGTAGCGGTAACGCGCCCAAGTAGGTTATAGAAACCCCGCATATTCCCTTTGGGTACTTTCCCCTTCTTTGGGGTACCATGAAAAGCGTCTGTATTTCGATTCCTTCGGGAGGCTTGTATGAGTCCCATTCAAATCGCCCTGCTGCTGCTCGCCGTTGCCGGTGTGTGGGCTGTTATCGAGCTCGCGCTCACGCTACGAAAGACCCGTACCGTCGTTGATTCGCTCGACAAGACGGTGAGCGACCTTAACAACACGATCGCCGAGGCGCAGCCGGTGGTGGCAAAACTCGACGGCGCTGTCGACGAGCTTACGCCGGCACTTGCCCAGATGGAGCCGCTGCTTAAGTCGAGCAAGACGGCAGTTGATGCCCTTACCTCCAACCTCGTCGAGGTTGAGGCGGTTGTTCGCGACATTTCCGAGGTTACGGGCAGCATGGCCGAGGCCAGCAATGCTGTGTCGAGCGTGACCGACTCTGCGGCCGGTGCCGTGCAGAAACTCTTTAACAAGGTGAAGGCTCCCGCGGCCGACGCCGAGCGCAAGCTTTCCGCTGCCGCCGAAGTCGAGCAGCCGACCGAGCGTGTCCTGATTGACGAAGCCGGGAACGATGCCGCTGCTGGTGACGATGGTGCACAGAAGCCTGCTGCTAAAGCAGCCCAGTATTACACCTACACCCCCGCCAAGACCTCCGAGGAGTCCTGCGATGAGTAGCGAAGCAACTTGCCCCATCACGCTGACTGTTGCCGGGGATCCGCGTCTGGCACGCCTCGTACGTATGACGGCTGCCAATGTCGGCGCGCTGTGCTCCATGTCCGTTGATCGCATCGAGGACATCCGTATGGCTGCCGAGGAAGCCTTTATCTTTGGCTGCACGGCTGTTGATTCCGACGACATCTCGATCATATTCGACGTCGACGAATCTCACGTGGGCATGACTTTTACCTTTGGTGACCAGGCGACTGTCGATGAGGATGACCAGGCTGCTGTGTATGCCGAGCTCATTTTGGCGAGCGTGTGCGATTCCTATGAAAAGACTGAGGCGCCCCTGACGCTTTCCCTCGATCTCAAGGCGGATATCTAATATGACCGAACGTTCCCGGAGCGGTAAGACCGCTTGGGACAAGGAGAAAACCCGCGAGCTGTTTCGTCGCTACAAAGAGACCGGTGATCCGGACGCACGCGAGCAGCTCGTCATGTCCCACATGAACCTGGTAAGGTTTCTTGCCAACAAATTTAAGAACCGCGGTGAGCCGCTCGACGACCTTATGCAGGTCGGATACCTGGGTCTACTCAAGGCAATCGACCGCTTTGATCCCGAGCGCGGACTCGAGTTCACCACGTTTGCCACGCCTACCATCCTGGGCGAGATCAAGCGTCACTTCCGTGACAAGGGGTGGAGCGTGCGCGTGCCGCGCCGTCTGCAGGAGCTTTCGGCCAAGGTTAACCAGGCTACCGACAAGCTTACCAACGAGTTGCAGCGCTCGCCTAAGGTCGAAGAAATCGCTGAGTACCTGGACGTGACCGTTGACGAGGTGCTGGAGGCCATGGAGTCGTCCTCGGCCTATACCTCGGTACCTATCGAGGCTCCCGGTGCGTCCGATTCCGACGATGCACCCTCGATTCTCGACCGCTACGCCGACGACGACAACGAGCTCGATTTTACCGATGACCGCCTGGTAATCGAGGAAGCCATCCGTGATTTCTCGCCGCGCGAGCGCGAGGTTATCGAGCTGCGTTTTGTGAAGGGCATGACCCAGATCGAGATCGCAAAGAAGCTGGGAATCTCGCAGGTGCAGGTCTCGCGCCTGCTGCGCCGTACCCTTAAGAAGATTCAAGATAAGATTGACCCCGACGGAGTTATGGTTCGTTCATGAGTGAGCACCCCCAACAAACCGACCGCACGCTGCGCGATACCCGTATTCTGACGCTTCGCATTTGGGCTGTCGTCGGCTGCATTGTCATCGCCGCCGTCATCTTTAACCTTATGGGTATCCTGGCGCCGGTTATCGAGTTTCTCGCTGTCGGTTCTATCATCGCTTTTGTGATGTCGCCGATCACCAACTGGCTCGAGCATCACGGCGTCAACCGTGGCATTGGTTCGCTTATCGCGCTTATCGTCGTCGTCGCGGCGCTCGTTGGTGTCGTCTGTATCCTGTCGCCTATTTTGCTCGGTCAGATTATGGAAGTCCTGAGCCGTCTGCCTGAGCAGCTTCGCGTTGCGGGTGGCGATCTCAACGAGATGATTTCGCACGCCAAGACGCTCAACAACACGCCGCTCAAGGAGTATTTGGACGATAATCTGTCCTCGCTGGTTACTGTGGCGTCCAAGTACGTCTCGCAAATCGCTGCCGAACTCGGTCGCGGTGTGTTCCCGCTCATTACCAACACGGCCTCGCAGCTGTTCGTCATCTTCCTGGGTTTGGTGCTTGCCTATTGGTTGGCCTGCGATTACCCCCGCATGCACCACGAGGTCTGCACCATCATTGGCCAGGAAAAGGAGACCTCGTACCGCTTTATGGTCGCGATTCTTTCGCGCTCGGTCGGCGGTTATATGCGCGGCATGGTCGTGACGTCCATCTGCGGTGGCATCCTCGCCTTTATCGGCTTTACGCTCATCGGCCATCCCTACGCGGCGCTCATGGCCATTTTTACCGGCATCATGCATTTGGTCCCGGTTGTTGGCCCCTGGGTAAGCGCGGCGATCGCCACTGTGCTCGGCTTTATGTTCAGCCCCATGCTTGCGTTGTGGACGCTCGTTGTGACCATGGTGGCTCAAAACGTCACCGATAACGTCATTTCCCCCAAGGTCATGCAGAGTTCGGTGCAGGTGCATCCCGTCATGAGCCTGACGGCGCTCGTTATTGGTTCGGCACTCATGGGTCCCATCGGCATGGTCATCGCTATTCCGCTATGCGCGGCCCTCAAGGGCATTTTCGTCTACTACTTTGAGAACGAGACCGGCCGCCAGCTCGTGGCATACGATGGCGCCGTGTTTAAGGGCACGCCGTATCGCGATACCGAGGGTAACCCGGTCGCCGCCTATGACGCGCTTGGAGACGATACATTCATTTACGAGTCCGAGCTCATCGGCAACGAGACTGCGCCCGAGGCCCAGGCCATGCCCAAGCCCGAGCTCGAGAATCCCTGGATTAAGCTCTCGGGCCTGCAGCCCGATGCGACGGGTTTCTTCAAGAACCCCTTCGCCAAGGACGACGATTCCAGCACGGACGATACCAAAACCGGCATCGACGGCTCCATGGACGATTCGGATTCTAAATAAGTCCTATTAACGTTTCTTGAAGTTGTAAATGACAAGAAACACGAGCAAAGCGACTGATAAGGGGCCGGCTACATAGAAAAAAAGAACGTCAATTGCGCGTAGAGTGTAATAAGCCTTATCGCCGGACATTACCGCATACAATGCGTAGCCAAATGCTGGTTGGCTTGCGTACCAGCAGAAGAAGGCCAAAAGCGCTAAAAGTGCTACTACCAGAAGTGCATTCAGGAAAAATCGTTTGCTTTTCATCGATCGCTCCTTCCAGGTGACTCTTATATGTAATCCTACAGCAGCCTGTTTCAAAGGACCGTTCAGTCCTAAATAACGTGCACTTTCGCTGGAGGGTCGCTGTTTGGCGACCCTCTTTTTTGCACGGGGGCGGTTGGATGGTAATATCGTTACGTTTGAACTGTTTCGATGTGAAATCGAGGAGATTCCCTCTATGAGTGCTGACTACCCGTCAATGACTACGGCCCAGATCCGCTCCAAGTTCCTCAACTTCTTTGAGGAGCGCGGTCTTAAGCTCTATCCTTCTTCGTCCCTCGTCCCCGACGACCCTTCGCTGCTGCTTGCCAACGCCGGCATGAACCAGTTTAAGGAGTATTACCAGGGCAAGAAGACCATGAAGGAGATCGGCGCGATCTCCTGCCAGAAGTGCGTCCGCACCAACGACATCGACTGCATCGGCGAGGACGGTCGTCACCTGTCCTTCTTCGAGATGCTCGGCGACTTCTCCTTTGGTGGCGTCTCCAAGCAGCAGGCCTGCGCTTGGGCCTTTGAGCTCATCACCAAGGAGTTCAAGCTGCCGCTCGACCGTCTGTACTTCACCGTCTTTACCGAGGACGACGAGACACATGACGTGTGGCGCTCCCTGGGCGTTGCCGAGGACCATATCTCCCGCCTGGGCGAGGACGACAACTTCTGGGCCGCTGGCCCCACCGGCCCCTGCGGTCCGTGCTCCGAGATCTACTTTGACATGGGCGAGGAGGTCGGTTGCGGCAGCCCCGACTGCAAGCCTGGCTGCGACTGCGATCGCTTCCTTGAGTTCTGGAACCTCGTGTTTACCCAGTACGACCGCCAGGAGGACGGCTCCATGCCGGAGCTGCCGCATCGCAACCTCGATACGGGCATGGGCCTGGAGCGCATGGCCGCTATCATGCAGCACAAGACCGCTAACTACGACGGCGATCTTATGCAGCACCTCATCAAGCTCGGTGAGGAGATCAGCGGCAAGACCTATGACGCCGACGATTACTCCGGAGCCAGCCGCTCCCTGCGCATCATCGCCGACCACTCCCGTGCCGTCGACTTCATGATCTCTGACGGCATTCTGCCCGGCAACGAGGGTCGCGAGTACGTCCTTCGCCGCCTGCTCCGCCGCGCCGTGTTCCACGGTCGCCTGCTGGGCATCGAGGGCGCCTTCCTGACCAAGTTCATCGACGAGGTCAACGCTCAGATGGGCGAGGCCTATCCCGAGCTGCTCAAGAACGTCGCGCTCGTCAAGGGTATCGTTGCTTCCGAGGAGGAGCGCTTCTCCACGACGCTCGACAACGGCCGCGTTTACCTGGACGAGGCTCTGGCCGCACTCGCCGAGGGCGCTGTGCTTCCGGGCGACGTTGCCTTTAAGCTGCACGACACCTTCGGTTTCCCCATCGACCTGACCGTCGAGATCGCCGGCACCGCCGGTCATGACGTCGACATGGACGGCTTCACCGCCTGCATGGAGGACCAGAAGGCCCGCGCCCGCGCCAACGCCAAGGGCGACGCCTGGGGCAGCTTCAACGACGTGTGGGTCGAGCTTTCCGACAAGGTCGCTGCGACCGAGTTCGACGGCTATGACAACGATGTGATCGAGGGCGCCAAGGTTGTCGCCATCGTGCGCAACGGCGAGTCCGTCGAGTCCGCTGCCGCGGGCGAGGACGTCGAGGTCGTGCTCGACCGCACCCCGTTCTATGCCGAGATGGGCGGCCAGCAGGGCGACGCCGGCGAGCTTTCCGCCGAGGGCGTTTCGCTGACCGTTTCCGATACCAAGAACCACAACGGCCTGTATGCCCACGTCGCGCACGTCGCTGAGGGCACGCTGACCGTCGGTGCTATCGTGACTGCCGCGCTCGACGCCGAGCGCCGTGGTTTCCTGCGCCGCAACCACACCGCTACGCACCTGCTCGACGCCGCCCTTAAGCAGGTCCTGGGCGAGCACGTTTCCCAGGCCGGTTCGCTGGTGACGCCCGAGCACCTGCGCTTTGACTTCACGCACTTCGAGGCCCTGTCCTCCGAGCAGCTCAAGGCTGTCGAGGATCTGGTCAACCAGCAGATCTTCGCTTCCAAGCCGGTCGTGACCCGCGTTATGGGCATCGATGAGGCTAAGGCTGCCGGTGCTGTCGCCCTGTTTGGCGAGAAGTACGGCGACGTCGTCCGCGTCGTCTCCGTGGGTGCTGAGGACCAGCCGTTCTCTCGCGAGCTCTGCGGTGGTACGCATGCTGCCAACACCGCCGAGATCGGCCTGTTCAAGATCATTTCCGAGTCCTCTACGGGCTCCAACGTCCGCCGTATCGAGGCCGTGACCTCCAAGGGCGCTCTCGATTACATGGCCGACCGCCTGGCACTCGTTGACGCCGCCGCTGCTGCGCTCAAGTGCCGCGTCGACGAGGTTCCCGCCCGCGTGGAGAATCTGCAGGCCGAGTTGCGCGAGACGTCTAACAAGCTCAAGAAGGCGCTGACCGGTGGCTCCTCCGATGCGATCTCCAGCGCCATCGAGGGCGCTGTCGAGCTGAACGGCTACAAGCTCGTTGTCGCTGAGCTCCAGGGTCTTGAGGCGGCCGATTTGCGCAACGTCTGGGATACCGTGCACCAGAAGGTTTCCGGCCCCGTCGCCTGCGTCGTTGCCAGCGTGACCGAGAAGGGCACCCCGGCCCTGCTCGCCGCCGGCTCCGATGACGCCGTGAAGGCCGGTTTCCACGCCGGCAACGTGATCAAGCAGATTGCGGGCCTGGTCGACGGTCGCGGTGGCGGTCGTCCCAACATGGCCCAGGCCGGTGGCAAGAACGCCGCCGGTATCGCCGATGCCCTCGCGGCCGCCAAGACCGCGCTCGGCGCCTAAGAACCTAAGTAGTCGCTGTGGTCGCGCTCGCGCTGGACATAGGGGAGACCAGGATCGGCATCGCCGTCTCAAGCCGTGATGGCAAGATGGCGATGCCCGTCAAGGTGCTCCCGGCCGCCGAGGTCACCGGTATGGCCAAGACGTTCCGTTACCTGGTCGAGGACTATGAGCCCGACATCCTGGTAAGCGGACGGCCCTTGACCATGGCCGGTGAGCCCGGCCCCCAGGCCGAGCGCGTTGCCGCCGTGGCGCAAAAGATCGCCGACGAGCTCGATCTTCCGCTGGAGTTTGAGGACGAGCGCCTGTCTTCGCAAGAGGCCAAGCGTATCCTGCGCGAACAGGGGCTCAACGAAAAGCAGATGAGGGGTAAGATCGACATGATCGCCGCCAGCCTGTTTTTGCAGACATGGCTCGATCGCAAAAACGAGGAGGTTTCGCATGTCTAGCGCTTTCGATCCGCGCCAGACGAATCGTACACGACAGTCTGCGCCGCGCCCTGTACCGTCCGGTCAGCGTCCGATGCAGCCGACCCAGCGCGCGGTCCAACCCGCTGCACGTTCGGCGCAGCCTTCCTCCCGCCCCGTGCAGCCCACTCAGCGTCCAGGTCAGCAACCTGTTCGTCGTCCCGCCCAGCAGCCCTCTGCGCATGCAGACCAGCCCGCAGGCGGCGCCCGCTTTAAGCAACAGGCACCCACCCAGCGCGCGCAGGCCCCTCAATCGCACGCGCATCACGCTCGCGGCACGCATGGCGTGGCTCCGGCCGCGCGTTCGAGCTATAACACGCGTGCTCGGCGCGGGGCCCAAAAGAAAAGCTCGCCGGTGCCTATGATTATCGGCGTTGTGGTTGCGGTGATCGTTCTCGCTGTTATCGCCTTCTTCGCTGTACCGGCCGTCAAGGGCCTGCTTGGCGGGGAGGACGCAAGCGTCACCGCTGGCCAGCAGGTTACCGTTACGATTCCCGAGGGCGCCTCGGGCGACGCCATCGCCTCGATTCTCTCCGAGCACCATATTGTCGAGAATCCCAAGGATTACTACGCGGCGGTCAAAAAGCTCAACGCGGACATGTCGCTTAAGCCTGGCACCTACTCGTTCACGACGCTGATGGATGCGACCAAGGTCGTCCAGCAGCTCATGGAGGGGCCCAATGCCGGCTCCGATGCACTGACAATCCCAGAGGGCCTGACGGTCGACCAGGTTGCCGACCGTGTGGCCCAGGCGTACGACAGCATCTCCAAAGAGGACTTCCTCAACCAGGCGAAGGCCAGCAATTATGTGAACGACTATTCGTTCCTCAAAGGCGCTGCGAATGATTCGCTCGAGGGCTTCCTGTTCCCCAAGACCTATTCGCTGGGCAAGGACCCGAGTGCCGACGACGTCATCCGCGCCATGCTCGATCAGTTCAACACCGAGTACAAATCGCTCGATTTTGCCGGTTGCGAGGCCAAGATCAAGGAGCGCTACGGCGTGGAGATGTCCGATTACGACATCATCAATCTCGCTTCCATCGTTGAGCGCGAGGGTCTCAACGCCGAGCAGCGTGCGCATGTGGCCTCGGTGTTTTATAACCGTCTTGCCGGCAAGCTCGACGGTCTGCGCTACCTCAATAGCGATGCGACCATGATGTATGTCACCGGCGGCGAGGTTACCGCCGACGACCTGCAGAGCGATAGTCCGTACAACACCTATAAGCATGAAGGGCTGCCGCCCACGCCCATCTGCTCTCCGTCGCTTGAGGCGCTCAAGGCAACCCTTGAGCCTACCGACTCCGATGACCTGTATTTCTACATTACGCAGGACGAGGAGTATTTCTCTCAGACCTACGAAGAGCACCAACAGTCTTGGAATTAACCATGAGGATTTTCAGCCCCAAACGATATGTTGCCTCGGTCGACCGCATCGACCTCGATACCCTGTGGGCCGATGGCAAGCGCGCCATTTTGCTCGACCGCGATAACACCCTGGTGCCGCGTGATACCGAGCAGGTTCCCGCTGCCGTCTCGGCCTGGCTCGACGCCGCTCGTGCCAAGGGCTTTAAGCTGTGCATGGTGTCGAACAACTGGCATCGCGACCAGGTTATGAGCTCCGCACGCGAGCTGGGGCTCGAGGCCATCAGCCATGCCATGAAGCCCGCGCCGTTTGCTCTCAAGGCCGGTCTTAAGCGCTTGGGCGCCACGGCCGATGAGGCCGTGCTGATCGGTGACCAGCTGTACACCGACGTGTGGAGCGGCAACTTTGCCGGCGTCGACACGATCTTGGTAAAGCCGCAGGCCACGCAGGACCTGTGGTATACGCAGATCTTCCGTATCTTTGAGCGCCGGGCCCTGCGCGACCTTCCCTGCGAGGAATAGGTTTCGTCATGTCCCAGCACACCAAGCACGGCTGCGACCATATCTTTTTTATCGGGTTTTTGGGTGCGGGCAAATCGACGCTCGCGCGCAACGTGGGCACGATGTTCAAGCGTCGGTTTATCGATACCGACCGCCTGGTCGTGCGCCGTTGCGGCAAATCGGTAACCGAGATTTTTGAAACCGAGGGCGAGGAGCGTTTTCGCGAGCTCGAAACCTCGGCGCTCCGTTCGCTCCAAAGCGAGCGCAGCCTGCTGGTTTCTTGCGGTGGCGGCATTGTCGAGACGCCGGTCAATATCGAGCTCATGCACCAGATGGGTACCTGCGTGTACCTCGAGGGCGATTTTGAGGATTCGATGCGCCAGATCCGCCGCTCCGACACGCGCCCCGATTTCCGCTCGCCTGAGCATGCGGCGCGCCTGTTCGAGCATCGACGTCCGCTGTATCGCCAAGCCGCCGATCTTACCCTCGATATCCGCAATAAGTCCTTTGAGGATGTTTCGTACCTTTGTGCCGAGATGCTTTTGGAGCGTGGATTGCTATGATTCGCCGTCAACTCATCAATTTCCAAAACCGCAGCGTCGATGTTCGTGTCGGGCTTGGCGCGTATGAGGAGCTGTCGCGCATGTTTGCCTCTGCTGTGGGCAAGCCCAAGCGTGCGATGGTTGTTTGGAATGCAGCCGTGTCTGAGCGCTTTGGTGAGGTCGTCGATCATGCACTGGTCGATGCGGGCTTTGCCGTCTCGCAGCTGTCTCTCGAGGTTTCGCCTGATGGCGCGACCTTGGCTGACGCCGATGCTGTCTTTGGCGCACTGTCGGCTAACGGTATTACCTGCGATGACCTGGTTGTTGCCGTTGGCGATGCCGCATCCTGCTCGGTTGTTTGCTGGTGCGCCAACCAGTGGTGCGGTCGTACCGAGTGTGCACTTCTGCCGACGACCTTCGACGCTATGCTCACGGTCGCTACGACGATGGAGCCGTTGGTTGCCTCTGCGAGCAATGCGCTTCCTGCCATCGCGCTTCGTCCCGAGCCCGGACTGGTCGTGTGCAACCTCGACCTTGTTCGCGAGGCCGACACGGAGGAGCTCAAGCGTGGGTATGCCATTCTCGTGGGCACCATGCTTTCCAGCAGCAAGTCGCGCTGGAATCAGTTTATCGAGACCGTCCCCGAGATTCTTGCCGGCGAGGAGGTCGCGCTCGTCAATGCCGTGCAGTGGTCCCAGACCGCGCGCAAAGACGTGCTCATGGCCACGAACCCGAGCGCTCGCCATGCGCTCGATTTTGGCAAGACGGGGGAGCGCACCCTTCGCGCCTGCCTGGGTGATGCCGTGGCACACGTCTCCGCATACCAGCTCCTTTCCGAGGGTATGCGCTTTGAGGCGCGCCTAGCACATGATGCCTGCGACTTTGATATCGACTATGTGTTTGAGGTCGATGACTGCCTGGAGGACTTTGGCATCGAGGAACTTGCCTTCGACCTGGAGCCCAACGCGTTTATCGAGGAGTTCCGCAGGCAGCAGTTCGCTCGCTCGAATCGCAGCATGCTGCCGCTGCCCGCGGCACTTGGCGCCATCCGTCTTAACGCCGTGGACGACGATGTGCTCGAGCGCCATGCGCACGCGTATTTGGCTTCTCGCAAGGAACTTCTCTAACTTTATTGACATCCATCGTTTTTCGTATCATTTTGAGGGACGGGTTTTCAATCGGTTGCGGATCGCGTGCGAATCCGCCTTTCGATCGAGGCCCGTCCCGCTTTTATGAGGACAACAAGAAAGGAATCTGCATGTCTGAGTTTGCTGCCGGTCCTGCCGGCCGTATCGAGCGTGTCCGTGCCCTGATGGCCGAGCGCGGCTACGACGCCATAGTCGTGCGCGACGAGGCCAACCTCCGTTGGCTCACGGGCGTGAAGGGCGTCTTCGACTACACCTTCGAGTTCCCGCACGCCGCGTTTATTACGGCCGATCAGTGCTTGTTCCACACCGACTCGCGCTATCTCAACAGCTTTGAGGAGAACACGCCCGCTGGCAGCCCCTGGGTCTACGACATGGACGAGGGCACCATCCCCGGCTGGGTCGCCGGCAAGATTGCGGCCAACAAGTGCCGTGTCTGCGCCGTCGAGGACGACATGCAGATTAACTTCTACCAGGGCATTCAGCGTGGTCTGGAGGACCGCTCCGTCGCCTGCATGTTGCCGCTGATGCACGATGACATCCGCAAGATGCGCGCCATCAAGGATGCCGAGGAGATCGAGCTCATGCGCCATGCGCAGTCGATCACCGATGCCGCCTTCCAGCACATGCTCGGCTTTATTAAGCCCGGTATGACCGAGAAGCAGGTTCGCAACGAGCTCGAGAACTTTATGTTCGCCAACGGTGCCGACAGCCTGGCCTTTGGCTCCATCGTCGCGAGCGGTCCCAACACCGCCAACCCGCATGCCGTCCCGAGCGACCGCGTGATCGAGAAGGGCGACTTTGTCCTGATGGATTACGGCGCGGGCTACTGCGATTACCGTTCCGACATGACGCGCACGGTCGTGATGGGTGAGCCCACCCAGGAGCAGCTCGACCTGTACGCGCTCGTGCGCCGCACCCACGAGGAGTGCGTCGCCGCTATCCATCCGGACGTCGAGGGCAACGACATTTTTAAGCTTTCCAAGAAGATCATCGGCGATGCCGGCTATGGCGATTACTACAACCATGGTCTGGGCCATGGTGTCGGTATCGACATCCACGAGCTGCCCAACTTCAACCGCAGCAAGAACATCATCGAGGTCGGCTCGGTTATCACCATGGAGCCCGGCGTCTACCTGCCCGGCGTGGGCGGCGTGCGCCTGGAGGACTACGGCGTCGTCACCGAGAACGGCTATGAGCCCTTCACCAAGACCCCGCACGACCTGCACGTTATCGATTGCTAATCCACTCCGGTAGATTTTGGGCATGTCCCAAAAGTCCACTTTGGAGGCGGGGCGTCCGAAATGATTCGGGCGCCCCGCGTTCTCTTTTTATGCGCTCGCCGCAGCTGCCGTCTGCAAGTGTATAATTTCGCTCGTATGTAATTTGGACGCTTGTGCGTCTCGCCAATAACAAGAAAGGTCGCTATGCCTACTATCTCTACCGCCGACTTCAAGAATGGCCTCGGTCTCCGCATCAAGGACAAGGTCTACACCATCGTCGAGTTCCAGCATGTCAAGCCGGGTAAGGGCGGCGCGTTTGTGCGCTACAAGACCCGCGATATCAAGAGCGGCCGCGTCGTCGAGAACACCTGCAACGCCGGTACCAAGTTCGAGAGCGTCATGCTTACCACCCGTGAGTTCCAGTACCTCTACAACGACGGCGCCGACTACATCTTCATGGACAATGAGTCCTACGAGCAGGTTCCTGTTCCCGAGGACATGGTGGGCGAGAACTCCAAGTGGCTGCGCGAGAACGACACCTGCCAGCTGCTCTTCGCCGATGACGAGCTCATGGGCGTGACCCCGCCGATGTTCATCGAGACCACCATCGTCCAGACCGACCCGGGCTTCAAGGGCGACACCGTCCAGGGTTCCACCAAGCCTGCCACCATCGACACCGGCGCCGTCATCCAGGTCCCCATGTACCTCAACGAGGGCGAGGTCATCAAGGTTGACACCCGCGACGGCAAGTTCGTCTCCCGCGTCTAGCAACCAACTCTTCTAGGAGGACTCATGCCCCAGGAAATCAAGATTGACGGCATCGGCATTTCGCCCGATGTTCTGACCGCTATCGTCTCGCGCGCCGTCACGGATGTCGAGGGCATCGCCTCCGTGGGCGTCAAGGACCTTGCCACCAACCTTGTCTCCATGATGTTTTCGTCCAAGGCCCCGGCTTCCGAGCCGGCGGTCGAGGCCGAGGTCATCGGCGACAAGCTCGCACTTACCGTGCGCGTCGTGGTGTTCTTTGGCTATCCGTTCAAGAAACTCGCCGAGGCCGTTCGCGCCGCCGTGGTCGCCGCCATCGATGCCCAGGTGGGCGTCGAGGTCGAGCGCGTTGACGTTTGCATCGACGGTCTCGTTTTCCCCAAGGAGTAACCTTTGAGCCTTAAGGTTTATCGCGGGCGTACGCTTGCCCGCAGTCAGGCGCTGCAGCTGCTGTTTCAGGCCGAGGCCACGGACAGCCCGCTCGAGCGCGTCCTCGAGGGCGATTTCCTGATCTCGAAGGGCCCCCTCGACCCCTATGCGCTGGAGCTGTGCCGCGGTGCCTACGAGCACATCGACCGCATCGACTGCGCCCTGCGCTCCGTCGCCAAGAACTGGGATCTTATGCGCATGCCCGGTGCCGACCGCAATCTACTGCGTATCGCAGTCTATGAGATGCGCTTCCTCACCGACGAGGAGGTCTCGGACGCCATCGTGATCAACGAGGCGGTCGAGCTTGCCAAGGCCTATGGCACCGACCAGTCCGCGTCGTTTGTCAACGGCGTGCTGGGCAAGATCGCTCGTAGCGATGAGCTGCCGGGCGAGGATTTGTATCAAGAGTTGCTGGCCGAGGACCGTGCCCGCGAGGAGGCCCAGGCTGCCGAGGCTGCCGCCAAGGTTGCCGCCGCTCAGGCTGCGGCCGGCGTTCTCGACGA
Organism: uncultured Collinsella sp.; assembly: GCA_900542825.1. GTDB lineage: Bacteria > Actinomycetota > Coriobacteriia > Coriobacteriales > Coriobacteriaceae > Collinsella. Next base: position 7,321 of record UQOY01000017.1, on the reverse strand, counting down.
GGATGCCGATGTCGCTGAGGCCGAGACCGGTACCGTCGAGGAGTAGCCATGCCAGAGGGTTCCGTCCGCAACTTCGACGAGATCTCGGACCGCTTGGACCAGATTATCGCGACCGTTCGCTCCAAGGATACGTCCCTGGAGCGTTCGCTCGATCTGTTTGACGAGGCGATTGAGCTGGGCTCCCGCGCGGTCGATATGGTCGATAAGTTTGAGCTGACGCCTCGCGAGGCCGATAAGCTCGAGCAGGAATACGATGAGGATGCGGCAAACGAATCCCAGGATAGCCAGGCCGCGTCTCCGGATACGAATGGTTGATGGCATTCATGAAACGCGTGCGTCTCGATGACGAACTGATTTCACAGGGCATCTGCGCCGATCGCGCGGATGCCCTTCGCACTCTTATGGCCGGCTTGGTCTCGAGTGGCGGTGAGCGTTTGACCTCGCCGGGTCTTAAGGTGACGCCTGGCCTGTCCCTACACGTGAAGGGTCGTATTCCCTATGTGGGGCGCGGCGGGCTCAAGCTCGAGGGCGCGCTCGATGCGTTTGAGATTGATCCGACGGACCTTGCCTGCCTCGATGTGGGCTGCTCCACGGGCGGCTTTACCGATTGCCTGCTCAAGCGTGGCGCAGCCACGGTCGTTTCGGTCGACGTGGGTCGCGCCCAGTTTGATTGGTCGCTGCGCCAAGACGATCGCGTGACGCTCCATGAACGCACCAACGTGACGCAGCTGCCCGAGCTCGGCTACGGCGGCGCTATCGATTTGGCCGTGTGCGATGTGTCGTTTACGAGCATCGCGAATATCATCGACGCCGTGCTGGCGTGCCTGAAGCCTTCGGGTTCGTTCTGCACACTCGTAAAGCCCCAGTTTGAGGCACCGGCTGCGCTGGTGGGCGAGGGCGGTATCGTGACCGACCCCGCCGTCCGCCGCGATACGCTCGTCGCGGCGATTGAGCTCTTTGCCGCCAAGGGTCTGTTTCCGCGCGACGTGTGCGTGTCGCCTATCCATGGCGCCAAGGGCAACGTTGAGTTTTTCCTGTACGGCACGAGGCTTGCCCCCGGCGAGCGCGCTGACGATGAACTGCAATCCCAGGTATCGGTTTTGAGCGAGAAAGCTGCAACGCTATGAAGGTCTTTCTGGTTCCCAATTATTACAAGCAAGAGGCGGTCGAGAGTGGCCTGATGCTCGAGCTTTGGCTTTCGCGTCAAGGCTACGAGGTCGCATGGGCTGCCGACCAGCGCTCCAAGATCCAGAGTGCACCCGATGTTGACGATGCCGACCTGGTTATTACGCTCGGCGGCGACGGTACGCTGCTGCGCGCGGCTCGTATTCTCAACTACCGCGAGATTCCCATTTTGGGTCTTTCCTATGGTCATTTGGGCTTTTTGACGGCCGCGAGTCCCGAGGAGCGCGACATTTTGCAGGTTGTGAGCGATGCCCTGTCCGGCGAGCTCCACGTGAGTCGCCGCGCCACCATCGCCGCCGATATCGTCTCGGTGCGCGAAGACGGCACGAAGGATGTCGTGCGCACGTTTGCCCTCAACGATATGGCGCTTACGCGCGGGCCCCTGTCCGATATGGTCGAGTTCGATATCACGGTGTCCGGCCATCATATCGACCGCCTGCGCGGTGACGGTGTCGTCGTTTCGACGGCGACCGGCTCCACCGGCTACGCGCTATCCGCCGGCGGCCCCATCGTCAGCCCCGATTACACGGGCATGGTATGCGTGCCCATCGCCCCGCATACCATTCAGGCTCGCGCCTTTTTGACCTCGCCGAGTGATGTCGTCGAGATCTTTATGTCCGATGATCGCCCGAGCGTGCCGGCGATTGCCATCGACGGACAGTTTATTTCCTGCGATGGAACCGTCGAGAGCGTGGCTGTGCGTCGCGGTCCCGGCGATGTGCTGCTGCTGGATTATGGCCCCGAGAGCTTCTATAACTCAGTGAGCCGCGTGTTCTACGGAGTGCGTCATGATCGATGAGCTGCAGGTTTCCAACATTGCGCTCATTCGTGAGGCGACGTTGGTTCCGAGCGCGGGTCTAACGGTTCTGACCGGAGAAACCGGCGCCGGTAAGACCGCGCTGCTCTCGGCGCTCAAGCTCATTTTGGGCGAGCGCGCGGATTCGTCGACGGTGCGCGAGGGCGAGACGCTTGCCAGCGTCGAGGCGCGCCTGTTTGACGGTCCGCACGACACGGAGGGCTTCACCGTGCAACGCAGTCTTTCTGCCGAGGGCCGCAGCCGCGTAAAAATTGACGGCCGCATCGCCAGCGTGCGCGAACTTTCGGAGCGTGTCGGCGTGATGGTGGATCTTTGCGGCCAGCACGAGCACCAGCGCCTCCTCGACCCGGCGCATCATGTTGCCATGGTGGATGCCTGGGCAGGGCGCCCGGCACTCGAGGCGCTCGAGCACTACCGTGCTTGCTTTAAAGCCTCGCGCGCGGCTGCCAAGGAGGTCCGTCGCGTCGAAGAGGCCTCGCGTGCGCAGGGGAGTCGCGTCGAGGAGGCGCACTTCGCCCTGGATCGCATCGCCGAGGTCGATCCCAAACCGGGTGAGTATGAGGAGCTCGAGGAGCTGCTGCCGCGCTCCGAGCATGCCGAGGTGCTGGTAGCCACGGCCAATGATGCCCATGCATCACTTGCAGACGAGGGGGGAGCGCTCGATGCCGTGAACAGTGCCGTGGCGGAGCTTTCCCGCATGGCTACCGTCGACCGAAAGCTGGGCGACATTGCCGATGCGCTTTCGGATGCCTGCATCTCGCTTGAGGATTGTGCCAACGAGCTGCGCGCCTATCGCGATGGGGTCGCCTTCGATCCGCGCGAGCTTGCTCGTATGCGCGAGCGTTATTCCGATCTTAAGGCCCTGCTGCGTCAGTGGGGGCCCACCATGGACGATGTCTTTGCCATGCGCGACCGCTCACAAGAGCTGTTGTCGCTGGTAGACGATGGTGATGCGCAGATCAAGAAGGCGCGCGAAGCACTCGGGAGCGCCGAACGCGAGCTTTTTGCTGCTGCCAAGGCGCTTAAACGCGTGCGGAATACGGCAGCCCCGCGCTTTTGCCACGAGGTTGGCTGTCAGATGGCGCGCCTGGAAATGGGCGGCGCCGAGCTCGTTTGGGAGTCGCGCGATCTTCCGCGTGCCGAGTGGACGTCGGCGGGCCCTTCGAGCTACGAGCTTTTATATCGCAGCGGAGCCGGATTGACGCCGCGCCCCCTGCGCCGCATTGCCTCGGGCGGCGAGCTGAGCCGCGTCATGCTGGCGAGCAAGGTTGTCCTCGGCAACGCGGATGGCGTGGATACGCTGGTGTTCGACGAGGTCGATGCCGGTGTCGGCGGCTCTACCGCACGTGCCCTCGCGAGCGTGCTGGCGGATCTTGCCGCTACGCATCAGGTGATTGTCGTAACCCACCTGGCGCAGGTTGCCGTAATGGCCGATAAGCACTACGTGGTGAGCAAAGAACCCGGCGACGTTCCCCAAACGCATCTGGATGAGGTGGCTGGGGACGCCCGTACCGCAGAGATCGCCCGTATGCTGAGTGGCGATCAATCGGAGGCAAGCCTGGCACACGCAAATCAGATGCTGGAAGAAGTACGAGGTTAGAACGAGCCGGCGCTGTTGGTGGGGACAAAATTTCAGCAATCGTTGCCCCGCCACTTGCTTGTCTGGCCCGACCGTCAAATAACTATGCCGGTTTACTACGTTGAATGGGCGTATCTCGAGTACAGCTAAAATTGCAAAAAGAAAACCGCAGGTAGAACGCCTGCGGTTTTCTTTTAAAACGCGATGTGGTCGCATATTCCGATTTCATCGTAGTAAACCGGCATAGTTTTGAGGGGCGGGTACATAACGACCCCTGTTAAAACCTATTCCACGACCTTATCCGGCTGGATGAGCTCCTCGTAGAAGCTGATGTGCTCTCGGGCGTCCTCGATTTCGGGCAGCAGGAAGTTGTAGATAACCTCGATGATCATCGTGGCGCTCATCTTGGAGAACGCAAAGTCGCCCGTGGTGAGCAGCGCCTCGTGGTTCACGGTATTAAAGGTGTAGTCGGCCAGGCGAGCAAGCGGAGACTTGCTGTCGCTGCTGATGACGACTACGGTAGCACCGCAGCCGCGAGCCGCTTTCGCCATGCGATTCAGTCGGCGCGACTTGCCAGAGTTCGAGATCAGCACTATACAATCGCCAGGGCGCAACGTGAGCGCAAAACCAATCGAGGTCTCGCTGATGGTGCTTGCCATGCAGCGAAGGCCCAGCTGCGAAAACTTAAATGTCGCGTCGAGCGCGACGGCGTTGGTGTTGCCTACGGCTGCAAACTCGATAGCCCCTGCGTTCTTAAACGCGTGCACGACGGCTGCCAGCGTGTCGTGATCAATGCCATCGATAGTCGCATTGAGTTCGCTTACCTTGGCAGCGAGAATATTCTTGAGGCTCTGCTCCATATTGTCGAGCGATACCTCGTCAGTGAGTCCTTCGTTGCGCTGACTCTCCAGATCGCGCGCCAGCGAAAACTGAAAACTGCGAAAACTGCCAAAACCCAGTTTGCGGCAGAAGCGCGAGACGGTTGCCTCGGAGGTTGCAGCGGCGCGCGAAAGCTGGGCGGCTGTCAGACGCGGCGCCTCGGACTGATGCTCTAGGATATAGTCGACAATACGCTGCTCGGACTCGCTGTACCCCCTGTGCATACTAATAAGGGAGAGTGCGCTCTTGCTGCTATCGGACATGGGATGGCTCCTGGCTGGCATGGAAATCGGACTTGTTTTGTAATGTCGTAGTATACGGGCATTTTCAGTTACAAGATACACCTTGCCGTTTCAATAGTTGATGGTAAACTTTCATCGACCGTTTACGGTAATGAAAGAACCTTTCACCGGAGAAATGAGCTACATTGCTTCTCATATAAGCGGTGGGTTGGTATCTTTCAAGTGTGGAAAAACGCGCATCGAAGCGCGTGTAGGGGAGCGCCCGCGGGCGCAGTACTCAAGAAGGAGGGACACATGGCTAAGTTTGACATCATCGCCGCCACCGGTTGCCCGACCGGCATCGCGCACACCTTCATGGCGAAGGAGGCGCTGGAGAAGGCTGCTGCCGAGCGCGGTCTGACCATTAAGGTCGAGACCCATGGCCAGGTCGGTGTCGAGAACGAGCTCACCAAGAGCGAGATCGCTGGTGCCAAGGCCGTCGTCGTCGCAGCCGACAAGGACGTCCAGGAGGAGCGTTTCGCCGGTAAGCCTATGGTTTCCGTTGGTGTTTCCAAGGCCCTGTCCGTCGAGGCTGCCGGCAAGCTGATCGATCGTGCACTCGCCGCCAAGGGCGACGACACGGTTGCGGCTGCTGCCGATGTCGAGGATGAGGTCGAGGAGAAGGAATCCATCGGCCACGTCATCTATAAGCACCTCATGAACGGCGTCAGCCACATGCTGGTCTTCGTCGTCGCCGGTGGCGTCTTGACCGCCGTTTCGTTCCTGTGGGGCATCACGTCCTTCGATTCGACGGCTTCCGACTACAACAGCTTCGCCGCTATGCTCAAGATCATCGGCGGCATCGCCATGAACCTCATGGTTCCCGTGCTTTCCGCCTACATCGCCGAGTCCATCGGCAAGCGCCCGGCACTCGTCCCCGGCTTTGTTGCCGGTATGATCGCCATCCAGGGCCTGCCTGTTAACGCCGATACCCACATGATCGATGCTGGCGGCACCGGCGTGGGCTTCGGCTTCCTGGGCGGCATTGTCGGCGGCTTCCTCGCTGGCTATGTCATCCTGCTGCTCGAGAAGGTTTTTGCCAAGCTGCCCAAGAACCTGGACGGCCTCAAGGCTATCTTCCTGTACCCGCTGTTCTCGACTGCCATCGTCGGTCTGGTGATGCTCGGCATCTCCGGTCCCATGGCTGCCATCAACACCGCTATGATGGACTTCCTCAAGGGTCTGTCTGCCTCCGGCGCTGTTGTCCTGGGTCTTGCTATCGGCTGCATGTGCGCCTTTGACATGGGCGGCCCGGTCAACAAGGCTGCTTACGTCACCGGTACCGCCATGCTCACCGAGGCCCTGGCTGCTGGTGTCGGCACCGACACCTACAACTTCGGCACCAACTTCATGGCTGCCGTCTCTGCTGCCTGCATTGTTCCGCCGCTGATCACCACCTTCGCCGTCATCGTCGGCAAGAAGTACTTCAGCCAGGAGGATCATGACGCCGGTGTCGTCAACCTTATCCTTGGCTGCACCCACATCACCGAGGGCGCCATTCCGTTCATGACCAAGAACATCTGGCCCGTCATGCCCATCATGATGCTCGGTTCCTCCATCGCCTCGATTCTGACTATTATGTTCAACGTCCACGATCCGGCGCCCCACGGTGGCTTCCTGGTCCTGCCCGTTGTCGAGAACGGTCCGCTGTGGGTCCTCGCGATCCTCATCGGCGCCGTGGTCGGTGGCATCCTGTTCGTCGCTTTCAAGAAGTATGACTTCGAGAAGAACCAGAAGACCGCTTCTGCCGCTCCCGCCAAGCAGGTCGAGGCCCCTAAGGCCGCTGCCGTCGAGGCCTCCAAGGCCGAGGCTGCGGGCTTCGTGAAGGTCGAGAACGTTTTTGTCGCCGAGGACTTCGCTTCTCGTGACGAGGCCCTGAGCTTTGTCTCCAACCAGGCCGTCAAGGCTGGTCTCGCTGACGACGCCGACGCCGTGATGAACGCCTTCCTGGCTCGCGAGGCCGAGGGCACCACGGGCATGATGGAGGGCTTCGCTATTCCGCATGCCAAGTCCGATGCCATTACCGAGGCCGCTGTCATCGTCGTCAAGGACGACTCTGGCGTGACCGGCTGGGACACCATGGACGGCGCTCCCGTCAACGTGGCTATCGCCCTGCTCATCCCCGGTGCCCAGGCCGGCACCACGCACCTCAAGATCCTGTCCAAGGTCGCCGAGGCGCTCATGGACGAGGACTTCCGTGCCACCGTCAAGGGTTCCTCCGACGCCGCCGAGATCGCCAAGACGATCAACGCCCGTCTGGTCTAATCCCGCAGCTCGCGAATAACATCGCCCCCTGTATATAAGGCGGAGACTCCACCAGGAGTCCCCGCCTTTTTTCAAGCTACCCGGCAGTTGGGGGACATTCCTTTCCTGCCAGCAGTTCGGGACACTCAACAGCCCGCAAGAGGGCAAAGATAACCCCATCAGCCGGATCTCCCATACGATCAGAGATTCAGCCAGAATTTCGTTCGCACGATATTACTCTGGACCGACCAAGTTTCCGCAGCTCGCCTGCCGGGCGGGGCGGTTAAGTTTGTCGCGAGTTCCGCACGCAAAGGAAAGCACTTAATGTGCTTTCCG
>UQOY01000016.1 GCA_900542825.1 uncultured Collinsella sp. | reverse complement strand
GACGTTTGCCCAGATAAAACCTGCCAAAATAAACCTGTCCCTTTTTGGCAGGTTTGCTAGAGGAGGTTGGGATGGATAAGGTTGAGCTGCGACGGGTGGTGATTGCTCGGCGCGATGCTCTTGATTTGGATGTGCGGGCGGCAAAGTCCGCCGTTATCTGTACGCGACTGGTTGAGCCGTTGGGTCGCTTGGGTGCCACAGCACCGCACACCGTTGCCGTCTATGCCGCGATGGGTTCCGAGGTCGACCCTGCCGCGTTTGCCGCTGCAGCCGCCGCGCGCGGCTGGCGCGTAGCCTATCCGTGCATGCTCTCGGCAATTGATGCCGCAGCTTGTGGCCAGCGCATGTGCATGCGGGCAGTTACTGTCGACGATGCGTCCGCGGCTCCGTTTATCGCCCACCCCACGCGGGCCTTCGCGGCTACGGACATCGACAGCAGCCGCTTCCCTATCGTGCCTGCCGAAGCTCTCGACATGATCGTCGTGCCGCTCGTAGCATTCGACCGCGCCGGCGCGCGCCTAGGCTACGGCGGAGGCTGCTACGACCGCTACCTGCCCATGCTCTCGCCCGCATGCCAAATCATCGGCATCGCCTTTGACGAGCAACGTGTCGACCACGTTCCCACCGACGCTCACGACCTGCCGCTACCCCACATCGTCAGCGCCTAATCGCCGTTGCATCGCACCCGCAAGTTGAGCGTGGAAAATCTCCCACTTTGAGCCCCCTTACGAGTCAAAAACGGGAGATTATCCACGCTCATTCAACAAGCGTCCAAAAATCCACGCTCGTGTGTCCGAAAATCCACGCTTAACCATTGCGCGTCCAGATTTCCACACTCGTCCGTCCGGATTTCCACGCTCGTGCGGCTCAACGCTCTGCAACCGCCTCAGCACACACGCGCGGTACGCCAGCAACTTTGAGCTTGCGATCGAGCTTTATCGGGTCCCTTAGATCATCCCAGCACAAGCGCACGATCTTGCAGTTATCAAGCAGCGAAAGCCTTGACTCGCGCTGACGTTCATCAAATTGCGCCTTTGCGAGCTTGCCCTCCTCCGCCGCTTTCTCGCTTTTAACGAATCCGTCGAACTCCCCGATAATCAGCCGGTCGCCCACGCGCCACAAGTAGTCAACGCGATATGGCCGTCCCGGCTCAACTGGGTCGAACAGCTCAACTTGCAGCTCCGGCGTCTGCCAGCCGCGCTCGATCATCAGCGCGCGTGCCTTGGACTCGCCACCGCTTTCCGATAGGCCATCGGCACACCGCGCAACACTTCGCGCCGTCACAACACCTCGACGATTTAAGCCAAGCTTGTTGATTGCCTCCACGAGATGTTCCTTCGACAACAGCTGCTCATGGAGCGCCGAGTCCGCAATGATCAGTCCCTCGACAAACGACGCATCGACCAGGCAATCCGTAATCGTTTGATCGATATCGGTCACGGCAATATCCATCTGGATTGCCCGTGTTTGACGAGCATAACGATGGCGAATCACCCGAGAGCCGGGCGTCGTCGATTGCGCCGCCGCCGCGGCGATATGGATGTGCGTCAAATTCGCATGCGAAACCGAAAGGCCATAGATAACAGCCGCCGTATAGGAGCAAAACGTCCAGTCGGGATGCTTTTGCGCAAGGGCCCGCACCCGATGCAGATAACGCTGTCGAAACTTGAGTTCGGACCAATATTCCGGACGCGCATACAGCCCCGGCATGACCACTTCGAGACTTCCCGCCGTCACCCGCCGCTCAATCTGCTTTGCCTCCGCCGCCGTGCGCGCGTACACGCAGCTCATCTGCTGTTCGCATGCTTTAATGTGGCTTGTAAGTCTTTGATTCGCCGTCATGTTTCCCATGTCGCCCCCAAACTCTTGGAACGGCGCAAACGTACCAGACGGTTTCATGCGAGGTCTGACCAAATACCGTCCAGGCGCTGACCAAATGCTTGACGGTTTTGGACGTTTTAGGCTGATGGCTTATATCTGCAGGTAGGGCAGTTGTCGAGAGGTCCCTGTCTCCACAATTTGGCGCCTTGGTCCATCGGATTATCAGAAAGAAAAACCCGTCGAGATTCAAGACCACGCCAAATGCGACTTTGCCTCTGCACGCACCGTCTCTTAGCCGAGCCATCGGCATCTACATATAAAAAATGAGCGTGGATAATCTCCCGTTTTGAGCCTAGTTTCAAGTCAAAAGTGGGAGATTATCCACGCTCGATTTGTAAACGTCCGAAAATCCACGCTCGTGTGTCCGATAATCCACGCTCGTCACGCCGCGAGCACAGCCACAGCCGCAGCCGCAGCCTAGTGCTCCTCGCCGGCGCGGGCCAGGTCGTAGGGCGTGGTCTGGTAGACGTAGTAGTTGAGCCAGTTGGTGTAGAACAGCTGAGCCTGGCTGCGCCAGACGTTGCGCGGCTCGGCGGTGGGGTCGTCGTTCGGGAAGTAATGCGCCGGCACCTGAGGGTTGAGCCCGCGCTTCACGTCGCGCTCGTACTCCAGGCGCAGCGTGTCGGTATCGTACTCGGGGTGGCCAAAGACAAAGAAGCGACGGCTGTCGGTCGACTTGACAATGTACAGGCCAACCTCGTCGGACACGGCCACGACCTCAAGCTGCGGCTCGGCCTCCACGTCCTCGCGGCGCACATCGGTGTTGCGCGAATGCACGGCATAGAAACGGTCATCAAAGCCGCGAACCAGCGGGCTTTGCGGCTTCACCAGATAATGCTCAAATACGCCGCTCGCCTTTGCCGGCAGGTCGTGCTTCTGGATACCGTAATGATGGTAGAGCCCCGCCTGCGCGCCCCAACAAATGTGCAGCGTAGAGTGCACGTGCGTGGTGGACCAATCCATGATCTGACAGAGCTCGGGCCAGTAGTCGACCTCCTCGAACGGCATCTGCTCCACCGGCGCGCCCGTAATGATCAGGCCGTCGTAGTGGATATCGCGGATGTCGTCGAACGTGCGGTAGAACGTCTCCAGGTGGCCGGCGCTCACATGCGTGGCCTCGTGCGTCTTGGTGCGTAGCAGGTCCACCTCCACCTGCAGCGGCGTGTTGGAGAGCTTGCGCATGATCTGCGTCTCGGTGGCAATCTTGGTGGGCATGAGGTTGAGGATGAGCACGCGCAGCGGGCGGATGTCCTGGTGCAGCGCGCGGTACTCGGTCATGACAAAGATGTTCTCGCTCTCGAGCTGCGCGGCGGCAGGGAGGGCGTCGGGAATACGAATGGGCATGGATGCTCCTTACGAGTCAGTTGCAGCTATGGTACAACGACCGGCCCCATCCGCGCGAGCGCATCGCCCAGCGATGCCGTCAGCGGCCCAAATCACTCCAAAAATAGAGATTAAGGCATGTCCCAAAATCTACTGCACTTTAGCCTAGCAAAGTAACAGCAGAACGCTACAATGGTTCGACGCGAAAAACTCGGCCGAAAGGATACATATATGTACCAGACGCGTAAGATCGGTGTGGTTGGCCAGGGCCACGTAGGAGCACATGTCGCCAACAGCCTACTCATGCAGGGCATTGCCGATGAGCTGTACCTGTGCGATATCAACGAGGCCAAGGTGACGTCCGAGGTCCAGGACCTGCGCGACTCCCTTTCGTTTGTCCCGTACAACACCAAGATCGTCAACTGCTACGACCACTACGAGGAGCTGGCCTGCTGCGACGTCATCGTCAATGCCGCCGGCAAGGTCGCACTGGCCGCCGGCAACCGCGACGGTGAGCTGTTCTTTACCACCGACGCCGCCCGCACCTTTGCCAAGCGCATCGTCGACGCCGGCTTTGACGGCATCTTCGTGAGCATCTCCAACCCCTGCGACGTCGTGTGCACCGAGCTGTGGCACCTGACCGGCTATGATCCCAAGAAGATCATCGGCTCGGGCTGCGGTCTGGACTCCGCCCGCCTGCGCACCGAGATCTCCAAGAAGGTCGGTGTGAGCCCCAAGTCCATCGACGCCTACATGATCGGCGAGCACGGCTTTAGCCAGCTTGCAGCCTTTAAGGCCGCAACCATCGCCGGCAAGAGCCTTAACGAGCTTCAGGCCGAGAACCCCGACAAGTACGCCTTCGACCACATGGAGATCGAGGAGCTCGCGCGCAAGGGCGGCTATGTGACCTACCAGGGCAAGCAGTGCACCGAGTACGCCGTCGCCAACTCCGCCGCACGCGTCTGCGCCGCCGTGCTGCACAACGAGCACGCCGTGCTTTCTGCCTCCACACTCATGACCGGCCAGTATGGCGAGGAGGGCATCTTCACCTCCCTGCCGTGCGTGATCGGCGCCGAGGGCGTCGAGGAGGTCTACACGCTCGATCTGTCCGAGTACGAGCTCGAGGGCTTCCACAAGAGCTGCCAGCACATCCGCGACAACATCGCCCAGCTCGACTGGTGGGACGCCGAGGCCTACGACGCAAAGTAGGCCGTCAATCGCCGCAATCTCGCGAATCTAAGCGCGATACCAAGCGGTCCGCGCCGGAATACTCCGGCGCGGACCGCTTTTTTGCTCATGCAACACGTTTGCGAATCGAAGATGAAACAGGGCGCTTTAATCCTCAAACCACGCGATTGCGCGAATGGGCGAGCCGTCACAATCCTCGATTTTGAGCGGTGCGCAGCTAAACCAGAACAGATCGTCGCCGCAACAGTCCAAGTCCTTAAGATTCTCGATGTTGACGATATCGCATGCGCGGAACAACTTCTTGTGGCGTGTCAGATTTTCGTCCGCGATAGGGTCGAGTCCAATTACATCGAAGCCGATGCCCTTGTAGCCGCCGCTGATGATCAGCTCCAGCACTTCGTCGTCCACGCAAGGATAGTCGCCAAAGTACGCCTCGGTTCCCCAGCGCTTATCCCAACCCAAGTTAAACAGCAAAAACTCGGCCTGGGTCACCTTATCGCCATAGGGACGGAGCTGCTCCACAGTAATGGCCTCACCCTCGGCGAGCATGCGGCAATCGACAACCAATGCCCTGCCTATAAACTGGCTTGCCGGAAACGCATCGAGCGTCGTGCGGTCGGCAAACAGATGCGCCGGTGGATCCATATGCGTCCCCGTATGGGTGTACATCTGCATGAGCGTCTCTTTAAATCCGTCGTGCTCGTAGGTGCTCGCCGGCAGCAGCTTGGGTGTATCGGCTCCGGGAAATACCGGCATGTCTTCCCTAATAGTGTGAGTCAAATCAAGCACGCGCATGTTCAATCCCCATTTCTTTCTTGGCAAAGCAAAACGGGGCCCGCACTTGGCAGAAGCCCCGTCGTGAGAGGTTATTCCCGGTATATTAGTACTGCTCGATGCCCATGTATCGACGAACCTCGGAGCTGTGGTCGAACACCTTGCCGCGTGCGGCGCGCAGCTCGCAGCTCATGTTGTAGAAGAAGATCGGCTCCAGGTACGAACGCACGCTGGCGGGCACCTCGCCCACGCCGTACTCGAGCGCATCGAGCACCATGACTGTATCGGTGTGCGTGTTGAGGAATGCAAGTGCACGCTCCTCCATGGGGCGGCACTCGCCCGATCCGAGCTGTACAAAGTAGAACACACCGGGCTCGGTGGCTTCGAACGGGCCGTGGAAGTACTCGCCGGAGTGGATGTAGCAGCAGTGCTGCCACTGCATCTCCATGAGCGAGCAGATGGCCATGGCGTAGGTCTGGCTAAAGTTGGGGCCGGAGCCCAGGATGTAGAAGAACTTATGCTGCTGGCAGAGCTCGGCAAAGCGATCGCCCAGCTCGGCGTTGACCTTCTCGCGGGCAGCGGGCAACAGCGCATCCATCTGCTTAAGGCCGGCGTACATGTCGGCAAGCGCCTCGTAACCCTCCTGCTGGTCGAGCAGCTCGGCGGCGATCAGAGCGCCGATGCCCTGCGGTACCTCGGCCTGCGGCACGCCTTCGCCCCACGGATAGACCCAGGTGGTCCACTTGCCGTTATCGATCTTTGAGCCCTCGCAGTCGGTCATGGCCACGACCTCGGCGCCGGCTGCCAGCGCTATCTCGCAACCGTCGACGACCTCCTGCGTGTTGCCGCTGTGGCTGCAGGCAATGACAAGTGACTTCTCGCCAAGACTCTTGGGGGCCATCAGGCAAAACTCGCGTGCCGTGTAGACCGTCGAGGTAAACGTGGTGGCCTCGCGCTTGAGCAGTTCGTTGGCCGGCATCAGGTCGATCATCGAACCGCCGCAGGCGATCCAAAAGACGTTCTCAATCTTGCCCTTGCGCTCGATAATTTCCTGAACCAGATCATGTGCGTTCATGGTGATACTCCTCCTTGTGTGGCGGTTTTGAACGACGATAGCTCTTACCTGCGGTCGTTCTATGTTGTCCTATTTATAGCACGCACGACGACGCACGTGAAGTCATTTCACCAAACTTGTTCTATATTGTTCTATCTGTGGACGTTAGATGTCGAACACGTAACGCGAGCCCACGATCTTTTGGCGTCCGAGCAGCAAGGGCCGCTCGTCCTCATCGGTAAAGTACGCCTCCATATAGAAGAGCGGTTCGCCGACCGGCACCTCCAGCAGCGAGGCCACCTGAGCATCGGCAAGCGCAATCTCCACGGTACAAGGATCGGACTTGAGCGGCGCGCGGCCCGAATGCTCGGCAACGAGCGCAAAGATGGAATTGTCCGTGAGGTCCTTGTCGGCAAGCGTCTGCAGATAGGGATGGTCGGCCAGCACAAAGGCGTTGTTCTCGAGCATGACGGGCACGCCGTCTGCCGTGCGCACGCGCTCGACAACGATGAGCTCGCAGCCGGGTTCCACCCCAAAAAACGCCGCGTCCTCGCGTGTCGCCGCGACCACCGTGCGCGACACCAGGCGTGCTCCGGCTACCATGTCATTGGCAGCGCAACCCTCGGAAAAGCTCTGAACGTCACCCTTCTGGACAATCTTGCGCTTGAGCTTGGGCGCACACACAAACGTGCCCCTCCCCTGCTGGCGGTTGAGATACCCCGCGCGCGACAGCTCCTCGATGGCGCGGCGCACGGTGATGCGTCCCACGCCGTAGTACTTCGCGAGCTCCATCTCGGAAGGAATGCGCGAGCCGGATGCGTACACGCCACGCGCGATCTCGCCTTTTAGGTCGTCCATTACCTGCTGGTACAGTGGCACGGCGGACACCTCAGTGCGCTCGGTTTTATCGTCGGATGCCATCGTTATGCTCCATTCCGTGCATGCTCGGACTCAAACTCTTCAATCGCCGCCATAAACTGCTCGCCAAAGGCGTCGGCCTTTTTCTCGCCAATGCCGTTGACCTGGACAAGCTCGTCGCGCGTCTGCGGGCGTAGACGGCACAGACCGCGCAGGGCCTTGTCGGAAAAGACCATGTACGGCGCCATCTCCAGCTCGGTCGAAATCTCCTTGCGCAGCGCACGCAGGCGCTCGAACAGCTCGGCATCGTCGCCCACGCGCGGGCGCTGATCCAGCTCGGCCTCCTCGCGCAGCAGATCCACCGCACGGCGGGCGCGGGCCGAGGCCTTGCGCTTGGACGCGCGACGCTTAACGGTAAAGGCAAACGCCTCGTCCTCGACCTCGCCGGCGCGCGGGCCTAGCCCCACGACCGGGTACTGCCCCTGCGAGGTAGCCAGATAACCGCGGCCGCACAGCTGGCCGATGATGTCCTTGATACGCCCGACCGATTCGCTCGACAGCTCACCGTAGCCGCGGTCCTCGTCCAGATGCATCTGGCGAATGCGCTCGGTGTTGCCGCCGTGAAGCACGTCGGCGATGAGCGACTTGCCAAAGCGCATGGGACGCGTGGCCACATAGCGCACGGCAGCGCGGGCCATATCGGTGACGTCCTCGACCTCGAACTGCGTGAGGCAGTTGCTGCAGTTGCCGCAGCCTTCGGCGTCGTCCGTGGCGGCGCTGCCCGTACCGGCCGCGGTCGCATGCTCGGCCGCGGCCTCGTCGCCAAAGTAGCGCAGCATGTATTCGCGCAGACAGCCGGTGGTGTTGCAGTAGCCCTCCATCTGGCTGAGCAGACGATATCGATTCTGGAGCGCCCACGCGCGCTGCTCGTCGTCGAGCGCCTCATCGGCAGCATCGCCGCGGTTGATCAGAAAGCGACGCATGCGAAAATCGTTGCCGTTCCACAGCAAGTGGCAGCTGGCCGGGTCGCCGTCGCGACCGGCGCGGCCCGCCTCCTGATAGTAAGCCTCAATGCTCTCGGGCACGTTGTTGTGGATCACGTAGCGCACGTTGGGCTTGTCGATGCCCATGCCAAAGGCGTTGGTGGCAACCATCACCTGAATATCGTCGTCGATAAAGGCGCGCTGGCTTTGGCGGCGGGCGTCGTTACCCATGCCGGCATGGTAGCGGCCAACACGAATGCCGCTGGAGCCCAGCGCCTCGGCAAGCTCACCTGCCAGCGCATCGACCGTCTTGCGGGTCGAGCAATACACGATGCCGCTCTCGCCCGAATGCGCGATCACATAGTCGCGCACCCACGCGGCCTTGGCCTTGTCGCCCATCTCCTCGCAGCCAAAGTAGAGGTTCTTGCGATCGAAGCCCGTCACCACCGTCGCAGGGTTTTGCAGGCCAAGCATCTGCTGAATGTCCGCGCGCACACGCTCGGTCGCCGTAGCGGTAAAGGCCGCCACGATGGGGCGCTGCGGCAGGGAATCGATGAACTCGCGAATCTGCAGGTAGGCGGGGCGGAAATCCTGGCCCCATTGGCTCACGCAGTGGGCCTCGTCAATGGCCACGAGCGGCACGCCAATGCCGCCGTCCGCCGCGGCCTCCTGCGCAAAGGCTAAAAAGCGCGGCTCGAGCAGACGCTCAGGCGCCACGTACATAAGCTGATAGCGACCCTCGCGTGCCCGCTTGAGCACAGTGTTTTGCTGGGCCGGAGTAAGGCTGGAGTTGAGATAGCTGGGTCGCGCACCCGCCGCGAGCAACGCACGGGTCTGATCCTCCATAAGCGACAGCAGCGGACTCACCACAAAGGTGATACCAGGCAGCATGAGCGCGGGTACCTGGTAGCAAATGGACTTGCCGGCGCCCGTGGGCATAACACCCAGCGCATCGCGACCGGCAAGGATCGCATCGACCATGCGGTCCTGTCCCGGGCGAAACGAGGTGTAGCCAAAATAGGCGCCGAGCGTGTCGAGCGCCATCTGCTGCATGCTATCGGTCATGGTTTCCTAACGTCCAAGTCATCTGCCGCCGATTATACGCCGCCACGCGGACCGATGCCGCACGGCTGCCGGCCACGAGCGATGCAATCCGAAGGGAACGAGCGTGGATTTTTGGACACTTTCCGGATGAGCGTGGATAATCTCCCACTTTGAGCCCGTCACCAAACCAAAAACGGGAGATTATCCACGCTCATTCTGCAGATTGCCGCTCTGGCGGGCTTGCAGCGTCAACTGGTTACGCGGGTTGATAAACCCGCGTAACTTACATCACCATGACGTAGCGGCTACCCACGTAGTACTGTTTGCCGAGCAAAACCGGCTCATCGTTGGGACCGGTAAAGCCGGCACGCAGGTTGAGCAGCGGATCGTGCGGGGCGATGCCCAACTCGGCCGCCTGCTCGGTATTGGCACGAACGGCCTCGACCGTGCGGTAGCCAACCGAGACAATCGGCGTTCCGCCAACACGCTCGACCTCGGCAAAAATCGACTTGTCCTCAAGATCAGCCGTCAACAGCTCACGGTAGGCGTCAAAGGGCACAAAGATGTTCTCCTCAAAGATGGGCTCGCCGTCCGCCGTACGCACGCGCTTGATATGCAGCAGCAGCGCGTCCTTCTGCAGGCCAAAGAACTCCATCTCGTTTTGACGTGCCGGCACAATCTGGCGATCGACCACATGCGCGCCCGCCTTCATGCCATTGTCGGCACACAGCGCGGTAAACGTCTGCAGCGTCGAGGCGTGGAACTGACGGTTGATGTGCGGCGTGGAGACAAAGGTGCCACGGCCCTGCTGCTTAACCAGGTAGCCATCGGAGCACAGTTCCTCGACGGCGCGGCGCACCGTAATGCGGCTCACCTCGTACTGCTCGGCTAGCTCAAGCTCGGAAGGAATACGCTCCTTTGGTGCATAAACACCTTTCTCGATTGCATCCTTGATTTCGTCGTAAATCTGCTGGTAAAGCGGTGCATTTTTGGGCGCAGGCATATCTGATCACTCTTATCAAAATAGCTAAATTACTAATACGTATATAACGTCTAGTTTCATGTTACCTCATATTGATAAAACGATACACCCCCACCTACCAAAAAGGGACAGGTTTACTTTGGTAGGTTTTATCTGGGCAAACGAAAGCCCCTCGAATGCAACGGGACTTTCGAGGGGCTCAAGCGGACAGGATTACGCCGGACCGGCAAAATGCCAAACCCTACTTGCCGTCGTCCTGCTGCAGGCTGTCCTGCTCACTGAGGCGCGCCTGCCTGCTGGCCATGCGCGCGGGCTTGTCGGGATCGGGTACGGCCGTGGGCATGGGCTCGTCGACATGACCGCCCCACCAGCCGCCCACAAAGTTGAGCGTGTGGAACACATTGATCACGGCACCGGGATCAATGTCGCACACCAGCTTGATAATGTCCTGGCTCTCGTAGGTCGAGACAACGGCGTGCAGCAGGTACATCTTTTCGCGGCTGTATCCGCCGATGACCTCGGCGCAGCTAATGCCGTGCTGAAAATGGTCAACATAGGCGGTCATGACCTCGTCCGCCTTGCGCGTTGTGATCTGCAGCGTCACGCGGTCGTAGCGACGATAGAAACTGTCGATGGTCTTGGTCGAAATAAACTGGAACACGATGGAGTACGCCGCATTATCCCAGCCAAACATAAAGCCAAAGATCGCCAGGATAAAGCAGTTGAAACCAAAGATGACGCCCCAGATGGTCTTGCCCGTGTGGTTGGAAACCCACAGCGCGATAAAGTCGGTGCCGCCGGTGGATGCGCCGGACTTGAGCGCGATGGCAGCGCCCAGACCCGAGACCACGCCGCCAAAAATGATGAGCATGATCTTGTCGCCCAAAAACGGGGCGAAGTGAAAGATGTTGAGGAACAGCGATGAGAGCACAACCTGCATCATCGAGAAGATGACAAAGCGCTTGCTAATGCCGCTCCAGCATAGGAGCGCCACGGGGATGTTGAGCGCGAGCATACCGAGCGAGATGTCGATGTGAACGCCGCCCAGCGAGGTAACGCGATCGAGCAGGACCGCGACGCCGGTAAGACCGCTCGGAAGCAGGTCGGCGGGCTGAATGAACGCCTGGATCAGAAATGTCTGGAGAACGGCGGAAATCGTGACCGCCACGGCAGTAATGGCGCGGCGAACGATGGTGAGGCGGCCGAGCACGAGCACGCGGTCCGTGAGCTGATCGATGGCGTTCGCCACGTAGGCTCCTTTCGAAGGCAGATATAGTTGTGGGGCATGCCCGCGATTGTAGCATGGAGCGAGCGGGGGCGCTTCAATTCACCCTCTCTCGACAACCATCAGAAGGACCGTGAGGCCGCTCAAAAGAAAAACGCCGTGAAGAGAGCGATCCCTTCACGGCGAATTCGGCGTTTGCCCAGATAAAACCTGCCAAAATAAACCTGTCCCTAAATGGCAGGTAGAATGTCGGTCAGGTTGTCGATGATGGTGTCGGCGGCGGACTGGTCCAGGTTGACGCCCTCGTGCGGACGCAGCGCTAGGACGCGGGCGCCGGAACGCTTGCCGGCCTCGATGCCCAAAGGCGAGTCCTCGATAACCAGGCACTCGGTAGGCTCCACCCCCAGCGCCTCCATGGCACGCAGGTAGATCTCGGGGTCGGGCTTAAACGCACTGCACTCGTGACCGCTGATGGTGTAGTCCAGCACGTCGGCGATACCGGCAATCTCAACCAGCTCGTCAACGAGCTCGCGATAGGACGAGCTTGCGATGGCGCACTTCACGCCGCGCTCGTGCAGCTCGCGCATCACCGGCTCCGTCTGCTCGTTGAGCAGCTCGGCATACGGAACGGGGTGGTCCGGGCTGTAGACCTGCTTGTACTCCACGCGCAGGCGCTCACGCAGCTCAATATCGTCGGGCACCAGCGCCTCCCAAATGGCAGGCTCGTTAGACCCCGAAAGATCGGGGATCTCGTCAAAGTGGAACCCCTTCTCCTCCATAAACGCCACGCGGCGACGGTTGTAGAACCACTCGGTATCGACCAGCACGCCGTCCATGTCAAACAGCACTGCCTTGATCATACGCATCTCCTCCCACCTGACAAAAAGGGACAGGTTTATTTTGGTAGGTTTTATCTGGGGTTTTGTGACGCAATGGACACGCCCTCCCCAGAGCAAAAAAGGGGACGGGGCGCAAACCCCATCCCCTCTCAATCAACCCGTAAGGTCTACTTACTTGTGATTAGTAGGAAAGCTTCCACATGTAGCGACGCATGGTCAGCGGGTGCTGACGGGCCTCGGCGATCTGGTTGCCGTACTCGCGCATAACGGCGAGGTGCAGCAGCGGGTTGAAGTAGGTGATGACGCTCGCGGGCACGGCGTCAGCCAGGCCGTAGTCCTTGGAGTCGATCAGAGCGACCTTGGCGCCCATGCGCTCAAGGAAGGTGAGGGCGCGGGCGTCCATCGGACGGGTGGCACCATCGGACATGAAGAAGACGTAGGGCTTACCCTCGGTGGAAACCTCGAACGGGCCGTGGAAGTACTCGCCGGTGTTGTAGGCGGCGGCGTCGATCCACTGCATCTCGGTGAACAGGAAGGCGGCGTGAGAATAAGCCATCTTCTCGGAGGCGCCGGAAGCCATGAAGTAGATCATCTTGTCGTCCTTGAAGTCCTCGGCGAACTTCTTGGCGAGCTTCTTGCAGTGCTGAGCGGCGTTCTCGCAGAGATCGAAGATGTTGGTGAGGCCGGTGATCATGTCCTCGTAGTGGTCATAGCCCTCGGTCTGCTGAAGGATCTCGAGAGCAAGAGCGATGGCATAGCCGGGCTTCTCGCACTTGGCAGCGTAGTTGGCGTGGAAGCCGTGGACGATGACGTGGTCGGCGTCGACGGTCAGAGCGGAGCCGGCCTTGTTGGTGAGGGAGACGACCGGGCAGTTGTGCTTCTTGGCGGTCTTGTTGGCCTCGACGGTCTCGGGCGTGGAGCCACCGAGGGAGCAGGTGATCACGAAGGTGTGCTCGTTGACCCAGGAAGGCGTGTCGTAGTTGAACTCATTAGCGGTGAAGATCTGAACGTTCAGCTTGTCCGTGTTGTTGGCCAGGAAGTACTTGGCGGGGTAAAGGTCGGACATGGAAGCGCCGCAGCCGACGAAGGCGACGCTGTGGATCTCGTGGTTGGACAGGACGTCAGCGACGATCTGCTTAGGGAGGTTAAGGTCGATCTCGTACATCTGACACATTCCTTTCGATTTTTGCGGCGCCACTTTGCCGGACGCTCGCAGGGTTACCGTGATTTGGACCGAATCACCGGCCCGTTGGGGATGTGACAAAGGAGCTGCCCCATTGTCACATTTTGGGGATGGAAGCCTGCCTGGGGTATGGGATGCCAGGCAGGCCCCCGGGGGAAAGCGGTTAGGCGCTTGGTCGCGACTAGGCCAGGATGCCGGCCGCGGAGAGGGCGATGCCGCCCACGATGGCGATCACGAGAAGCCAACCGGTGTTGACGTTCTTCTTGATGAGCCAGTACATAAGGCCGGTGAGGCCAAGGGAGATCATCTGGGGCATCATGCCGTCCAGGATGTCCTGGATAACGACGGTACCCTCAGCGAACTGCAGCGGGGTGGTGGCGCCGATCAGCGTAGCGATCATGCCGCCCACGGACATAAGACCCACAATGCCGCAGACATACATGAGCTTCTCCATGAGGTCGCCGCCCTGGAGCTTGCTCAGGTACTCGTGGCCGCCCTGATAGCCCATCTTGGCTGCGAACCAAGTGATCAGCACAGAGGGGACGATGGAGATGAGCATAGCCAGAATCGGGCCCATGATGGAGCCCTGCTGAGCCAGCTGAACGCCCAGACCAAAGGCGATGACGCGGATGGTGCCCTGGAAGAAGGAGTCACCGATGCCGGAAAGCGGACCCATGAGGGAGGTCTTGACCGCGTTGATCGAATCGGGATCGAAGTTCTCGGGATCCTTGGCGTACTCCTCCTCCATGGAGGCGGCGAGGCCCAGGATGAAAGCGCTCGTCTGCGGGGTGCAGTTGTAGAACGCCATGTGACGGTGGTAAGCCTCTTTCTTAGCAGCGAGCTGCTTGGGGTCGGACTCATCCGGATAGAGGCGATCGAGCGTGGGAACCATGCCGTAGAGGAAGCCCATGTTCATCTGACGCTCGTAGTTCCAAGAGGCCTGGATGGCCCAGGAGCGCCAGAAGAACTGGCTGACCTTCTTGTTCAGGGACACGTCCTTGGTTGCGGTTGCCATAGTGTGTTCCTCCTTAGTCTTCGTCGTCTTCGAGCGGATCGTAGTCGGAATCGACACCGGCGGCTGCATGGGAACCGTTGAACTTGAAGCCCATGAAGACGACAGCCAGGCACACACCGATCAGAGCGACCGCGATGACGGACAGGTTGAGGTAAGCGGCGAGCAGGAAACCGATGAACAGGAACGGAGTCATACCCTTCTTGATCATCATGGTGAGCAGCAGGGCCAAGCCGTAGGCGGTCATGATCTTGGTCGAAACGTTAAGACCAGTGGACAGCCACTCGGGAACCATGTTGACGATGGCCTGAACCAGGTCGGTGCCAACAAAGACGGCGAGGAAGATCGGCAGGAAGTACATGACGGCGTACAGACCGGAGCCGGCGCAGATGTGCATACGGTAAGCGGTCTTGAACTTTCCGTTATCGATCGCGCTATCTGCCACATGGGTGAGGGCGGCGATGATGGAGCGGAACACGATGCCGAGGAGCTGACCCAGGACGGCGACCGGGATGGCGATCGTCATGGCGGTCTCGGCAGAAGCATCGGTCAGGCACGCAAAGGCAGCGGCCACGATGCCGCCCAGGACCATATCGGGCGGAACGGCGGCGCCGACCTGCACCAGGCCCATGGACACGAGCTCGACGGCGGCACCGACGGCAAGGCCGGTGGGCACATCGCCCAGCAGCAGACCGACGAGCGTAGCGCCAACGAGGGGCTGCTCGAAGTTAAGACGACCGAGCAGGCGGGAGTCCCACATGCAGAACACGCCGACGAGGCCGACGAGCACCGCACTGATGAACGTATTCATACCCTTCTCCTTTCAGTCAGGCAAAAGCCTGGTCGATTACAGCTTGGCGTCGATGTCGACGCTCTGATACGTAGGGGTCTGCTGGACGTAGAGCTTGATGCCCATGTCGAGCAGCTGGTTGACGTCGGCCTTCTGGTTGGCGTCGAGGAAGACGGAGCTGTCCTTGCCGCCGACCTGATCGGCACCGTCATGGTTGGCGGTGGCGCCCAGGTTGATGGCGTCGAGCTTGTAGCCCTGGCAGAACTGCAGCATCTCGGCCGTGTTGCCAAAGACGAACATGACGCGCTCGCCGAGGGTGTTGAGCTTGTCCATCTTGGCGAGGGCACGCTCGACGGTGAAGACGTTCAGGCGCACGCCCTGGGGCTTGGCCAGCTTAAGAGCGCCCTTCTTGATGTCATCGTTGGCGGCAGCGTTGTCGACGACGATGATGCGCTCGGCCTGAACCTTGGTGGTCCAGGTAAAGACGACCTGGCCGTGCAGCAGACGGTAGTCAAGACGTGCGAGGACGATCTTGGCGGGGCCGGAGCTGTGACGGGACGCCTTGGCCTTCTTGGCGGAAACCGCGGCGACCTCGACCGGTGCGTTGGGGTTGGTCAGACCGGTGCGGGCCTCGTTGATGAGGGCCGCGAGCTCGGCGCCCTTGACGGGGACGGGGCTCATAGCGAGCGTCAGTGCCAGCGGAATGTTGAAACCGCTGACAACCGTGAACTTCGTGCCGTTCTTGGAAAGCTCGACCATGCTGTTGTTGACCGAGCTGCCGAGCATATCGGTCAGCACATAGACGGTGTCGTCCGCGTTGAACGTGGCGATCATGGCGTCCACCTTGTTGGTGATGGGCTCCTTGTCGTCACGAGCAAGCGACACGACGTGGACGTTCGACACGTCGCCGAGAACCATCTCGAGCGTGTCTTTGGCGCCTGCGGCCAGGCCGCCATGAGATGCGAGAATGATCTGATTCATCTTGCCTCCTCCTTTTCGTTATGGTCATTATAACGTCTTATACGTTGCTTATATTGCTAATTAGTATAAAGACCGCTCGCGGGTGAAAATCGACCGTTGACGGGTTTAACGTACTTGAAACGTTGGAGCCGAGCAGGCCGGCGCTGGCTGGATAACCCCAGGTCAACCGCCGCGCGCAATCCCCTATCGCACGAAGTACCAGGGGCTTTCCTGAACGGTGGGCTCCAGCGCAATGCCCGTGCGCTCGCGGAACAGATCCATGTCCTGCGATTTCTCCGTCCACCACGCGTTGGGCTTAAAGGTCATGCTCTCGACAATACGTTTGACAATGGCGCTGTTGCGCAGCTTGGAGAAGTCGGTGTTCATGATCAGGATGGACATGAGCACCAGCACAATGCCCAGGACCTTGATCGCGCCGGCGGACTCGGCGTAGACACCAATGCCGACCAGAACGGTCGCCACGGTTTCGAACGAAGCCACGACCGGTACCTTCGACGTCTCAAGATCCATCGAAAGGCCCTGCATATAGAAGATGTACGCAAGAGCCGTCGGAATAAAGCCAAAGCCCGCGAACAGCAGAATGAGCTGCGGGGACATTGCCGCGGCTACATCGGACCACGGAGCCGAAAGCACTGCCATAAAGCATCCGCCAAAGATAAAGCCCCAAAACGTCACCGCCAGCGGATGCAGCGTCTTGGTGGCCATGCGGCTAAACACCGCCAGCAGCGCACCGCAAAGTCCGGCGATCACACCCGACGCGACGCCCCAAGTCGAGAAATGGAAACCGGACAGGTCGCCGCTCGTCACCGCGAGCACGCAACCCACAATGTTAAAGATGATGGCGACGAGCTTATTGGGGGTCACGCCCTCGCAATAAAGCACGCGGCCGAGCATGACGCCAAACACCGGCGAGGTATAGAGCAGCACCGAGGCCGTGGACATGCCCACCTCGCCCATGCACTCGTAATAGCAGGTGTTGGCGACGGCCAAACCGACGATACCGACAAGTGCGCAGGGGACGAGCTCTTTAGGACTTGCCTTGAACAGCGCCATGGGACCCGAGGCTTTTCCCTCACGAGCACCTCCCTGGCAACCCATGAATACCAAGACCGGAGCCATTAAGACGGCACCCGACAACAGACGAAGGGCCGCCATGCTCTGAGACGAAACGCCCAGGGCCGATATTCCGTTAACAAAGATTCCGATGGTGCCCCACATAAGCGCGGCGATCAGCACCAGCACATAGCCCAGATTGCTCCTCTTCAACGCAGCCTCCTCAGTATTATTTCCAATATGTTTCATGCTACGTTATAGTCGTTATATACATTTATCAAGACTGAAATCGGTGAACGGGAAAACTCTTGACACAAGAAGTGTCCCCAACTGCCGGCAAAAAGGGAACGTCCCCAAGTGCCGCTCTAGCAGTTGCGGTGAAATAGTTCTCAAATGAAGGCCTCACACCCCCCAACAGGAACTATTCCACCGCAACTTATGAGGGATATTGGGCTGTTAGGCCACTCTATCCCTTAGTAGTCAAGCTTCCACATGTAGCGGCGCGTCATGTAGTCCTTGTGGGTGACGGCAGAGAGCGCGCGCATGTACACGTTGTTGAGGATCGGGGCAAAGATCAGGTGGTTGAAGTACTCGCTCACGCTGTCCTTAATGTCGTTGAGGCCGAGCTCCTTGGCGTCGAGCTGGTAGACGCGCTCGCCACCGTACTGGTTGACGAAGCGGATGCCGCGCTCGTCGTTGCAGCGGCTACGGCCGACGCTGATGAGCTGGAACAGCGAAGTGCGCTTGTCCAGGATCTCGAAGGGGCCGTGGAAGAAGTCGCAGGTGTTGATGGTGCAGGAGTCGATCTGCAGCATCTCCTGCACGTTGCAGATGCTAAAGACGTAGGCGGCACCAAAAAGCGGGCCCTGAGCCATGACGTTGATGCAGGGCTTGTCGGCGTTCTGCTCGGCCCACTTGGCAGCAAGCGGACGGGTGTACTCGACGGCCTTTCGATAGATGGGGTCGACCAAGTCGAAAGCGGCCATAGCGGTCTCGTACTCGGCATAGCCCTCAGTCTGCTGCGTAAGCTCCATGGCGATCATGGTTACGACGGCGGAGTTGGTACGGCCCATGCAGGACTCGTCGACGGCCAGGCTGTCGTACTGGATCTTGTAGTCGCAGACCTCGGTGAGGCCGGACTCGTCAACATAGATGGCGATGGTGCTGGCGCCGTGGTCCTTGGCGACCTGAGCAGCGACGATGGTCTCCTTGGTGCCGCGCATGGACACGACGACGGCCAGGGTGTTCTCGTTGACGTAGGCAGGGGTGGCGTGCACGAACTCGTTGCTGGTGTAGCTGGAGCTCACGACCTGCGTGGCCTCGTGCTCCATAAAGTACTGGGCAGGATAGTTGCCGCCGTTGGATCCGCCGGCGCCAATCCACACGACGCGCTTGATGCCGCCCTTGTCCGCCTTGTCAGCCAAAACCTGGGAGACGACGTCCTTAACCTGTTCCTGAGTAGTCATCGTGCATCAGCCTTTCTTCTCGTTTGATGCTCATCACAGGCATACAAGTTACATACATGTTTTGGCTATGTCGATTAGTTGTATGCTATATTTGTCTTAGAAATTTTGCTGATGCGGTTTTCGATAACTGGCTACCAGCGATTTTGTTGTTGTATTGAATACATGCTTGATTAGACTCGCATACAGGTTAGATACAGGTTGATCGCATGAACGCTTCGTCTAAAAAGAAACTGACCCAATACGAGCGCTTGGCGGGCATGCTGCGCGACCGCATCGCCGCCGGCACCTACGCGCGCGGAGACAAGCTGCCGTCCGAGATGGAACTCATGGACGAATCGGGGCTGTCGCGCAGCACCGTGCGCCATGCCCTTAAGGTGCTCGTTGATGAGGGTCTGGTTCGCACCGAGCGCGGACGTGGTGCCTTTGTGGCCGACACGCCGGCACTCCACGAGAACAACCTGGTATTTTCGAGCTATACGGCGCAGGTACAGGGTCGGGGTATGAAGCCCACCACGCGCACGGTGGACTCGGGCTTTACCAAGGCTGCCGGCAGCATAGCTAAGTTCTTTGATGCCGCCGTGGGCAGCAAGCTCGTCAAACTTGTCCGTCTGCGTTATCTGGACGATGCGCCACTGTGCCTGGAGACCACCTATCTGCCGCCAAGCTTTGGAGCACTCATCGATCGCGATATCAACGGTTCACTCTACGCCACGCTGCGTCAAGAATTCCATCGCGCGCCAGCACAGGGGCACAAGACCTTTGAGGTGTGCTATGCCTCGCAAAACGAGGCGTTTTTGCTCAACGTTGAGCGTGGGCAGGCGCTGATCCTGATCACCGACTACGTCTACGACACCGACGGCCGCCCGCTCCATGTCTCCAAGCGCATCCAACGCACCGACCGCGCCAAATACACCGAGCCCATCGGCTAACCTGCCAAAATAAACCTGTCCCTAAATGGTAGGTTTGGGGAGGTCGGGGAACCAGGTTGGCTTGGGTTGGTTAGGGACGCGCTCGGCTAGGACCAACTCCATCCAACACATGTCGTACCAGCAGCCGAACTTTTGGGCGCAGCGATCGAAGGCGCCCACCAGGCGATATCCCATATGGGCATGGAAATCCTGACTGTTGTGCGTCAGGTATTCGTCGTCCTTGTCGTGCGGCACGGCAATGAGAGCGCACATGTTGGTGATGCCCATCGCGATCAGGCACTGCTTGAGCGCGTCGTGCAGCTTGCGACCCAGCCCGCCATGGCGCACATCGCATGCCAGGTAGATCGACGTCTCGACCGACCAGTCATAGGCCTCGCGGCTGTTGAGTGGACTCACATAGGCATAGCCTACCGGAAGCCCGTCCAGCTCCATCACCAAATACGGATAGCGCTTGAGCGTACGCTCGATGCGCCCGGCGAACTCCTCAACACTCGGTACCTCGTATTCGCAGGTAATCGCCGTCTGGCGCACATATGGCTCATAGATGGCAAGCAACGCCGGCGCGTCTTCGGGCGTCGCCAGGCGAATCGTCGGCTCGGACATCTCGGGCATACAGCCCCTCCCCCTCAAAAGCAAAGACCGCCCTGCGCCAAACCCAGCGCAAGGCGGTCCCTCGTCATTACATCAGGCTACAGGACAGCCGCCAGCGCGTCGATGTCCTCCTGCGTCGTGGCCCAGCTGGTGCAAAAGCGCACCACCGTGTGGGTCTCGTCGTACTTTTCCCAGTACTCGATCGAGGCATGCTCGCGAATGCGGGCCATGTCCTCGTTGGGCAGAATCACGAACTGCTGGTTGGTCGGCGTCTCCAAGAAGAACTGGTAACCGCGCTCGTGCAGCACGCGACGCAGCGCCTGAGCGGTCTGAATCGCCTGGCGGCCGATCTCAAAATACAGGCCATCGGTAAAGAGCGCCTCAAACTGGACGCCCGTCAGGCGGCCCTTGGCGAGCAGTGCGCCATGCTGCTTAATACGCGGAATGGGGTGCGCCGGGGCGTGCATGCCGCAAAACACCACGGCCTCGCCACAAAGCGCACCGCACTTGGTGCCGCCGATGTAGAACACGTCACACAGCTGCGCCAGCTCGGGCAGGGTAATGTCGCATTCATCGGCCGCCAGCGCATAGGCCAGGCGAGCACCGTCCACAAACAGCGGAATCTCGCGCTTCTGGCACACCGCGTGAATAGCCGCGAGCTCGGCCTTGGAGTACAGCGTGCCGTACTCGGTCGATAGGCTCACGTACACGGCACCCGGGAACACCGTGTGCTCGTAGCTCTCGTTTTCGTAGAACACCTGGATATAGTTCTCGAGGTCCTCGGCGTGCATCTTGCCCTCGTAGCCGGGGATGGTGAGCACCTTGTGGCCGCCAAACTCGATGGCGCCCGCCTCGTGACAGGCGACGTGGCCGGTCTCGGCGGCAACAACGCCCTCGTAGGGCGCAAGCAGCATGTCAATCACCGTCGCGTTGGCCTGCGTGCCGCCCACCAGAAAAAACACGTCGGCATCGGGGGCCTGACAGGCCTCGCGGATAAGCTGCTTGGCACGCTCGGTGTGCGCATCGGTACCGTAGCCGGGCTGCGGCTCCATATTGGTGTCGACGAGCGCCTGCAGCACTGCCGGATGTGCGCCGTGGGAATAATCGTTGTTAAACGCGAGCATGGCAATCCTCTCTTACCGGGTATCGGCCAGATGATTCAAACGGAGCTATTGTACGCCGTTGGGATAGGCAATGCGCGCGGCAAGGCACTCAAGCGCCAGCACCAGGGCAAAGCCGCAGCTCACATCGCTCAAAAAATGCGCTCCGATCACGATGCGGCCAAAGGCGACGAACGCCGCAACAACAACCGCCGCCCAAAAGATTACACGGCGACGCGAAGGTTTTTCCGTAAAGGCTGCCGCGGGAAGCCCGGCGAGCATAAGACCGATCGCCGCATGCGCGGTGTGCCCGCTCGCGAACGACTTGAAGCCGTCCTTGATCACGCCGGCGGCGATATAAGTCCATTTGTCGGGATTGCCGATCACCCACCACGGCTGAAAATCGAGTCCCTGCGTCACCTCGATCACGCGCATGCGCGGGCGCGACCACAGCGGCTTGACGATCACGTTGAGGATAATTGCCTGAGCGACCCACACGGCAAGCACCATCAACGCCCAGCGCGTGAGCTCGTCGGGCTCGGTCGTGCGCGTGAGGCGATAGACGATAAGGTTGGCGGCGATGACCAGCACAAACGTCAGTACCAGCTGAACCGCGATGAGTTTGCCGCCAACCCGCAGGGACGAAACGATCTCGTAGCCGGCCAGGCCGATGTTGACGAGGATGCCGAGCACGGCGAGCCATTTGCTCCCCCTGGAGTCGGGACGCGCCGCGCGCACGAGCATGACGCCTGCGACGCTTGCCGTCAGCTCGAACGGCAGCTCGCCGGCGGCCTCGATAAAGCGACCGTACATGCTGCCGATATTGAACAGTGCGCTCGAGATCTGATAATCGAAGAAACTGCCCACGCCCAGACAAAGGCACAGGACAACCGCGATAATGGCGACATCTTTCTTATAGATGTATCCGAACATGCTTTCCTTTCGATGGAACCAGAGTGCCCAAATGGGGTGTTTGCAGCGTCGACCCGTTAATCATCGTCGGACGCACCCAGCTGCTGCAGCAGCATGAGCGCCGCGGCCACCGGGCCGGTGCCGTCGTTGGCATCGAGGCCGCGACCCAGGCCGCTGCCCGCGCCGGCACCCGCCTTGTAGGGCACCGACAACTTGCGGCTCTTGGGGAAGTTCACCGCGCCATAGCGGGTCTTAAGCTCAAATGCCACCTTCTTGGGCACGTCGACGCCCAAAAACGTGATGCGACCGCCGCTGAGTGTGACGCTCTCGAGTCCCAAGCGCTCGCCGCGGATACGGATGCGCGCGCGGTTGAACAGGTTGAGCCCCGCCAGCGGCAGCTCACCGTGCGCGGCCTCGGTCTCTTCCTGCACCTCGTCGATGCTCTCCAGGTCCTCGGCCGCCGCGAGCTTGCGGTACACGAGCACGCGCTGGTCCACCGCCGGCAGGTACTCCTCGGGCAAGAAGTAATCGGCCGGCAGGTTAATACCCACACTCGCCGCCTCCACGCCGGCGTCGTCATCGCCGCGCGCCTCGGCCACCGCCTGGCCCAGCATCTGCGTAAACAGGTCAAAGCCCACGCTCGACAGGTTGCCGTGCTGTTCGGCGCCCATAAGCGAGCCGGCACCACGAATCTCCAGGTCGCGCATGGCAATGCGCATGCCGCTGCCCAGATCCTGGAACTCGGAAAGTGCGGTCAGGCGCGCCGTGGCCTCCTCGGTGAGCGGCAGCTCGCCCGGGAACATAAAGTACGCGTAGGCCTGCGTGGCAGAGCGGCCCACACGGCCCTTGAGCTGGTAGAGCTGCGCCAGGCCCAGGCGCTGCGAATCCTCGATGATCAGTGTGTTGGCGGTCGCGTTGTCTATGCCGCTCTCCACGATGGTCGTGGCGATGAGCACGTCGATCTTTTTGGTCGCGAACTCGATCATCACGTCCTCGACCTCGCGCGGGCTCATCTTGCCGTGCGCCACGCCCACGCGTGCCTCGGGCGCGGCCTCGTGCACGCGCGCCACGGCGTCATCGATGGTCTTGACGCGGTTGGACACGTAGTACACCTGGCCGCCGCGACCCACCTCCAGGCGAATCGCCGCGCTCACCACATCGGGGTCGTACTCCCCCACGTGCACGATCACGGGGCGACGCCCGGTGGGCGGCGTCGTGATCAGGCTCATGTCGCGCACGCCGCTCGTGGCCATCTGCATGGTTCGCGGAATCGGCGTTGCCGAAAGCGTGAGCACGTCAATCTGCTCGCGCAGGTTCTTGAGCTGCTCCTTGTGCTGCACGCCAAAGCGCTGCTCCTCGTCAATGATCACCAGGCCCAGGTTCTTGGGGTTCACATCGGCCGAAAGCAGACGATGCGTGCCGATAAGCACATCGATCGTGCCCTCGGCAAACGCCTTGAGCGCACGCTTTTGCTGCGCCGGCGTGCGGAAGCGGCTGAGCACCTCGACCTCGAGGCCAAACGGGGCAAA
The DNA here is from genome assembly GCA_900542825.1 of uncultured Collinsella sp. Classification (GTDB taxonomy): domain Bacteria; phylum Actinomycetota; class Coriobacteriia; order Coriobacteriales; family Coriobacteriaceae; genus Collinsella. The sequence goes on along the minus strand of UQOY01000016.1, from coordinate 10,911 downwards.
ACGCTCAAAGAACGTCTCGTAGTGCTGCTGGGCAAGAATGGTCGTGGGGCAGAGCACCATGACCTGGCGGCCGGAGTCCACGCACTTAAACGCCGCGCGCAGGGCGACCTCGGTCTTGCCAAAGCCCACGTCGCCGCACAGCAGGCGGTCCATGGGCTTGGGCGCCTCCATGTCGGCCTTAATGTCGGCGATGGCCTCCAGCTGGTCGCGCGTCTCGTCGTAAGGAAAGCTCTCCTCCATCTCGATCTGCTCGGGCGTGTCGGGCGGGCAGGCGATACCGGTAATCGACGAGCGGCGCGTATACAGATCGACCAGGTCGAACGCCAGCTTTTTGGCGTTCTTGCGCGCCTTATTGGTAGCACGCGTCCAGTCGGCGGTATTGAGCCTGGTCAGGCGTGGCTTGTCGCCGTCGGGACCGACGTATCGCGTGATACGGTCGACCTGCTCGAGCGGCACGTAGAGCTTGTCGCCGTCGGCATATTCCAGCAAAAAGTAGTCGCGCTCCTTGCCGCCCACTTCCTGGCGCGCGATCTCGCTAAAGAGCGCGATGCCGTGAGTGGCATGCACCACGTAGTCGCCCGGCTTAAACGGGAACGTGATCTGCGTAAGGTCCACCTTGCGGCGGCTGCGCGCGCGGTTGGCGTCCATGCGGGCGTTGAGGTCGGCGATCGAGAACACGGCCAGGTTGGCATCGGGCACCACCACGCCCTGCGGCAAGGCAGCATCGACAAAGGTCACGCGTCCGCGCGAGATAGTGGGCACGGCGGCACCGGCGGCAGCCTGGGCGGCACCCGCCTCGAGCGAGCGGGCGTTGAGCGCGTCGGCCTTACGCTCGCGAATGGAAGCATGGGCCTCCTGGCGTGCGGCACGGTCGGCAGAATCTGCCGCTGCCACGCGTACGTGCTCGCCGATAGCGCCGGCATTCTCGGGCGCCGCGGTCAGCGATTCCTCAAAGGTAATGCCCTCGTCGCCAAAGGTGAGCTCCATCGACTCGCGCGCACCGCGGTCGGGAATGGCAAACACGCAGGCGTAGCGCTTGCCCACGACCTCCTGAATGCGCGTCATAAAGCGATTGTCCGAGCCCGCAATGGCCGGCTGCTCAATCTTGAGCTCGGCCGTCACCGCACCGCCGGCACGAATCAGGCTCACATAGTTCAGGCGCTGCTGAGCACCAAAATCGAGCTGTTGAGCGCGCACATACAAACCGTCCAGGCGGTCAATCCCTGCCTCCCCGGCACGGGCCTCGATATCCTCGTAGGCGCGCAGGCAGTCGTCGAACAGCGAGCGCGGCTCGGACAGGACCACGAGTGCCTTGCCGCTCACGTGTGCCAGCGGGCTTACGGTCTGGCCGTACATCACCGGCAAAAAGCGGTCGAGCTCGGGCGTGACGATGCGTGCATCCACCATCTCGAGCAGCGCCGCCAGCTTGCTGTCGTCCTGGCTTGCGCGGTAGAGCGCCACGTGCATGTTGTGGACCGCCTCGTCGGTAAGTGCCAGCTCGCGGCACGGGAAGATCTCGATACTGTCCTCGTTGCCGATAGTTTGGCCCGTGGAGCTCACCATGCGGCGAATGCGATCGATCTCGTCGCCAAAGAACTCGATGCGCACGGGCGCCTTCTCCTGCGCGGGAAACACCTCGACGGTGTCGCCGTGCACGCGGAACAGACCGGGCGCATCGGCTGCGCCGGCGTTGGTGTAGCCCATGCCCACCAGGCGCTGCGGCACCTCATCAAAAGGAATCTCCTCGCCCACCGCAAAGGTGGTGGACTCCCAATAGCGACTCTCGACCGGCGGCACACAGCGCAGCAGCGCGCGGGCCGAGGCAACCATGATGCAGTTGTCCCCGCGCACGATGCGCCCCAGGGCTTCGCAGCGCTGCGCCACCACAGCGTCGTCGGGTGCCTGCTCGCGCCAAGGGTAGTCCTTGCGCTCGGGAAAGCGGCACACGTGTGCCAGGCCCACGTAGGCGGCAAGGCTACGCGCAGCGCGATCGGCCGCATCCTCGCCACTCACAATGTAGACCGTCGGGCGCGGACGACGCGCAAACTGGGCGGCCGCCATAAGCGTGCGGCCCGACTGCGACACGGCCAGCGTCACGTCCTCGCCGGCATCGAGTCCGGCCTCGACGGTCTGCAAGGCCTCGGCAGTGTAGAGCTGCGCGGCTATACGGTGAATGAGCATGCTGTTCCTCCGGCATTGCAACGCCAAAAGCCCGCCGGGGCAAGCTCGGCGGGTCGTACGTCAAAAGTCTTGATTGTCATGGTAGCGCATGAGGTAGGCACGCCAGCGCACGCCAAACAGCTACCCCAAAACGCGCACGCTGGGACAAAGGTCTGCCAGCGGGCACTCGTCGCACTTAGGTTTGCGGGCGTCGCAGATCTCGCGGCCAAAGGTGATCCACTGGTGGTTGACCGACTCCCAATACTCGTGCGGCAAAATCTTGAGCAGGTCTTGCTCGGTCTTGAGCGGCTCTTTGGCGTGCGTCTTGGGGCTCAGCATCAGGCGGTGCGCGATGCGGTTGACGTGTGTATCGACCGCGATGCCCTCGACAATGCCAAACCCCACGTTGAGCACGATGTTCGCCGTTTTGCGGCCAACACCCGGCAGCTTGACGAGCTCCTTCATGTCGGCCGGCACCTCGCCACCGTAATCGGCGACGATCATCTGCGCGGCCTCCACGGCATGTTTGGCCTTACTCTTATAAAAGCCGAGTGACTTAATGGTATCGGCCACATCGGCCACGCTCGCCCCCGCCATGGCCTCGGGCGTGGGCCACTGGGCAAACAGCTTCGGCGTCACTTTGTTGACCTGCGCGTCGGTCGTCTGCGCCGAGAGTAGCACTGCAATGAGCAGCCTAAAGGGATTCTCGTGATCCAAAAAGCACTCAACCGGGCCATAGCGACGGTTGAGGCGCTCGCACACCTCAACGGCGCGCTCGCGTTTGGCGGCATTGGTCTCGCGTGGCATAACGACTCCTCGGCTCAGCGGGCTAACAAACCTATGGGCACGATTGTCCCACGTATGGGGTCTTTACGCCTCCAAAAATGCGCCGGTCTGGCGACCCCACAGGCTTGCGTACTCGCCGCCCGCCTCGACAAGCTGCGCATGCGTACCGTCCTCGACAATCTCACCATCGGCCAGCACCACGATGCGGTCGAGCGCCGCCACGGTGGACAGGCGATGTGCCACCACAATGGAGGTGCGACCGCGCATCAGGTTCTCGAGCGCCTCCTGCACCAGCGCCTCGGACTCGCTGTCTAGGGCAGACGTCGCCTCGTCGAGCACCAGAATCGGCGCGTCGGTCAGGATAGCGCGGGCAATGGCCACGCGCTGGCGTTGACCGCCCGAGAGTTTAACGCCGCGCTCGCCCACCATGGTGTCAAAGCCGTTGGGTAGGCGGTCGATAAACTCGGTCGCATTAGCCAAGCGCGCGGCCTCGCGGATCTGTTCGTCGGTGGCGCACGCGCGGCCGTAGGCGATATTCTCGCGAATGGAGCGATGGAACAGCAGCGCCTCCTGCGGCACGTAGGCAACCTGGCGACGCAGGCTCTGCTGCGTGCAGCGCGAGACGTCTTGGCCGTCCACGAGCACGCGGCCGCCCTGCACGTCGTCCAGGCGCAGCAACAGCTTGGTGAGCGTCGTCTTGCCCGAGCCCGATTTGCCCACCAGGCCCACGCGCTGGCCCGCCGCCACATGGAGCGTCAGGTCGTCGAACACGCTCTCGCCCGCCGCGGCGTCACGGTATGCAAAGCTCAGGTGCTCAAAATCAATCGCACCCTCGCCCACTTTAAGCTCGGGAGCGTTCTCGTCATCCGCCACCAGACGTGGCTCGTCCAGCACGCGCGTCATCTCGGCCGCATCGCCCAGCGCGCGGTTAATGCGCTGCATCATGGAGCTTACGTAGTTCAGACGCATGGTGAGGTTGTACGTATAGGTAAAGATCATGACGAGCGCGCCGGCCGAGATGCCAAACCACGCGTTGCCGCCCGCCACGAACACGCTCACTACGGCCATGGTGATGACGATAAGGCCCGAGGTCGTAAAGTTGCGCTGCATCATGGCGTGCATCGAGACCGTCTCGGCGTCGCGCGCGGCGCGGTCGGCGGCATCGAACAGGTCGCGCTCAAAGTCCTCGCGCCCACAGGTCTTGACGGCCAGGATGTTCGTTACCGCGTCGGACAGCACGCCCGACAGCTTGTTCTGCGCGGCGGACGTCGCGGCCGAAAGCGGCATGATGCGCTTGTACATAAGCCAGACAAACGCGATGTAGATGACCATAATGCCCACCAGGATCACGGTAAATGTGGGCACCACCGGGGCGAGCGCCGCCACCGTGCAGATGACCGAGGTGATGGTAGGGATGAGCGAATACACCGTCACGTCAACCAAGCCCGTGTAGCCGCTCATAAAACGGCTCGTCTGGCTCACGAGCGATCCGCCAAAGCGGCTGGTGTGGAATGTCATGGATTGATTGGAGAGCGTGTCAAAGCACAGGCGCGCCAGGTGGTAGTTCCCCGCAATCTCGAGCTTGTAGACGGTGTAGTCCTGCAGCTTGGAGAGGATCTGGCCCACTAGGTTAACGAGCACGAGCGCCAGAATGTAGGGGCCAAAGACCTCAAACACCTGGTCGCCCGGCACGGGGCCGGCCTGAACGCGGTCAACGATAAGGGCCATCACGTAGGTGTTGGCAAACGTGAGCAAAAAGATGTAGCCCGCCGACGAGAACACCGAGAGAAAGACGATCAGCGGCTGTGTGCGCGTGACGTCCCAAAAACGCTGCAGCGTGCGGCGCACGGTGGAGCGTTTGAGCGGACTGGTGCTTCTCTGAGACATGGTCTTCCTTTCGCGTCTGATAGGGCGAAACGCCATTGTTGCACACTAAAGCGCACTTCAGGCAAGCACGATGCGAAAAGTGCCCGCGCCTCGCGTTTACGCCGACGCCCCGCCGTCAGATGCAGCTAGTCCTCGTCTTTTTGGTCTGCGAGCAGCTCCGCGGATGTGAGCCCCAAGATCTCGTCGGCCTCCCGCGCGTCTTCCAGCGCATCGATATCCTTGAGTTTGCGCTCCATAACGTTGGTGCGCGTGGTGATGATGCCCTCGACCGTTTTACCCGCGGTCTCGATCTGCTGCTGGGCGCGACGCAGCGCCGCCTGATAGCACGGCAGCTCGGCCTTGACGGCAGAGAGCACACGCAGCACGTCGTCGGTGCGCTTTTGCAGCCTAAACGTCTGGTAGCTCATCTGCAGGCTGTTGAGGATGGCCGCCATGGTGCTGGGGCCGGCAACGTTGACGTGATAGTCGCGGCCCAGGGTCTCGATAAGCCCGGGACGGCTGACGACCTCGGCGTACAGTCCCTCAAACGGAACGAACATGATGCCAAAGTTGGTCGTCGCGGGCACGCTCAGGTACTTTTCACAGATGTCCTTGGCCTCGCGCTTCACCATGGCGTCGAGCGTCTTGCGCGCGGTGGCCACCGCCTCGGCATCACCCGACTCTTGCGCGTCGAGCAAATGCTCGTATGCGTCGCCCGGGAATTTGGAATCAATCGGCAGCAGCACGGGATCGCCCTCGTCTACCGGCAGCTTGACGGCAAACTCAACGCGCTCCGAGGCGCCGGGCTTGGTGGCGACGTTTTCCAGATACTGGTCGGGCGTAAGGATGTCCGCCAGGATTGCACCCAGCTGCACCTCGCCCAAGATACCGCGCGCTTTTACATTGCCCAGCACGCGCTTAAGGTCGCCTACGCCGGTGGCGATAGACTGCATGTCGCCCAGACCCTTGTACACGGCCTCGAGCTGGTCGCTCACCTGCTTAAACGATGCAGACAGGCGATCGTTGAGCGTACGGGAAAGTTTCTCGTCCACCGTCGCGCGCATCTGATCGAGCTGCACGTTGTTGTCCTTGCGGATGGCACCCAACTGGGCATCGACCGTCTCGCGCACCTTGTCCAGGCGGTGCTCGATGCCCTCGCGGTTGGCACCGAGCTGTTGGGCCGTCTCGCGGCGCAGGTCATCCATGCGGTCGCCGGCCTGCGAGAACTCGCGCGCGATGGTCAGGTAGCGCTGCTGCTCTACGGCGGCGTCGGTCGTCTGCTGCTGCGCAATGGCGTTTGCCGTGCGGCGGGTTTCTGCCAACGCGACGTTCAGGGTGTCGAGCGTGTTGTTGGCCTGCTCGAGCGCAGCCAGCATCTCCGCCCCGCTATCACCGCGCTCCCGCAGCTCGGCGCGAAGGCCCTTGAGCTGCAGGGCACAAGCCACGGCAACCCCCACCGCCACCAAGGCGATCACAACAAGCACGATATCAATAGCAGACATAGTCTCCGCCCAACAAACCTCATCGACCATCAATCAAAACCGCGATCAATCTTACCCCGCCACACGCACCGGGCGCCCCACGGCAATCGGGCAAATGGATTTTGGGCCACAGGCACTAAAACGCTAACTCTCCCAGCCGGCGCGAATGGTTGTTACGACATCGCCCAGGCGCTGGCCGAGGGCTGCCAAGTGTTCAAGCACCTCGCTGGGCGAGGCGCCGTTGAGAATGCACGTGAGGGCATATGAGGCCAAGAAGATTGCCGCGAGCCCCAACGGGATCAGTACGATCATCGCCAGCGAACGCAGGCGCTGGACCCAACGACGGCGACACGCACGACGCTTGTCGAACGCGAGCTCCTGGGCATATGAATCCTGCTGTACGGAATAGGTCTCTGGGGCCACCTCGCCCGCGGGCGCGGCGTTTTGCGCAGGAGGCTGGCCAGCCATCCCCTGCATTTGCATCTCCATAAGCCGTTGCTGTTGGCGCAACATGCGCTCGGCTTGTTGCTGCGGGGTCTCAAGAAACAGATCCATGTTGGCCTCCTCAATCGGAGCATTCGACGCTTGCGCCCAGCATCCCGCACCATCGCGACCACGGCAACGAAATCCGTGACAATAGCCGCAAAGATTCTTTGGTCAGAAAACTGTCGAAAAGCTCAACAACTCCCCTACCAGCACTTTCTTTGAGCTTTTTTCGCCAGCAATCTTTTGCCCTTCCATCAACCCGCCAACTAACCAAAAGCCGACCAAAAGCTTGACAGAAATTGTGAAGACAGGGACCCCACACAAAAAGTGCCGCCCCAAAGGGGCGGCACACAAACTTCTAATCAGCTTTTCTGTAACGAGCACGCGACGGCTCAACGCCGGAGCGCAGGGCGGGGAAACCTTTGCCTCGCGCGATCTGCGGAGCCGTGAGCGAGAGGGAAAGGTTTCCCCGCCCTGTGCTCCGCAGTCGGTGAAGGCAGCTTTACATGCCCGCGAGACCTCGGGCGGCGGTGGCGCACATAAACGACAAGGCTAGAATCACGAGCGAGCCCGCGATGTCTGCCAGCACGCCCATTGCACGGCGCTCAAACAGCCAGCTCTCAAAGTGCGGGGCAACGTTGCGCCAAACACGCCACAACAAGATACCCATGCCGATGACGCCGGGAATATTGAGCAGCAAGATCTCGGAGCACAAGAGGCCAATCAGGTTTCCGGCGGCAAAGCCCGCATCGCCCTCGCAGTATTTACGATAAATCATGTACAGCATGTACGCCACAAACGGCTGCAGGCACGCAGAGATAAACGTAACCACCATCGAGGGGTCCTGGGAAAAGACGTCGGTGAGCTTATCCACGCTCGTGGCATCCTTAGAGGCCAAGAGCAGACCGATGACCACCACAGGCACCACGCCCAAGATGACCTCGACCATCGTAAACAGCTTGGCAGTCAGGTCTTCGCTCGCCGTATTCAAATGAGGCGCCCACTCAGGATGAGCATGCGCACCGACCTTCTTGTCCTTCTCGGCACGATCGGCCTTTTTGCCCTCAGGAACCCGACGACCAGGATCCTTGCGAGTTCCCACCGCAGCAACCCGAGCCCGAGACTTCTTACCCATAAAAAAACACCCCATCAGGTAGTAGATAAACTAAAAGCCGCTACCCAGTGTACCCCCTAACAAATAGTGCCGCCCCAAAAGGGGCGGCACACAAACCAATCTATTAGCCAAAACTCGTTGGCTAGCCCGTGTCGTCAGACCCGCGGCGCATGCCTTTGCCTCGCGCGACTCTGCGGAGCCGTGAGCGAGAGGGAAAGGGATGCGCTGCGGGTCTGACGCCCGGAGCGGTGAAACCAGCAGTTGCCCTGCGGAACCGTGAGCGGGGAGGGAAGGGAATCCGGCCTCCCGCCCCGCGCTCCGCAGCAGCCAGCGCCACGCGCTAGTAGTTCACCACCTGCTCCTCAAAGTACGCCTTCGGGTGATTGCACACCGGGCACACCTCGGGCGCCTCGGCACCAACATGCAGGTGCCCGCAGTTCAGGCACTTCCACACCTTCACGCCCTCGCGCTCAAACACCTCGCCCGATTCAATGCGCTCGACAAGCTTGTTGTAGCGCTCCTCGTGAGCCTGCTCGACAGCACCGACGCCACGGAACTTCTCGGCGATCTCGGTAAAGCCCTCCTCCTCGGCGGTCTTGGCGAACTCGTCGTACATCGTGGTCCACTCGTAGTTCTCGCCCGCAGCGGCATCACGCAAGTTGTCCAGGGTGTCGGGAACGGCGCCGTCGTGCAGATACTTAAACCACAGCTTGGCGTGCTCGGACTCGTTGCCTGCGGTCTCGGCAAAGATATTCGAGATCTGAACGTAACCATCCTTCTTGGCCTTAGATGCGTAGTAGCGATACTTGGTGTGCGCCTGGGACTCACCGGCAAAAGCGGCCTCGAGGTTCTTCTTGGTCTGAGAGTTCTCAAAATCCATAGGTGTACTTCCCTTCAACACATGCCGCCCGTAGGCTTCGAGCGGCCTTGTCTTTAGGATGCCCTCATGTCGAAAATCTAAACCTTACAATCCTGTTCTTCAGATTCGGGTGGGCTACACGCTTAGCCAGCGGTCGCCCTCCACACGGCAAAAGCCCTCACGCTCCAAGTCGGCCAAAATTCCTGCAACAAGATCATGATCGACCGGCTCGCGGCCTGCCGCCGCCTCCATTTCGTTGACACCCGCCACGGCCTCGGCGAGTGTGATGCCCGTCGGCCGCCCATCGCGCGCAGCCAGCAGCATGCGCACAATATGGGCGCGCTTTTGACGGCGCGAGCCCTCAAACTTGGACTGACGGCTATAGCTCGCCGAGCGCCTGGACGGATTGGGCAGCGTCTTTTTAAGATACGCGCCATAATCCAGCAGTGCGTAATACCATGCGCGCGGCGTGTCGGCATCATCGAGCGGCACGGCAAAGGGAGCGATCTCATCCGCCGTCGCACCGGGAGCCGCCGGACAGGCGGATTGGATCAGCGGCACCAGCTCGCGATCGGGAACGGCCGGCACGTCGGGAAAGAAATGATGCAGAAAGACCGTGCGCACGTTGGTCTCCAGATACACACCCGGTAGATCAAACGCAAACGACCGGATGCCCTGCGCCGTCGCCGGACCAATACCGGGCAGGACGACCAGGTCGCGCGTCTCACGTGGAAACTCCCCACCCCAGTCCTCTACAACGCGCTGAGCGGCCCTGTGGAGCGCCAGAGCGCGTCGGTTGTAACCCATCCCCTGCCAAGCATCCAAAACGTCGGAAGGAGCGGCCTGAGCGAGCGCCTGCACGGTCGGAAAGCGGTCGAGCCACGCGGGCATACGCGTCTCCACACGCGGCACCTGCGTTTGCTGCAGCATAACCTCGGAAAGCCAAATAATGTACGGGTCGCGCGTGCGGCGCCACGGAAGGTCGCGATAACGCAGGACCCCTTCCGAACGAATCATCGAACGAAAGGGGTCCTGAATCATGGCTATGCTCCTTATGCGGCGCTATTCCTCCCGGCAAGCGCACGCACAGGTGGCGTACTCGGGAAACGCATCGCGGTCGGCGAACTTGGAATCGACGGCCGGGAACTGGCGGTGAGCGACGATATCGCCCAGCGAAACGGAATCGAGGTAGTCGCGCATCAGCGCTTGAGCTCCGGCCCACAGGGGATGATAGCAGCACGTGCCCATGCGCGCACAGTCGCCATCGGGCGCGGTGCAATCGTTCATGACCATGGGGCCCTGAACGGCCTCAACGACCTGGCGGATGGTGACATCGTCGGGGCTGACCTTAAGACGCATGCCGCCATGGACGCCACGCAGGCTCTCCACAATACCGGCCTGAACCAAACCATGCTGGATCGAACGGGCAAACGAATACGGGACATTGACCTCTTCGGCGGCGGTGCGAACAGAAAGCAGACGCTCCGGGTCCTCGGCAAGCATCGCGAGCATGCGAAGGGCGTAATCAGTCTTCCTCGATATGTCCATTTTTCCCCTTTCAAGGAATAGGAGCAGCTCGAACGAGCTCCGGAGCCGAGCTTACGTCGAGACGTCAATGACCGTAGGACGCCCAAATAGCAAAACGGGTGCCCGCTGAATGCCGTTTTTGAAGCCTCTTGCATCAAAACGGCCCACAGTGCAACTGAGTATAACCTAACCCCCTGCTTCGTTGAACTGGTGTTGCGCAACAAACGCCTTGTTTGAACACATGTCTCAAACGGAGCTTGTCCGGGAATTGGAAGGATTTGCTTTTGGGCGAAAGGGGCCGATGGGATCAAGGTCCAATCAAACGCAAAAAGCCACGTCCGAAGACGTGGCTTTAATTGCGTTGGCGGGAAGTACGGGGCTCGAACCCGCGACCTCCGACGTGACAGGCCGGCGCTCTAACCAAACTGAGCTAACTCCCCAGGCAGTCGTTCGCGTTTGTTTCCGCTCGCGTGCGCTGCGGGGATTAGTATACACAGAAGTCTGTCCGGCGCGCAACAACTTTTTTGAAAAAATTTTTGGGGCCATCCGGGAGGGTCTCCGGGGCTGGGGGCGGGGGTTAAGTTTGCTGCTCTACAGTCCTGCGCAAGACGGAAAGCACATTAAGTGCTTTC
>UQOY01000015.1 GCA_900542825.1 uncultured Collinsella sp. | reverse complement strand
TATACTCATGGAAAACCTCCCATTTCCCGATGTCCAAGAAATGGGAGGCAGTTCACTGTCCCCTTTGTGGTGGTTTTGGTCGGTTAGTCTTCGAACTGCGCTACTTTGTAGCGGTAGGCAGCGGCGATAACGTCTTTGCAGCCCTCGCGGCCCAGCTTGGCGCGGTTGACGACGATGTCCTTACCGCTCGTCATCTTCCACTTGCCGGCGCTGTAGCGCTTGTAGAACGCCTCGCGCGCCTTCTGCTGCTGCTTGACCAGCTTGGCGCCCTTCTTTTTGTTGAGACCGCGCTTTTTGCGCACAATCTCGACGCGGTCCTCAAAGGGGGCGGTCACCAGCACGGCAATATGGTTGGGATTATTGCGCAGCAGATAATCGGACAGACGACCCTCGATAATGCAGCTCTCGGTCTCGCCCAAGTCCAAGATCACCTGGCTCATCTTTTGGAACAACTTATCCGAGTACGAACGCGCATCGTAGCGGTCGGGCAGGAACGCCATGTTCTCCACAGCCAGACGCTCGTCGTAGGCGGCCATCTTATCGAGCGACTCGCCCGTGCGCAGCGACGCACGCACCAGCAGCTCGTTGTCATACAGCGGAATCCCCAACTCGTCGGCAAGCATGCGACCAATCTCGTGGCCCTCGGCGCCAAAGTCGCGCGCGATGGTAATGACCACAGGATTCTTCTTATTCTCCAGATCGCTCATCGCGATTCCTTTCTAACAAATGAGAAATAGGCGATTCCTGATTCCCATTTTGTCACTTACGACCGTCCTGGTTTCCCAAGTGCGGCAGATTGCCCCGAAAGAGGAGCAAAGTGCCGCACTTGGGGAAGCGGAACTATGCAGCCACCACTCGTCTCTGATACGCTCTCACCAACAGCGAGATACCAAAGTTGAGCACAAAGTACATCGCAAACACCAGACCGTAGAGCATAAGCACCTGCGACAGGTCGATCGCATGGGCCATCACGACGTTTGCCGTGTACATGAGCTCGGCCACGTTAATGCCCGAAAGATACGAGCTGTCCTTGATGACAGTCGTGCATTGGCTAAACAGCGCCGGAATAATCGTCTTAAACGTCTGCGGCAGAATGATGTAGCGCATGGTGGCAAAGAAGCCGAAACCCTGGCTCTGCGCTGCCTCAAACTGGCCGCGCGGAATCGAGTTGAGGCCGCCGCGCACAATCTCGGCCATAACAGCACTGGTAAACAGCGTAAAGGCGATGGTCGAAATCACAATGTCCAAACCCTGCACCGTAAAGTAGATAAACAGGATCCACAGCAGGTTCGGCGTGCAACGGAACAGCTCGATATAGGCGCTCACCAAAATACGGAACGGACGGGGCGCATAGCTCTTAACGAGCGCCAGCACCGTGCCAAAGATGAGCGAGAAAAAGATCGACAGCGCCGAGATCTCGATTGTCTTAACAAAGCCGCCCCAAATGTAGAGCAGGTTGGTCGCGTTGAAGATTTCCATGCGCTAGGCCTCCTCTACGTTGTCGAGCCCCAGCTCGGCCAGGCTCACGCCGCGCGGACGCTCCTTGGAGCGGCGCTCGAGCCACTGCACCAGTATGGCGAGCGGAAAGCAGATGATGAAGTACATAAGGCAGCAGACGATGTATCCCTGCAGGTAGCCGTACAGACTCACAAAGTTGTCGGAGCGGTACATAAGGTCGCCGCCGGCCACAAGCGCCAGCACCGACGTGTTCTTGACCAGGTTGAGCGCCTGGTTACACAGCGGCGGCAAAATGATCTTGAACGTCTGGGGCAGCACGATGTACCAGTACGCCTGCGCACGGGTGAAGCCCTGGCTCTGGGCCGCCTCCATCTGACCGCGCGGGACCGCCTCGATACCAGTGCGGATGACCTCCGAAATATAGGCCGCGTGATACAGACCCACGCCCAAGAAGCCCAGCACAAACGGCGCGATGCGCACCGGCTGGTCGGCACCGGTTATGGCCTGCAAAAACTGCGGACCGGCCATGTACATAAAGAGCACCTGCACGGGCAACGGGGTGTTCTGGTAAAACTCCACGTACACGCGGCTTATGGCACGCAGCACACGCGAACGGGTGGTAGAGAACACACCCAACAGCGTGCCCAGTACCAGCGACAGCAGCAGACCGGCAACGACTACCTGCAACGTCACGCCAAAGCCCTCCCAGAAGGGCCCCATGTTTTGAAATGTCGTCGACCAACGGTCGGCGTCAAATAATCCTTCGAGCATTTGATTCCTTCCTTGGACGATGCGCCTATACAAGACCCCAGGTCTTGACCTCTTGGTCGAGCCAGCCGTCGGCCAGGCGATCGCAAATCACCTGATCGACCACGGCCGAAAGGTCGCAGCCCTTCTTGGTCGCCACGCCGTAGCCCTGCTCGCCAAACTTGACCTCGGGCTGCAGCAGCTCAACGGTCTCGTTCATGTAACCGGCCAGCGTGGAGCGGTCCATGGCAAAGACGTCGATATTGCCGGCGTCGAGCGAACTCTTGATGATGGGGTAGCCGCTAAAGGCCCTAAACTCGGGCTTACAGCTAAAGCCGTTGTCCTTGATCATCTGCTCGATCAGGCCCTGCGTGGTGGCGCCCTGGCTCACGCCAATGACCTTGCCGTCCAGGTCCTCAATCGAGGTAAAGCCCGAACGCTTCTTGACCATGAGTCCAACGTAGTCGGTGCGGTAAGGCGTCGAGAAATCCCAGCTCTTCTTGCGCTCGTCGGTGATGGTGTAGGTCGCCGCGACCACGTCGAGTTGGCCGTTATCGATCAGCGGGCCGCGCGTCTTGGGCGTTACGTCGGTAAACTCGACAAGCTCCTGGGCGCGGGCCTCCTTATAGCTCACGCCAAAGACGGCAGCGGCGATCTGGTAGCACAAATCGACTTCCATGCCCTCAAAGCGGCCCTTGGCGGTGTCGTAATAGCCGTAGCCGGGAACGTCCTTCTTAACGCCGGCGTTCAGATGGCCACGCGACTTGATGGCCGCAAGCTTGGACCCCTTGTCGGAGCCCTCGCCGCTGGTGGAATTGCCGCAACCGGCAAGCGCGGTCCCCGTCAGCGCGAGCATGCCGGCGCCCGCCAGCTGCAAAAAGTGACGGCGCGACACGGCCGCCCTCGTCATATCCGTCATGTCCATCACCGCGCCTAGTGCAGAATCTTGGACAGGAACTCGCGGCAGCGCGGGTTCTCGGGGTTATCGAAGAAGTGCTCGGGCGTGCCCTCCTCCAGAATGCGACCGTCCTCCATAAAGATGACGCGGTCGGCCACCTGGCGCGCAAAGCCCATCTCATGCGTCACGCAGATCATGGTGATGTCCTCCTGCGCAAGCTCAATCATAACGTCCAGGACTTCCTGGACCATCTCGGGGTCGAGCGCCGAGGTCGGTTCGTCAAACAGGATGATGGGCTGCTTGGTGCACAGGGCACGGGCGATGGCGATACGCTGCTGCTGACCGCCCGAGAGGTTCTGCGGATACTCGCCGGCCTTATGCGCCATACCGACGCGCTTGAGCGCGGCGATGGCGATCTCGGTCGCCTCCTCCTTGCTCTTCTTTTGTAGCTTGATGGGCGCGAGCGTCAGGTTGCCCAGTACCGTCATGTTGGGATACAGGTTGAACTGCTGAAACACCATGGAACTGTACTTGCGAGCCATCTCCAGGTGGTTCTTTTTGGTGAGCGGCGTACCGTCGATGACGACCTCACCCGACGTGGGCTCCTCAAGATAATCGACGCAACGGATGAGCGTCGACTTACCCGAACCGGAAGGCCCGATCATTACGAGCTTCTCGCCGCGCTTGACGGTGAGGTTGATATCTTTGAGCACATGCAGGTCGCCAAAGTACTTGTTGAGATGCTTGATCTCGATCATGTCTGCCATGAATGTCCCTTCCCTGCGTTTACACGAGTTGAACTATTGTACGGAAAGAACCACGTTCCCGCAGCCCACACTACATCCCCGTAAAGAACCCGCAACCTTCCACCCACTCATTGGGGACAGGCTTAAATGAGTACCCGCTCATTGGGTACTCATTTAAGCCTGTCCCCAATGAGCGCCGAAAATAATACAACCGCCCTTGTTGAGCATAAGTCAGCGAAAACCCGTACACGCGAGCAAGGTGACGTGAAATGAAAGGGCGCAGACCTTATGGTCGCGCCCTTGAAATTGAACGTCAGATTGCCGCGTGTACGGGTTTGCAGCGTCGAGCCGTTACGCGGTTTGGTAAAACCGCGTAACAAATTACGCAAGTTTGGCGCCGACGATCTTTGCTGCGGCAGGCTTATCGAAGTTGCCGCCGGTGGCCTTGCCGAGTGCTCCCATGACCTGGCCCATCTGCTTCTTGGACGTGGCGCCCAGCTCGGCGATGACCTGCTCGATCAGAGCCTCGAGCTCCTCGCCCGAAACCTGCGCGGGCAGCAGGCTCTCCAGAATCTTGACCTGCTCGGTCAGGTTGTCGGTACGCTCCTGGTCGGTACCGGCCTTAATTGACATCTCCAGCGTCTCGCTCGTCTGCTTAATCAGACGCTTGATCATGCTGTTGACATCTTCCTCGGTCACGTCGCGGCGCTCGTTAACCTCGATATTCTTCACCTCGGCCTTGACCTGGCGAATGATAGACAGGCGAACCTTGTCCTTGGCCTTCATGGCCGCAATCATTTCCTTCTGCAGCTCTTCGTTGGTCATCTGCAAATCCTCCTCAATAGTGTGGGCGGCACTCGCGCGAGCACCGTCCCATGATTACTCAGTCGTCGACGAATTGTCGGTCGAGCTCTTGGTGACGCCCTTCAGACTCACGTTATAGGGTACGTCCTTGGGCATGGGGTTGACGGTAATGTCGGCGTCCTTCTTGTACTGCTCCAGCCACGCGCTGTATGCAGTGCTGGTCGCCTGCGTCTTCACCACGTTGGAAACATACTTCTTGATGTCCTTGGGTACCTGCTTGATGTCATCGACCTGGCTATCGACATGGAAGTAGTCGGTGCACTTGATGATGTGGTAACCATACGTCGACTCGACGACGTCGCTCACGTCGCCCTTGTTAAGGCCTTCGAGCGCCGCCTGATAGCTATCGACGAAGGTGGTGAGCTTGTCCCAGCCCACGTCGCCCTTCTTCTCCTTGGAGCCGGTATCGTCGGAGTACTGCTCCACGGCGTCCTCAAAGCTCAGCTCGCCGGAGTTGATCTTGTCCAGGCACTCCTGCGCCTTGGCCTTGGCGGCGGCCTTGTCCTTGTCAGATGCGTCGGAATCAACCTTGATCAGGATGTTTGACGAGCGGCGGGCATCGTTGTAGTTAGACAGGTTCTCGTTGATGTAATCGACGATCTCGCTGTCCTTGGGCTTACTGGTGGGCGCCACGGCGTCCTTAAGCTTTTGCTGTGCCAGGTTCTCCTTGAGCGAGTCCTTGTAGGTGTCCTCGGTATAGCCGTAGGTCTTAAGGGTCTTCTTAAAGGCCTTGGCACCGCCCGCGCTCTTGCACGCGTCCTTCCATGCCTTCTCGACTTCCTCGTCCGACACCGTCACGCCGTTTTCCTTCTGCGCCTGCTGGAGCAGAATCTGCTGCGTATAGGAGTCGATGAGCTGTTTGCGGTACTTTTTGGGCGTCAGGTCGTTGTCGACCAGATACTGCGCCCAGTCCTTGTCCTTGGTGTAGCCGTAGGACGTGCGCATGCTCATGATCTGCTTGGTCACGGTGTCCTCGGTGAGGTTGGTGCCGTTGATGGTAGCGGCGACACCGCCGGTAAGCTTGTAGCTCGAGGTATCCTCTGCCTGCGACATGAGACCGGAGCATGCCATGGCCGAGACGGAAAGCAGCATTGCCAGCACGCCGATAACCACCAGGACGATCTTGACGGTCTTAGACACATACGTCTTGCGCTGCTTCTTACGAGAGCTGGAGACAGCGCGAGCCTGCTGCTCGGGCGTCGGCGCGGCCTCGGAGTTCTTTTTCTTGTTTGCCATAGTTGGCCTTTCGCATCACGAATCGAACAAACGCCATTGTGTCACAACGCGGCCCCCGCGACATACCTGGTGCATGGGGGACAGGTTAATCTGCACCATTTTGGTGCAAAGGGGACAGCTCTGGCAGCTGGCAGTTGGGGACGTTCCTTTTCTGCCGGCAGTTAGGGACAGTCCCCAAGTGCCGGCCCTAAAAGTGGTGGCGGATGGCGTCGACCATGCCTTGGCACGTAGTCTGGCCGAGCACATCGGCTGCGGCGTCGGCATCCATAAAGATATTCATGAGCGCTTGCAGGGCCTCGACTTGGCCGCCCGGCTCGGCGATGCCCAGATTGATGATGATCTGTGCCGGCACGGGGGCACCCATGCCCGCCATAGCACTGAACGTCACGGGCGCCGCGGGCTTCACCACCGCGATATAGGGCTTAGCCACAAACCCCGGATCGGTATGCGGGATGGCGATGTTGGCCGCCGGCATGGCAAGGCCCGTGGGATAGGCATCTTCACGCGTGCGGACGGCATCGAGCCAACCGGGCGCAATGTAGCCGCGAGGTGCAAGCTCGTCCTCGAGTCGCGCAAACACCTCATCCGGCGTCGCGCACTCCCAATCAAAAAACACCAGCTCAGGCGTAAACAGTGCTTCGCTATCCGCCATGCGATCACCTCTCTCACCTAGTCACCTGCGACGTTCTTAAACGATTAGTCATTCAAGAACGTCCCCGATGACTACAAAAACTAAAGGTGGTCACACGCACCTTGGCGCCAATGACCACCCTGACCACTCAACAAAATTGTACTGTGCACCGCTAGCCGCGGGGTGCATCAATTGCGACCTTGCCGTTCTCTAGAACGTGGACGCGGCCGTCGGCGAGCATCTGAACAACCTCGGGGTACAGCACGTGCTCAATCGCGTGGATATGCTCCTCGAGCGTGTCGGCATCCCAGCCCTCCTCGACAGCCAGCGCGCGCTGGGCGATGATGGGGCCGTTGTCGTAGATCTCGTTGGCAAAATGCACGGTCACGCCAGTTACCTTGACGCCGCGCGCAAAGGCATCGTCGATCGCATGCGCACCGGTAAAGCTCGGCAGCAGCGCCGGGTGCAAGTTGACCACGCGGTTGGGAAACGCCGCCAGCAGCGGCGTGTGCACCATGCGCATGTAGCCGGCCATGACCACATATTCGCAGCCGCGCTCGAGCAGCTCGTGCGCGATGATCTCGTCGGCGGCGATGGGATCCGCATAGACATCCTTGGAAAGGGTCAACGTCTGAATGCCCGCACGCTCGGCACGTTGCAGACCCTTGGCCGAGGGACGGCTCGACACTACGAGCTCAATCGAGGCATTGAGCTTGCCGGCGGCGATCAGGTCGATCAGTGCCTGCAGATTGGTGCCGGAGCCGCTGATGAGCACGCCGATCTTGAGCGGCTCAGCCGTATCGGTGCCGGTCGGACGGGTGTAGGGCACAAAGCCCAGGCCCTCGGCGGCAGCCATCTGCTCGTTAGCGCTCATCGGAGTACACGACCTTACCGGAGCCCTCGACGCACTCGCCCACGCGGAACGGCTTCTCGCCCAGCGCGACCAGGGCCTCGGTAACCGCGGCCTCGTCCTCGGGGGCGACGATCAGGCACAGGCCGACGCCCATGTTGAAGGTCTTGCATGCCTCATTGGGCGCGAGCTCGGCCTGACGCGACACGTAAGTGATGACGGGCGGAACATCCCAGCCCATCTCGGCACCATTACGGGTGACCACGGCGTCAACGTCGTCGGCAAGCGCGCGGTTGAGGTTCTCGGTGATGCCGCCGCCGGTGATGTGGGCAATGGCGTGCACCGGAGCGCCACCGCGCAGCAGCTCAAGAATCGGCTTGACGTAGATGCGCGTGGGGGCCAGCAGGGCGTCGGCCAGCGATACGCCGCCGAGCTCCTCGAGCGGGCGGCTCAGCTCCTCGGCCTTAGCGGCCGCCTCGGGCGTGCCCGGCTTGATACCGTCGACGCCGATGACCTTGCGCACGAGCGAGTAGCCGTTAGAGTGCACGCCGGTGGAAGGCAGGCCCAGAATCACGTCGCCGGGGCGGACGTTCGCGGGGTCGAGCATCTTGGGACGATCAACGACACCCACGGTAAAGCCGGCAAGGTCGTAGTCGGCGGGAGCCATAACACCGGGGTGCTCGGCCATCTCGCCGCCCACGAGCGCGCAGCCCGCGAGTTTGCAGCCGTCGGCCACGCCCTTGATGATCTTTGCCATGTGCTCGGCCTCAATGTGGCCGATGGCGACGTAGTCCAGGAAGAACAGCGGCTCGGCGCCCGAAGCCAAAATGTCGTTGACGCACATGGCGACCAGGTCCTGGCCCACCGTCTCGTGACGGTCCATGATCTGAGCGAGCACGAGCTTGGTGCCCACGCCGTCGGTACCGCTGATCAGAATCGGGTCTTCCATATCCTTAAGCGCGGCGGCCGAGAACAGACCACCAAAGCCACCGATACCGCCGATAACCTCGGGGCGGTTGGTGTCCTTAACCATTTGCTTAATAGCGTCGACGGCGCGGCCGCCCTCGGCGGTATCGACGCCGGCGTCCTCATACGTCACATGTTTGCTGTCGCTCATCTGAGCCTTCCTCTCCCACTACCGTGGCGCCGCGCGGGCGCCAAACGGTGCTCATAGTTGCGTTCATTTCGGCGCGCATCCTGACAACGCGCGCCGTTCAATCAACAAAACAGCAGGTAAAACCTACCAAAATAAACCTGTCCCTAAATGGCAGGTTTTAAGCCTCGCCGTGCTTCTCTTCCCAGCTGCGGTCGTCGTATTTCTCGACCACGGCGTCGTCGTCAAAGTGCAGCGGCTTATCCAGGTTGCGGGGCTTAAAGCCCTCCATAAACTTGTCGCGACCAAAGCTCTCGGGAATCGCCACGGGATAACGGCCGGTAAAGCACGCATCGCAGTAGCCACCCTTGGGCATGACCTTCAGCAGGCCCTCAACCGAAAGGAAGGCCAGCGAATCGGCGCCGATATACTCGCAAATCTCCTCGACCGTCTTGTTGGCGCTGATGAGCTGCGACTGCACGTCGGTATCGATACCGTAAAAGCACGGCCAGATGACCTCGGGCGAGTTGATACGGATGTGAATCTCCTTGGCGCCAGCGTTGCGCAGCATCTTGACGAGCTGCACCATGGTGGTGCCGCGTACGATGGAGTCGTCGATCACGACCAGGCGCTTGCCCTCGATGTTGTCACGCAGCGGGTTGAGCTTCATGCGCACGCCCATGGCGCGCAGCTCCTGCGTGGGCTCGATAAACGTACGGCCCACATAGCGATTCTTGATGAGGCCCTCGCCAAAGGGAATGCCGCTCTCGTGCGAATAGCCCTCCGCGGGCGGCAGGCCGGAGTCGGGCACGCCGATGACCAGATCGGCCTCGACGGGCTCTTCGTGTGCCAGCTGACGACCCATGTCGTAGCGGCAGGCATAGACGCTCTTGCCGTTCATGATCGAATCGGGGCGGGCAAAGTAGACCTGCTCAAAGATGCAGTTGGCCGGTTCTTCTGCTGCGGGCACGCCCTGCTCGGATACCAGGCCCTCGGCGCTGATGCGCAAGATCTCGCCGGGACGGACATCACGGACATACTCGGCGCCCACGATATCGAGCGCGCAGGTCTCGGAGGCAACGACCCAGCCGCCGGCGCGCGTGACATGGACGGCGGAGTCGACCGTCGAGGCACCGTCTTGCGAGGGCAGCTGCGAAACAGAAGCGGCGTCGGCCTGGTCCAGGCCCTCGTCCACGAGCTTGCCCAGCACCAGCGGACGAATGCCGTGCGGGTCGCGGAAGGCGTAGAGCGCCTGCTCGTTGATGAGTGTCATGGCGTAGCCGCCGCGCACGAGCTCCATGGTCTTGCGAATGCCCTCGCGCAGGTGGCCCGTACGCTGGGTAAAGTAGCCGATAAGCTTGGTCGCGACCTCGGAATCCGAATTGGAGAGGAACGGCACGCCCAGCTCGATCAGCTGACGGCGCAGCTCGTCGGTGTTGACCAGAGTGCCGTTGTGAGCAAGCGCGATGATGACGCTGTTGATGGTAGAAAGATGCGGCTGCGAGGCTTCCCAACTCTTGGCGCCGGCAGTGCCATAGCGCACGTGGCCCACAGCCAGCTGACCGGAGAGCGTCGACAGGTCGGCGTTGGAGAACACGCGATCGAGCAGTCCCAGGTCTTTACGAACCATAACCGTGCCGCCATCGCCCACGGCGATTCCCGCCGATTCCTGGCCGCGATGCTGCAACGCGCGCAGACCAAAGTACGTCAGCCGAGCCACATCGCGATCGGGTGCCCACACACCAAAGATGCCGCATTCCTCATGCAGCTGGTCGGAGTCCGGATCATACGTCGACATGGTCGTCACCTGTCCCGTGGCACGCTCGGCCGCGCGGATGGTTTCTTGAGACATGGCATCCCCTCAGAGCCTCGTTATTTGGCGTTACCTGCCCTATTATACGCACGGCAAGACAAGCACTCCCGCGCATGAGCAGCGCTTTTTAAAAGCCCACCGAGCTTATAATCCGTTTTGCGGCCAAACATTTTATTGGGGAACCCGACCGCGGGGCCAACGATCCCGTATGCTTCCGTCGCGACGCGTCTCGCCCACCGTTAAGGCTTACATTGCTGCAATTGGGACGTTCGTCCTGTCTTTTAGCAGGTCGGCGGCGTATCCTTGTAACCTAGGACAAAACGAGAAAGGTTCTGTATGGATCGAAACGAACTCGACCCCAGCGTCCCCAGCGCCACGGAGGTCAAGAAGATCCCCCTCATCATTAAGGTGTATGCCGTCCTGTGCATCCTGTCCGGCGTGGGCACGCTCCCGTCGGTCGCCGCCTTTATGTGGCAGGTCATCACCGCGCTCATCAACGGCAACGCCGCCGCCAAGCTCGGCGACAACACGCTCGTCGCGGTCGGCCTTATCGTCGCCGGCATCATGCTCTCGGCGGCAAGCGCGGTCATCTTGGTCATCTTTGGCCTTGACCTCATTAAGGACCAGCGCCGCAACGCCGCGCGCCTGTCCTATATCCTTATCGCATTTACCGTCGTAGAGCTTTTGGTCGACGTGATGCTCCAGGGTATCGGGCCGTTCTTGCTGCGCCCCGCCATCCAGCTCGGCATCCTCATCGCGCTTTCGGCCACCGTTGACCCCACGCTTCGTCAGGAGCGCGAACTGCAGCGCCGCCTGCAGGAGATGCTTGATCGCGACGCCGCCGCCGAGGGCATGCTCGGCCGCGATGAGACCGGCGAAGGCTACATCAAGCTCAACTACTTCAACCTGTTCTGGGTATTCTTTGTCTGCTGCGTGCTTGGCCTCATCCTGGAGGACATCTGGCATATGACGGTCGACGACCCGGGCGTCTACCAGAATCGCGCCGGCATGCTGTTTGGCCCCTTCAGCCCCATCTACGGATTTGGCGCCGTACTCATGACCATGGTGCTCAACCGCTTCTACAAAAAGAACCCCATCATTATCTTTTTGGTGAGTGCCCTACTTGGCGCAAGCTTTGAGGTGTTCGTGGGCTGGTTTATGCAGACCTCGTTCGGTGTGGTCTCGTGGAGTTACTCGCATATGAAGCTCTTTGGCATGCCCGATCCGCTCGCTGTGCTCACGGGCGGACGCACCTGCACAGGCTTCGCCTGCCTGTGGGGCCTGGGCGGACTCATCTGGATCAAGCTGCTGCTGCCCAGATTGCTCAAGCTCATTAACATGATTCCCTGGAAGAGTCGCTACTCAGCAACCGTCATCTTTACCATCATCATGCTGGTCGACGGCGTCATGACGCTGCAATCGCTCGACTACTGGTATCAGCGCGTCAACGGCACGGTCAACGATATTCCCGTTGCGCAGTTCTACGGCACGTACTTCGATAATGAGTACATGGAAAATCGCTTCCAGAGCATGACCATGAGCCCCAAGGACGCCACACGCGTATAGCGCAGGCGCTGGTGCAAGTCGGTTCCAACGGACAAGTAAGCCCGCTGGCAGTTCAGCCTAACTGCCAGCGGGCTTTTGCTGCAGATGGATTCGAATCGATCGCACAGCTCTATGCCTCGCGCTCGACCTCGTTCACGCATTCATTCTTGATGGTGCCTACAAGCGACTGCAGGGCATCGACCACGTGCGGGCGAATGTCTCCGCCAATGAGCACGAGCATGATATCGTCACCCATGGCAAGCTCACCGCTCGCCAGCCATACGCGCACATAGCCGATGCCGGGCATCGCGCGTGTGGTTTCGATAGCAGACCGCACCTTTTCGGCGTCGTAGTCAAAGACCATGCTGCTCACCTTGTGGCCCGGCGCCACGCCATCGGTCTCGACTCCGCGCACCTCGGCCTTGGGCGTCGCACGCACCACGCCGTTATGCGTCAGATACATACCGCACGCAGGCGCCAACGAATCGGCTTTGGCCTCGCGCAGCCAAGTATCAATCGAAGGCATCGTTTTGCCATTCTCGAGCATCACTTTCTCCTTTTACCGTCATCGAGCAGCTCATTTGGGACGGGGCTCTTTTAGCTACTCTCAACAATCTATTCCTCGACCGGCGTGAGCACCATGACAGCACGCGTATTGCTAAATGACAGCGAGCGACAGGTCACAAGCGTCACGACCTTGGTTGCCGAGGCGGCACGGTCCCCTGCATCGCTCGCCACTGCCGAAGCGCCGTCGAGCATCTCGGACAGGTAGTTCTTGAGCCCGTCGTCACCCTCAAAATTAGGCGTGCGCGCCTTGGCATACGTGTCCTCGACGACCTTGGTCGCCAGCGGTCGCAGCTTATACGTTGCATCGCGCGTGATGTAATACACGTACTCGATGCTATCGAATGTCGCTTGGTCGGTGGTGTCCGAAATCACGTTGAACATCGACCCGTCATTCATATGGTGGCCGTAGATCGTGGTCTGCTGGTCAACCATTCCCGGCGCGGTGTCATCGCTATCCAGGAAAATGGCCCCGGACGCATTGGCCGTACCGTCGAACAGCGTGTTGAGGTATTTGGAGTTGTTGTTGGTCTGCACCACGGGATAGTTGATGTTGGTTCCCGGCACATAAATCCAACCCACAATCTCGGGGTTTGTCTGAGCAAGCGCATCAAAGTCGATAATCGGCACGCCGCTGGCGTCCTTATCGCTTACATATTGCTTCTCGATTTTCTGGTACGAATCGCTCGCCTGCTTATAGCCAATCTGAGCATTGATAAAGATGGCGGCGGCGGCGACAATCAGACCGATGCCCACGATGATGAGCAGAATGGGGATGATGGAGCGGCGCTTCTTACGCGGCGGCTCGGTATAGCTGGACGGCGCACCGCTCGGTTGCCTCGTCGACCGGGCCTGCTTCTTTGCCGTGCCATATGACGAGGGGCGATACGCAGCCGGCGTATCCTGACGGCGATGGGACGTTGGCGTTACGGGGCGCGGCGCACGAGCCTGCTGAGAAGAGGATGCCCGACCATGCTGCATGGAGCGGGCCGATCCCGACTTGGATGGATCGGGGATCTGAGAAGCCGAGAAACGTTTTCCCTGATAGTCGGACATGACTCTCCCTATGATTACGGCGAAATGGCAAGTCGCTTAGGCGTCGGCCATCTCCTGCTTCATCTTCTCGATAACCTTGCGGTACTCGGGATCGCAAGCACCCAGAATCTGCGTGGCATAGATGGCGGCGTTCTTGGCGCCGTTGATGGCAACGCAGGCCACGGGCACACCCGAAGGCATCTGCACCATCGACAGCAGCGAATCCATACCGCCCAGGTCACTCGTCTTCATAGGCACACCGATAACCGGCAGCGGCGTAAAGGCAGCCACGACACCACCCAGGTGAGCGGCCTTGCCGGCGGCAGCGATAATCACTTTAATGCCGCGATCGGCAGCGGTCGAGGCCCACTCGTGGACCTTCGCCGGCGTGCGGTGTGCGCTCGCAATGACGAGCTCATAGGGCACACCGAGCGCCTCGAGCTCGGCGGTGCAGCCTTCCATAACGCCCAGATCGGACTTGGAACCCATGATGATCCCGACGACCGGCTTTTGATCTGCCATAAACAAAGACCTCCTGTTGAGAGCGGCGACGCGGCGGATCCGCGACCCTTAACTACTGAGAGTAGTATAGCTGCTCCCGTCCCTGCGGTCTTTGTGGCACTTCGCGGGCGGGCCAGGCTTTATCTTCACTCCGGTTGCTTCGCAAAGTCGTTCAGATAAAGCCTGACCCGCCCGCGAAGCGCCCTGCGACCTTCCGGATATTGCCATGACGTACGTTGGCTGAAATAAATGAGTTCCGGTTGCTACGCAAAGTCGTTCAGATGAAAACACCGGGCCGCCACAGAGCACCTTCGACCTACCGGGAATTGCTATGACGTACGTTGGTTGAAATATTAACGTGGGATCCGCCGTTCGAACGAACGGCGGATCCCACACTCATTTTCTATTTAGCCCTAGTCATCGCGCAAAGCCCTTTCGGCAGCACACGGTGCAGCCGAGTCACCGCAGGCCGGGGCGGAGGGGGCCGAGTTTCCCACTGAGCGACTCTGCTTGCAGCCGGAGCGAAGAGGGAAACTCGGCCCCCTCCGCCCCGGCCGGCCAGCTCAACCTACACCGTGTGCTGCGGCAGGTCCTGCAGGGCGATGACGTCCATGCCCATGTCGTTGGCGCTGCCGTGACCCTGCTGGTCCTCACGCACCGCCTCGATGGCACTCACGTACGTGTTGGCGGCAGACATCGCGGTCACGCAGGTCACGCCGCGGCGCACCGCCTCGGTGCGCAACAGATAGCCATCGCCACGCGATCCCGGGCCGTACGGCGTGTTGATAATCACCGCGATCTTGCCATCGGCAATGAGGTCGCCGATGTTGGGACGCTCGCCGTCGTGCGGGCCGCTGATCTTTTCCACGACCTCGCACGTCACGTTGCCTCCACGCAGCACGCGCGCCGTACCCTCGGTAGAGCAGATGTCAAAGCCCAGGTAGCGCAGGATACGCGCGACCGAAAGGATATGGCGCTTGTCGCGGTCGCACACGCTAATGAACACCTTGCCGCAGCTCGGATCGGGCAGCTTGTAGTCAATCGCCAGCTGCGTCTTGGCGTATGCCTCGGGATAGCTCTTGGCGATACCCATGACCTCGCCCGTCGACTTCATCTCGGGCCCCAGGATAACGTCGGCTCCCGGGAAACGGCCCCAGGGCATGACGGCTTCCTTCATGCAGAACCAATCCAGCTGGCGCTCATCGCTCGGCAGGCCCAGGCTCGCGATGGAATCGCCCGCCATGATACGCGCCGCGCACTTGGCCAGCGGCACGCCGGTGGCCTTGGAGATGAACGGCACGGTACGGCTAGCGCGCGGGTTGGCCTCGATCACGTAGACGGTCTCGCCCTTGATGGCATACTGCACGTTGACCAGGCCGCGGACTCCCAGCGCCATGGCGATACGGCGCGTGGTCTCGCGGAGCTTCGCCTGCAGGCTCTCGCTAAAGCTGAACGGCGGAATGCAGGTCGCGGAGTCACCGGAGTGAATGCCGGCCTCCTCGATATGCTCCAGGATGCCGCCGATATAGACCTCCTCGCCGTCGCACAGGGCATCGACGTCGGACTCAATCGCTCCCTCCAGGAAGCGATCGAGGTACACCGGGTAGTCGGGGCTAATGCGCGCAGCCTCGGCCATGTAATCGCGCAGATGCTCGGCATCGTAGGCGATCATCATGCCGCGGCCGCCCAGCACATAGCTCGGACGTACCAGCAGCGGGTAGCCAATGTGTGCGGCAACGGCCTCGGCCTCCTCAAACGAGGTGGCCTGACCCGCCGGCGGATACATAATGCCCAGCTTGTCGAGCAGGGCGGCAAAACGCTCGCGGTCCTCGGCAAAATCGATGGCGTCGGGCTTGGTGCCCATGATGTTGACGCCGCTCTCCTCGAGCATGCGCGCCAGTTTAAGCGGGGTCTGGCCGCCGAGCGTTACCACGACGCCGTCGGGGCGCTCAACATCGATAACGTCCATGACGTCCTCGTAGGTGAGCGGCTCAAAGTACAGTCGGTCGGACGTGTCGTAGTCGGTCGAGACGGTCTCGGGATTGCAGTTGACCATGATGGTCTCAAAGCCGCGGGCCGCCAGCGCATAGCTCGCATGTACGCAACAGTAGTCAAACTCGATACCCTGGCCGATACGGTTGGGACCGGCACCCAGAATCATCGCCTTGGGCTTGTTCGCGGGCGTGGTCTCGTCGGGGGCAACGCACTTCTTGGCGACCGGGCTCGTGCGGTAGATGTTCTCGTAGGTCTTGTAGTGATATTCCGTGGCGCTCGAGAACTCGGCGGCGCAGGTGTCGACCGTCTTCATGCTGGGGACCACGCCCAAACCCTTGCGGTAAGCGCGAACAAAACGCTCGTCCGAGCCGGTCAGCGCGGCAATCTCGGCATCGCTCGTGCCATACTGCTTGAGCAGGCGCATCGCGTCGGCGTCAATGTCCTCCACGCGCAGGCCGCGAATGCTCTCCTGGACCTGCACCATATCGTTGATGCGATTGAGGTACCACGGATCGATACCGCAAATGGCGTGGATGCGCGCAACATCCCAGCCGCGGCGCAGGGCCTCGACCACAAAGAAGATGCGGTGCTCGGTCGGGGTGCCCACGGCCTGGGCGAGTTCATCGTCGCTCAGTTTATCGGCACCCTCCTTGCCGCCGGCGCAAATGCCCTGGTGCCCGTCTTCCAACGAGCGCATGGCCTTGCCAAAGGCCTCCTCAAAGGTGCGACCGATCGCCATGATCTCGCCCACGGCCTTCATGCGCGTGGTGAGCGTGGGGTCGGTGCCCTTGAACTTCTCGAAGGCAAAGCGCGGCACCTTGACCACGCAGTAGTCGATCGTGGGCTCAAAGCAGGCGGGCGTGGCCTTGGTGATGTCGTTGACGATCTCGTCGAGCGTATAGCCCACGGCCAGGCGAGCGGCGGCCTTGGCGATGGGGAAACCCGTGGCCTTGGAGGCCAGCGCGGACGAACGGCTCACGCGCGGGTTCATCTCGATGACGATCAGGCGGCCGGTCTGGGGGTTCACGGCAAACTGCACGTTCGAGCCGCCGGTCTCGACGCCGATCTTCTCCAAGATGGCGAGCGAGGCGACACGCATGCGCTGATACTCAAGGTCGGAGAGGGTCTGTGCCGGCGCCACGGTGATGGAGTCACCGGTATGCACGCCCATGGGGTCGAGATTCTCGATGGAGCACACGATGATGCCGTTGCCGGCGTGGTCGCGCATGACCTCCATCTCGTATTCTTTCCAACCCTCGATGGACTCCTCGACCAGTACCTCATGGGCAGGCGAGAGTTCAAGGCCCTGGCTCACGATGGAGACGAGCTCCTCGTGGGTATGCGCGATGCCGCCACCGGCACCGCCCAAGGTAAAGCTCGGACGTAGCACGCAGGGATAGCCCACGCGCTCGGCGATGGCCTCGGCGTCAGCCACGCTGTAGGCATAGCCCGAGCGCGCGACCTCCAGGCCGATCTCGGCCATGGCCTCGTTAAAGAGCTTACGGTCCTCACCGCGCTCGATGGCGGCAAGGTCACAGCCGATCATCTCGACGCCGTACTTGTCGAGTGTGCCGTCCTTTGCCAGCTCGACGGCGGCATTCAGACCGGTCTGGCCGCCCAGCGTGGGCAGCAGCGCGTCCGGGCGCTCCTTCTTGATCACACGCTCGATAAATTCGGCGGTGATGGGCTCGACATAGGTGCGGTCGGCCAAGCCCGGGTCGGTCATGATGGTCGCCGGGTTGGAGTTGACCAGGATGACCTCAAAGCCATCCTCCTTGAGCACCTTGCAGGCCTGGGCGCCGGAGTAATCGAACTCGCAGGCCTGGCCAATGACGATGGGGCCCGAGCCAATGACGAGGATACGCTTGATGTCGGTACGTTTAGGCATGTTAGTTCTCCTCGGTCTCGGTCGCGGCGGAACCGTTCTCGGCGAAATTCCAGCCCTGCAGGCGGTCCTTGGCGGTATCGATGTCCAGATAGTTCTCCTCGCCGTCCATGAGTCGCGTAAAGGCGGTAAAGAGATAGTGAGCATCGGTGGGGCCAGGCGAGGCCTCGGGATGGTACTGGACCGAGAAGCACGGCGCGTCGAGCAGCTGAATGCCCTCGGCGGTGCCGTCATTGAGATTCACATGCGTCAGGCGAATGCGGCCGAAACGCTCGTTCATCACGACCGGCGCGATACCGCGGCGCACCCAGACGCGCAGATCGCCATCGGCCGCGTGCTCGGTCTCGCCGCCCGAAAGCTCAGGGACAAGCTTGCCCAAGCTGGGGAACAGCAGGCCGAAGCCATGGTTTTGCGCGGTAATTTCCACGCGGCGGCTGACCAGATTCATAACCGGCTGGTTGCCACCGCGGTGACCGAATTTGAGCTTTTCCATCTGGGCGCCGCACGCCAAGCTGATCATCTGGTGACCGAGACAAATACCAAAGACCGGCACCTTGCCGATCAGCTGCTGCACCTGCTCGTAGGTCTCCACCACGGCATCGGGGTCGCCGGGGCCGTTGGACAAAAAGACGCCATCGGGATTCATATCGATCACCTGACGCGCGGGCGTATCCCATGGCACGACGGTGAGGTTGCAGCCGGCACGGACCAGGCCCTCCAGGATGCCGCGCTTGACACCGCAGTCGTACGCGACCACGTTGTGGCGGGCAGGAGCGGCAGGGGCAAGCGCAAAGTCATGCGTAGCGGGCAGGTCGCTCGCGGCAAAAGCGTGGGGCTCAGGGCAGCTCACGGTCTTGACCAGGTTCTCGCCGACCAGCGTAGGCGCGGCGGACAGGCGCTCGGCAAGCTCGTCGACGTCGAAGATCTCCGTCGAGATAATGCCCATCTTGGAACCGTTGTCGCGCAGGTGGCGCACGAGAGCGCGGGTGTCGACGCCCTCGATAGCGACGATGCCGTGTGCACGCAGGTACTCCGGCACGCTGACGGTCGAGCGCCAGTTAGAAGGCGTGGCGCACATGTCGTGGACGACTATGCCGCGCATGGCGGGAGCGCTCGCGGGGCGAGCGGTATCGCCGGGAAAGGCCGACTGGACATCGGTCTCGTCAATGCCGTAGTTGCCGATCTGCGGATAGGTCATGGTTACGATTTGGCCGGCATAGCTCGGGTCGGTCATGACCTCAAAGTAGCCCTCGAGCGACGTGTTGAAGCAGACCTCGCCGGTTGCGGTGCCCTCGGCACCGCATGCACGGCCATAAAAAATGGTCCCATCCTCAAGATACAGGATGCAGGGACCGCAGGTGCCCTTGCTGGTTTTAGCCAGCATACGCTGGCACAGCTCGCTGGGCGCGACGGTGCGGGCGGCAGTGCCCGCAATATGGTTGTTCGCCATAGTTCTCCTTCCCGGTCTCACAGGACCGGCTTAAAGGTGTGTAGTTAGGCCTCGCGGTATTCTAACCGCAAGCATCGCCCATGGCATTAATTACATAGAATTGTTTACATAATGATAATTATGACTTCCTATGCATAATGATTTTTCTGGGACGGTGATTAAAAAATCATCCCGCGTGGGGTTGTGACTCACGCGGGATGACATCGTTCTATGTGGCTGCGGACTACTTTTGCTTGTCCTGCTCCAGCAGCTCGGACGGCGTGCGATCGGGCTTGCCGCCGCGGAAAATCTCGCGGCCATGCAGACGATGCTCAAGATCGCGCTCGGCCTGCTCCTCCGTGATCTTGGTCTGGCTCACTACCGGGTCCTCAATCAGCGACGAAACCGAGTTCACCTGTTTTTGAATGCGCTCGGCAATGGTGTCGTCCATGCTTACGATGCGCATCTTCCAGTCGATACTCGTGGCGTTGGACGAGCTCTTGGTCCAGACGAACGTCAGGATGGCGCTCTGGTGGCCCTGAGCGGGAAACATGCCAAAGAAGGAATCGTGTTGGATCCTGCTGTCCTCGTCGATATAGGCGTGAACGTTATACACCACACGGTCGATCTTGTCGTTGAGCAGGGCATTGGTTGCGAGCGCGGCCGCCTGAATCTGACCGTTGGACAGCAGCTCGAGTTCATTGGCAGAAGACGTGTCCAGCACTGTCACCTCAACCGTGCCTGTGCGCTCATCGGCCTCGTCGACGGTAAAATCGAGCGGGAACTGCGTAAAGCCATTGCCCCATTCGAGTCCACCTTTGAGCGCGGTCGAGACGGTATCCACCGAAACGCTCTCGGAGAGGTTCGCGGTGTTCAGGCGTCGCATCACGCCGTAGCCAATCTGCATGCCAACAATCAGCACCAAGATGCCGATAACCACGACCATGGCAGTCTTCGTAATGGTATGACTCACCTGCGAACCCGAAGGGTCGTCCTCGGATAGCGGGTCGATATGTTTTGCCTGGCTCGCGCGATCCTCGCTGCGCAGCCGCGCCAGCGTCGCCTTGTCACCGCGCTTGACGGCAGACTCTTTCTCGCGCATGCGCTCGGTACGCTTTTTGGCAAGCGTAGGATCCAAGACGCCGGATGCATCGATTTCGGAGAATAACTCCGTCACTTCTTCCGGAGTCAAAGGGTTCTTATCAGCCATGATCTTCCTGCCATATCAATCAGTCGAGCTCGTGCGCACGCGCACCTTCGAACTGCATTCGATAGTAACGGGCATAGGTGCCGCCACGGGCGAGAAGCTCCTCGTGCGTGCCACGTTCCACAACGCGACCATGCTCAACGGTCGCAATCTCATCGGCGTGTTTAATGGTCGAGAGACGGTGGGCGATGATGATCGTGGTACGGCCGCGCGCCAGCTCTTCGAGCGACTCCTGCACCGCTTCCTCGCTCTCGTTATCCAGAGCACTCGTCGCCTCATCCAAAATAAGAATCTTGGGATTCTTGAGAAACACGCGCGCGATGGCGACGCGCTGCTTTTGACCACCCGAAAGGCGGCTGCCGCGCTCGCCCACCACGGTGTCATAGCCCTGCGGAAGCGATTTGATAAAGGTATCGATATTGGCGCGGCGGGCCGCCTCGGCGATCTCTTCTGCCGTGGCGCCTGGCTTGCCGTAGGCGATGTTCTCGCCGATCGTTCCATCGAACAGGTACACATCTTGCTGTACCAGGCCGATGGCACGGCGCAGGCTATGCTGCGTCACGTCGCGCACATCCTGGCCGTCGATGCTAATGGAGCCGGCGGCAACGTCGTAAAAGCGCGGCAACAGCGAACAAGTCGTCGATTTGCCGCCGCCCGAGGGACCAACCAAAGCGATGGTCTGACCGGGCTTGATAGACAGGTTCATGTGGTCGATCACGGGACGGGCCTCTTCGCCGCTGCCCAGCTCAACATCCTCGTAGCTAAAGCACACGTCGCGATATTCAACCGCGCCAGCCGTCACCTGCAGGTCCGCGGCATCCGGCTTGTCCTGGATATCCGGGGCGGTCGAAAGCACCTCGTCCATGCGCTTAAAGCCGGCAATGGCCTTCTGATACGTCTCAGCCGAGTTCACAAGCGTCTCGAGCGGGGTGCAGAACAGCGAAATGTAGAGCGCGAAGGTTGCCATATCGACCGGCTGCAGTTGGCCTTGCGCCACCAGCCAACCACCCAGCAGCACCACGATCACGTACAATACGCCCGAGAGCAGGCCATACGTCGCAGTGTAGACGCCCATGGCGTGATACATATTCTCCTTGGACGAAAGATAGCGGTCGTTAGAGGCGCGGAACTTGGAACGCTCAGCTTCCTCGTTCGCAAAACTCTTGACCACGCGCATGCCTGCCAGCGAATCCTGCAGCTGAGCATTAATACCGCTGATCTTTTTGCGGTTGTCGCTAAAGACCTCGCGCATGCGCATGTTCTGCCAAAACATGATGACCGCAAACGCTGCCGTCACCACGGCCATGGCAAGCGCCAGCACCGGGGCAATAGCAAAGAGGATCACAAACGAGCCGACGATCTCGATGCCGCAGATGATAATCCACTCGGGCACGTGGTGCGCCGCCTCGCAGATATCGAACAGGTCGTTGACCACGCGGCTCATCATGTCACCCGAGCTGTTGCGATCGAAGTACGCAAAGCTAAAGCGCTCGTACTGATCGAACAGGTCCTCGCGCATCTTGGACTCCATGCGCGCTCCCATCACATGACCCCAATAGCTCACAAAGTAGCGGCAGGCGCAGCGGATGGCATACATCAGCACTAGCCCCACCGCAACCATACCGAGCGCCTGCATAATGGCAGTCTGGCCCTGGGTGAACAACCCTCCGGTCAGATTGCGCAGGATAACGGGAAACGCAAGGTCAATGGCGGCAAGCACCAGGGCACAAACCGTATCGGCAACAAAAAGCCCCATCTGGGGCTTGTAATAAGACAGAAACCTCTTAAACATGCAGTCCTCGGAGAGAAATAGATAGCGTGAGAAATCCGTTTGAACCGGTCGGGCTGAAAACAAAACGTTCCAACAAACATAACGCCGATATTCTGTCAGCGTCAGCGAAAACGTCCCTAAGCGAGCAAGGTGCCTTGAAAGAGGAGCGACGCGTACTTCGGTACGCGAGCGACGATTGAAAGGCAGATTGCCGCTTAGGGGCGTTTGCAGCGTCGACTCGTTACGCGGTTTGGTAAAACCGCGTAACCTAGAGCTCCGCCCCACCCAAGCGGTGCGCGATGCTGTCGCAGGCGAGTGCGCCCACGACGGTCTTGGCATCCTCGATCTTGCCGTCGAGCACTGCGTCGATCAGCTCGTGCAGTGGCACCAGGTCGACGTTGACAAACTCGTCATCGTCGGGGTCGGGCGCATCAAACTCGAGCTTGGTGGCCAGGTAGATGTGAATGATCTCGTCGCAAAAACCGCAGGTCGTGACAATCGACGTCAAAAAGCGAATGCGGCCGGCCCTAAAGCCCGTCTCCTCATGCAGCTCGCGCTTGGCGCAATCGAGCGGGTCCTCGCCCGGATCGAGCTTGCCGGCGGGAATCTCGACCGTCACGCGGTCGATGGCGGTGCGATACTGACGTACCAGCACGATCTTGCCGCTCTCGGTCAGTGCCACAACGGCCGCCGCACCCGGATGGCGAACGATATCGCGGGCGCTGCGGTGACCGTTGGGCAGCTCAACCTCAAGACGGTGAACATCGAGAATCTTGCCCTTCCAGGCACACTCCTCCGAAAGAATCTTCTCGTGCAGCAGGGCGTCATGCGGATCTTCGTCCCCCAGCACCAGCGCCGGCTCGTCAGCGACCTCGCCACCAGGCTCGCCCTCGGCGTGTCCACACATGCGGCTGTCCTCTTCGACAATCTGCGCGTCCACGAGCTCCTCGTTCTTATCGTCCATCCGTCTCATTCCTCTCGGATTTTAGGCATCCCAGGCATCGCGGCCGCGCAGTGCGCGCAGGCCAATGTCGCGACGCAGGGTCTTACCCTCAAAGTTGATCTTCTCGCAGGCCTCGTAGGCAAGATCGCGAGCGTTCTCGAACGTATCGCCCAGCGCGGTCACGGCGAGCACGCGACCGCCGTTGGTCACGAGCTTGCCGTCCACCACAGCGGTGCCGGCGTGGTACACCGTCACGTTCTCCATGGCCTCGGCATCCTCGATACCGGTAATGACCTTGCCCTTCTCGTAGCTGCCGGGATAGCCCGCACTCGTCAGGACAACGGCCACGGCCCACTCGTCACGCCAGTCGAGTTCAATCTGATCGAGCTCGCAGTTGGCGCAGGCAAGCATGACCTCGACCAAATCGTTCTTAAGGCGCGGGAGCACGACCTGAGTCTCGGGATCACCAAAGCGGGCGTTGAACTCCAGTACCTTGGGGCCGGCGGGGGTAAGCATAAAGCCGCCGTACAGGCAGCCGCGGTAGTCGATGCCCTCGGCAGCAAGCTCGGCCACGGTCTGCTCCATGACCTTCACCATGGTGGCGTGCTCCTCGTCGGTCACGATGGGCACCGGGCTGTAGACGCCCATACCGCCGGTGTTGGGGCCCTTGTCGCCCTCGAGCGCACGCTTGTGATCCTGCGAGGTGGCCATGGGACGCACGGTCTTGCCGTCGGTAAAGGCCAGCAGCGAGCACTCGGGGCCGGTCAGCATCTCCTCGATGACCACGGTATTGCCGGCATCGCCAAAGGTGCCGCCAAAGCACTCACGCACAGCCTCCTCGGCCTGCGAAAGCTCGGTTGCCACGATAACGCCCTTGCCCGCGGCGAGGCCGTCGGCCTTCACGACCAACGGAGCGCCCTGCTCGCGCACATAGGCAAGAGCCGAAGCCTCGTCGGTAAACGAGCCATAGGCGGCCGTCGGGATGTTCGCACGCTCCATGAGCTGCTTGGAGAACAGCTTGGAGCCCTCCATCTGGGCGCCCTCGGCACCCGGTCCAAAGCACGGGATACCCGCCGCGCGGACGGCATCCGCCACGCCCGCCACGAGCGGAGCCTCGGGGCCAATCACCACGAGTCCGCATCCATGGCTCTGGGCAAACGCCGCCACAGCCGCAGGATCGCAATCGTCGAGAACCACGTTCTCGCCGCAGTTCGCGGTGCCGCCGTTACCCGGCGCGATGTAGAGCTTGCCGGCGCGCGGTGATGCTGCGAGCTTGGCTGCCAGAGCATGCTCGCGGCCGCCGCTGCCCAACAACAGGATGTCGATGGTTTGAGTGTCCGCCTTCAAGGGTGCCTCCTCTATGGATTACCGGCCCGCCAACCAAGCGAGCCCATTACAAGCAAATATACCCCTCGGCCGCCCATCCGGGCTGCGAAGGGGTATATCGCAATAACCAAATAACGCCGATTACTTCCAGAATCGGTTGATGATCTGCTCGCGACCGGCGCCGACGCCGATAAACGTCACGCGGGTGTGTGCCAGATCCTCGATAAATGCCACGTAATCCTGAGCCTCCTGCGGCAGCTCGTCAAAGCTGCGGCAGCCGGTAATGTCGCACTTCCAGCCAGGGAGCTCCTCGTAGATGG
Organism: uncultured Collinsella sp.; assembly: GCA_900542825.1. Taxonomy (GTDB): domain Bacteria; phylum Actinomycetota; class Coriobacteriia; order Coriobacteriales; family Coriobacteriaceae; genus Collinsella. The sequence goes on along the minus strand of UQOY01000015.1, from coordinate 17,544 downwards.
GCTTGGCATGCTCAAAGCGCACCTGGTGCTCGGGCACGCTCGTGTAACGCTCGCCGTCGACGTCATAGGCAACGCACACCTTAATGGTGTCGAAGGCCGAAAGCACGTCGAGCTTGGTCACGGCGATATCGGTGAGGCCGTTGACGCGCGAGGCATAGTTGGCGATGGGGCCGTCAAACCAGCCGCAACGACGACGGCGACCGGTGGTCACGCCGTACTCGTAGCCCTCCTCGGTCAGCGTGTGGCCGGCCTCGGACTCATAGGAAAGCTCGGTGGGCATGGGGCCCGAACCGACACGGGTAATATAGGCCTTCATGACGCCCAGTACGCGGTCGACATTCTTCATGCCGACGCCGGAACCGGTAATGGCGCCGCCGGCGGTGCAATTAGAAGACGTCACGTACGGATAGGTGCCGTGATCGATGTCGAGCAGCGTCGCCTGGGCGCCCTCAAACAGCAAATCCTTGCCCTCATCGATCATGTTGTTGAGCAGCAGGCTCGTCTCGGTGATGTAAGGGCGCAGGCGCTCGGCCATAGGCAGGTACTCGTCGCAAATCTGGTCCACGGTGTAGGTGGGCAGGTTGTAGATGAGCTCCAGCTCGGGGTTCACGCGGGCAAGAGCGGTCTCCAGCTTATCGCGGAACAGTGCCTCGTCCAGCATGTCCTGCATACGCAGGCCGATGCGAGCCATCTTGTCCTGGTAGCACGGACCAATACCGCGCTTGGTGGTACCGATGTTCTTCTTGCCGAGCTTTTGCTCAAAGGCGCCATCCAGATCGATGTGGTACGGCATGATGATATGCGCGTTGCCGCTGATCTTGAGATTCTTGGTGGTGATGCCGTCGGCCTCGAACATGTCGATCTCCTCAAGGACAACCTTGGGGTTGACGACGCAGCCGTTACCGATCACCGACACGTGGTCGGAATACATGATGCCGGAGGGCACCTGGTGCAGGCCGTACTTCTTGCCGTTGACGACGATGGTGTGGCCGGCGTTGTTGCCGCCCGAATAGCGCACGACGGCATCAAAGTCGCCGGCGACCAGATCGCAAATCTTACCCTTGCCCTCATCGCCCCACTGGGCACCGACCAAAACGGTTGACGGCATGTTTACTCCTTACATTCATGGACTGTCTACGCACCACGCCGGCACGCAGAAGCACAAAACATTCCCAGTATACCCGTGCAACGGGCGCCTGTCCTACTCCTCGGCATGCGCCCCATCAAGCTCATAGAACTTGGTGGATGCCGGCAGGAACATCAGGTCGACGTCGCCGATCGGGCCCGAACGGTTCTTGGCCACGACGATACGCGTAACGCCCTCGTCGGGTCGATCGTCGCGCGAGGCCTCGGCCTCGTCGGCGGAACGGTCCAAGAACATAACGATATCGGCGTCCTGCTCGATGGAGCCCGATTCACGAAGGTCGGAAAGCTGCGGGCGCTTGCCGGTACGGGATTCGACCTGACGTGAGAGCTGCGACAGCGCGATGAGCGGGATCTTGAGCTCCTTGGCCATGATCTTCAAACCACGCGACATCTCCGAGACCTCGACGGTACGGCTCTCGGAGCGGCGTCCCGGCGGAGGACTCACCAGCTGCAGGTAGTCCAGGATGATAATTGCCTTCTCCTTGTTATGGAGCATACGGCGGCTCTTGGCGCGAATCTCGGTCACTGTGGTGCCGGGCGTATCGTCAATCAGAATATCGAGCTTGGACAAGGTCTGCGTGGCCTCGTTGATATTGGCCCACTGCTCGGGGCTAATGCGGCCCATGCGGAAGTCACTGATCGAGATCATGGCGTAGGCGCAAATCAGACGCTGGGCAATTTCCTTGCCCGACATCTCCAGAGAGAAGAAGCCGACAGTATAACCGGCAGCGGCAGCGTTGAGTGCCAGATTCAGTGCGAACGACGTCTTACCTACAGCAGGACGGGCGCCGATGATGATGAGCTGGCCCTCGCGAAAACCCATGAGCATGCGGTCGAGTGACGGAAAGCCCGTGGGCACGCCCGCAGCCTGGCCACCGGCCTGGCACACTTCCTCGGCCTCGTTATAGGCCTCGACCATAAACTCGGTCAACGTCTTGTAGCTCGACTTGACCTCGCGTGCCGTAACCTTGAGCAGCTTGCTCTCGGCCAGCTCGACAACCTCTTTGGTGTCGGTGGGGGCGTTATATGCCAGCGCGTTGATCTCGTTAGTGGCGCCGATCAGCTCGCGCAGCATCGAGTCGCGGCGAACGATGGCGGCATGGTGCTGCCAGTTGACGAGCGACAGGGTCTGACCCATCAACTCCAAAATGTACGCTTCGCCGCCCACGGCATCGAGCTTGTTGATGCTTCGCAGGTAATCGATCAGCGAGATGGAGTCGATGGGAATGCGGCTGTTGTACATATCGACCATCGCAGTATAGATGGTCTTATGAATGGGCCGGTAGAAGTCATCGGGCTGCAGCTCGACCTGGGCCTCTTCGACCACCTCGGGCGATAGCAGCATAGCGGCCAGTACATTGGCCTCTGCATCTTGGTTTTGGGGAAGACCCAACTTTGAGCCGCGGTCCTCAACCGTCAGCCCGGTCTCCCTATCGTCATATGCCATGAGCATCCTCATTCATATCGCTTGCGAGCATCCATAGTATCAGCCATGGTCCCAAAACGCGCCGCGCGCCGCCAATCATCACCGAACCAAACGGATGAACGGTCCTGTATATAGGACTTCGGCGTAACGTTCGCCATGACACTCACTCAGCGCGAAAAACAAAAGGGCGCTCTGGTTTCCCAGAGCGCCCTTCTTAGAACAAGATTGTTGCGTTGCAGCAAATGCTACTCGGCAGCAGCCTCAGTCTCGACCTCGGCGGTCTCGGCCTCGGCGACCTCAGCGGCCTCCTCGACCTCAGCCTCGGCAGCGAGCTCCTCGGCGGTAACGCCGACGAGAACGACAACCTCGGCCTTGATCTCGCGGTATAGCGAGATGGCAACGGTGTGGGCACCGGCAACCTTGATGGGCTTACCGAGCTCGACGCGCTTACGGTCGATGTCCATACCGAGCTGAGCCTTGATGGCATCAGCGATCATAGCGGCGGTAACGGAGCCAAAGAGGATGCCCTCGTCGCCGACCTTGACGTCAACGGTGACCGTCTTGCCCTCGAAGGCAGCCTTGGTCTCGTTGGCGGTAGCCAGACGGACGGCCTCGCGCTTGGCGATGTTGTTGCGACGCTCGTCAAGCTGCTTGAGGTTGCCCTTGGTGGCGGCAACAGCGAGCTTCTTGGGGAACAGGAAGTTCTCAGCGTAACCCTGAGCGACCTCTACGACGTCACCCTCGCCGCCCTTGCCCTTGATCTCATCGAGAAGAATAACCTTCATGATGCGTCTCCCTTCTTAGCCGCGGTCGCGGTTGCCACGAGAGGAAACCACGGGGACGGTGTACGGCAGGAGAGCCATCTCGCGGGCGCGCTTGATGGCGTTGGCGATGTCATGCTGATGCTGCGTGCAAGCGCCAGTGACGCGACGGGGCTTGATCTTGCCACGGTCGGTCATGTACTTACGGAGAAGCTGAGTGTCCTTATAGTCGATGAACTCAGTGTTCTCCTTGCAGAACTGGCAGTACTTACGACGCGGCTGACGTGCAGAAAAATCATTAGCCATGTCAAAATACCTTTCATTTGGCAACTTCGGCGAACCGAAGCCGCCTCTCACTCAAAAATAGGTGAACAACCCTTAGAACGGGATGTCCTCATCGTAGACGTCGACCGCGGGCGGCGTAGCCACCGGTGCGGCAGGACGTGCTGCGGGCGCGGGAGCTGCGGGGGCGTAACCGCCCTGATCGTAGCCACCCTGGCCACCACGGGAGCTCATAAACTCGATCTCATCGACGATGACCTCAAGTTTGCTCCGGCGCTGGCCGTCGCGCTCCCAAGAGCTGTAGCGCAGCTTGCCCTCGATCGCGACCTTGTTTCCCTTTGCCAGGAAACGGCTCACGGCCTCGGCGCGGGTGCCGAACATGGTGCAGTCGACAAAGTTGGGATAGTCCTCCCACTCGCCAGTCTGCGCGTTGCGGCGACGATCGTTCACGGCGACGCCAAAGGACAGAACCTGGGTTCCGCCAGCGGTGGCGCGCAGCTCGGGATCGCGGGTGAGGTTACCGGTGATGTTCACTCGATTGATGCTCATAACTCACTACTTCCTCTTGGGGCACAAGCCCAGTCCAAAACGACAGTCTTACTCCTGGTCGTCGCGACGGACGATCATGTGGCGGACCACAGCGTCGGTGATGCGCAGGACGCGATCAAGCTCGGCGATCTGGGTAGGATCTGCGTGGAAGTTGATGAGGGTGTAGTCACCATCGGTGAGGTCGTTGATCTCGTAGGCGAGCTTGCGCTTGCCCCACTCGTCAACGGAGTCGACCTTGCCAGCGCCCTCAGCGATCGTGGTATCGATACGCTTCATAACAGCGAGACGAGTCTCGGGGTCGAGCGACGGGTCAACAAAGAACAGCAGTTCATAAGCCTTCATATTGTCACCTCCTCTGGGCAAATGTGGCTTCAGGTCGTGAAGGTGCGCCTGAAGCAGGAAAAGACTTGGTAATAATATCTTTCAACCTCCCAGGCCGCAAGAATATGCAGCTACAACCTCATGACCTCCACATATGTCCATACTCGCACGGCGTTTCATGCGCATTCCAACCAAATGCTGACCAAAAGCTTGACGAATCTGTGGACAAGATACGGTGCCGCGGGGACAAGCTGAGCCAAGCCACAGGTCAACGGACACAAGGCTGTGGTCGCAAAATGCATACCAGTGGTCCAATTGATCGCCAAAAAGATTTTAAATTCGTTTGCTCGTGGTCTATAAAGTCCTTTTTTGAGCAATTCGCTTAGCATGATTTTGCTGGTCAGACTGCATGTGTCGCGCGTTTTAGGCACAGCGCGAGACGCTGTTGATCAAAAAATGCCAACTTTTCTGTTTGCACTTTGCGATTCCTCGTGTATACTGACTTTCGCATTTAACGGAGAGTTGTCCGAGTGGCCGAAGGAGCACGATTGGAAATCGTGTAGGCGTCAAAAGCGTCTCCAGGGTTCAAATCCCTGACTCTCCGCCAGTTAATTCCAAAGCAGGCCTTCGAGCCTGCTTTGTTTTTACCCCACGCGGAGGGGTGGCAGAGTGGTTGAATGCGGCGGTCTCGAAAACCGTTTGGCCTGTATAAGGTCACGAGGGTTCGAATCCCTCCTCCTCCGCCATTTAGATTGAGAAAGCTCCCGAGAATGGGAGCTTTTTTCTTTTGAGTCCCTTACAAGCAAATACGGCGGAGGAGGAGGGATTCGAACCCGCCAGGGCGCGGAGCGTAAAGAAAACGCGCCCGTGGCGCGTTTTTAGCGCAGCGCGGTCGGCGTAAGCCGACCGGATAAATTTTGAGCTCCGCTCAAAATTTGGACATCCCTCCTATTCAGCCACGCCCCCATCGCGTTCAACATCAACCCAGACCCCCAAACATGTACGTCACCCTCCAAAACCGACATTTTTCGACATCTTTGGAGGCTGATGTACATGTTATGTACCTACGCCCCCACCCGGCCCCGACCGTTTACCGAGCAATAGGGTCGCCACGCCCGACAACCATGTACTATGTACGGGCATTGTCTAAACCCACGATCCAAAGGACCCCATCTTGCCCGTCGTCGCTGCCATAACCATTACCTCACATGCCTCGGATGCCATGGTTGCCATCCCGTTTTGGCTCGAGATGTTCGCCGTCGTCGCGGCATCGATCTCGGGCGTGTTAGTCGCACGCGAGCACAAACTCGACCTGGTAGGCGCCGTCGCGCTCGCCGTGGTCTGTGGACTGGGCGGCGGTCTTTTGCGCGATATGACGCTGCAGGTGGGGAACGTCTACATCCTCAACCAACCGATGGCGCTCCCGCTCTCCATCGCCACCGCGGCCATCATCTACATCTTCCCGGCAATCGTCGACAAACCCGAAAAACTCATCCCCCTGCTCGACATCATCTCGGTCGGCATCTATGCCGCCACCGGCGCAGACAAGGCGCTGGTCTACGGCTTTGCGCCGGCGGTGTGCATCATGATGGGCTTTTTTACCGCGGTGGGCGGCGGCATGCTGCGAGATGGTTTTATGGGTGTGGTGCCGGGTATCTTCCAGCGCACCAACTTCTATGCCATCGCGGCCATCGCCGGATCGGCAAGCTATGTTTGCCTTGTCATGAGCGGCTTGGTCAGCAATGTCGTCGCACTGGTCGTTTGCGTCGTGGTGACCATGGGACTGCGCTGGCTGTCGCTGCGCTTTGATATCAAAAGCCCCACCGAGGATGACATCGCACGCTTTTTGCACCGCAAAAAGTAGGTGGCGCGGGCTCATCCTTCGAAATGCAACCGAGAGGTTCTTTTAGAGCGCCCACGCGTTGGGTACCCTGTTAGGTGCATGTCGAGCATCTGACGAAGGATTCACTATGCCCTGTAATCAATTCCCGTTGACCCAGCGCCGTAAAGCATGGGGCCGCATCACCATCCTATTCGCGCTCATCACGCTGGCGATCACCGTGCTTCCCACGGCGTCATTTGCTGGCACGGACACGGCAGGCAATGTCCTTGCGACCGACAATGACGTCGATCCGTCTGGCGTTGAGGGTGACCTGTACTGGGCCGGCCAGGCCCTCAACTTGGACGATGCGTCCATTGACCGCGATATCATCGCCGCGGGCGATACCCTCTCTATCCGCGACTGCACGGTGGGCGGCGCCATCCGCTTGGCGGCACGCACTATCGATATCGCCAAGACCACGGTTGATGGCAGCGTCACGGTCGTCGGTCAGCACGTTGTGCTCAATTCCGACAGCACCGCCAACTGTTTCTATGCGATAGGCGAGACGGTTGCCCTACGCGGCTCCACCAAGTCGGCAGCGCTTGCGGGCGATACGGTGACCATCGATGGCACCGTCGAGGGCGATGTCGAGGTTTGGGCCGACAAGCTCATCCTGGGCAAGAACGCCCACATCTCCGGCACCGTGAACGCGCACGTCTCCGAGGACCCCGAGCGTGCCGCAGGCGCCGAGGTAGGCGCGCTCAAGATCGACCGCACCGAGAACGAGGATACTTCCACCGTTAACGATGTCATCGGCGGTATCGTCGCCGCGGCACTCTCGACCTGCTTTGTCGCTCTGCTGCTCGAGCTCGTCTTTCCGCGCGCGACCGCCAGCGCCGCCGGCATGCTCCACCAGCGCCCCATGCCCCTGTGGGTGAGCGGTCTTCTGAGCACGATTGCTATCGTCCCCGCCGTCCTACTGCTGATTATCTCTATCGCCGGCCTGTCGCTTGCCGGAGCCCTCTTGTGCGGTGTTATCGGCATCGCGTTGGTGTCGAGTGCCTTTGCGGGGTGCGCGATTGCCCGCATGGTCGGACACAGCCAGAACCGCTACGCCATGGCAGCCGTTGGTGGCGTAATCGCAGGCGCCCTCACGGGGCTTCCCCTCGTAGGTGACTTCATCAGCGGCGTAGCCTTTGTCTTTATGCTCGGCTACGTTATCCAGATCATCTGGCGCAACGCCCACCTCAAGCCGCAGCAGCCGGCTAACATGCCAGGACTCCCCACCGCTTAGCCACCAACCACCACAAAGGTGCCAGGTTACTTTGCACCAACAAACGAAGCGGGGCACTCGGTCATGTCGACCGGGTGCCCCGCTTTTCTTGGAGGGTTCTCTAGTAACTTTTTCAAAACCAATGATCATCAGGTCGGTAGGCCTGTGCGTCACTCGCTACGGAGGCAGTACGCCATTGAGCAAGAAGGGCAATTATATTTCACGGCGACCTCCTCCCCGCTTGATGACGAGCGCGACAACAATAGCCGCCACTCCGATGGCAGCCAAAACCGCCACCAGTACCAACGTTCTATCTCCCGTCGAGGGCATAAAGCCTCGACCTGCTTCTTTGCTTGGGGTGTTGAGCACCGACAGCTCAATCGAACCCGTCCTGGCATCGGCGGTATCAACCCGCAGAGGGCTTTCGACCGATACGGTCACCTTGGGCTTCGCGGTCGCCACTTGTTTAACGTCCAGACCCTCAGCCGTAACCGTCACCGTACGCTTGCCCTCAAAGGCGGTGTAGCCCTTGGGTGCCGCGATTTCCTCGACGGTATAGACGCCCGCGTCCACACCGCTCAATTCCACATGGCCATCCGCGTCCGTGGTGATGCACGCGTCGGCATCCGTCGACCACGAGCCGTCAGTCGTTAGGATGCGACCGCGGTCGTCGATGATGCGCAGTTTGGCACCCGCGAGCGGCTTATCGTCCGAGCTTGAGCGCTTGATCAGACTGAGTCCCCAGGTGTAGGCGCACGCGTCATCGCTCGGCGTGCGGGTGAAGCCGGCGTCGCCGGACTGGTCGGCGAGGGGAGAGCGCGGGTAGCGCAGGTAGACCTCGTTGGGGTTGCCCTTCGCGATGCCGTGGTTGCACGCGCTGTTGAGCGGCGCGTTGTACACGGCGACCACGCGGGCGCCCGCGGTGAAGGCGTCGGCCCCGCCGAGCGCGGCGATCAGGTCGCCGGTACGCACGGTGAAGGTCTTACCGTCGACCGCTACCTTGGTGGCGCACTGGGCCGTGATGTCGGTCCAGCCCTTCGCGGGGTCGGTGCCGGCGCGGCCGTCCTTGCCGGCCGAGACGGCGTCGAAGCCGCCGTCCGCGCCCGCCGCCACGTACACGCGCATGCTCGCGGCCACCTTGGAGGGGTCGAGCCCCGCGCTCATGGTGTCGACGAACCGCACCGCATAGGTGTCGTAGGCGGTAAGACCCGCGGGGGCCGTGGCCGAGAGGCGCCAGTACAGGTCGTCGGCGACCGTGGCGTCGGCGGCCTTCTGCCAGGCGGCGGTGCCGTCCTCCAGCACATGCTTGGCGACCTTGGGGGTCGCGGCCTTGGGCTTGACGGTGACGGCGCCGCCGCCCACCAGGGCCATGATCGGCGCGGTGCCGGCCTCGCCCTGGTCGATGGCGTCGTCGTCGGCGACGATGAGCCAGTAGCCGCAGGGCAGCTCGGCCGTCGTGCCCGCGTTGAGGGGAACAGAAGCGGCACCTGCATTGCAAATCGCACAGGCGAGCCTTGCCGCCAGAGCGGTCGACATATGTCCGTCGGCATTCAGCCACTCGGCAGCCTCTTGCGCCGTCGATGCCGAGCTATCAAACTCCGCATCATAAAGAACGGGAAGGACAGCCTGACGAGCTGCATCGCTCGCCCACGCCAAGTCCGTCGCGACCTTTTGATCGGAGCCGGCTTTATCGGTAACAGTTGCCGAAAAGAGCTGGTATGCATCGTATTGCGTCGCGACGTCGCCGCCAATCGTGATGGCTCCGGCATCGGCAGCGCGGGCCGTCTCGGGCGACGCTGCAAAAGCGAGGATAGTCGTCATGGCCACCATCATGACGGTCAACAAGCGGCGGCGCAGTTTACTCACGGCGACCATCTCGATCAAGACCACGGTGGCGACGAGCATGCATCCACGTCGCGGCAAAACACAACAGCGAAGCGCCGGCAAGATATGTCATAGTCAAGCCAGCCCCGCCCGCCTCAGGTAGCGTAGTCGAGTACTTGTTGGTAAAGGTCGGCGGATTCTGAGAGCCATCGTTATAGGTAACTAGGGCGTCGAGCTGGTCCGTGCCATTAGTTACCTTAACCGTGACGTTGTACACGGTCCTGTCATAGGTGATGTGATCTTTAACATGGTCGACGGCGCCCTCGGGCTCGACCTCGGAGATGGTGTAGGTATAGGTTCCCGCCTTGTTGTACTTGACGTCAAAGGAGACATTTCCCTTGTCATTATTGGTCACCGTCTGGAGCACCTTGCCCTCGGCGTCCTTGAGCACGAACGAGAACTGCCCCGCCTTGAAAGTGCCACCTTCAAGCACTTTCTTTGCTTTAATAACCGCAGAGCCCGTTAGGCGATTGTCGTAGATCCAGATCTCGTCCTTTTTGTCATCGCCGATGATTTCGGAGTCTTTGACGATGCTCTTCGCTTTATTGAGCTCAGTTTGATACTCCTCATCGTCGGCATTACCCTTAAGCATGATCCACGTGGGCGCCGCCGCGGCATAGCCGTCAGGCGCTTTCGTCTCCACGAGCTGGTAAAGCACGCAATTTACCATCGCCTTGTCTTCTGCGCCAAACGAGATTTTGCCGTTGGCGTCGGTGGGGGCGGCTTCAAACTTAGTCCTTGCATTCTCGATACCCACCGTTGCAACCTGGTCCATATTCACGCTGTAGAGCGTAAACTCCGCACGCTCGAGCGTCGCACCGACCTGCTGGGCGTCATACTTGGTCATCGTGATGCCGTAGCCGTTGCCACCTGCGCTGGCAGAAGCTTTTTTAATTTCCCATGTTTGACCATCAGTCGCAGAACCGTCCTTCACACCCGTAAGCATGGCGGTATTGGATAGAGGAACCTTGTTGCCAGGGTTTCCGGTCGGGATAACCTCATACTCGACCTGGAGGTATTTCTTGTCGGGTACCTTAAGCGTCAACTTCGTACGCGAGCCAGTTTCATCCTTGACCTGCTCCACCTTCGACGAATAGTCCTTATCAGCCAGCGGTGACCAGGCACCATACACCCACTCATAGACCTTAAGCGTCGACGGCACCAGCGTGCACTTGGCATCCATGGTATCGACGAGCTCAAGGAAGTCGGTGCCGTTTTTAAGGGCAACGGCAGACTCGTTAACAAGAATGGTGTACTTAATGCGGTTGCTACTACTGACCTGTTCACCAGTCTTTTTGATAACGTTGTTCTTGATGGTGACGGTGCCACTGCCGGATTCGAACTTCTTGCTTCCCGACTCGGCGCTGGCCTTGTTGGCGAACTTCACCTCGTTTGTGGAGGTATCGAGCTCACCGCGCTTGACCGCCGTCTTGTACGTGAGCTTTGCGTAGCCGGCATAGCTTTCAAGCTCAGTCGTGGGGATGGAGAAGGTGACCGTATTGCCGTTGCGGCTGACGTTGTCGGCGGCGAGCGTCCGACCCGTAACGACCTCCTTGGCCTCGCCTCCGCGATGAAGCCCCGTATGTTTATCATAGGGGTTCTGCACGAGCGTATACTTTGCGGAATTCGCAACATAGCTCATACCATCCGGAAGGCTATCAACGATATTCAGCGGTTTCCCGCCCAGCTTTCCAGCTCCATAGTATTCGAACTCGCCATTTGCGCCCTTATTACCCTTTTGGCGGTTTGCATACACCGTCCAGTCGACGATCCAGGCGCCCTTCTCATCCGAGCCGTCAACGGTATGCCAATCGAAGTTCTCAACCCAAGACACCTTCGACTCCGTTTCCGGCTTCTCGACCGCGGGCGCCGTTTCTTGGTTGACAACGTACTTGACGGGTTCGGTGAACGGCCACTGTAGTCTCAGGCCCGGTGCTTCGACCGCTGCGAAGTTTGAGTACCAGCCCGACAGCGCTTCTGATGTGGTGTCGTAGGTGATAACGGCGTAGTCCTCGTTCTCGAGAGCGGCTTTCACGTTGTCGGTAACGATGATTTTGAGGTCGTAGTTTTTCTTTGTTTCATTACCCGGATAGCTGGTCGTTGGTCTCCAGTCGGTGCCCGGAACCAGCTTGGTATTGCCGATTTTAATGGTAATGGAGCTTTCGTCGACACCAAGCTTCTGCGACCATGCCGACTGAAACGTGTCTTTCACCGTCACCTCGCCTGGATGGGCCGCATTGACGATCGCCTTCAGCGCGACCTTCGTCTCCCACGTCGCCCTGCCCGTCGTCGCCGCCTCATCGTATCTCACGAGCCTCTTGGCGATCGGCACAACACCCGTCAGCTGCGGCGTGAAACTGCCATCATCGCTACCGGAAACGGAGCCTCCGCGCTCGATGGCCGCGCTGTTGCGCACAGTGTCGTACGAGCTCGTGTCGTTCATCTTGGTGTGATAAACGATGCAGTAGGTGGCGTACTTATCCTCAAGGTTGTTCGGGAACGTATAGGAAAAGGAATTATCCTTAGGTTCAAGTTTTCTTTCACAAATCTTGACTCCGCTCGCCTCCGAGTCGCCTTTGTAAACCGTAAAGTTGCCCGTATACGTCTGTTTTCCGTCCAGATTATCAGTGAACATGTAGCCGCTCATGTCGGCCTTGAGCTTGCCTTGGTTGAGCTTGACCGTCCACTTGATGTCCGACGGCGTGCCTGAGCCATTGGACTTCTTGATCATGTCATAGCCGAATGTAACAGGCTCAGCCGTAGCTGTTCTGTTATCGCTGTCGCTTGAGCCAGCCCAATTCCACGTTGCCGTATTCTCAGCTTTGATCAAATCGCCGCCGTTCGCGGCAACGCCGCTCTTCAGCACCGTATCGTACGTGATCGTGTGGTTGCCCTGGGAAAGGTTGCCCAGGCTGTCGAGGGTTACGACCTGGCCGTCGATCATCGGCTGGGAGTCAAGCTTCTTGCCGTCGAGCTTGAAACTGTCGTTCACAAAGTCGAAGTTGTCGCCCAGCGTATCAGTGAAGCTAACGTCCGTAGCATACGACTCTACGGTAAGCGTAACAGTCCAGGTAACCTTGGCCACGCCATCTGCGCCCTGGGAGAAGGTCCCCGACTTCGTCCCCGTGACTTTGCCGTCCTTGGTAGGGATTTTGATCGTTCCCACACCAGGGAACACGACAGATGCGCTGCTGCCTGAGCCGGTGCCCTTGCCTGCAAGCTCGAACGAGAAATTGGCTCCGACATAAATCTCCGCAGGGTTTGACGCAAGCCAGTTTTTGTCAAACGCAAAGATGACCTTATTGTCCTTAATCTTCCACGTGCCAGCCTTGGCGGCAGTGGCTTCCGGACCCTCCATGAGGTCGCCGCCGTCGTTGTCGTCAACGACAATGGTGTCGGGCAGCTTATAGACAGCGATGTTCTTCTCGGGCGTAGGCGCCTTGCCGCCTTTGAATTGTGCCGAGAAAGCTCCATAGAGCGTCGAAGTGGACGTTACGGGATCCTCGAGCTTTTGAGTGTGGTGCTCATCGGTATACAGCCTGACATCAACCGTCGCCGTATCCCCATCGATCGCAATCGGATCGGGCTTCGCAACGTCATCGGCGCGCACGGGGGATGCGCCGTGAAAAACTGCGGCGGTGAGGCTAATCAAAATGAAGATCAGGGCCGCCATACCAAGCGACCGCGAGCGGTGTGCGTCCATAGTTGTCCCTTAATTCCTACAACACAGTGTGGAATACGGCGAATCGTCGGATCGAACACAAACCCCAACATCAACGAGAACCTACCTAGCGCATTGCAAGAACCCATTGGGGAGCAGTTTCTAAGACGGTTCGTCTATGCCACAATGCATAAAATACAATATAGATACCAGTCATGTAAACCGCAGGTAAAGAGGTCTTTTAATGTAATACCAGTTGATATTTATCTGTTAACGGTTTTGTATCAAAGCGGTTATATCCTGTGGAATTATGTATATGTTTAAACAACTTTACTTTGGCTGGAAAGCCGCTCGGGGGATAACCTCCTCCACCGTGGTGCAAAGTAACCTGTCCCCTTGCACCAAAAAGGGCGCCGACCATTGCGGTCGACGCCCTTTCTTATTGGCGGTTATAAGCCCCAGCGCTTATTTGTTGACCTGGCCGGCGCGAACGGCAGCCTTCTTGCGGTCGGTGGCGTTGAGCAGACGCTTGCGCAGGCGGATGTTCTTGGGAGTAATCTCGACTAGCTCGTCGTCGGCGATGTACTCCAGCGCTTCCTCCAGCGAGAAGGTGCGGGGAGGCACCAGCTGGACGGAAATATCGGAGGTCGAGGAACGCTGGTTGCCCAGGTTCTTGGTACGCGCGATGTTGACGACCATGTCGCCGGCCTTGCTGCGCTCGCCCACGATCATACCCTCATAGCACTCGGTGCCCGGCTCAACAAACAGCTGGCCGCGCTCCTGCAGCGTACCCAGAGCATAGGCAACGGCCTTCTCGGTGGTCATGGAGATCATGGCGCCGTTCTGACGGTTGCCGATCTCGCCGGCGTAAGGACCATACTCCAGGAAGGTGTGGTAGAACACGCCCTCGCCGTGGGTGACGTTCATGATGCGGTTCTTAAGACCCATGATGCCGCGGGTCGGAATCTTAAACTCGAGGTGCGTCACGATGCCCGAGGTATCCATGCTCGTCATGATGCCGCCGGAGGTGCCGAAGACCTCAACGACCTTGCCCGAGTACTCGTCCGGACACTCGACGACGGCCTGCTCGACGGGCTCCATCTTGTTGCCGTTCTCGTCCTTCTTAAACAGAACGCGGGGACGACCGACCTGGAACTCAAAGCCCTCGCGGCGCATGGACTCCATCAGGACGGACAGGTGCAGGATGCCGCGGCCCGAGACCTCGACGCCGCTCTTGTCCTCGAGCTCCTCGATCTTCATGGTCACGTTGTTCTCGGCCTCGTTGAACAGGCGCTCCTTAAGCTGACGGGCGCCCACGATGTCGCCATCACGGCCGACGAGCGGGGAGGTCGAAGCCTCAAAGACGATGGACAGGGTCGGCGGGTCGATCTCGATGGGCTCGAGCTCGACAGGGTTCTCGGGGTCGGTGTAAACATCGCCGATATCGGTGCGGTCAATACCCACGACAGCGGCGATATCGCCGGCGCCGACTTCCTGGCACTCGGTGCGGCCCAGGTAGTCGAAGGTAAAGAGCTGCTTGACGGTAGCGGTGGCGCTGGAGCCGTCGTTCTTCACAACCAGAATCTGGTCGCCCTGGTGAATGGCGCCGGAATACACGCGACCGATGCCGATACGGCCAACGAAGTTGGAGTGGTCGATGGTCACGCACTGCATGGCCAGCGGGGCGTTCTCGTCAACCTCGGGCGCGGGCATGTCGTCGATGATCATATCGAGCAGCGGATACATGTCCATGTTGCCGTCGTTGGGATCGAGGCGGGCAAAGCCATTCATGGCGCTGGCGTAGACCACGTGCTCCATGGCGAACTCAAGCTGGTCGTCGGTGGCGCCCAGGTCGGCCATAAGGTCGAGACAGTCGTTGTAGGCCTTCTCGGGGTTAGCACCCGGACGGTCGATCTTGTTGATGACGATCATGATCTTAAGGCCGGTGTCGATAGCGTGACGCAGCACGAAGCGGGTCTGGGGCATGGGGCCCTCAAAAGCGTCGACCAGCAGCAGGGCGCCGTCGGCCATACGCAGCACGCGCTCGACCTCGCCGCCAAAGTCGGCGTGGCCCGGGGTGTCGATGACGTTGATCTTGACGTCCTTGTACTCGATAGAGATGTTCTTGGCGAGAATCGTAATGCCGCGCTCGCGCTCCTGGTCGTTGGAATCCAGGACGCGGTCCTCGACCTGCTGGTTGGCACGGAAGGCGTCCGTGGCACGCAGGAGCTTGTCGACCATCGTCGTCTTGCCGTGGTCGACGTGAGCGATGATGGCGATGTTCCTCAGATTGTCTACGCGCATGTAGTTCCCCTATCTTCTATCTATATACAACCGGCACGCGTATGCGGCCCGCCCAGCGATACAACGCTCAGCGGGAATATTGAGCCTTTTACCGAAAACTCGTTTATTTTAGCGATTTTAGATGAGAGGGGTTTCCTCACCTGCAGGTTCAGGGTCGCTCCACATAAAACCATCGCCGGCGCCCATGCCCTCATACAGCACATATGCCGAAAAACCACTCTCGAGCGTGGTTTCGAAGAAGCTCACGAGCAGAGCATCGTGATAGCCGCCGTCAATCTCGACGCAGCCGGTGTAGCCGATGGCATAGCGAGCGATACGGCCCAGGCCCTCGTCCTTAAGACCCATCTTGTGCTCGGAGATAAAGTTGGTGGCCGCCTCGAGGCACGCCTCTTCGCCATCCTCATCGAGCGCCGCCAGATAACGGTTGGAAGCGGCGTCCTCAATTGCCACGACCACGCCAGGGTTTTCACCGGCGGCAAGGTCGTCCAAGAACGCGCCGATCAGATCGCACACCATGGCGTCGAGCTCGGCGGAGACGTTACCGGCGTCCTGCATATCCTGTGCCATCTTTAGACCTTCCCATCGAGTCTGGCGTCATTACAGTTCTTGTGCCTCGGCGGCGATCTTAGCGGCAGCGTCGCGGGTGCGCATCATATCCATCGCGCGCTTGTCGAGCACCTTGATCTGACTGGTCAGCATGACCGCATCGACCACACCCCAGATCACGAGGCCCGTAGAGATCGAAAACCCAAGCGCACCAACTGTACCACGAAGGCGCGAGCAGATTGCCGCGACAAGGGCGGAGACGACAACCATCTTGATAAACGAGCCGCGGCGTTCGCGAAGCGTGCGGGCCTGCGTCACATAGGCAATGCGAGCCGCCTCAGAAGCCTCCGAGCGCATCTGGGCCTCGCGCGCAATGGCCGCCGCCTCAGCCGACATACCGCCGGCCATCAGCGAACGCTCCGCAGCCTGGCCGCCCCACATTTAGAAGTCATCGGGGGAGAGCGTATGGACGAACTCGTCGAACTTCTCGAACTCCCGCTCGTCGTCAACTTCCTCGGCATGGGCAGAAACGGTGCCCAGGCGATTCATGATGTCGTCCTCCACAAACATGGGGGCATTGCTGCGCACGGCAAGGGCAATGGCATCACTGGGACGCGCATCGATCTTATGCTCTTTGCCATCGGCCAACACGACAACCGTCGCGTAAAACACGGGCGGCTCGGCGCGAACGATTTCGATGCGTTCGAGCTTGGCACCCAGGGCGCCAACAGTATCGAGCAACAGGTCATGGGTAATCGGGCGCTCGGCGCGGCCGCTATCGATGCCGCGGCTGATGGCAGCGGCTTCAAACGAACCAGTTTGAATGGAAAGGGAACGCAGTGGCGCGGGCGAGTCCGATTTGCTGCAGCGCTCGCGAAGCACGATAAGCGATGGCACGGGACCGGCGGCCATGACGATGGTCTCTATGTCGACACGAACCATGGAACACCTCCGGTACGTAGCGGTTAACACGCGGCAAGGTCGCCGCATTGAATAGCTATACTACCCAATCTTTCGCACAGCGCACAAAACCAAAATGAGATTTATCGCAGACAAGAAAAAAGCCCCGAGGCAACGCCCCAGGGCTCTTCACAGTTTTGATGGTGGACCTGACAAGATTCGAACTTGTGACCTCCCGGTTATCAGCCGGACGCTCTAACCAACTGAGCTACAGGTCCATCATGGTGGAGGTTAGGGGGATCGAACCCCTGACCTCAGGCTTGCAAAGCCCGCGCTCTCCCAGCTGAGCTAAACCCCCACGGAGACAGTAATAAACACCCCAGCGGCGACTCGGCTCTCGCTGGGGTGTTTATTGCGAAAGAAAGTGGTGGACCTGACAAGATTCGAACTTGTGACCTCCCGGTTATCAGCCGGACGCTCTAACCAACTGAGCTACAGGTCCATCGCGCAAGGGATATATTAGACGAGTCGTTACGCGCGCGTCAACAACTTTTTTGAAAATCTTTGGAGTGTGCCCGCCGAGTGGGCGAGATGGGTTAGGTTTGCTGCTCGGGCAGTCCTGCGCAAGACGAAGGCCACATTAAGTGGCCTTCTTTGCGTGCGGAACTC
>UQOY01000014.1 GCA_900542825.1 uncultured Collinsella sp. | reverse complement strand
AGACCGGAGGGGCCCCGTGGGCGGGAATCTGGCACTCCATATTTTGTTCACAAATAAATCGATCCTTCAGTTGTTCCACTGAAGTCATATCTGAAGCATCGGCTTCTGGTATTGGCGATGACCAGCTGGTTTATAGGTATTGAGGCATCGGTCATCTGTGGTGCGCTACTTTACTCTAAAGTCATCATCTTTTGATTTCCTGTCGGTAAAAGGCTGGTTTTGACCGCCAGGCGTCCTTATATAGAGAAGATCGGGTTCGAACCCGCGTCGCGGCAACAAAAAAGCGGCCGGCATCCGCCAGTCGCTTTTCTATTCTATGGTGGGCCGTCAGGGGTTCAGCCTGCTCCGCAGGCGGCCGCTGCGGCGCTTTCGCGCCTCGCGCGCTGCGCTGGCAAACGCTCACGCGTTTCCTCAGCTCCGCGCCCTTTCGGGTTCGAACCCATGAAGGGGCGACAAAAAAGACGGCCAACCGAAGTTGACCGTCTCAACAATCTTTGGGTGGGCCGTCAGGGGTTCGAACCCTGGACCTTGGGATTAAAAGTCCCCTGCTCTGCCAGCTGAGCTAACGGCCCGCGGGTGGCATTGTACCACGGTCTGGGACTATTCCCAACTCCATTGGCCGTTCTGGAAAATCACAACTTCGCGTCCATCGGGCGTAATGCCCACAATATCGATGTCGTCCGTACCGATCATAAAATCGACGTGCGTGCTCGAAACGTTGACGCCATGCTCCAAGAGCTCCTCTTTGGACATATCATATCCACCCTCGATGCACTCGGGGAAGCCGACTCCCAGCGCAAGATGGCAGCTAGCATTCTCGTCATAGAGCGTGTCGTAGAACAGGATGCCGCTTTCGCGAATCGGCGTGTTCTTGGAAATGAGCGCGGCTTCTCCCAGGTGAGCAGCGCCCTCGTCGGTATCGATGATGCTTGCGAGCGTCGCCTTGCCCACGCGGGCGTCGTAATCCACCACACGACCGTTCTCGAACTTAATCCAAAAATCATCGACCTTGTTGCCGTGGTGGATGAGCGGCATGGCCGAGTACACGATACCGTCGGCGCGCATGCGATCGGGCGAGGTGAAAACCTCCTCGGTGGGGATGTTGGGGAAGAAGGGATGACCGTCGGGGGTCTCACCCTTACCGCCGGCCCACTCATGCCCCTTCGTCATACCAATTACCAGGTCGGTTCCATTCGAAGCGGTATAGCGCAGACAGTCGAAACGGTTCTCGTTCAGAAAGCGCAGGTTCTTTTCAAACGCCGCATCGTGAAGCTCCCAGTCACTCTCCGGGTCTTGGCCGTCAGCACGGGCCGTATGCAGAATCGCGTTCCACAGCTTGTAGACTGCAACCTCATCCGGATCATCCGAGAACACCTCGCGCGCCCAGGCAACAACCGGCGCACCGGCAATGCACCACGGGTTAATGTTGTAATCCAGTCCGCGGCGGAAAATCTTGCACTGCGTGTTCCTTGCCTTGGATGCCGCGGCAGGCTTGGCGGGGTCAATACCCTTCAGAGCAGCGGGATCGGCACCCTCGATAAAGATAAAGCAGGCGCCGTCCTGGGCCAACGAATCCAACTGCATGCGCTTCCACTCGGGCGTCTGCTCAAAGTAACTTTTCTCGACATGCTCGTACGTAAGCCTCGTCACGGCATCGTCGGCCCAGATGACCGTCACGTGACCGGCGCCGGCGTCATAAGCCTCCGCAACCACCACGCGCGCAAATGACGCGCACTCGACGGGAGACTGAACGACGACCTCCTGGCCGGGCTTAACGTTTACGCCCTTGCGGACAACGAGACGTGCATAATTTTTGATCTTGGGCTCAAGGGTCTTCATGCCCTCAAGAGCTTCCTCGACCGTTAGGGCAGCTCGAATCATGTGCCACTCCATCTATCTGTAGGACAGTAAAAAGGCGCGCCGCAAAAACGACGCGCCTTATATCTTAGCGATATCTATAGGTTGTAACGCTACTTCTTCTTAGAGGCCTTCTTGTCCTCCTCGGCAGCCGAACGCTCGATAACAGCGTTGAGCTTGTTGTCGGACATGCCCTCGGCCTGCGCGCGGTACATGTTGCGCAAGGGACGAATACGAGCGAAGTCATAGATAAAGTCACCCAGGATGATGACATAGGACAAAACGATGCCGACCATCTGAACAGGACTGGACACCGTGCCGCCGGGAGCGAAGTAGAGCGAAGCCCAAATTGCCACGACGAGCACCATGCCGATAGCGAGCACAGCCCACCAAATACGGCGGCGCTTGGTGTAGTCCTCATCCTGCTTGAGAAGGATATTCGACACCGTGTAGATGCGATCCTCCTTGGCGCGCTGCTTGGCCTTGCGGGCGCGCTTCTCCTCTTTAGAGAGGCCCTCGAGGCTCTCGCCCTTCTCGAGCTCCTTGCGGCGTGCCTTGGATGATGCCGGCACGACGTGAACAGAACTCGCTGCCTGACGAGCGGGCTTGGCGGATGCGGCGGACTTGCGCGCAACCCCGGTAACCTCACGGGATTGCGTGCGCTTGTTCGTGGCGCTGCGGGTACTCACTTACGCGTTCTCCTTCATGCTTGTGAACTGGGAGCCCGTGATGATCTGGAAGGCCTCGCGATAGCGCTCGGACGTGCCATCGATGACCTCAGCGGGCAGATGCGGGGTCTCCCCCGTCATATCCCAGTTGGCCTTGAGCCAATTGCGGACGAATTGCTTGTCGTAGCTAGGCTGGATCTTGCCCTCCTCGTAACTGGCGGCGGGCCAGAAACGGCTGGAGTCGGGCGTGAGGCACTCGTCGATCAGCGTGACCTTGCCATCGATAACACCAAACTCAAACTTGGTGTCGGCAATGATGATGCCACGAGTCGCTGCATACTCGGCAGCAGCCTTGTAGATCTTGAGAGACAGATCGCGAATCTGCGTGGCGATGTCCTCGCCAACGATCTCGCAACAACGCTCAAACGAGATATTCTCGTCGTGATCACCGATCTCGGCCTTCGTGGACGGGGTGAACAGCGGCTCGGGAAGCTTGGAGGCCTCGGTTAGGCCCTCAGGCAGCTGGATGCCACAGACGGTTCCGTTCTCGTCGTAGGTCTTCTTGCCCGAGCCGGTCAGATAGCCGCGGACGATACACTCGATGGGAATCGTCTGGGCCTTCTTGACCAGCATGGCGCGGCCTGCGAGATAGTCACGATACTCGGCAAACTCCTCGGGGAAATCCGCTGGATCGATGGAGACGAGGTGGTTGGGGACGATGTCGGCAAACTTATCGAACCAGAATGCCGAGATGCGGTTGAGCACCTCTCCCTTAAACGGAATCTCGTCGGGAAGAATAAAGTCGAACGCAGAAATGCGATCGGTGGCGACCATCAACAGGTTTTCACCGGCATCGTAGATATCACGAACCTTGCCACGGGAATCCGGACGACGCTCCATCGTTGTCACGTGAGTCACTCCTTACCTAAATACGACAGAAATGCGGGTTCTTTCCCGCATGTTTTCACAAACTCGGAGCGGCAGGGACGCAGCCCCTCCTTCACCGAATAGCGAAAAGCTAGTGCTCCATTGTAGTAGATGCCGCGTCCGCCGTGTGCTCGCGAGGCAGATGAATCGTAAAAGTCGTACCCTTTCCAAGCTCCGACTCCACGGATATGTAGCCATGGTGACGCTCGACGATCTGCTTGGTCACGGCGAGGCCAACGCCCAGGCCGCCGGCTTCGCGGGCGCGGCTGGCATCGGCGCGCCAAAATCGCCCGAAGATGCGCGACAGATCGTCCTTGGCAATACCGATACCGGTATCCGAAACGGCAATACTGACATGCTTGCGGTCACTGAGCACCGACACCACGACCCAACCGCCCTCGGGGGTGTAGCGCATGGCGTTGCTCATGAGGTTGATGACGCACTGCGTGATCATGTCGGGATCGGCCTCGACGACATCGTCGTGCCCCTGGGTTTCATCTGCAAAGCGAAGACGAAGATCACGGTCGGCAAAGAGACGCTCCTGGCCGTTCACAATCGATCGCACAAAGGGAACCATGTCCACCGGCTCGAGGTTGAGCGGGGCCGTGCTGTTTTCCATACGCGATAGGTCGAGCATCTGCTGCACCAAACGAGCCAGGCGACGCGTCTCGGAAGCGACCGTCTCCAGATGCTCGTCGTCGGTGGGATACACGCCGTCTTGCATGGCCTCGACCGTTGCAAGCATGGCCATGAGCGGTGTACGCAGCTCGTGTGCGACGTCAGAGGTCAGACGCTTTTCGTGCTTCATATCTTTCTCGAGCGAGGTGGCCATCTCGTCGAAGGTCTCTCCCAGCTGATCGATCTCATCATCACCGCGCAAGCCCGTACGAGCGGACAGGTCTCCATCGCGAATTTGCTTGGCCGTGCTGGTAATACGATGGATCGGCTTGGTAAGCATGCGCGACACGAGCGATCCGATAACGACCGAGATGCAGACCGCAACAACCGCGGCAAGAGCCATGGCGTTAAAGGTCTTCTCCCTAAATGCAGAATCCGCCTTGGTGAGCAGGGCATCGGAGCCGATGGCCCATAGCTTTACCTGTCCGACATGCTCGCCAGAAGACGTTATGATTTCGACGTTGGCGACGCTATCGGAGTCGGTGGGCGCCGACGAGACCGGGCTATGCGAGGCCTTTTTACCGCTCGAGCTGCTCGACGGCGATTCGCTCTCGCGCACATCGGCGGTCGCACTTGCCGAAGGCCATGAGTCGTCATAAACGACAACGCCTTTCTTGTTGACGACCTGCATACTCAGGTCGTCGGACACCAAACTCGATGTCGCGACCGTACGCAGCTCGCCCGCAGTCCAGTTGCCGTTTTCCTCATACGACGTCGCAAGCTTTTCGGCAGCAGAATTGGCGATCTCGACGATATTGGAGCGCGTGTAATCCGAAAAGACGGTGCCCCACACAACGGAGACAACGCCCACCAGCACCAATACCGTCATGAGCGACGTCAGGGCAAAAGCCAATGCCATGCGCGAGGGATAGCTCATCGCTGGCCGTGAATCGGAACGAGGCGTGTTCCAACTCGCCTTGGAACCCGCCTCGTTCTCCTGCTTGTGCTTTTGTCCGATTTCAAAGCGCGCAGGTGTCATATGTGATTTCCCTATTTCTCGTCCGACTTATCGGTCTTGGCCGGAGCCTCAAAGCGATAGCCGACGCCGTGAACGGTGTAGAGCCACTTAGGCTTCTTGGGGTCATCGCCCAGCTTGGCGCGAAGGTTCTTCACATGGCTGTCGATGGTGCGCTCGTAGCCCTCAAAGTCGTAGCCGAGCACCTTCTCGACCAGCTCCATACGGTTATAGACGCGACCGGGATGGCGAGCAAGCGTGGTGAGCAGCTTAAACTCGGAAGCAGTCAGGTCCACTTCCTTGTCCTCGACCAAAATCTTGTGGCCCGAGATATCGATGACCAGATCGCCAAAGTCGAGCACCTCAACGGCGGGCTCATCGGCCTGGTGAGCACGACGGAACAGAGCACGGACGCGGGCGACGAGCTCGCGCGGCGAGAACGGCTTGATCAGGTAGTCGTCGGCACCAAGCTCAAGACCGATAATACGGTCCTCGATCTCGCCCTTGGCAGTCAGCATGATAATGGGCACATCCGAGGTATCGCGAATCGTGCGGCAAACGCGCTCGCCGGGAATCTTGGGGAGCATAAGGTCGAGCACAACCAGGTCGAACTGGTGCTTCTCGAACTCCTCGATCGCAGACTGGCCGTCGCCGACGCCAACAACCCAGTAGCCCTCGCGCTCGAGATAGGCAGCGACAGCGTCACGGATTGCCTTCTCGTCCTCGACCAGCAGAATCTTTTTTGCATCTGAAGCCATAACACGGCCCCCCTGTCTCAATTAGCTAAGAACAAGCCCATTTTAACGCACCTATGCCCACCGAGCACCGCTACAGTGCGGCGGCTCGGCGGGCGGCACTCACAATTACAACGCGTTTATTCCCCCGTTGGCGGCCTTTTAACCCCTCGGCGCTAAAGAGAGAACAGGCGGGCGGTAACCGTCTCGGGGATTCCTTGGCTATTACGCACCGTGGCATAGGTTAAAAACGTATTCGATTTACCCGCCGTAGCTGGATAATCGCCATATTCGAGAGCGCGGTCGGGCGACAGCAGCGAACCATAGGTTTTGGCGGAGGTATCGATCAGAAAATGCGATGCCTGAACCTTAACCAGATATTTGCCTTTTCTGCCGGCAGCACACGCAAGCGGCTCGCGCGACAGGAATAGGAACGTCCCATTCTCGTTACCGATATAGGTGCCCATGTTGCCTAGACTCCCCACGCCGCTATAGGTGGCCTCGATGGAGAACACAAACGTGTCGCCCATATATACGGCCTCGAAGGGAGACACCGATGAGGGAAGGACTAGCTGAGCTCTCTTGGTATTGTTGCCGTCCGTCAGGTCGATCGCCGTCATGCCGTAGTAGACGCCCTCGTCGTTGCGCACACGCGGGGAGATAGTCAAGATGCCGTCACTCACGCGCGGGGCGGATGCAAAGCGACCCGTTGACTTCCAAATGGCCTCGGCCTTTGCCTCATCGAGCGAGCGGCGGTAGCAATGCGAGTCATGACTCGTCTTATTGCCACCTGCAGCAGGCATCTTGTACCAAATGACGGACGATCCGAACGCCGTAAACAGCGGCGGATCGTAATCCTTGCCGCCTCGGTCGAGCTCGACCGCATCGCCGGCAAGCGACGCACCTGCCGTATTTTGCGCATAGAGCTTCCATGATGCATTTGCAAAGTTCATCTCGACCCAAGCAAATACGCCATCGCCGGCGCGGACATCGTAAAACGAATACCCTGTACCTTCGATGGGATTCTCGATGAGTGTCGTGAGCGAGCCGTCGCCCAGGTTGAGCACACCGAGCGTGTTGGCATGCCGCGCCGATGCGGGTGCCATCATCGCCGCGGCGTAATCGCCGTCGCAGTAGTACAGCAGCGTACCCAGAGGCAATGTCCATGAAGCTGCAGGCTCGAGGTCGATTTCGACGGCCTCGTACTCATCCGTAATCGAGACGATTTTTGAGTCATCTTTGATAACCTGCGGCTCGCCGGCGGCATCATCGCTGGTGCCTGTTTTTTTCGAGCATCCGGCAAGCACCGTGGCAGCGCCCGCGGCAGCTCCGCCGAGCACAAAGCCACGGCGCGATATTCCGTTCTTGATGTGGTCGGCAATACCCATTAGGCGATCTCGGCGCGAGCGGCCTCGATAGCGCGTGTAAGCTGGTCGGCGCAAGAAGTCTTTTTCATACCGCAGGTATTACCGGCGAGAACCTCGATTACGCGATCGGCAGGAGCACCCTCGACCAGCTTGGAGATAGCCTTGAGATTGCCGTCGCAGCCGCCGGTAAACTCAACGCCCATCACCTTGTTGCCGTCATCGGAAAGGTCAAGGTGGATATTGCGAGAGCATACACCCTGAGGCTTGTAGTCAAAACTAATCATTGAGATCCCCTCTCAGAAAGAAATTTCAGACGTCTATTATCCCCGCCTGGGCCGACTTATTATCGCAAGCACCGATTCAACATCCTACGATGCATGAACTGGTGGGGGCAAGATTAGCAGTCCGCACCCCGTGCGTGGACCATGCGCTTCTCCCGATACATATTGTGGTCGGCGACACGATATACATCGGCCAGCGTATTTCCAGCCGTCTCGACGGTCGCCACGCCAATCGATGCGCTGACCGTCAGGGCCTCATCGCTTACCGCGGCAAGACCGAGACGAAGATCCTGTTCCAGCCCGAGCGCAGACTCGTTGTCAGTATGGGGGCAAACCAGCAAAAACTCATCGCCGCCAACGCGCATCGGCAGGTAATCCGCACCAGCCACCCGCCGCAGCACGGACGCCGTCCGTCGCAGCAGTTCATCCCCCATCTCGTGACCACAGATGTCGTTGGTCCGCTTGAGATAATTACAGTCCAGCATAATCACGCTCACGGGCAAGCCCTCGTTTACCAGGCTATCTCCGCGCGATTCAAGATAGTTGCGGTTGCGAAGCCCCGTCAGTTTATCTTGGTATGACAGCTCCTCGGCATGCTTGACCATCGATATGTTGTGCGTCGCCACGACGACCGACTCCAGCCGGCCTTGCTCATCGCGATGCTGGGGGACAACCTGTAGCGAGTACCAAGCGCCTCGACAATCTCGCACCTCGGCAGCCAAGTACGGTACGCCCTCCATACGTTCGCGAAGCGTACTTATATCTACGAGTCCCACAACCGCTTCGCGGCTTTCGGGGCTCACGATATCCCGGCAGACCGTGTCCATAAAGTCATATGCCTCGCTGTGCTCGGCAAATATCTTCGCTATCGCCGGCGACATATTGATTCCCTCGATCTCGAGGGTGTCGAGATGCAAAAGGAAGGTCGAATCGTAGATGGCGCTTATGGCATTGATGATGCCAAGCTGTTTATCCTTTTCGACCAAATTGCGGCGATCAACGATATTTCGAGCCAACAGTACCACGACCCAAAACGCAAGGCACACCAAGACGCCAGCGGCGACAAATGTGATCCTGCCAGACATGACCTCAGATTTGGGATACAGCGCAAACAGGCGGTAGTCCTTGTATGCCGCACGCACCGCGTACCATTTGTCTCCTCGATATTCGATGCGCGTCAGGCCGTCGTCTTTCCACTCAACTCCTGCGCTGGTGAGGAGTCGGGCGAGCGACACGTCAGCATCGGCACTGTTGGATGAGACAATCTCCGCACCCTCCACAACAAGCACCATGGGGCCCTGGTGGAAGGTGCTGTTCGAAAGCACGTCGGCTATGGCATATGAATAGTCGTCCGCTGGATCGGAAACAAATGAGCGGTATGCCAAGGCAACGCCGTCGCCATACGGGACAGCACAGACGGCAAAAACGACACCACGGCGCTCGACGACAGTTGAGTAGGTCACTTTGGAACCTTGATACATCGATGCGACCGGCGCACAGGCCAGCTCCTCTCGCCACAACATAAGCGGATCGCGACCATCGATGTCGTAGTGGGCAGCCATATGGCCATCGGAGTCCATGACCATCAGCCCCGAAAGGTTCTCGGCATGGACAAATTGCTCGATAAGATCGTCGTTAACCTCAACGCGATCAGAGGACAGGAACGTCGCAAACGATTCGACCGCGGCGAGCAAATCGTGCGTCTCCTCGGTTTTTCTCCCCTGTTCGTAGCGGTCATATTTTTCGCAAGCGTTTTCCAAAAACACCATGGTTTCTTGGCCAAACCCAAGCGTTTTTTCGAGACAGCGATGGGTTCCAACCGTATACAACAGGCCTAACAAGACAGCGCTGACAATAACGCCGACAGCTATGACGGTCAGAGTCTTTCGACGCAAGCGGTGCTCATCATTTGTCATGATTCCGCTCCTTGCCCGCCCGTCGTCGTTCCCGTCTTGTAATTGCCCACAATACGGTCAGTCGTGCCATCTCGATCCATGGCAAACAATGCGGTATTGAGATCCTTTACGATCGGTCCTTCATAGCTGTCATCAAACGCGACGCCCAGATCGACCGTCATAACGTTATCAGCGAACACGCGGTAAATGCCGGGATACCGGGCGACAAGTCGGTCAAGCGACTGAACGTCCGCCATCCAACAGTCGACATACCCTTTGGCGAGGGCGGCTTTGCAGAGCTCGGCAGAACCATACGATTTGATTTGCACGTCCGGCGAGATTTCCAGATCCCCGGCGAGCAATCGGCGTTCGCTCACCGAGCCCGCGATCACCGCGATGGTCTTGCTTCCATCGAGATGCGCCAAGGACTTGATGCCACTCGTTTTCTTGGCGGCAACCGAGACCGTCACGGTTAGATACGGCTCGGTCCAGTAATACTTATCCTCGCGATAACAGGGAGAATAATCACACCATAGGCAATCGATATCGCCGTTTTCGAGCAGCCGGTCGCGATCGTTCCAGTCAATATCGACAAACTGTGGCTTGAGCCCCGCACGCTCACACGCCTCGCGGGCGATATCGATATCGATACCGGCGTAATCGCCCGTGGTATCGACATACACATAGGGATCGTTATCCGTAACGCCGATTTTGAGTACCGGGAGATCTTTGTCGGCTTCATTCGAGGAGGAAGAACTGCTTCGAACGGTATACGTCAGGGCGGCCACACAGGCGGCAACAAGGAGCATGAGCGTAAACGAGACGATGGCGGCTCGCTTGATGCGTCCGGGCACGCGCCTCCCTTCATCGAAACAGCAGTCGGATTTTATTGTATACCCGGGGCTGATGCGGCAATAAAAAAGCGCCTCGCCCAAGACGGGCAAGGCACCAATGGTCGAAATGCAACCGCAAGCGGTCGAATTAGGTCAACCCTACTCGAAGCTCAACTGCTCCAAGCGATCGAAGACCGTGTCGATACGGGTGAGGAAGTCCCACGGATCGAAGATCTCGTCGAGCTTCTCCTGGCTGACGGTGCAGCGCGGATCGGCCTCGAGACGCTCCTTAAAGGTGGGGCCGGAGACACAGTCCTGCACCTCGTGCCAGGTGGCCATGGCATTTTCCTGCACGATAGCGTAGGCGTCCTCGCGGGTGATGCCCGTGTCGACGAGGGCCAGCAGCACCTTGGAGGAGAAGATGAGGCCGCGGGTCTTGTTGAGGTTGGCCATCATGCGAGCCGGATACAGCTGCAGGCCGTCGATGACGCGAATGAGGCACTGGAACATGTGGTCGAGTGCGATGAAGCTATCGGCCTGGGCGACGCGCTCGGCAGAGGAGTGCGAAATATCGCGCTCGTGCCACAGGGCGACGTTGTCGAAGGCGACCTGGGCGTTGGACTTCACGACGCGCGACAGGCCACAGACCTTCTCCATAGTGATCGGGTTGCGCTTGTGCGGCATGGCGGAGCTGCCCTTTTGACCCTTGCGGAACGGCTCCTCGGCCTCGAGCGTATCGGTCTTCTGCAGATTGCGAACCTCGGTCGCGATGCGCTCGCAGGTGGCCGCCGTGGTGGCAAGCACGCCGGCAAGGTAGGCGTGGTGATCGCGGCTGATGACCTGCGTGGACAGCGGATCGTGGACCAGGCCCAGGTGCTCGCAGACGTACTCCTCGACGAACGGCTCGATGGAGCTGTAGGTGCCGACGGCACCCGAGATGGCACCGAAGGCAACGTTCTTGCGAGCGTCCTCAAGACGATCGAGGTCGCGCTTGAGTTCCCATGCCCAAGAGCCAAACTTCATACCGAAGGTCATCGGCTCGGCATGGATGCCATGGGTGCGGCCGGCGCAGAGCGTATTGCGTTCCTCGAAGGCACGGCGCTTGCAGATCTCGCCAAGCTTCTTAACGTCCTCGATAATCAGGTCACAGGCCTGGGTGAGCTGGTAGCACAGAGCCGTATCGCCCAGGTCGGAGCTGGTCATGCCGTAGTGAACCCAGCGGCTGGGCTTGGGGTCGCCCTCGGGAACATCGGCGTCGATGTACTCCTTCATGTTGGTCAGGAAGGCGATGACATCGTGGCGCGTGACCTCCTCGATCTCGTCAACCTTCGCCTTCTCGAAGTTGGCGTGGTCGCGAATCCACTGGGCCTCTTCTTTGGAAATACCGATCTTGCCGAGCTCCGCCTGAGCCTCGCAGGCCAGGACCTCAATCTCCTGCCAAATGGCGTACTTGTTCTCGAGGGAGAAGATGTGTCCCATCTCCGGGCGGGTATAGCGGTCGATCATAGCGGCTCCTTTTTGGTTATTGGCACGTTGGTCGTAACTTAACCATTGTACCGTGCGCAGGTGCAAGTATGGGCAGCAGGCATTAACCTAACATTTTGCCGCAAGAGCGGCCATGGGGACGTCCGCGTATTTGCTTCGCAAATCCGCACCGGCTGCGGTCGGCAGACCCGGCCCGCGCACGTGCACGGGCACAGCGGGTTGGACCCGACATTCCCGAGGTCCCCCGCACTCGATGGAGCGGGCAACGGGACGTCTGCGTATTTGCTTCGCAAATCCGCACCGGCTTCAGGCGCCTGCCGGCGCCTTCGCCTGCTCGCTACAAACGCTTCGCGTTTGCTTTACGCTCGCACCCTGGCGGGTTCGAGTCCCGGCACTTTATTGAAAAAAGCACGGCGCCGTGATGGTGCCGTGCTTGTGCTTTTAACTGGAGCGGGCAACGGGACTCGAACCCGCGAGTGTCAGCTTGGGAAGCTGATGCCTTACCACTTGGCGATGCCCGCATATGTGGGGGATAGTATAACGCGGTTGTCTTGTTCTATACAAGGGTGACGATGCTTGTTTTAGCTGTGGAGAATCGTCCTAAAAACAGGCCAATTATGGAGATAGGGACCTGTACGTTCTTTTATTTACCGTTGTCTACCTGTAGATTTATTCCATTGTCTTTCGTAGGCGCCATTTGTCAGATATCGGTCAAGCGTTTGGTCAGGTTCCGGTACTTACCCGCATGAACCTTGGGGGTAGCCTCATCCTACGCGCCGCGGCCTCCCCGTGCGGCGCACGAGGGATAAGGAGCAGCCATGTCCAACGCACCCACGCACTCTGTCCACAGCGCAATCACAGCAGGATCGCTGCTCCTAGTCCTCTTTTTACTTTTAGGCTGCATGACACCGGATGTCGCGCTCGCCGTCGACGGTTACGAATCACTCGGATTCCGCACTATCAGCAATGAATGCGGTCCTTTTGGAGTTGGCAAATACGAGGCACAGGATTCTTCGACTGCCTATTGCATGAACCAGGACCGATTTGGCCCCAGCACGCCGGGCGGACCCTGGCTCACCTACAATCAGGGCTGGGTATGGCTCGAAGACGAATTCGCGGCCATCATCTGCCATGGCTACCCCACCGCCACATCCTTTGGCGGGCATACCCTATCCCCCGATCGAGCACGCGCCGCAACCCAACTTGCCGTCTGGATGCTCAACGGCACCACCCATACCGACGGATCATTCTCATATACAACCGCCCAGGGCGTCACAAAGAGTGGAAACTTTTCCGGCGACAATGAGGTCGTTGCCGCGGCGCGCTGGCTCCACGACAGCGCAAAGTCGGGAAGCATTAAAGCCGCACCGCATCGCGCGCGGCGCTATTTGGGAACTGTGTCGGGCGGCAGCAAGCGTCAGGACATGCTCTACGTGCTCCCGGCCGTCTCCGTATCCTTCCAAAAACAGTCAGCCAACGCCGCCATCACGAGCGAAAACGATACCTACAGGCTCGACGGAGCGAGGTTCGACATCTATGAGAGCGCTGGCGACAAGCGTGTCGGCAGCATGCAGATGGACAGCAACGGTCGCGCACAGGCGACACTTTTGCCCAACACGGCATATTATCTGATCGAAACCAAAGCTCCGGCGGGTTATATCCCCAGGAGTGACCGCATCGCCTTTTCCACCGGCAATGACGGCGGGAATGTCATCATCGATGAGCAGCCCGGTACCATTACCCTGCGCATCGCAAAGGTCGATGCCGCGACAGGGGCAGGCCCCCAAGTCGGCGCGTCACTTGCCGGCGCTGAGTTCACCTGCGTCTCACAGTCTACCCCGGGCTGGACGCACACCCTCACGACGGATGAGGACGGCCGGGCAACACTTACCGACATCCCCCTGGGCACCTTTACCATCTATGAGTCGAGAGCTCCCGAGGGCTATCTACCCTCCGATGAAACCTGGAGCTACACCATCGGCGCCGATCAGCCCGGAGACGCGGGCGTCGTTGAGCTCGAGCGTCGCATCCCCAACATCCCTATCGCTTTTGACCTCGAGATTTCAAAGTTCAAGGACTACGGCAATAACGATGGGTCTGGTATAGAGCAGCCGGCGGAAGGCGTGGTCTTTGAAGTGGTAAGCAACACTTCGCAGCAAGTTGTTGGTACGCTGACCACCAATATCTACGGCTTCGCATCGACCAAAGACCAGGCTGGAGCATGGTTTGGCGCAGGAGAGCGCCCCGATGGCGTCAGTGGAACCATTCCGTATGACCGTGCCGGCTACACCATTCGCGAGGTTGTCGACACTGTGCCCGATGGCTTTAAGCAGGCAGGGGAATGGACTATCACGGCAGAGCAGATCTCGGACGGCGCAGAACTTCAGTACATCGTAGACAACCACGCCCTGTCGACACATCTTCAAATCGTGAAGCGCGATGCTCAGACCGGCAACACCGTACCACGCGCCGGGTTCACCTTTCAGCTGCTCAATGGCAACCGTGAGCCCATCTCGCAAACATCCTGGCATCCCGCCCATACCGTTATGAATACCTTTACGACCGATGAAACCGGCACCGTCACCCTACCCGAATCGCTTAACCCGGGCACGTATTACATACGAGAGACCTCCGCCAAGGAACCGTATCTTGTTGGAGAAGACCTGGAGATAACGATTCCCGCCGACATGAACTTAACGCCCGTCGCGGTCGCTTCGTTTTACGACGACGCGGCAACAGGAAGCATCGAGATCGCTAAGAACGATACCGTAGACGGACACGCCCTTGCCGGCGCTGTTTTTGATATCCGCGCCGTGGGCGATATCGTGCGCCCCGACGGCAGCATTGTTGCCCTGGACGGTGAAACCGTCACCACCATCACGACTGACGAGCGGGGATTTGCGTGCGCGAATCACCTTTCGCTGGGGTGCGGAACTGCCATCTATGAGGTTATTGAGGTACAGGCACCCGAAGGATACCTGCTCGACCAAAGTGCCCACACCGTCGAGCTGTCGTATGCCGACCAGGAAACACCTACGGTCAAAGCGCACCTCGATGTCTCTAACGACTACACCAAAATCGACATCTCCAAAGTCGATTTGACCGGCAAGCAAGAAGTAGATGGCGCCCGGCTCTCCCTCCACGGTGTCGACGGAACCGAAATTGACGCTTGGACCTCCTCTGACAAGCCGCATCGCATCGAGCATCTTTTGCCCGGCATCTACACCCTGCGCGAAGTGATGTCCCCGCGCACCTACGACCTTGCTCAAGACATGACGCTTGAGATTAAGGCCACAGGAGAAGTGCAGACGGTGACCATGAAGGACGCACCCATCGAGATCGAGGGCAGAGTCGACAAGCGGCAAGAGATTGCCCGCCCTATCGGTAAGGGTCTCGTGGCCAACGGCGATGGCAAAAACCGGGCCGTCGCACAATCCGATATGGACGGTTCCTTCTCCTATACGCTCGATGCTAAAAATGAGTCGAATACCTGGGTTGATGAATTCACCATCACCGACGATCTCGAATGCGCCAAGGACGGCACTGCCAGACTCATCGCCATCGAAACCCCTGTCGCGGCTAGGGACATCGACGGTCTTTGCAACGTGTGGTATCGAACGTCTCCAGTGGGAAGTATCGATACGGGCGAACAGGCCAATGCAACGCTCAGCGACGGGCATGACAACCCCTGGCTCAAAACGGACGAGGTCAAAAAGCTCCTAGGTGACGATTTGCGCATGGTCGATTACGACGATTGGCATCTTTGGAAAGCAGATATTCCAACAACGGAATCAGTCACCCTCGAGGCAAAAGAGCTCGCTCTTTTGGACGACACCGCCATCACGGGCATTCGTCTTGAGTATGGGGCCGTATCGGCCGACTTCACGACAAGAGGCGCTGCAGAATCTTGGGCCCGCGAGGACCTCAAAGACGAACATGACGACCTTGATGATGTGAGCGCCGTCCTTGACTCAGATATTCACGGTGCCGTCATCCATATGCAGGCCGCGTCGTCTTACACGCCTCAGACCGCACTCGCCAACAGCGCTCGCGTTGACCTCTGTCGCAATGGCGGCGGTAGCAACCTTGAATCACATGACGAGGATCGCGTCATCCAGCGATGCACCATGCCGCAAGATTTACCAGCAACGGGTTCCCTTCCCATCGCCGCCTGCCTCACTGCCTTCATGACATCCGGCGCCGCGGCAATCTGGTTTGCCCATCTAAAGCTGGCATCGAAACGTCATTAACGTAATAAAAAGAGGCGAGCCCGTCTCCCGGCTCGCCTCTTTTTCGTTCGTGGCGAAATGGCTATTCCTCAGATGCAGACCCACCGTCGATGAGCGCTTGATCGGACTCGGAGATGCCATCGGCTCCCAAACTCTGCTCGTGCTCCACTTCTTCGCTAATCGTGGACTCAGGCGTTGAGCCTTTAACACCCACGATATACGCGGCCCCAAAACCAAGGGCAATGGCGATCAGAGCCAAGATGAGATAGACGGGCCAGTGGCGCTTGATGTACGAAAACACGCAGACTCCTTATAGGTCAACCTAGGAACGACGAATGACCTCGGTCACGACCTCGGACACCGTAGCGATATTTGTCGGATTGACGTTGTACGGCAGATCGTCCTCGGTGTGAGCGCACGCCAGACGTGGACCGTCGACGCCGGCAATGGTAAGGGCGCGTCGGCTTGCCTCGAGCGCAGCATAGGCATCGGTCTTGGCATAGGGCATCTCAAATGCACCGCAATCGACATGGAACGACTTGCACACCTTGTTGACCAAGTTCATGATGCGTCGGTCACCCTTGAGTAACTGCTGCTCGCCCTCGACCGTCACGACCGAAAGACTGCCGGCACCAATGGACTCAAGGTTGATAAAGAACACGCCGCGGAGTTTGTCGCGATGTGCGGCCAGGAACGCCTTCATGCCGGCGCCGTCACAATCGGAAGCGCCTGTAGCAACAAACCAGATGTCGTGGCCAAGCAGCTCGTCATCACCCATGGAGGCAACGGCAGCAAGCATATCCTCGTCGGAAGCTCCATCGGAAGACGTGGCGCCACCCTTCCAGCCGTCGTCGTCATCCTCGAAGTTATCCCACGAGCCGATGCCGCGACCAGACTTCTTGGCGTCGTAATCATCCTCGACGCCAAGCCAATCGCTCATGCTGTCCTGCTCGTTTTTCTTTTTGCGACCGAACAGACCGCCCAAGCCGCGCTTTTGCGGCTTGGCGGCCGGAGCGGCAGGAGCCGAGATAGTCTCAAGCGGCTGAACATCCGAGGTGGCCGGCACGGGAGGGACAACCGGAGCCGATGTGGGCTCGGGACCCTGTGCCGTCGCGAAGGGATCGTTAGCCTGAGCCGAAGGGTCGGGAAGGTCGAACAGCGAGGTGCGCGAGGCGACATTGGCCTGCTGCATCGAAGGCATCGAGGGATCGGGGACCGAGGCCAGCGGAGACGCAGAGGGCATGGGAGCCGGCGCGGATGCCGGGTCGGGAATGTTCATGTTCGGGCGCGGCGACACCTGAGACGAGATCTGAGCCATCAGAGCATCGACCGTCTCGGTCTGCGACGGAGCAGCGTTGGCAACCGTGGCGCCGGGATCACTCGGCGCGGGCATGGTGAAGATCTGCGTAGAGTAGGGCCTCGACTCATCCGCCTGCGGAGCTTCGGGGGCCACGGACTCAGGCTCTTGCTCGGAGCTGTCCTCAGCGACCTGTTCCGCCGCAGATTGATCCTCGACCGTATCGGGCGCAGTGGGCTCGTCCTCGACAGGAGTGGAAAGGGGCTCGGCGATAGCGGTGCCCTGCTTCTCAAACGTCATCGTGGCATCAAACGACACAGTGCTGTCGACCGGCTGTTGGGTTTCGAAAGTCGCCGTCTCCCCAGCAACATCCGCAGGCGAAGGCTGCGGCGCCTCGAAAGACGTCGTGGCGTCGGCAACATCAACGGATACCGGCTGCTCGGCGTCGTTTTGCTCAAATTCCTGTGCCGCGCGCTCGCGCTCGGCCTCGGCCGCCTGTTGCTGGGCCGCAGCCTCGCGCTCGGCTGCCTCGCGGGCAGCAGCACGCTTTTCCTCAAAGTCGTCGACGAACTTCTTGCCCTTCGCAAGGGCGCCCTTAAAGAAGCTAGAAGCGCTGGCACCAATCGAGGAGAACGCGGAAGCGATATCGGCATGGGGCGTTGTCGAGGGAAGCTCGGTCGAGAAATCGGTGTCACTCTCATAGGACACGCGCTGCGGATACTCGTCATAGTCCTCGTCGGCGGTCTCGTCTTCAACCTGTGCCGAAGCGGCGGGCGCCAAAATATCCAGACCAGCTGCAGAATCGAGCGCGGGCTTTGCGTCAAGCTCCGCGGCGGAAACAGGGGCAGCGACCGGCTCGGCGGGAGCAACAGCCGTATTGGCCGCGGGCGCAGGCTCCTGTGCAACGGGAGCAGCCTCCGGCTCAAACGTCGGCTCCTCGCCCTCTTCATAATCGAGCGTGCAGGACTCGGGAAGCATCCCCAGGGCACGGATGGCATCCGAGCCAAACCGGATGTTGCCGGCGGCATTGCGATAAAGCTTGGGCTCGGGCTCGGGCTCGGCCTGCTCAGCCGCGGCAGGCTCCTCTGCCGGCTCGGCAGTGGACTCGTCTGCAACGGGCTCCTCGGCCGGAATATCTTGGACCTGGGGCTCGGGTGCGATGGCGCCAATCAGGGTCTCGTCGGCAGAAGCACCTTCGAATCCATCGATTTGCTCATCAAAAGCCTCGCCCTGCGCGGCCTCATCCGCGGGAGTGGTCGGTTGACCAAACTCGTCCTCGGTATAGGCAGGCTCTTCGTACTCGATGGTATTGCCGTAATCGTTTTGCTGCTGGGCCGCGGCGTACTCGGCTGCCGCGCGCGCCATCTCCTCAGCGCGACGCTTCTGCTCGCCAAAATACGTGTCAAACGGAATATCGTCAGGGAACTCGTTCTCACCCTGATAGGGGGCGACGTTATCCATGACACCCAGCATGGCGGCAACAGACGACTTGTTGCAAACCGAGCCGGACGTGTAGGGAAGGACAAAACGATTGGAAATGATATTGGCGGCATTGGCGAGCGCCACGAGAGAAGCGAGGATCGCGACAATCCACAACAGAACCTTCAACGCGCCGGGAAGCGGCAAGATGCGCAGGATGGCGATAGCCGCAGGAGCAATCGTGGCTATCGGGAGCAACTTGGCGATTAGCGCTCGATACGGCGCATAGGGCTCGCGAGCGAGCAGTTCGGCGCGCGGGGAGTCATAGTGCGCGACGACGACGACCGGGCGATTGCGCGGAGAGGCAAGCGGGCCCGACGCCTTGTGGTAGGCGATGACGTTTTGGCTCACGCCCGTTTTACCCAGGCGCGAGATCACGGGGCGACCGGTTCGCTCGAGCACATAGAGCACGGCTCCGACAATGGCCAACAGGGTGCCGACTAAGCCGATACCGCCGCCGATGCCCATAAGCAGGGCACCGGCAAATGCCAGAATGCCCGTAACGGCAAACGCCATCCTGCTCGGCGCGGGAGCATTAAACTCCTGCACCTCGGGATCAAAGCCGTGGTTGCGGAAAATTTGAGCGATATCTTCGGCAGCCAAGCGCTCTTCTTCGCTGCACGCCGGCGTGATGCCAGTGTTCTGCAGCAGGTGGTTAATATAGTTCTGGGTGTTCGCCATGTGCGCTCCACATCCATAATCCGACAAATAGGCCCAATGTGTGCACATTAGAACCGTATATAGTCGAAAGTATACCCCGAGCGGGCGCAAACGGCCGAATTCTGGGCATCTTAACGCCCCAAGCGGACAAGGATATAGCCTAATCTCCATATCGGACTAAAATCATGGCATCAAACACCTTCCCATGCGAGGATTCTATGACGGTAAGCGATACAACCGTAACGAATAAAAAGGGGGCGCCGGGGCCCGGTTTCGACAAGACCGCCCAGCGCATCCTCAATCTGTTCTTTGTCCTTAACAGCTCTCCCGAGCCATTGACCACAGAGCAAATTGTCCTGGATTCCGATCTTGGCTATGGGTCGGGCAATATCGACTCGGACAAGCGCAAGTTTCGCCGCGATCGCGAAAAACTCCTCGAACGCGGAATCACGATCAAGGAAGTTCGCGCAGCAGGCGCCCAAGAAACCGAAGAAAGCGCGTGGACCATCGATCGCGAGCACACGTTTGCGGCCGGTGGCCTCATCACCGCAGACGACGCGGACATCTTGCTCGACGCTATCGACCAGACCCTTGCGACCGGTTCGGCCGCGTTTGCCACGCCGCTTGCAGACATACGCTCCAAGATCGCCTACCTCACCGGCGCATCGACCGCAGAAGAGCCTCCCGCCCGTCGCTCACCCGCCGTCGATGCGGTGTGGATCGCTTTTGCCGAACGCTGCGCGCTGCGCTTTTTGTATCAAAACGGACGCGGAGAGCAAAAAGAACGCACCGTCTGCGTGTACGGCATGTTCGAGCACGAGGGCGTGGCATATTTTTGCGGACTCGACAACGCCACCGATGAAATCAGGACGTTTCGCTGCGACCGTATCGTTCGCGCATGGCGGCCCTCGAAGACCTACTCCATCCCCGCCGACTTTAACCTCAACGATCGCCTGTTCTTTGAGTTTGATTTTGCCGATTGCAAGCCCGTTATGGCGACCTTTTCGTTTGCCCCGCAAGCCCAGGCCGACATGGTCAGCGGCCTTACGCGCGGTCGCGGGGAGCTCACACGCACCGAAGAGGGTTGGACCTGGACCGTCGGCGTGCGCGACCTTAATGCCGCCGCCTCGTTTTGCATGGAGCACGCCATGGACGGCATGAGACCCGTTGCCCCCGATGCGCTCAAACTGGCGTGGAACCACATCATCGAAAGGACGGTGCACGAGCATGCCCGCGCGTAAACTCACCAGCGAGCAAAGGCTCTCGCGTGCGATTGACATCATGGAGGCTCTCTACGCTGCCGGCGAGGCCGGTATGACACGAGGGGATATCTGCAGCCGTTTTGATATCACGGGTGCGGCACTCGATGAAATTATCGATATCGTCTCGACCCTCGCTGACCGTGAGTCGGGCGCACGCATCATCTGCGAACGCCGCGGCGAGCGCATCATCCTGACAGGCGATGCGGGGCGTGTGCTGCCCTTGCGTCTAAGTGCCGCCGAAGGCGCCGTACTCAACCACGAACTCGAATCGATGGGAATCGACTCTCGGGCAGCAGAGCGTATCCGACATGCCCTCCTACCCGAGGAGCTCGGTTACAACCAGCGCGTCGTCGATACCGTTGCCCGAGGATCGCACTGGCAACAGCTGAACTGCGCGATTCAAGACGGCGTTCGATGCCGCATCACCTACCGTTCGATGGACGACGCACGGGCGCGCGAGCGTCTCATCGACCCCCTGCGTATCGCGACATATGGTGATCAAACCTACCTGACTGCCTGGGATGTCAAAGTTGATGGGCAGCGCTCCTACCGCATGGACAAAATCGAGGACCTTGCCCTTACCGACGATTCCGTGGAGCGCCACACGCCCGCGTCCTCGTCCCTCCACGAATCCCTTTCCCAAGCGGAGCAGAGCGCAAAACTCCTCATGCCGCTCGACATGGCAGAGCGCCTAGACTGGGCCGGCATCATGTCGATTGAGCCAAACGGGGCAGACATGGCAACGGTGACCGTGCGTTATGGGTCAGAGCACTGGCTGTTCTGCCAGGTAATCGCAGCGGGCGGAGCCATCCGCATACTGGATGACCCCGCCCGGGCATTGCGTCTATGCGATATGGCGAAGAGCCTGACCTGCCCGCTTTAACGGCGTCGCTCGTGGCGTGCACGCCACAGCTGCAAATAATGACCGATCTGTGCCGACTCGATACGCTGGTAGGAAGTCGTGGGTAGCGACGTCAAGAACTTCTTGCCGTAGCCCTTTGTCACCAAGCGCGGATCTGCCAAGATGAGCACGCCGCAATCGGTTGACGAGCGGATGAGACGGCCGGCGGCCTGCTTGACTTCGAGCACCGCCTCGGGCAGCGAGTAGCGCGCCCAGGCGCGGTCTTCGCGCAGGTTGCGCTCACACGAAAGAGGATCCGTGGGGCTCGAGAACGGCAGCTTGGGGATAATGACGCAACGCAGCGTCTCGCCGCTGGCGTCAAAGCCCTCCCAAAAGGCCTTGAGCGCAAAGAGCGATGAGGTCGGCTCGTTGATAAACCGATCGCGCAGGCGGCGCGGGGACGAGTTACGTTGTTGACAATTGAGCTCCAGGCCCGCTCGTGCCAATTTGGGCTCGACACGGGCATACAGGTCCTCCATATCGCGCCTGTTGGTGAAGAGCGTGAGCACCGATCCACCCATGGCGAGATGGGCATCGACCAGCACACGCTCGAGCGCTGACAGATAGCGCTCGCGATCGCGCGGATCGGGAATGTCCCCCGCCACGACCACGGCCATATTCGAATCAAAGTCATAGCTCGAATCCAGGTGCAGCGATGAGGATGTTGACGCACCGATACGATCGAGGCCGACGGCATGGTTGAAATGCTCAAAGCTCTTGGACACCGTCATGGTCGCCGAAGCGAAAATGGCCGTGTGCACCTCGGGCAGCCATTCGGTCGCCAGGGCCTCGCCGATATCGATGCGCTCGGCGGTCATAGATTCCCCGCCCGCTCGCAGCCGGCGGTTCACCTGCAGCGAGTACACATAGTGCTCATCCGTGCCCTCAATGATGAGCTTGAGGTTCTCGTCCAGCTCGTGCAGACGGCGCGAAATGTCGCCCAGGTCGACGACGACCTCGGGTTTATCGGCAGCGACGGCTTGCACCAGCGCGTCTACGCTTTTATCCGCCTGGTCCAGCGCATCAATTGCGGTATGGGCCGACTGCAAAAAATCGTGCCAGTCATCCGACTCGCGAAGCTCGGGGCCAATCCATAGATTCGCGTTGTCATAGCCCCCGCGGGCACGGCGGCCAAGCTCGCGCACGCCATCGAACACATCGGCAATCGCCATGCTCGCGCGGGCAACCGTCGACGCCGCTTTGGCGGTGAGTCCCAGGTAGAGCGTGGAGCCCTCGGAAGTAGCCAGGTCACGGGAAACCTGACTCAGCGCGCCGGCACTCGACCCACCCAAGCGCTCAAACAGCACGCGCGACTCATCTGCCGAAACCACACGCGCCCATTGGCGACGAGCCTCGCGCTCGATGGAATGGGCCTCGTCGACCACCCAGTGACGAATCGGAGGCAAAATCCTTCCCTCGGCGGCCACGTTGCGGAACAGCAGGGAATGGTTGGTGACCACCACGTCGGCATGTGCCGCACGACGACGCGCCCCGTGGACCAGGCATTTGTCGGGGAAGAACGGACACAGACGACGAGCACACTCGCGCGAAGCCGTCGTAAAGTCGGGGCGGTTGACGCTGCGCCAGCGAATGCCGAGCGAATCGAGGTCGCCATCGGCAGATTGGCACACATACGCCATGATCACCGCAACCGCCGTGAGCGTGTCAGCAGGATCGCGCTTGGTGGTAATCTCAACCTGACCACGGCTCATGCGCTCGAGCTTGCGCAGACACGGATAGTGGTCATAGCCCTTGAGTGCACAAAACGACAGGCCCCCGTCCAGCTGCTCGGCAAGTTTGGGCAGCTCGTGATACATGAGCTGGTCGGCAAGATTATTCGATTTGGTCGCGATACCAACCGTGATGTTGTTGCGGCGCGCGGCCTCGGCAAAAGGCACCAGATAG
This sequence comes from uncultured Collinsella sp., assembly GCA_900542825.1. Lineage (GTDB taxonomy): Bacteria > Actinomycetota > Coriobacteriia > Coriobacteriales > Coriobacteriaceae > Collinsella. Next base: position 19,951 of record UQOY01000014.1, on the reverse strand, counting down.
GCCATCGATTTGCCGACGCCCGTCCCCGCCTCGATCACGCGATGCGTTCCCGTAACGAGTGCGTCACGGACCTCGAGCGCCATCGCAATCTGCTCATCGCGCGGCTCGTACGTGGGATACATGCGATTAACCAGGCCGCCCGGGGCATAGTCCGCCTCGATTTCCTCGCGGCTCGGCATCTTGAGGACCGGCAGTTCGTCCGCATCAACGCGATCATCGGCCCGATCGGCCTTGAGTACGTCGGCGCGGGCTGCGCTGAGAGAGAAGATGGAACCGGGGTTCTGTCCCGCCAAGAAGGAGAAGATGGGGCGATAGGACCAGGGTACGTCGGGGTGCATGTCGGCCAGGCGCGCCATGAGGCCCTGAGGCAAGTCGGTGAGCGCCACGAGCAACACGCGCCACACACCACACAAGGCGTCGACATCGGCGTTGGCGCGGTGCGACACCGAGTCGCAGCCAAACAGGTCGGCCATGAAAGACAGCTTATGCGAGGCCAGGCGCGGAAGCGCGATGCGCGACAGTGCCAGCGAATCGATCCAGATGTCGCTGACGTTGACGCCGCCTTTGACCGACTCGATAAACGAACGGTCAAACGTGGCGTTATGTGCGATAACAGGACAACCGCCCACAAAGTCGGCGAGTGCCGCGACGGCCTCGACGGCCGACGGGGCATCTGCCACATCGGCGTTTGTAATGCTCGTGAGCTCGGTAATCTCGGCGGGAATCAGCTGCTTGGGATGCACGAAGGTATCAAAGCGGTCAATGACCTCGCGGCCCGAAAGGCGGGCCGCGGAAATCTCAATTAACTCGTTGTCCTGCACCGAAAGACCCGTGGTCTCGGTATCGAGGACGATTACGTCCTCCTCGATGAGGCCAAACGACTGCGTCTTAGCGCGCTCGGCGAGCGTGGCATAAGAATCGATGACAAACTGCGGCGTTCCAGGAGATACGGCGTCCTCGATTAGCATGCAACGCACGCCCGGCGGAGACCCATACGGATCAGGCTGTCGCACACCTGCGAGAACGTCATGTCGTCGGTATGGCGAATCTCATCGGGATACAGCGACGTATCGGTCATGCCAGGAATGGTGTTGGTCTCGAGAATGACAGGGCCGTCCTCGCTCACGATAAAATCGCTGCGCGAAACGCCCAGACAGCCGAGGGCCTTATGGGCCGCACAGGCAAGTTCCTGGGCACGCGCATAGTTTTCGGGCGAAATCTGCGCCGGAATGCGGTGGATGTCTGTGGGGTCGACGTACTTTACATCCAGGTCGTAGAACTCGCAGTCCTCAGGCTTGCGAATCTCCACAATCGGCAGCGCGCGCACGTCGTCTTCGCCGTACACGCCCACAGTGATCTCGGTTCCCTCGATGCACTTTTCGACCAGCACTTTATCGCCGTACTCAAAAGCCTTGGCGATTGCCGCCGGCAGCTCGGAGGGCTCGTGAACGAGCGAAATGCCGTAGCTAGAGCCGTTGACGGCGGGCTTTACAAAGCAACGCTCGCCACAAATCTCGACGATACGATCGATATCGACCTCGTCGCCCGCCTCAAGTGCCAGGCCGGGGGCAATGGGGATGCCCGCCTTGGCATACAGAAGCTTTGAAATCTCTTTATCGGCGCCACATGCGCTGGCGAGCACGCCCGACGCCGTGTAGGGAATACCCAGCGTCTCCATGGCCCCCTGCATGGCGCCATCCTCGCCGCCGGCGCCGTGCATGGCGATAAACGCCACGTCGAAGCTACCGGTCGCCATAGTCACCATAAAGTCATCGGCAGCGGTGTCGAGCAGCTCCACCGAGGTGTAGCCGGCCTCCTTCAGTGCCACCACGACATTCTTTCCCGAATTGAGCGAAATCTCGCGCTCGGCGGAATGGCCGCCCGCCAAGACCGCTACGTGCATGTTCTTTAGGCTTTTACCCGGCATGGGCAGACTCCTCATCTATAATTCCTGCAGCTGATACCATATTGTAGCGATACCCCCTACGTTTCCCCAAAATCGAAAGGCTTCCATGAATCCCAGGACTAAATCTCAAGACATTCGCGACTTGAGCCAAAACGATATTCGCGAACTTGTCGCCGAACTCGGCCAACCCGCTTTTCGCGCAAAGCAGCTTATTGAATGGGTTTTTGAGAAGAACGTTTGTTCGTTTGATGACATGACCAACCTTCCCAAGGTCTTCCGCGAGCAGCTGAAGGAGGCATTTGCCTTCGACACACCGACCGAGCTCACCAAGCAGGTGTCCAAGGATGGCTCTCGTAAATACCTACTCGAGTACCACGACGGCATCTCTGTCGAGACCGTCGGCATGCCTCGTCGCAACAAGCTCTCCGTTTGCGTATCCACCCAAGCCGGCTGTGGCATGGGCTGCGCTTTTTGCGCTACCGGTTTGAACGGCCTCAAGCGCTCGCTGATCGCTCAGGAGATCGTTGACCAGGTACTCCATGTTTCCAACGACTTTGGCGAGCGCGCAACGAGCGTAGTGTTCATGGGCCAGGGTGAGCCTTTCGCCAACTACGACGAGGTCCTCAAGGCGCTGCGTATTCTTAATGACCCTGACGGTATCGGTATCGGAGCGCGTCATCTCACCGTTTCCACCAGCGGCGTTATTCCTGGTATTCGTAAGTTTGCCGACATTCCCGAGCAGTTCACGCTTGCCGTCTCGCTGCACTCTGCCATTCAATCCACCCGCAACAAGCTCATGCCAGGCGTTAAGAAGTACACGCTCCTGCGCCTTCACGAGGCCCTTCAGCTCTACACCGAAAAGACCGGCCGCCGTCCGACATACGAATATGCCATGATCGAGGGCGTCAATGACACTAACCCCGAGATGCAGGCGCTCTGCGACTTCTGCGAGGGCACGCTGTGCCACGTCAACCTAATTCAGCTCAACGATATCGAGGGAAGTCCTCTCAAGCCATCACCGATTCATAAGGTTGAAGATCTTCAGCGTCGTCTTGAGTCCCGTGGCATCGAGACCACGATTCGTAACTCTCGCGGCAACGATATCGACGCTGCTTGTGGCCAACTCAAGCAGCGCTTCAAGGTTCAGAAAAACGCGTAGGGGAGACCAACCCAAACGTTTCATGTGAAACATCGAACAGCCCCGGTTGCTTAATTGCAACCGGGGCTGTTTCATATCTATCACTAATTTGCATTGCGCGATTATTCAAGAACTTTTCGCAAGAAATTAGGGGTCCCTGTTCTGGCGTTCAGACAAGGACCCCCTTCAAAAAAGGCTAGTAATTGTTAGGTACCTAAAAGCCTACATTTTCCCATTGATGATTGACCCAATCTTGATTAATCTTGGGATTCTTAGTTACCTGAGCCGTACGCATAGCGACATCCTCAGTCATAACATCCATTTTCTTTTTGGACGTATCGACGATATCCTGCGCTCCACGAAGCAGACGACCACGCAATTCATCATCTGTTGCGACCTTAAATCCTGCAAATGCACCAACCGCTACAGTTGCAGCCAAAGCAAGAGCTGTCAGAACTTTATTCTTCATCCTGACCTCCTTGATCAAATTGAATCATTTCGCCAAGAATTCGAGAGAGCTCTTCCTCATCTTTAAACTCGATCTCGATTTTATTCTTGCCGCGCGAGCTCTTGACGCGAACGTTCGTGTTGAACACCTGACGCAGAACGCGTGCCGCCTTCTTAAAAGACTGAGGCGTTGCGGGGCGAGGTGTTTTAGGTGTCTCTCCGGCAGAAAACAATGGAGCAAGATTTTCTGTCGCGCGGACAGACAATCCTTCTGCAACAACCTTCTCAGCAAGCTTAATGCGCGCATCTTCATACGGAACCGCAAGAATTGCACGAGCATGACCAGCAGTCAGCTTGCCTTCAAAGATCATCTGCTGAACCACCTCTGGAAGATCAAGCAGACGCAACGAATTGGTGATTGCAGAGCGAGACTTGCTGACGGCCTTTGACAAAGCTTCTTGAGTCATACCGCTTGAATCGATAAGCTGTCGATATCCCTTAGCCTCTTCGACTGGATTAAGGTCAGAGCGCTGAAGGTTTTCAATCAGCGCGAGTGCAAGCATTTCCTCATCATCAACGTCCTTAATGATGACGGGAAGCTCTTCAAGGCCAGCAAGCTTTGAAGCCTGATAGCGACGTTCACCCGCAATAATCTCATAGCCGTTACCGTGCTTACGCACAAGAAGCGGCTGCAGAACGCCGTGCTCTTGGATCGACTCACTCAACTCGCGAAGTTCAGTCTCATTGAAATGAATTCGTGGCTGATTTGGGTTTGGAACGATATCTTCGATTGGAAGTTTAGTTTCTGAAGCGGCATTTGATGTTGAGGCTGCAGATCCACCAGTCTCATATTCAGCTTCCGATACCAGTGCATTGAGTCCACGACCCAAGCCACCGCGCTTCTTAGTGCTAGGCACGCTTAATCACCTCTTTAGCAAGGTTCATATACGCCTTTGCGCCCTTATTCTGTGGCGCATAGGTAATTACAGGCTCACCGAACGACGGTGCTTCTGAAATTTTAACTGTACGTGGAATCAAGGTCTTGAATGCCTTGTCACCAAAATACGATTGAACCTCTTCCACAACCTGGTTCGAAAGTGATGTGCGCGAATCGTACATAGTCATAAGCACACCATAAGTATCAAGGCTCTTATTTAGGCGTGTTTTAACCATCTTCATCGATTCAAGCAGCTTTGTAACACCTTCAAGTGCGTAATACTCACACTGAATCGGAATCAAAACACTGTCTGCAGCCGTTAACGCATTGATAGTCAGCAAACCAAGCGATGGCGGGCAATCAATGAATATAAAATCAAACTCATCCTGAATAGGCTCAAGCAGATCCTTTAAGCGAGTTTCACGGGCAATCGCACTGACAAGTTCGATTTCCGCGCCTGCGAGCTGGATAGTAGCCGGAATTACAAATACTTTACTGCAATTTGTATTAAGAACAAGTGATTCCGCCGGAACATCGTTCAGCAATGCATCGTAGATGCAGTGATCGAGTTCTTCTTTTTCGATACCAAAACCACTCGTACTATTACCCTGCGGGTCAAAATCGACAATTAACGTCTTTCGACCCAGTTCACCCAACGCTGCTGCAAGATTTACAGCCGTGGTGGACTTACCTACGCCACCTTTTTGGTTGATGATAGCAATGATACGCGTGTCTTTTGCACTCTTAGAACGCTTAACGTCGCGAAATCCCACGGTCCCTCCTGGTGTATTTAAAGCAGTTGAATGGAGGATGTTTCACGTGAAACAATCCGATTCGGCATCGATTGTTATGTTTCACGTGAAACATAACAATCAACACTATCCATTATGTTTCACGTGAAACATCTAGGCAAGCGGATTCTTCTTTGCCATGCCATTTGCACGAGGCAATGAAACGGATGCTGGATGACTCTTTTTAAGAACAATGAACTCCCTGTGGCCCAAGCCCTCAGGCAAATCGATTGTGTCATTCAGAAGCAAAGTGAAGCCGCAGATCTTAGCTGCTGACATACCGGAAGCAAGCTCCTCATCCGATGGATTGCCCTTCGTGATAACAAATAACCCTCCATCTTTGAGATACGGGGCCGCATACTCAACAAGGATCGGTAGAGGGGCCAGTGCGCGGGCGGTTACGACAGAGAACTGCTTCTTATGGCTTCGAGCATATTCTTCAAGGCGATCATGAACTGCATGACCATATTTCAATCCAAGAGCATGAACAAAGGAATTGACAGCATCAACCTTCTTGCCAACAGAGTCAATATAAGTAGCTTTACGATGCGTAGTTATCGTTAATGGAATACCAGGGAAGCCCGCACCCGTACCCATATCGAGCAAAGCACCCTCAGGAGCCTTATTGATATAAGGGAGCAAAACAAGTGAGTCGAGGATATGAAGTACCGCAGCATCTTCTACGTTAAGAATACGGGTGAGATTGGTTTTCTTATTTGTTTCAAGAACCAAATCCAAATGCTGAATACATTTCCTTAGCTCGGTATCAGTTACGCTCAAGGAATACTCTTTGCAATAGGAAGTTAGACGACTCAGCATCTCGTCAGCCTGCTGATCAGTAAGTACAAACAACAGAAGCTCCTTTCTGACAAAAATCAGTGTATCGAGAACTTTTGACAAAAAAAGGGGACGTGGAAACCACGTCCCCTTAGCATAGACTCGAGAAGATTATCGAGCAACAATCACAACATGGCGATCGGGATCAGAGCCCTCAGAATGTGTGTCAACGGCATCGTTACCACGAAGTGCAATATGAACCAGTCGACGCTCATAGGCATTCATGGGCGGAAGCGAAACACTCTTATGAGTACGGATGGCACGCTCGGCGGCAGACTGAGCCATAGAGGCAACCTTGTCCTGACGGCGGCTCTTATAACCCTCGACGTCAACGACGACCGGATACCTAAAGCCAAGCTTGCGGCTCACCAGCAAAGAGAACATAACCTGAAGGGCATCAAGGGTACGACCATGACGGCCAATGAGAACAGCAAGATCCGGAGCAGTTACATCCAAAATCAGCTCACCCTCGTCACCCTCATACTCATCGATGGGAGAGTTCGCCGCATCGAAGTGCGAAAGGATGGAACGCAGAATGGAAATAGCAACATCGGCAATGGTGTCGAGCTCCTCATCGGTCAGCTCTTCACCAGCCTTGTAACGCTGTGCAATCTCGGGATAATCGCCCGCGACCTGCGGGGCAACCTCCTCAAGCATATCCTCGACGATCTCTTCAGACATAACGAACTCCAAAAGTTAGGTACCTAAATAAGAATACTATCCCACTACTTCTTCTTGTGCGGGCGCGGCTTCTTCTCGCGACGAGTAACCTCGACCTGCAGCGGAGCATTCTTAAGACGCTCTTCCTCATCGGCCTTAGCCTTGTCGATAACCTTCTGCGTCACGAAGATCTGCTGGATAACCTGCCAGGCAGAAGACACATCGTAGTACAGCAGAACGCCGACGGGCAGGCTCCAGCCCATCCAAAGCATCATGACGGTCATGACGACGGCCATCATACGCATGCTCTGGGCCTGCTGACCAGTCTGATTGCGCGACATATACAGCTGCGGAATCAGGGTCAAGACAGCGAACAGAATCAGGCAAACCAGTGCAGGCAGCGCAACCATAAAGCCATCGGCAAAAGAAGCGCTCGGCGTGGTGGTAAGGTCAGGCAGGATGTTGAAGAACGAGAACGTGCCGTCGCTAAAGTACTGCGGCAGGTTACGCAGCAGCGTAAACAGAGCGAACAGGACAGGCATCTGGATCAACAGCGGCAGACAACCAGCCATGGGGTTGAACTTGTTCTCACTGTAGAACTTCTGCATCTCCTCAGCCTGACGCTGGGGATCGTCGGCATAGCGCTCCTGGATCTCGAGCATCTTAGGCTGCAGCACCTGCATGCGAGCCGTCGACTTGGTCGACTTGAGCATGAGCGGCGTCAGCAGCAGACGGATGATGACCACCAGGATAATGATGGACAGGCCCCAGTCGACCGCAAAGGTCTGGATGAGCTTGAGCAGCTCGAAAAGGATGTTAACGATCCAATCCCACATGTAAGTTTTCCTCCGATAGCGAGTGCCCGCTAAGGCACAGGGTCATAACCGCCGACGTGCAGGGGATTGCAGCGAGCGATGCGCCTCACGGCAAGCCAGCAGCCTCTCAAAACACCGTACTTCTCAATCGCCAGGATGGCGTATTGAGAGCACGTTGGATAATAAATGCAGGCGTCAGGCAATAAGGGCGAAATAACCTGTTGATATATGCGAATAGGAGCGATGGCAACACGTCGCAAAACGTGATTGCTCATCGCTCCTCCCCGGCAACGCCGGCGCGTTTCATAAGCGAACGCAATGCCTTGTCCATCTCCTGCGGCGAGGAAACCCTCGTCTTGGGAGTCGCGAACAAGATGATGTCATAACCCGCAACGGGAAATCCACAGCTGCGGGCGGCCTCGCGCATCACACGCTTAGATCGGTTGCGCACGACAGCACAACCGAGTCGTTTAGCACCAACGAAGGCGACCCTTCCGGAGTCGCCTTCGCCAACCGATTCACATATGGTCATTCGAATAAGAGGGTGATTGAAACGACGCCCCTGACTGAACACATGCTCGAAATCTTGCCGAGACTTAATAGTCTTCATGCGAGATGTGTGTATCGCTGCTAGACAGTGAGACGCTTGCGGCCCTTGGCGCGGCGACGGGCGAGCACGGCACGACCACCCTTGGTGGCCATACGGGCACGGAAGCCATGGGTCTTGGCACGCTTACGCTTATTAGGCTGATACGTACGCTTCATCTTAAGTTCCTCCTGCTGCATTTCGAGTGTCCGCGGGAGCGCGGACGCAGATATAGACACGTGAGCTTGAAGATTGTAGGGAAATCAATGTTCAAATGTCAAGAAATCAAAGGTAAAAGGTTGCGTAGTTCACACGGTTCCGCCATAAGCTCAACCGAAACTTGCGACACATGGCAACTTTTCATGATATTTCATCGAGTTTTCAACAGGTCATGTTGGCAATGTTGAGAACTTTTCTCCCGTTTTCCAAAGTTTTCAACAGGTTTTGAAAAGTTGTCGAAAGATGAGAAACATTGCACGGTGAGCTACTATTTGTTCGAAACCTTTTGAAAGATTGCGAGCGGCATGTCTGACGACTTTTACACCATGGTCGATTCCGGAGACCCGGCACCCGACAACGAGCACATCACTGGCGTGCGCGAAAAGCGTGGCGAGGAAGAGCAGGCCGCTGCGAAAACGCAGACTGCCATGTATGCCGCACGCATCGCGGTCTATGACGACATGCTGTCGACGCCGCGCGTCATCGTCATCGAACCTAAGGACGTGCGCACCTATCTAGAAGAGACAACCAACACCGTCTACCAGTGCATGAAAGAACAGGGCGGGCACATCTCGCTCATGGTTATCCGCGAGATTGTCGAAAACTTTATCCACGCCCACTTTGCAGAGCCCATCATCTCGATCCTAGACGGCGGCGACACCATCCGATTCGCAGACCAGGGACCGGGGATCGACGACAAGGAGCGTGCGTTCGACTTTGGCGTTACCAGCGCAAACAGCAACATGAAGCGATACATCCGCGGAACCGGAGCCGGGTTTCCCATGGTGCAGGAGTACCTGGAAAACGCCGGCGGCGCCGTATCCATCGAGGACAACATGGGCAACGGCACCGTGGTCACGGTAAGCCTGAACCCCAAGCGCGTGCAGGAAATCGAGCGCGCCGGAGGGCGAGGAGCCGCCGTGCGCCCCGAGACGGAGCAGCCGGCGTATCCCCTATCAAGCACGTTTGCTCAGCAGCCCGTGGCGCAGCAGATGCAGCAGCCCGTGGCGCACATGCAGCAGCCTGGAAACTTTCCCATGCAAGACCCCCAGACACCGCTGGGCAACGCAGTACAAAACATGCCGGAGGGCATAGGCTCGGCAGATCTGGACACAGGCGCCGTGCAGCAGACGGCGGCCATGCCAAACGCCGCGCAAATGGGCTACCAACCGTACCCGCAAGGGTATCCTCCCCAATATACGCCGCAGCAGGGATATGCCCAGCCGTATCCGCAGCAGTATCCTCAGCCGTACCAGCAGCCGTATCAGCAGATGCCGCAGGGAAACCTCAACCCCTGGACTCAGCAGATGCTGCCACAGCCTTACCAACAGTGGCCACAAAGTTTTCAACAGCAGATGCCGACCATGCAGAGTTCTCAACAACCAGCAGCTCAAATGGTGTATCCTAATGCGGCGAATCAATACGCACAACCGCAGTCGGACGTGTTTGTAAGCGAACGCGGCAACGCTGCATTAGGGTATCTGGCCCAACATCAAGAGTGCGGCGCAACGGACTTGGCGCGAGCGTTCGGAAACTCCGCACCCACCTGGTCGCGCACGCTCAACGATTTGGCGCAGGTGGGCTTGGTAATCAAACATGGGCAGAAATACCATCTGACCGAAATCGGAAGTGCTCGCGTGCGGGCCCAAGCTTAAGGAACGGGAGAGACAGTGGACGAGGAAGCAAGCATCATCCTGGGGGATGCCATCGCCTTTTGTCAGCGCGACGGCCAAGATGCGCGCCTCATCAACATGCTGGGGCAATCGCGTGCCGTGAGCCTGACCGAGGACACTCTGACGATTGAGGCCCCCTCGCGATTTGCTATCGCTCAGCTCAAAAAGCATCAGCCGACCATCGAGGCGTACCTGGAAGAGATCGCCTTTGCACCGATTGCGCTCAACATCGTGGCACCGCAGGGCGCCGCGGCAGATAACGCCGCGTCTGCGGCACCCGTCGTTCCCCCGGCGGCCGCTACCGCCACAGTGCCGACTCCCGAGCATCAAATCGGCGATGTTTCCCGTGAAACCATGTCCGCCGGCTCGACGTCGGCAGCGCCCATGCCCGCTGCCACACACATGCCTATCGCGCACGACGCAACACCGGGCGAGGATTCGGGCATCGCAATCAAAAACACGCTTTCGGCCGACGATTTCCGCCGCATGATGAACCAGATGAAAGGCGAGGCACCTGCAAAGAGTGCAAAACCAGCCTCCACATCGCCCGTGAGCGTCCCCGCAGCTGCGGCACCGGTCGAGCAGAACACCGATGGCGCGCCGCTCGCGGCCAACTCAAAATTCACCTTCGAAAACTTTGTCTACGGCCCCGAAAACAGCCATGCTTATCGCTCAGCCCTCAAGTTTGCCGCGCTCGCGGACGAACGCGGCACCTGCACATCCCTGTTCATCTATGGCAAATCGGGGCTGGGCAAGACCCATCTGCTGCTCGCCATCAAAAACGAGCTCGCCGAAAAGTCGCCCGAAATCAAGGTGAAGTATGCCAACTCGCAGGCGTACCTCGATGACCTGATGACCGAGTTCGACCGCCAAAAGAAGAGCAACGCCCCCATCATGCAGGCATACCACGGCGTGGACGTGCTCATCATCGACGACATCCAAAACATCATCGGCAAGCGTGCGAGCGTGGACTACTTTTTCCAGCTCATGGACGAGTTTATCCGCAATAACAAAAAAGTCGTCATCGCAGCCGACCGCGCTCCCAAAGATCTGAGCATGGACGAGCGCCTGACCAGCCGCTTTAACGCCGGTATGCTCTGTTTGGTGGCAGAGCCCAGCTACGAGATGAAATACAAGATCTTGCAGCGCTACTACGAGAACACGATAGCCGCCGCACCCGAGGCGGGTGACGACTCGCTGTTGGCGGCCTACGGTGGCGACGGCGGACACCTGACCGACGAGCACTTTAAGCACATGGCAGAGGTATCGGGAACCAACATTCGCGAACTCGAAAGCTTTTGCGAACGCTGCGCGGGCGAGGCGGGAGACCGCGAACGCGAGGGCAGCGAGCTCAGCTTCGACGACATCGACGCCATCGCAAGCCAGTACTTCGATACGTCGGCCAAGAAGATCAACGTGCAGACGGTCCAGTCTGTCATTGAGGAGCAGTACGGCGTGACGCACGAGGAGCTCATCGGCCCGCGCCGCAATGCCAACATAGCCAAAGCCCGTCATATCGCCATCTATCTGGCCATCGAGATGTGCGAGATGACGACCACGGCGGTGGGCGCGGAGTTTGGCAACCGCAACCACTCAACCGTCAGCACGAGCTATAAAAAGGTTCAGAAGATGATTCAGGAAGACCGCACCGTAACCGAGGATCTCAAATCGCTGCGAGATAAAATTACACTGCGCTCGTAGGGAAATAGAGACACCTGTTGAAAACTTGTCGAAACGCCGGGCATAACATGTCTAAAACTCACCCCAAGGCGATGAAAAGTTTTCCGCAGGTTTTGAACGTGGAAAACACGGTCGGTTGCGCACAAGGTGCTGTCGATTCTCTTTTTGGGGTTGACCAGCGCTTTTGGGAGTAATCAACAGTTTCGTCAGTGCTATTACTATTATTAAGATATTTATATCTATAGAAAGGTATTAAAAGATGAAGTTCACCGTCAGCCAAAGCTCGCTCACGCAAGCCATCGGCGTCGTTATGAAAGGCGTCGCCTCGGCATCTACCCTTCCCATCCTGTCGGGCGTGCTCGTTAAGGCGCAGGACGGCATCTTGGAATTCCAAACCTCTAACTACACCATCTCGATTCGTCATCGCATTGCCGCGCATGTTGAAGAAGAGGGCGAGATGGTAATTCCCTGCAAAATGCTCTCGAACATTACGAAGACCCTTCCCGACGCCCCGGTTACCTTTGAGCTCTCAGAGCGCCAGGTGCTGATTGGATGCGAGAAGAGCTCCTTCCGCCTCAACACGCTCGACGCCAACGATTTTCCCGAGTTCCCTGCCTATGCCATCGAAAGCGCGGTGGAGCTCCCGACCGACATCCTGTCCGAGATGGTCGGCCGCGTATGGCGCGTCACTTCGACCGATAAGGCCCGTCCCATCCTGGGAGGCGTGCATATGAAGGTCGAGAACAACACCGTGCGCCTGGTGGCAACCGACTCCTTCCGTCTGGCCGTATGTGACACTCAGGTCGAGACCTCGACGCTCGAGGGCTCCTTTGAGCTCAACGTTCCGGCCGACGCCTTCAACGACGCCCTGAGCATCATGGCCAGCCAGGCGACCATCATGATCGGCGCCACCGACACCCAGGTTGTCTTTGAGGCCGGCAACACCACCTACGTGTCGCGCCGTATCGAAGGCGTGTATCCCAACTACAAGCAGCTCATCCCCGATTCGTGCGTGACGAGCGTCAAGATCGACGTGGCTGCTTTTAATGCCGCCCTCAAGCGCGTGGCGGTCATCGCGAGTGCGAACCCCGCCGTCAAGTTCGAGATCGATGTCGAGAACGGTCAGATGGGCCTGTCCTCCATCTCGAATGACCAGGACCTGGCACAGGAGACGATCGATGTCGAGGCCGAGGGCGAGTCGGGCACCATCGCCTTTAACTACCACTACATCTTTGGCTGCCTCAATGCCCTGTCCAAGGAGAAGGAGATCACGCTGGAGCTCAAGAGCTACTCGCAGGCGGGTATCTTTAAGTCCTACGACAAGATCAACTACCTGTACCTGGTCATGCCGGTTCGCATCTAGCGCTGCGTCATGACCATGTTTGCCCGCAACCTTTCTGTCGCGCGCTACCGCAGTTTCGATAGCTACCGTCTTGACCTGGACGAAGGCGTGACGGTGCTTGCGGGGCCCAACGCGGCGGGAAAGACCAACCTTATAGAGGCGCTGCAGCTTTTGACGAGCGGCGCCTCGTTTAGGCATCCCACCGCTGCCGAGCTCGTGCACGACGGCACGGGCTCGTGCAAGCTCGAGTTGAGGCTCGAGGGCGATGGCCGCGTGCTCGATATGGGGCTGGGCGTGGAGGATGGCAAGCGCTCGTTTAGCCGTAACGGCAAGAGATGCGCGGCCGCCGGCGTGCGCGGGGTTTTGCCGAGCGTGCTGTTTTGCCCCGATCATCTGGATATGGTCAAGCGCGGTGCCAGCGTGCGCCGGGCCGCCCTCGACGACTTTGGCGTTCAGCTGAGCGCTCGTTACGCCGACTTGGCGAGCACCTACGGGCGCTGCGTGGCGCAGCGCAACGCCCTGCTCAAGGAGACCTGGTGCTGCCGCGAGATGCTCGGCGCATGGAACGACTCCATCGCCCGTGCCGGGTCCGCCCTGCTCGTGCATCGTTTGGCCCTGCTCGACCGACTGGCGGGCCATGTGCGCGCCGCGTACGGGCAGGTGGCGTCCGGTGAGGATGCAGGCGTGTCCTATGTGTCCACGCTGGGGGATTTGCCTCAAGCCGAAGGGCGCGAGGAACTTAAGGACTGGGCGTACGAGCATATGCTCGCGGCCCTCGATGAGCGTGCCGATGAGGAGATGCGCCGCGGCGTGACGCTCGTGGGTCCGCATCGCGACGAGATTGAGTTTTCCGTCGCGGGCCGATCGGCCCGTTCATTTGCCAGCCAGGGCCAGCAGCGAACGTTGGTGCTGGCCTGGAAGGTGGCAGAAGTGGCCGTGGCGCGCGATATCCTCGGCACCGCGCCGCTGCTGCTGTTGGACGACGTGATGAGCGAGCTCGATGCCGGGCGCCGAGGCGCTTTTCTGCGGCTGATCGGTGATGATATCCAGACAGTCATAACCACCACCAATCTGGGGTATTTTACCGATGACCTGCTTGATCGAGCCAAGGTGGTGAGCATGGGTGAGACGTGCTAATTACGAGCGCGAGAACGGAACGGTTGCCTTTGGCGGCTTTTTGGATGCCGAGCGCCAGCGCATCCTGGCGGCCGCGACGCCCGAGCGCCGCGCGCAAATGGAGGCTGCCGAGGAGTCGCGCGCGGTCTATCGCGCTTGGAATGCGGTGTGCTCGGGCACGCGCGAGGGGCGCCACGTGACGGGCCTGCGCTACCTGCCCGAGTCCAATGAGCTGCTGGTGTATCTCGATTCGCCCTCGTGGACGCAGGAGATGACGCTGCTGCGCGAGATCATCCGGGCGCGCATGGAGCGGGCCGGAGCACATGTGGATGGCCTGGTATTCAAAACGACCGCGCCCGGTCACACGCCGCCAGCCGCCAAGGAGCGTCTGCGCCCGGCCGTGACCGAGCGCCCGCCGGCTCCGCACGCCGATCTCAGCGAGGCTGAACGCGGCGAGATTGAGCGCCAAGTGGCGTCCATCGAAGATCAAAAACTGCGCGAGGCCCTCGAGAACGCCATGAGAGCCAGTGCCGAGTGGGCCAAGGGCGTGCAAAGCAAGAAAGAGCCTTAAATCGCATCTGGTGGCCTTGTAGAGCCAAATACCCTCGCTCCCGAGGGTATTTTTTTACGATAAACTAGTAAGGCTGTACACATTTTCTTAGCTGAAGGAGGACGTGTGGCAAACGAAAACGATTACGATGGCGGCGAGATTAAGATTCTCGAAGGTCTCGAGGCCGTTCGTAAGCGCCCGGGCATGTACATTGGCTCGACGAGCGCCAGCGGCCTGCATCACCTGGTGTGGGAGATCGTTGACAACTCCGTTGACGAGGCCATGGCCGGTTTCTGCACCGAGATTCAGGTGACGGTCCACGCCGACAACTCCATCACGGTCGTCGATAACGGGCGAGGCATCCCCGTCGACGAGCATCCCATCAAAAAGATCCCGACGCTCGAGGTCGTTATGACGATCCTGCACGCCGGCGGTAAGTTCGATAACTCGGCCTACAAGGTCTCGGGCGGCCTGCATGGCGTGGGCATCTCTGTCGTCAACGCGCTGTCCAAGCGCGTGGTCGTGCAGGTGCGCCGTGATGGCAACGTCTACGAGATGGAGTTCTCGCGCGGCAAGACCGTCAAGAAGATGGAGGTCGTGGGCACCTCGGATTCGACGGGTACCACCGTCAGCTTCTGGCCCGACGACGAGATCTTCGAGACCTGCGTCTACGATATCGATACGCTGCACAACCGTCTGCAAGAGACGGCGTTCCTCAATAAGAAGCTAAAGATTGTGCTGACCGACGAGCGCGAGGAGACTCCCCACGTGGAGGAGTTCTGCTACGAGGGCGGCATCATCGACTTCGTTAAGTTCCTCAACGACGGCAAAGACGTCCCCGAGGCCTTTAAGGAGCCCATCTATATCGAGGGTAAATCGGATCCGGATGCGCCCGTGACCAAGATGGGCGAGGTCGAGGTGTCCCTGCAGTGGAATGCCGGCTATGGCGAGAATGTCATGTCGTTTGCCAACGACATCTACACCCCCGAGGGCGGCATGCATCTCGAGGGTTTCCGCACCGCTCTCACCCGCGTGATCAACGATTACGCCCGCAAGCAGAACCTGCTCAAGGAGAAGGACGCCAACCTGAGCGGCGACGACGTGCGCGAGGGCCTTTCGGCCGTCATCTCGGTCAAGCTGCCCGACCCGCAGTTTGAGGGCCAGACCAAGGCAAAGCTCGGCAGCTCCTACATGCGCGCGCTCACGCTCAAGATCGTGACCGATGGACTGACCGATTATCTGGAGGAGCACCCCAAGCCCGCCCGCGAGATCGTCAAGAAGGCCCAGCAGGCATGCAAGGCCCGCAACGCCGCCCGCAAGGCGCGTGAGGCGACCCGCCGCAAGAGCCTGCTCGAGACGGCGTCACTGCCCGGCAAGCTTGCTGACTGCTCGGTGCGCGATGCCGAGCTGACCGAGCTCTTTATCGTAGAGGGCGACTCGGCAGGCGGTTCGGCCAAGGACGGCCGTCGCCGAGACATCCAGGCGATTCTACCCCTGCGCGGCAAGATTCTGAACGTCGAGCGCGTGGGCGACCACCGCGCGTTCTCGAGCGACACCATCCAATCGCTGATCACCGCGATCGGCTGCGGCGTCACGACGAGTGCCGGCGACGGCGGCGACTTCGATATCAACAAGGCGCGCTACCACAAGATCATCATCATGACCGATGCAGACGTTGATGGTGCGCATATCCGCATCCTGCTGCTGACGTTTTTCTACAAGTACATGCGCCCGCTGATCGATGCCGGCTATGTCTATGTTGCCTGCCCGCCCATCTTTGGCATTAAGGTGCGCAACAAGATCCATTACGTGTATCCCAACGGCCGCCAGCCCGAAGACGAGATTCTGCGCGACACCATTCAGAGCCTGGGCCTGAACCCCGACGACAACGACGAGGACGGCAAGGCCAAGGATGGCAAGATCACCAAGAAGCGCAAGGGCTATACCGTTCAGCGCTACAAGGGCCTGGGCGAGATGGACCCCAAGCAGCTTGCCTCGACGACGATGGACCCCAAGACCCGTATCCTGCAGCGCGTGTCGATCGAGGACGCCGTGGTTGCGGACCGCGCCGTGCGCGAACTGATGGGTTCCGAGGTCGGCTATCGCCGCGAGTACATCGAGAAACACGCCCACGACGCACGTTTCTTAGACGCCTAGCTTTCCAAGGCACCCCATCTTGCCCTTCAGGATTTCGAGCGCCGCACGCAAGACGTGCGCCCTCATCCTTCAAGGCAACTTGGGGCACCTGGAAAACCTAGGAGGGTTATCCGGTGTTCCTGGTAATCCGTCTCCGTGGTAGGGAACTAATGGACCACGCAAACCATGAGGAGGTAACGTGGCAGACGATATCAACAACAACGAGGGTATGGGCGAGGCCGGCGATGCCGGTATGCCCGACGATCTGAAGCGCCTGCTTGCCCGTGCTGAGCAGGGCGAGGACGGCGACCCGGACGCCTATAACCCCGATGCCGATGATGATGAGGAAGAAGACGACGACGCCGAGCTCGAGGAGAGCTTTGGCGAAGTCGATCGCGGCGCCTCGGCCGGCGAGGATATCAACGGCGGCCAGCTCCAGATTTCGGAGTTCGGTCGCGAGATGAAGCAGTCGTTCATCGAGTATTCGATGTCGGTCATCACGGCGCGCGCCCTGCCGGACGTGCGCGACGGCTTAAAGCCGGTGCACCGCCGCATCCTGTACGCGATGAACGAGAGCGGCATCTACCCCAACCGACCGCACAAGAAGTCGGCTTGGACGGTCGGCGAAGTTATCGGTAAGTACCACCCGCACGGCGATTACGCGGTCTATGAGGCCATGGTCCGCCTGGCGCAGTGGTTCTCCATGCGCACGCCGCTCATCGATGGTCACGGCAACTTCGGTAACATCGACGGCGACGGCGCGGCGGCCATGCGTTACACCGAGAGCCGCCTGGCAAAGCCCGCCATGGAACTGCTGCGTGACTTGCAGAAGGATACCGTCGACTGGCAGCCCAACTACGACGAATCGCTCGCCGAGCCCGTGGCGCTGCCTGCGCGCTTCCCCAACCTGCTGGTTAACGGCAGCCAAGGCATCGCCGTCGGCATGGCCACCAACATCGCCCCGCATAACCTCACCGAGGCGATCGAGGCCACCTGCTACCTGATCGACAACCCCGACGCCACCGTCGACGAGCTCATGCAGATCATGCCCGGTCCGGACTTCCCCACCGGCGCCATCATCATGGGCAGCGCCGGCATTAAGCAGAGCTACGAGACCGGTCGCGGCTCCATTACCGTGCGTGCCAAGGCGCACGTGGAGTCCACCAAGACCGGCCGCAGCCGCTTGGTCTTTACCGAGATTCCCTACATGGTCAACAAGGGCACCCTGCAGGAGAAGATCGCCCAGCTCGTCAACGACAAGCGCATCGAGGGCATCTCGGATATGCGCGATGAGTCCAACCAGAAGGGCATCCGTCTGGTCATCGAGCTCAAGAAGGGCGTCATTCCGCAGGTCGTGCTCAACAATCTGTATAAGTACACCTCGCTGCAGACGACCTTTGGCGCCAACAACCTGGCACTCGTCAACGGCGTTCCCAAATGCCTGAGCCTGCGTGAGATGCTGCAGCACTACATCGACCACCAGGTCGACGTCGTCACCCGCCGCACCCGCTTCGACCTTAAGAAGGCCCAGGCCCGCGCGCATATCCTCGAGGGCTACCTGATGGCCCTTGACCATATCGACGAGGTCATCAGCATCATCCGCTCCTCGCAGACCGACTCCGAGGCCAGCAGCCGACTGATCGAACGCTTTGGCTTTACGCCCGAGCAGACCACGGCCATCCTCGAGATGAAGCTGCGCCGCCTGACCGGCCTGGAGCGCGACAAGATCCAAGAAGAGTTGGACGGCCTGCGCCGCGCCATCGCCTACTACGAGGACCTGCTGGCGCACGAGGAGAAGATTCTGGGCGTCATCAAGGAAGAGATGCGCGAGATCTCCAAGAAGTTTGGCGACAAGCGCCGTACCGAAATCAGCCAGGTTGAGAAGGACCTGGATGTCGAGGACCTCATCGCCGACGAGGATATGGTCGTGACCATCACCCACACCGGCTACGTTAAGCGTATCCCAGTGGCTGCCTACCGTGCCCAGAAGCGCGGTGGCAAGGGCGTGTCGGGCGTCAACCTCAAAGAGGACGACGTTATCGATGAGATGTTCATCGCGTCCACGCACGAGTACGTGCTGTTCTTCTCGAGCAAGGGCAAGGTCTATCGCCTGAAGGTGCACGAGCTGCCGGTGGGTACGCGCCAGGCGCGCGGTACCGCGATCGTCAACCTGCTGCCCTTCGAGGAAGGCGAGAAGATCGCGAGCGTCATCAGCTGCCGCGAGTTCCCGGCCGACGAGTACCTGATGTTTGCCACCAAGAGCGGCATGGTCAAAAAGACCGTGATGAGCGCATATGACCGCAGCCGTCGCGACGGCCTGATCGCTATCAACCTGCGTGACGACGACGCGCTGCTGAACGTGCGCCGCGTGCGCGAGGGCGACAAGATTATCCTGGCCACCACCGCGGGCAAGGCGATCATGTTCTCCGAGGAGCAGGTGCGCGCCACCGGCCGCGATACCAGCGGCGTTCGCGGTATCGGTCTGAAGGACGGCGTGAGCGTTCTGGGCATGGAAGTCACTAACGGCAACGGCGATCTATTCGTCATCACCGAGCGCGGCTACGGCAAGCGCACGCCGGTCGCGGACTACCCGGAGCAGAATCGCGGCGGCCAGGGCGTCTACACCATTCAAATGACCGAACGTAAGGGTAACCTCGCGGCCATGAAGACGGTGGGCCCGCAGCACGAGCTGTTCATCGTGACGGAGGGCGCGACGGTCATTCGCGTCAAGACCGACGAGATCAGCCAGACCGGCCGCGCCACCCAGGGCGTCAAGATGATGACCGTCGACGACAACGACCGCGTATGCGCTGTCGCCCGCATGACGGCAGCCAAGGAAAAGCCCGAAGGTGAAGGCGCCGAGGCCGCAGCCGACACCGAGGAGGCCCCAGTCGACCTAGGCGACGGCAACGACATGCCAGAGGATCTCCTGGACGAGTAAGAGGCCCTAACTGGTAGAAAATATCAGACCCCATATATCGGCGGTCGGCGCACTGCGCGCCGACCGCTTTTTTGACGATCTTGGATCCCGTGCCTGCCGAGTGGGCGAGATGGGTTAGGTTTGTCGCGAGTTCCGCACGCAAAGAAGGCCACTTAATGTGGCCTTCGTCTTGCGCAG
>UQOY01000013.1 GCA_900542825.1 uncultured Collinsella sp. | reverse complement strand
CGCTCACCGACAGGTTCCCCGACGACGCGGAGCAGGACAGCTTCACGTCGGGCCGAGCGAAGCTAAACGAGCCTTCGCCGCAAGGGAACGCTTCGGCCCCATCCAGAATGCACCAAGCCTTGACAGCCTTCTTTCCAAAGACATCTTGTAAATCATTTAACTGGATGGTACAAATCCAAGAATCGCCAGACCGTTTAGCCGGAATCCATTGGGACTTTCCGCCCTCGGATAATATTTGATATGAAACCACATTCGGCTCTATGGCCCATTGTCCAGCTTCAACGGTAACTTGAGTCTCAGTTAAATCGAAAGACAGCGAGCACTTATTGTCACCAAACGTCTTAGAATCCGCTTCAAAAGTCTCATTGCCCACCGTAACGTAAGCGCTGACTTTAAAAACGCCATATTCCCTATCAAAATCAAAGGACGCACTCCATCTGTGGTCCTTCTGATCGTACGCTTGGACCCAATCAATGCGCCCCGAGGGAGATTCGACCTTAAATGCAGCATTTGTGGGCTCTCCACCAGAGCATTTCAAGGTCATATCGATTTTTTTACCTGATTTTTTATATTCAAGCGAGCCATTAAACCATGTTGATTTGGGGAACTGGGAAATGATGGCATCCGCGTCAGCTTCACCAAGTCGCTTGCAGCCTTCATCGCTAAAATAATTCCAGACATCGCCAGCATTTGAAATAAAGCCATGTTCAATTAAGATGCCAGGAATACCCTGTTCGCGCGCGCAGCGAATAACAGCAAACTCATCGCCAACCTTCATCTGAAAGACGCCGCGATAGCTTAATCCAAGGGCCTGCAGGTTATTCATCACTTTTTGAGCGAGCTCAACAGAAGCCTGTGTATAGCTAGTGCCGTTTGCCGTTGGCGCATACACCTCCGCCCCATGGGCTCCAGCCCCACCAGAATTAATGTGAAAGCTAACGAATGCCTGCGCTCCCTGATTTACACAACGCTGAACACGGTAAAGGAAATCGTTTCCACTATATGAACCGCTTTGTTCGCGAGACATTATTACTTTAAAACCATATTGTTCGAGCTTAGCCTTGCACGCAACCGCAATCTTCCAAGTAAGATCAGCCTCGCTCTTTCCATTGCCCTGGGCACCAGGATCCGTGCCGCCATGACCAGGATCAAGCGCTATCACACGAATACCTCTTGATACCGAACCAGCAGCCGAAATCGAGCTTTCCCCATTCGCGGCAGCAAGGGCGTCACCAATCGTGGCAGCCTGAACAACGTTGTCAGAATCATCTAAATAGTAGAAGGACGCATCGTCGCTGCCTTCAACCTGATTGTCGTCCGCAACGGCATTCGCATCGATGTCGAACGCATACCCGCATTGCATCAAATCGACATTGTGCTCCCCATCGTCACCCTGCAAATGATATGTGATCGAAATCAAATCATATCCGCACTCGGCATAATCCTTGCCAAATTGAAAGGCAGCCGCATTGGCATTTACCGCAGAAGCCTCGACGAAGAAGCTGTGTCCAGTTGTGGACTCAAGTTCGAGAGTTGCGTCAGCAATTACATCGAAATCATTTGGGGTCGCGAAAGCAATCACCTGGTCCGTACCGACCGGCAGTTGAGGGTAGGCGATATAAAGATACTGATACGAATCAGCTGAAACATCGCTGGCCTCATCCGATACGGCGGAAGAATTGTCTTCTTCTGCAGATAGAATATCAGACTCGTTCTGGTTCTCAACGGAGACAGAGGGGTCAAAGCCGCTAGTCGAGTCTGCATTGTCTGCAAAATCCGTGACATCAGCAGATGAATCCTGCTGAGCAAGCTCTCCATTGATTGCATAGGCGGTAGCAACCGGTCCAATCATAGGATTGAGTCCAATAACTAACGCTGCAACGAATACAACAAGCAGTTGCAGGTGACGTTTCATGCCAGCCCCCATCAAATACAAGTTCAAATGATACACGTAAATTATATTACAGGCGAAACCTAAGAAAGCTGTTTGCGCCAAGACCCCATTCCATTCTGGACAGCGAAGAACCTAAAGGCGCTAAATGTATCGACCCAGAAATCGAAGCCAGCGTCATAGGGACAAGATTCAGCTTAATAATTCATCGCGAGCCAAGTCGAAAATCTACGATAACGGTCTCTAGAAGATCGCCCAACAATCGCTTTTTTAACATAGCATTGGAATTGAATACAGGATATTCCCTGTTAGCGTGAACGCCATCGCATCGCAATATATAGGCATAACGACACACCAAAAGGGCAACCCTTCTAGCGAGAAGCCCGTCAGTTTCGCTTTCAGGCAGAAGTTCAGTTATCTTGGTTTTAAGGAAACTCTTGCTTGGATAATCAGCGCAACCCCTGTCACGCATATAGATTAGAGACTGTCTATCAATACAGCGCAGGTTATCCAATTGGTATGGCTTTGCTTTCTTCTTATCCTTAATCGCAATATGTAATGCACTTGAACGCGCAGCCGTCAGCAATTTCCATCCGACGAAGTCCTCATAGCTTACATCATCAAAAATCTCATCAAATTTAATTAAAGAGCGCGATAGCACATCATGCTCAATGAATAGCTGATTCACTTTGTTCAGCATCTGAATATCCCTCGTTGCGCCAGAATCAGCTGCCCCAGCATAACCGCGATAAAGGGCATTAAAAGCGCCCCAAAGGAGTTTAAGCCTCTCTTCCGGATAACCGGCTCCCGATGCAGCCCATGAGTAGCTAATTGCTATATGCAGAGATTTTGCGACCGCATCGTCTTGAAGGCTTCGTCCTACAACGATGTCTGGATATCCTGCTCCGCTAAATGCAGAAAGGGCATCATTAAGTTCGTGCGGAATACCAAGTTCTATAGCCGTTTTCCCGCCAACTGAACATGACACAGCGGCAATGCGAGGCAATTGCCCCACTCCGTCCATGCAGGCCAAAGATAGAAGCATCCATCTCAGATAATCAACCCTGGTTCTGCAGAGATATTTATTCTTAGAATAGCCCGGCGCTCGTTTAAACAAAATTGAAACGCCCTTATCGTTAATCGTGACGATATCAGGGGTAGTATTTGGAATGGCCTTTTCGAAATGGATCGATTTGCTGAGTTCAATTGGATACTCGAATAGGAGCACGATTTCAATCTGAACCCTTTGTTTACGTTTCTGTAATTCGCCCATTCCATCACCCTCCAGTTAGTAAGCGCTGCCAGAAATACTGATAGAAACAAAAGAATGGAATCGATTAACCCTACGCAAACCGCTCGATACAAGCTTTTAGCCCACGGGTCGCAAGATACAACTGTGCAGCGTCAACGATCGAAATCATTGACCCTTTCGCCAGCTTGTGCGCAACATGACGAACGGCTCCCTTAGCAGGCAAACTAGTCCAATCTTGCTCCAAATGCCCCGCGAACTCGTCCTTAACGCGAGAAGCAACCACGGCATAACCCTCCGCATCCAAGCGCGCAAGGTCGAACACAACCAGATCCAAGAACCACGTCACAAGCTCACCGGGGCACAAATCCAGCAGTCCTCGCCTGTCCCAGCGCTCCAGCACTTCATGAAGCACCAGCAAATGGGCATTAACCTTGTCCATGCGCTTGGCGCCGGCGTTAAACACATGCGTCAGCGACTTCTCCTGCATCACGTAGTGATACAGCTTCTCAGGCGCAAGGACCGTCTTGGCAGACAACGGATACGATTCAAACTGAAACACAACGTCCTCGGCAAATCGGACATTTTCGGCAAAACGCAGGGATTCACGCTCAATCAGTTCGCGAGAGTATGCCGCACGCCAGACATAGGGCTGCGCATTCGCTGAAAACAGCAGCGCCGGATCAAATGGCTCAAACGTGCGCGCTTCAGGAGAAAGTAGCTGCTTGATGCGCTTAGAGGCCAACTCGGCAGGCTCGCACACGGCTCCAAACACAACAATCTCGGGATGCTCCTTAGCAAACGCATCGACCAAGAACTCGGCAAGATTAGGCTCGACGTAATCGTCCGAGTCAACGAAGTCGATAATATAGCCGCGCGCGACATCCATGCCCGCATTACGGGCAGACGACAGTCCGCCGTTAGATTTCTCGACAACGCGCACGCGAGAGTCCTTGCGTGCATACTTGCCAATAATCGCAGCAGAGTCATCAGGCGATCCGTCGTTAACAACCACGATCTCGATATCCGGACAGGTCTGCCCCAAAAGGGAGTCAAGACAGCGAGGCAGGAATTCCTGGGTGTTATAAACGGGGACGATAAATGTGACCTTCGGGTTTGCCATGACTCCCCTATTTCTTAATTGCATCCAGAACGAATGCCACAACCACGCCCGGGCCACCAACACGCGCATAATGCTTCGCGCGACCCATCGCGCCGGCACCGGCAAAATTCTCAGATTCAGTCAGCCACTTTTGCGGATCGTTGACAATAGCCTTCAGGTTTGCGCGCTTCCACGGCTTAAGGTCCGTGAGCTCAAACTCATGAGCCTCAAGCGCCCCATGAAACTCCTGGGCCATACGATCCAAAAACTCAGCGTAAAACTTGGGATTCAGGCGAATGTAGCTCCACATATACGAATCGTATTTAATGATATTTGCAAACCTAAGCAGCTTGGCAACGTCCCGCGAAGAGTGCGTCTCGGCATAATCCTCAACAATCCAGCGATGAATCTCGGCATACTCATCATTAACGCAATGAACTTTATTGGGCGAATTGACCGAAGAGCCCTCGTTATCCTGGCGATATGAAAGCACGGAATCATGCAGGTAAACCGCAGTATCGGCAAGGGCGAACACCTTAAAGGTAAACGAGGCGTCCTGAAACGCAGCGCCAGGCGTCGGCAAGAAACGAATGGCATTACAGTTCAAGAAGTCTCGACGATACACCGCAGACCAAATCGATGGCTTAAGCGAGAAGGCATTGACGGTGTCGCTCGGGTGAACCGGCTTGCCACAGTCCCTAGCTTTAAAGAGCTCCATGAGCTCCCGACGCCCCTCCGGCTTCGACCAATACAGGTCAAAATTCGCTTTTGCAAAGTCGACGTCAAAGCGCTCCGCCGCCGCCACGAGCTTCTCCAGCGCATCGGGTGCCATGAAGTCATCGGACTCCAGAATGCCCACGTACTTGCCGCGCGCCATATCGAGTCCGCGATTCATCGAGTCGCCGTAGCCGCTGTTGGCCTTGTCGATCATCTTCACGCGCGCGTCGCGCTGCATATACTCGCGGATAATGGCCGGCGAATTATCGGTAGAGCCGTCGTTGATACAGATGATCTCGATGTCCTCGAGCGTCTGCGCCACGGCGGAATCGAGGCACTCGCGCAGGTAGCGCTCAACGTTGTAGATGGGAATAAGCAGCGACAGGACGGGGCTGCCAGAGGAATTAGTAGACAAATGTGCTCCTTAGGAAATACCTGCCGTTAATGGTATCAAAGGGTCGTCCCGCCCGCAGACGTTTATATAATCTATGGAGCCCGCAGAGGCAAACCGATACGAAAGGACGTCATGCAGCCCAAAGCCGCACGCAACATATCCATCGAAGCGCTGCGCTTGGTCGCGGTCGCCGGGATTGCCATATTCCACACGTTTCAGTGGACCTTTCAAGCCGTCTGCACCGGCCTACCGGAATATGCGCCGCTCGCCGTCTTCCCTTACTCCGGAGCGCTCGGCTTTATCAACCTACTCGGCTGCTGGGCCAACGAGGTCTTTTTTATGATCTCAGGGTACTTCCTTATCCCTTCGGCGGTACGCGCCCTCCAAAACGGGTCATCCGCGCAGTACCTCACTCGTAAATTGTTTGCGCGGTTAAAGAAGATCGTCTTGCCCACGCTCTTTTATTGCGCTGTCTGCCTGCTTGTCTCGATGTACGTCTGTCCCCTGCCCGAAATCTCGTTACACGAGATTGGCTGGCTTACGTTGGGTATCGAGTTTATCTGGGTCTACGCGGCATCCGTATTGCTCGTCCCAGTGATTGTGCTGATACGACAGCAGATCGGCAGCAAAAGGGCCCCGTTTGTCGTAGCGCTCCTCATGTTCACAACATTTGGAATCAACTGCTACATCGCGGCGACGGCGAACGAAGCGGCCGGTATCGTTTTGTGGCGCAAGCTCATGAGCGCCATTACCTACCTGGTCGCGTTTATTGCAGCTGGAGAAATGCGTTTTGTCCTCGAATGCCACGGCAACACATCCGGCGCTCAAAAATCCAAGATCGTGCTTATCGGACTCATTGCCGCCACCGTCGCGCTCGAGCTCCTGCTATCGGCAAACAGCCAGTACGACGCGCTCTGGAAGCTCTCCTACAAGTCCACTTCCGTCATATCCTTTATCTTGGCCGCCGCATCCGTTGCCGCCGCAGCGCTCCATCAGCCGCGCCACGAAGTCCTAGCTGCAGACAAGACAATCATGTCTCTCGCCGCAGGAACGCTCGCTTTCTACGCCGTACAGTCGTTTACCTGCAACGTCTGGCGACCCATCTTCGATAAAGCAATCTACACCATGGCGACAGGCATCCAAACGGGAGAGCCCCGTCCAGCCGCCGCCATTTTTCTCGGAATCCTTATGAGCCTTTGCCTCGCGCTTGCCCTGCTCCTCATGGATATCGTACGCAGGGCCGTAGTCGAGTCCATCAAGGCCCATATGAACGGCTAAGCGACCTTCTGACTCCTCAGACCACGAAGCGCGCTAACACCCGAAGCAAATAACATCGCAAAGACAATCGCCCAATTCTTGCAGCCAAATACCGGAATATGAACGATCGCATGGTCATGCATAACAACGAAATAGCCCAGAACAACAACCAGGGGCAATGCCATGAGCAGCGACTGGATTAACACCTTTCGTCGACGACCGCTTTGCGCACCGCCCCGTATCGAAAATACGAGCACGGCAATCCAAATCGCTAATACGGCAGCAAACGAAACAAGACAAACAACGTTCGAGATCATCGCATAACCGGCAGTTGAGCAAATGGCGAACAGCTGCGGGCTCATGCAATAAAACTCCTTCAAAATCTGAGGCCAGTCAGCCTGAGGCAACAGTGACGAAGTCCCATGCGCAGACCAAAGGCCCATCTCGCCCAGAACGTTCGAAAAGACCTCGTCCCAACCCAGCACAAAAGCCGCAACAACCCATTTCATCGCCCAGGTAAACACAAACGAAAACCCAAACCCAAAGAGTGCCTGCAGCATCGTGACGACGCAGCGCTTGGGGCGCTCACCCTCGGGTAGCGCAATAAACGCGAAAAAACAATGCAGGGCGACAACTGCGGCAGGAATCGTTAAAAAGTCAAGAAACGAAAACACAGCGCCCGTCGCTATCGACCAAAGGACAAGGCGGCTTGTGAAAACCCGTGCGTTCGGGGCCGAGCCCAAACGAAGGCCCATGCAAGACATCATGATGAGCGCCACAAAGAATGAGATGCACAGCAGCAGATCACCGATAAAATTGAAAAACAGATTAGTCGAGAACAACAGGATTGCAAGGAAACCCAACGTCACTGGCATTGAAAACCGCTTCCGCAAGGCAACGTAAGCGCAAACGGAGCCGGCAATCGCCAGAGCAGCCGCAGGCACCACGACAACGTCGATACCGCCAATAAACAGGCAGACATTCGTAAGTAGCTGCCATCCATGCCAATACCGGTAGTACTGCTGATGCGTAATCCCGCCGGCTTTCATAACGTCATCAATCTCGGCAACAGTCATCGTCTTAAACGGAGAACCTTGGTCCTTTTGCTGTGCGACTTCAATGATAAAGCGATTGTTGTCAAAGCAAACAGGACCAGCAGCAACACGGTGGTCGTAGACATACATGTCAGACAACAGGGCCGAGGACTCCGAATCCTGCGCATGTGACTCGATAACGGGCCTCGGCAGGCAATTCGCCGCAGTATTGCTCAGGACAAATGCGACCTGAAGAACCAAAAACAGCAACATGACCTTGACGGGAAGGCTATCGGCAAAGGAAGCTAAACGAGTTTTATTCACAGGGCATCCAAACACAAAGATCGCGTCCACAGGAATCGGCTCCTATGTAATACCACAATGCGCGGTTGCAATCTCGCCACGCGCACACGTCAACCAGGCTTGTAGCAAACGTTCTTGGTGATTAGCGGAACATTACCCGCGGGCGCCCGCCTACGCTTACAATAGTCGTGTCCTATGGGACACGTTGTTTATTCCGCAGGGCCGATACTGCCCACGCGAAAGGATATTCTCGTTCATGACTTCCACCCTTCCCGCTCCCATCGACAAGCTCGCCATCGTTGTCGTCACCTATAAGCGCCAGGAGCTCTTGGCCAACCTGTTCGACTCCATGACCGAGCTCACGGCCGCACCTTGGCGCATCGTGATCGTCGACAACGAGAATTCGCGCGAGACCGAAGCCATGTGCGCCGCATTCAACGAGCGCCTCGCCAACCTGTGGGGCATCGACGCCGATCAGCCCGATGCAAAGGGCGGCACCGACCGCGTCATCTACGCTCCACAGCCCGAAAACGGCGGCGGCGCGGGCGGATTTTCCGCCGGTACCAAATGCGCCTATGACCTGGGCGCCCAGTGGTTTTGGGTCATGGACGACGACGTACTCGTCATCCCCGAGGGCATTGAGCGCCTAGCAAAGTGGACGGACCGCTACGACGTCATCCAGGGCTCGCGCCTGGACTTTGACGGCGGCGCCTTCTTTTGGCAGTACCAGCTCATCCTTTCGCTCGGCATTCCCAACCCCATCGCCAAGTGGGATCTGGGTCCCGAGGGTTACCGCGCCATGAACCAGCTGTGCTTTGAGGGCGGCCTGTTCTCGCGTCGCGTAGTCGACAAGATCGGCCTGCCCGACGCGCGCTTCTTCATCTATGGCGACGACGCCTGCTACGGCTATGTCGCCAGCCAGCACTTCCCCGCCGCCGTGGTCGCCGACGTGGTGCTCAAGCGCGCCCGCGCCGTCTCTAACTGGGACATCGCCGGCAAACGCCAGCTCAACTCCACGAGCGACACCAACCGCTACTACATCATGCGCAACCGAGGCTTCCTCGCTCGCTATATGCAAATTTACGGTGACTACCACCCCATCCTGTTCCGTCTGGGCAATGCCGCAACCTTCTGCAAGGAGTTCATTCGTCTGGCAGCGGTCGACAAATGCTTTAAGACCGGCATTCCGGCGCTGCGCCGCGGCATGAAAGACGCCCGCAAGATCATCAAGGATCCCGACTGGAAGCCTATGCCGCCCATGAAGGACGCAGAGTAGCGGGCACCCCTGCGGTATCGCCTGCCCCTACAACCGCTGGCACACCGCAGCCACATGTCGCCCATCAAACCCGAATCCCCAGCGCATACGGCCCACACCGGGTCGCGGCACGCGAATCTTGTCGATGCCGTCGCGCTCTATGTCGAGCAGCGACTGCACCGCCAGCAGTTCCAGCCCCAGCGCATTCACGCCGGGGTCATACATCATGTTGATCGTTATCAGCGGACGCTCGTCGAGCATGCCGATCGTGTCTGCCACGTCAAACACAGCGCACGTAGGAAAAACCTGGATATCCCAGCGATCCGCGTCACACTTTCGCCTCGAGGCAGGATTGGCATAGCCCGGCAAGCCAAAGCAGAGCCCCTGCAAGAGCAGGTGATATGGCAGCGGCGCATCTAGGTCGGTCGCACCGATTCCCGCATCTCCCAGGATGCGGTCTAACGCCCGCCTCACCGCATCCTCGTCCCCACGGCACAACCCGTCGCGAAACGCATCGACGTCTTTAATGTCTTCGGCAGCGCACTCAAACCACTCAATAATCACCAGACGTAAGGCTTGGCGAAGCTCATTAGTGGGCAACCGCAGAGCACGGAGGCGATTGCCGTGTTCCGGCTCCTCAGTCATATCCGTCGTCAGGAAACCGGACAGATACAGCGCCGTCCACAGGCCATCATCAGACGAGGCCTCTGACCCCGCAGCGCCCAAACAAACCGGGACCTCAACGCATCCATGGGCCTCGAGCAAATCGAACAAGACCGAAAGGCGGTCGAGATTCCACCCGGCAACTACCCTACTCAGGCAATCGGCATACCCATACAGATCGGTTCGCACAGGCGCCGTGCAGCCTCGGTCCAGAAAACCGATCACACGCGCCGGACTCGAGCAATAGGCCCTGCCAAACCGATATCCCTCGAGCCATTCACGCGCATCATCCAGGTATTCCTCGCGTCCAGCATGATTCAGCAGAGCCTCAACCTCGGCATCCGAAAAGCCGAACCAACGGTCGCACCACGTCGAAAGGGGCGTCGAAAGACAATACGAACAGCTGCGCGAAGAAAGCGCTGCCACAGCAGGACCTGGACGTTCCCCCATCAGACACGTCAACCGTAGCGAATTACCCGCAGCGGCAAGGGCGTCAAACAGCACGCGTTCGAGTAAGCCTGCCGAATCAGCGCCGGAAGCGCCCCTCGCGCTCGCACGGCCCAACCACGCCGCGTCGTACCCATCAACGAGCAATACAACCTGCTCATCGCAGGCCATCTCCAGCAGCTCGATGAGCACACCGAGCACCGAGTCAACCTCGGCCTCGCTCGCCACGCCACGCGCAACGCGTTCGATGTGACGCACCTTATCTCGTGTTAAATCCGGAGCCTCCAAGAGTGCCAACAGACGAGCGCATTCGCCCGAAAGAGTATCGCGCACGACATCGGCAACAGCGGCGCCACGCCTCGCAGCACCAGAAAAGTCCAGCGATATCACCGGATAGCAAGCGTACTCGTTCCTATAGCGCCCGCCGTCCGCATCCCAAATCTGAGCATCGGCAAACAAACCCTGACTAGCGCGACCGACCGCGGGACGCTCCAGAAAAGCCCTGAGCATCGACAAGTTCATGCTCTTGCCAAAACCCTCGGGTCGGCAGCACACCATAACGGACGCATCGCAATCCAGCATATCGGCAATAAACATGGTCTTATCGACCAGCGTGCAGCAACCAAGAGCCTCCATATAGTCGTGCATGCCGATGGGTAAAACCGCATCCTCGGCACCACCGATCAAACGCGCACCAAACCCGGTGGCACCACCATCATTTGCCTGTTCAGACACCAAAACGTTCCCCCTAAATCGCAGCACGAAGCCAATTGTAATGACCGCCTCGCACGTACTGATTTCGATGCGCAAACATATCGGGCAACGGTAGCAACATGGGGTGTGAGGGGGCATAACTAATCGTTGCACAACAAAACAGGGCCCGATGCAGCAGCACCGGACCCCGTCCCGACTCTTTAGCTATCTGACAACCGAGAGACTACTCCTCGGAACCGTCCTCACCAGCAGTCTTATTCTGCTGATCGAGTTTATGCTTACCGCTCACGATAGACGTGGCACCCAGCGTGGCCAAGCTTGCACTGGCAAGGCTCGCCATAACAATGAGGTCGCCCGTCTTAGGCATGTTGCCGCCCGAGGACTTGGTCGTGGCAGTCGTTGCGGTGGTCGTAGCACCGCCCTTGTCACCGGTCTTCTGAGCATCGGCGTCGGACTGTTTCGCACCTGCGCCGGCGGAAGCATCGGAAGCACCGCCGGCATTGGAGCCGGAGACCTGGTCAGACGCCCCCTCACCAGAAGAAAAGCCGCCGTTAAAGCCCGCCATCAAAGATGAACCCAACATAGAGCCAAGCTGCTCGACGGAAGAAGGTTTGTTTTTCGTCGAGGAATCGCCAGCATCGGAGCCCTCGTTCGAACTATCCTCGGAAGCATCGGAGCCAGACCCGTTAGAGGGGCCGGCATCGGCAGAGGAATCGCCAGCGCCACCGGAAGCCCCCGCATCAGTGGAGCCAGAAGTCGTGCCGTTCGTAGCGCTGCCAGAGCCAGACGTCGACGAACCGCCAGAAGCATCGCCGGCCGCAGTGCCGCCAGACGCAGCCCCACCATTACCGGCATCACCACTGCCCGTATCGGTCGAGGGCGCATCCGTATCGCCGCTATCGCCCGCATCGCCATCGGTATCAGGCGTCGGCGCAGCGGGAGCGGCGGGCGCCATGCTCGGGCCGGGCGCCGGCGTGGGCTCAGGCTCCACGGGCGTTGCCGCGGCAGCCTCGTCCTCGGCAATGTAGACCAGGCAATCCTTGAGCTCATTGCGGTAGCGATTCTTCCATCCCTCATGGTACTGAGGCTGACTCGAATACTTGCGTGCCACGTTATCAACCACGCAGGTGGAAAGCGCCGTCACAAACTCGCGGTCGGTCATATCGTTGGAAAGATTCGCCCAACGGAAGAAGTCCCTGCAGCCACCGGTGCCGCACATATTGGTGATACTCCACACCATGCCCTTGACGCAGTCAGCACGGCCGGAGATGTCAATGCCAAGAGCGCTCTTGAGCCATGCCTCGGTCACTGCATAGTACGAGTTGTACGCATACGCATCCTGCAGGGCTGAGAACTCAGTAGGATCGGTGTTATAAGCGCTCTGGAAGGCCTCCTGCGCAATACGTCCCAACTCGGTGAGTTGGCCGTTCGCATACATGGGGTTGCTCGCGTTGGAAATCTCGCTGCCACGATCGATCGCAGCCTTGAGCATGCCGTACTTAGCAGAATCGTAGTTGTAGACCTGCTTCATAAACGGAATGAGCGACCAACGACGGTCGAACTGGTAATAGCCCAACGCGTTGTATCCGTCGCCATACGAAAAACCCTGGTTGTAATTGCCGTGGCTCTCGTACTTGGTAAAGTACTTCATCTCGTCGGTCACGTTGACAAACGAAACGCCCTGAACCGACCTCAGCACGCCCGAGAAGGACTGCTGGGTGTAAAGGCCCTTATCGATATCGGTGGCATCCGAGGCAACACCCGGCGTGAGCTCCTCGGCAACAGCAGTCACAGGCGCGGCAACGGCGCCAAACGAAAGCGCCAACGTCAGACCCGCGACAATTGCGGAATGCTTGGGCTGCATAGATCCTCCCTGCATTGGTGTAGTTAAAGTGCAGTTTGCAAAGATGGATTTAAGTATTGCAGCTCGCCCGTTGTTGCACAACAACCCATCGGCAAACGGCAATAACCCTCCGCGAAATCTTAAGGAATTAAACAAACTGGTCGTCGGGAGCCAGCAGAAGCTCGCCGTAACGCTCCATCAACCCGTCTCTCAACTGACAGAAAGCGGGAATATAGACGTTCAAGATGCGCTGAATCAAATCTTGAGCGAGCTTATTGTCATAGATATGGACGTTCGTATTGCGGTCTCTGAGCATATCTATCCAGGCTGCCTCATCAATAAAGTCATAGAATCGGTAGGACTCCTTCAAGATGGCACGAGGAGACCCCGACGCGGCAAGCGTGGCACCCTCATACTCGAGCAAACGCTTAAGGAGCTTCCAGCTCAGTTCAAATTGAAGATTGAACTTATTAATCAATCCACTCTGAACAAAATCATTGTTGAGATCCTGATTGGGCGCATCCTCAAGATTCGCCAAAGCGCTGGCAAAGTTCTCATATTTTTTCATACAGAATCACACCATCCCTGGCAATTTCATCGAGCAATTGCTGCGATAAGGACTCGTCGAGATTGACGACATCTACATCCAAAAGAGTATCAAGACGCTCCTCGATCAAATATGAGAAACGGCCGAAATCCCGGCAACCTGCTACAGCAATATCAATATCGCTCTTAGGCAAGTTGTCGCCTCGAGCGCGGGAACCAAACAGCACAACCTTATCGGCGTCACAATCCCGAGCAAAAACTTCAATTTGCTTATACACCTTGTCGAGAGATGCCATTTGCAGCCCTACAACTTAATGTCAAAGTTGATCTCGGGGACGGCGGCTAGGTCGGCCAGGGTCACGCCGTCGACGTACTTTTCGATCACGTCGTCCAGACCGCGCCAGAACTTGACGGTCGAGCAAAGGTCGCTGCGGGTACAGCTGTTGTCGATGCCATCGCACGCCACCGGAGCCGTGCTGCCCTCAACGGCACGCAGGATGTCGCCGGCACGCACCTCGGCGGGGTCCTTGGCCATCATGTAGCCGCCGCCCTTGCCGCGCACGCTCTTAAGCAGGCCCGCCTTCATAAGTGGGCGAACCAGCTGCTCCAGATACTTTTGTGAGATGCGTTCACGGTCAGCAACCTCGCGCAGGGCAATCTTGCCCTCGGTATCACCAAGCGCTGCGATGTAGATCATCAGCCGGAGGGCATAGCGGCCCTTAGAGGAAATGAGCATACCTACCCTCTCATCGTTGCCGGGACAAAATACCAGGCTTGTTTGTCCCAAATCTTATGCACACGGGGTAAACAAACCTGATTATTATGTCCCACATCTAAAAAGTCGAGTGGATTAGTCGGGTTTTCCCTTGACTAACGCAGAACCCATAGTAACTTTATTCCGAGAAGATTCCTAGGGTTTCGTACACCCATGAGTACACCATATACAGAGAGGGACAGCATGAGCGCAAATCCGCTGCTTTCCATCGAAGGTCTGACCGCCTCCGTGGACGAGAAGACCATCCTCCACAACGTCAACCTTAACGTCGCCGCCGGCGAGACCCACGTGCTGATGGGACCCAATGGCGCCGGCAAGTCCACCCTCGGCCACCTGGTCATGGGCGACCCCGTCTACACGGTCAACGACGGACGTATCGTCTTTGACGGCCAGGACATCACCGAGCTCACCACCGACAAGCGTTCGCGCGCCGGCCTGTTTCTGAGCTTCCAGGCCCCGGTCGAGATCCCGGGCGTGCCGCTGTCGAGCTTTTTGCGCGCCAGCATCGCCGGCCGCCCCGGCCTGGAGATGAAGGGCAAGGAGTTCCGCCGTCGCGTCAAGGAACTCGCGGCCGAGCTCAACATGGACACCGCCTACCTCAACCGCGAGCTGGGCGTGGGCTTCTCGGGCGGCGAGAAGAAAAAGGTCGAGATGCTCCAGCTCCTGCTGCTGCAGCCCAAGCTTGCCATCCTGGACGAAACCGACTCGGGCTTGGACGTCGACGCGCTTTCCACCGTCAGCCACGGCATGGACGCCTACCGCAAGAGCTGCGACGGCTCCATGCTCATCATCACGCATAACACGCGCATCCTGGAGCACCTGGATGTCGACCGCGTCCACGTTATGGTCAAGGGTCACATCGTGCGCGAGGACGACGCCTCGCTCATCCCCTGGATCGACAAGAACGGTTTTGAGACCTTCGAGCGCGAGGCAGCCGAGCAGCGCGCCCAGGCCGAGGCCGCCGCTGCCGAGCAGCAGGCGTAAAGGGGCGACGCAATGACCAAGAACCGCACCGAGGTCGCGGACATCGACCGCAGCCTCTACGACTTCACCTATGGCGAGGAGGGATTCGAGCGCCTCGACGCCGGCATCACGCCCGACATCGTGCGCGAGATCAGCGCCAAGAAGGACGAGCCGCAGTGGATGCTCGACCTGCGCCTCAAGTCCCTCGAGATCTTCAACCGCTTCCCCGACCCGACGTGGGGCCCCTCGATCGAGGGCCTGGACATGGACAACATCGTCACCTACGTCAAGCCCAACACCGACCAAAAGCACGACTGGGAGTCGGTGCCCGACGACATCAAGAACACCTTTGAGCGCTTGGGCATCCCCGACGCCGAGCGCAGCTACCTGGCAGGCGTCGGCGCGCAGTACGACTCCGAGCTCGTCTACCACAACATGCAGGACACGGCGTCCAAGATGGGCATCGTCTACTCCGGTATTGAAGAAGCCCTGCACGATCCGCAGTGGGAGCCGCTCATCCACGAGAAGTTTATGACGCTCATCCCGCCCACCGACCACAAGTTTGCGGCCCTGCATGGTGCCGTGTGGTCAGGCGGCTCGTTTGTCTACGTGCCCAAGGGCACCAAGTTGGACTTCCCGCTGCAGAGCTACTTCCGCCTTAACGCCAAGGGCGCCGGCCAGTTTGAGCACACGCTCATCATCGTCGAGGACGATGCCGACCTGCACTTTATCGAGGGTTGCTCCGCGCCCAAGTACAACGTGGCCAACCTCCACGCCGGCGCCGTCGAGCTCTTTGTGGGCAAGCGCGCACACCTGCGCTACTCGACCATCGAGAACTGGTCCAAGAACATGTACAACCTCAACACCAAGCGTGCGCGCGTGGACGAGGACGGCGACATCGAGTGGATCAGTGGCTCCTTCGGCAGCCACGTGGGCTACCTCTACCCAATGAGCGTGCTCAACGGCCGCCGCGCCCGGTCGAGCTTTACCGGCATCACCTTTGCCGGCGCCGGCCAGAACCTGGATACCGGCTGCAAGGTCGTGCTCAACGCGCCCGATACCTCGGCAACCGTCGAGACCAAAGGCATCTCCAAGAGCGGCGGCATCCAGACCTTCCGCAGCTCCATCGTGGCCACACCCAAGGCCGAGGGCTCCAAGGCAACCGTGAGCTGCCAGTCGCTGATGCTCGACGACCAGAGCCGCTCCGACACCATCCCCGCCATGGACATCCGAGCCAAGAACGTCGACATCGGCCACGAGGCCACCATCGGCCGCATCGGCGACGACAAGGTGTTCTACCTGATGAGCCGCGGCATCTCGGAGGAAGAGGCCCGCACCATGATCGTCAACGGCTTTGCCAACCCGGTCTCCAAGGAGCTGCCGCTGGAGTATGCCGTCGAGATGAACAACCTGATCAAGCTCGAGATGGAAGGAGCGATCGGATAATGAAACAGACCACGAACACCGCTGCTACCACGCTCGAGCAGGTTAATGCGATGCCTGCTGCCACTTGGGGTTGGCTCAAGATGAACCAGACCAAGCTCGAGCTCTCTGACGAGCTTGCCGCCGCTCCCACCGAGGCCGTTGAGGTCGAGGGCTTGGACGAGCAGTTTACCGGCGTGACAGACGCGTTCGACGCCGCCATGGACGCCATGACTGAGCGCTTCCCCGAGCGCCGCGCCTCCGCCCCCGGTGATGCCGCCGACCGCGCCCGCATCACGCCCGAGACCGAGCTCGACGTGCCCGCCACATCCGTCTACCAGGCCGGCGCCATCAAGCTCGAGGAGGAGCTCTCCCCTGCTGAAGCCTTCGAAACCGGCATGGGCGAGGCTGCCTACGCCTACTTGGCCGAGCACGCTACCAAGCGCATCGTCATCGATGTGCCCACATACAAGCATGCCACGGTTACCGTGCGCGTGAGCGGTGTCGATGCCGCCGCGGCCATCGCCGCCATCGACGTCGTTGCCCGTCCTCAGTCGACGCTCGATCTGCTTATTGCCCTAGACTCCCCCGTTACCGGCGAGGGTGTCGTGGGCTCCGCGCTGCGCGTGTGTGCCCACGAGTACGCCACCGTCAACGTGGCCTGCACGCAGACGCTCGACGATAGCTGGATCGCACTCGACGACACCGGCCTGTTCCTGGACGAGGGCGCGCGCGTCAACGTGCAGCACACCGTCCTGGGTGCCGGCGCCAGCGCCACCGGCCTTGCCGGCGACCTGCTGGGCGATACCGCCAAGGTCACCATCGATACTGACTACCTTGGCGCCCGCGAGCAGGTGCGCGACTTTAACTACGAGCTGCGCCACCGCGGTCGCAAGACCGAGTGCGAGATCGACGCCAACGGCGTGCTGACCGGCACGTCCAAGAAGGTCTACCGTGGCACCATCGACCTCGTGCACGGCTGCAAGGGTGCAACCGGCACCGAGCGCGAGACGGTGCTTTTGGCCAACAAGGGCGTCGACAACAAGACCGTTCCCGTCATTCTCTGCGACGAGGACGACGTCGCCGGCAACCACGGCGCCACCATCGGTCACGTCCGCGACGAGCAGCTGTTCTACCTCGCCTGCCGCGGCCTTGACCAAAACGCCGCCGAGGACCTGTTCATCCGCGCCAAGTTGGAGGACGCCGCGCTTTCCGCCACCGACGAGCGCACCCGCGCAGCCGTCGTCCGCCTGGGCAACAACCTGATCGACAACTTTGAAGAGGAGCTCGCATGATCGACACCGAGCACGTTAAATGCGACACCTGTACCGCCCCCGAGCCCATGGAGCTCGACGCCAGCGACGAGGCCTCGCGCGGCTGGCCTACCGTAGACATCGAGACCAACCCCTACAAGGCACAGTTCCCGCTGTTCCAGCAGCATCCCGAGATCGCCTTCCTCGATAGCGCCGCCACCGCGCAGCGCCCTGCCTGCGTGCTCGACGCCGAGCGCGATTTCTACCAGCGCATGAACGCCAACCCCCTGCGCGGCCTGTACTCGCTGTCCGTCGAGGCCACCGAGGCCATCGCGAAGGTGCGCCAGCAGATCGCCGATGTCATCGGCGCCCCCCAGGCCAACGAAGTCGTCTTCACCCGCAACACGAGCGAGTCGCTCAACCTGGTCGCCAAGAGCTTTGCACCCACGGTACTCGAGCCCGGTGACGAGGTCGTCATCACCATCATGGAGCACCACTCCAACCTGATCCCGTGGCAGCAGGTCTGCCGCGAGACCGGCGCCAAGCTCGTCTACCTCTACCCCACCAAGACCGGCCAGCTCACCACCGAGGAGGTTCTGTCCAAGGTGGGCCCCAAGACCAAGATCTTGGCCGTGGGTCAGGTCTCTAACGTTCTGGGCGTTGAGAACCCGGTCAAGAATCTCGGCAAGCTCGTGCACAAGTACGGCGGCTATCTGGTCGTCGACGGCGCGCAGTCGCTGCCACACATGCCCGTAAACGTGGCCGACCTGGGAGCCGACTTCTTCGCCTTTAGCGCACACAAGGCCATGGGCCCCATGGGCATCGGCGTGCTGTGGGGCAAGATGGACCTGCTCAACGCCATGCCGCCCATGCTTACCGGCGGCGAGATGATCGATTCGGTCACCGAGCAGGACGCCGTCTGGGCGCCCGTCCCCGAGAAGTTCGAGGCCGGCACGCAGGACGCCGCCGGCATCTTCGCCACGGGCGCCGCACTCGATTACCTGGTCAACACGGTGGGTTACGAGAACATCCAGGCACGCGAGCAGGCACTCGTCCATTATCTGATGGGCGAGCTCATGCAGCTCGACTTTGTCCAGATCATCGGCTCGATCTACTGGGACAACCACCACGGCGTCGTGAGCTTTAACGTCAAGGGCATCCACCCGCACGACGTCGCGAGCATCATGGACATGGACGACGTCTGCATCCGCGCCGGTCACCACTGCGCGCAGCCGCTGCTCACCTGGCTGGGCGTCGAGAACCTTGCCTGCTGCCGCGCCAGCGTAGCCTTCTACAACGACAAGGCCGACATCGACAAGTTCATCGCCGGCCTGCATCACGTTTGGAGCACGTTCAATGGGTAATCTGTACACCTCCACCACATTTATGGAGCACAACTCGCACCCCGACTATAAGTACGAGATGGATGCTCCCACGCACGAGCACGACGGCATCAACCCCAGCTGCGGCGACGAGCTCACCTTGCAGCTACGTGTCGAGAACAACGTGATCGAGGAGGCCTCCTTTACCGGCCACGGCTGCGCCATCAGCCAGGCAAGCGCCGACATCATGGCCGACCTCATCACCGGTGAGACGGTCGAGGAGGCTCGCCGCCTGGCGGAGCTCTTCCTCGCCATGATCCGCGGCGAGCAGCTCTCCGAGGAAGACCTGGAAGACTTGGACGAAGCCGCCCAGCTCCAGGACATCTCGCACATGCCCGCCCGCGTCAAATGCGCCGAGCTCGCTTGGCGCACCCTCGACGGCATGCTCACGGGATAAAATAATCAGTAATAGTTGTCTCAAATCTGAAGAATTCTGTTGGCCGAATCGCTTAACTTTCGCGATTCGGCCATTTTCTTTTCTGCCTTTATTTCGAGCCCTCGGCCTGCGCGTCCACCTGCGCATAAGCACGCACAATACGAGAGACGGTACTTTTGCCAATCCCGGCATAGCGCTCAATCTGGCGCACCGTGAAACCGGCATCGTGTAATCCAACGATAACGGTATCGCGCTGCGCCGGCGGCGCGGCTTTAACCCCGTGGAGCGAAACCCCGAGGCTCTCCGCCAACTTGTCGGCAAAGGCGTGGCATTCCCACTCCGTCTCTTTCATATCGCACAGCGTTGGCTCGCCGCCGTCGGGCGTCGAAAGCGAATGGGCAATAAAGCCCTCGGCAGAACCAAAAAGCTCAAGCACGCAAGAAGGATCGGAAAATCCTCTCGCGGCCTCGGCCGCATCGCTGTCGTAGGCGCGTAGATGCTCCGCAAAGCTGCTCCAGGGATAACGCTCGATTAGGCTCATGCCCGCCTCCTGCGGATCGGCGTGCACAGAGCGAATAGCCTCCATCACCTGCCAGTCGGTATCGAGCGAGCGGCGCTCAAAACGTTCACGAAACAGACAGCCCACGCGCCCAGTGCGCTTATTGAACCGACGAGCATACGTCAACAGTAGCCGTTGCATGGCTGCGCTCATTTCGTCCTCATAATCCAAAAGCACCAGATCCACGTAGTCACCCATGAGACACCACGCCACAATCGTCAACTGGGCATCGCGGCAGCAGTCGCGCATCAGCCCCAAAAACTCCCACCGGTCCTCGTCGCTCTCAAAGATCAGCTGCCCGCCCATACCGCGGGCACAAACATGGTAAAAACCGGTGATCGATTTCCAAACGCGCTGCACGGCGCTCCCTTCGCCGGGATCTGCTTACCATCCAATACAACAAGATTGAAACGTGCCATCAAAACATTCACGCAAAATGGCACCCGTCGACGGTAAAAGGCGGCAAACCGACGGCGAACGGCTACATATCAACAGGTCAGGCAACGCAGCCTTGCCAAAAGCTTGACCAGAACCGACCCCCTTCAACGAACCGCAGAACAGCAAACAGTCTGGTTAAATCGTTTCAATTGAAAGTTCCGCGCTTCTCGCTACGAAAACTGAGCCGTTCGCCGAATATTCCGTGCATTTCGCGGTATTATAGGGGTTGCATGTCATGTCCCTTTCGAAGGGTCGACCGGTAAACACCAGCCACGACCCCCAGACGGGACGCCAACACGATAGAGAGGAGAGGCATGCAGTACTCACAGGAAGTGGAGAACATGTGCCCCGTTGCCAAGGGTGCATACCACGGCCCCGCACCCATCCCCGAGGAGGGCAAGTGGGTCCAGGCTAAGGAGATTTCCGACATCTCCGGTCTTACGCACGGTGTGGGTTGGTGCGCACCTCAGCAGGGCGCCTGCAAGCTCACGCTGAACGTCAAGGACGGCATCATCGAGGAGGCCCTCGTTGAGACCATCGGCTGCTCGGGCATGACCCACTCTGCCGCCATGGCTTCCGAGATCCTTCCCGGCAAGACCATCCTCGAGGCCCTCAACACCGACCTCGTCTGCGACGCCATCAACGTTGCTATGCGCGAGATCTTCCTGCAGATCGTTTACGGCCGCAGCCAGACCGCGTTCTCCGAGGGCGGCCTGCCCGTGGGCGCCTCCCTCGACGACCTCGGCAAGGGCCTTCGCTCCCAGGTCGGCACCATGTTCGGCACCAAGGCCAAGGGCGCTCGTTACCTCGAGCTCGCTCAGGGCTACGTCACCCGCATGGCTCTCAACGACAAGAACGAGATCATCGCGTTCGAGTTCCTGAACCTCGGCAAGTTCACCGACGCCGTCAAGGCCGGCAAGACCCCCGAGGAGGCCATCGCTGGCGCTATGGGCCACTATGGTCAGTGGGAGAACGCTGCCAAGTACATCGACCCGCGCACCGACGAGGAGACTCACTCCGTCGCCAGCGTGTTCCCGGTTCACGAGTAGAAAGGGAGGGAAATAACTATGACTGTTACGTTCGAAGGTTACGAGCGCCGCGCTGACAAGATCAACAAGTGCCTCGCCGACAACGGCATCGCCTCCCTCGAGGAAGCTCTGCAGATCTGCACCGACAAGGGCTTCAACCCGCGTGAGATCGTCAACAACACCCAGTCCATCGCCTTCCAGAACGCCGAGTGGGCCTACACCCTCGGCTGCGCTCTCGCTGTCAAGCGTGGCGCCAAGACCGCTTCTGAGGCTGCCGCCATCATCGGCGAGGGCATCCAGGCCTTCACCGTTCCCGGCTCCGTCGCCGAGGACCGCAAGGTCGGTCTGGGCCACGGCAACCTGGGCGCTATGCTGCTCTCCGACGACACCGAGTGCTTCGCCTTCCTGGCTGGCCATGAGTCCTTCGCTGCCGCTGAGGGCGCTATCGGCCTGGCTCTGAACGCCAACAAGGCTCGCAAGAAGCCGCTGCGCGTTATCCTCAACGGTCTGGGCAAGGACGCCGCTCAGATCATCGCCCGCATCAACGGCTTCACCTACGTGAAGACCCAGTTCGACTACTTCACGGGCGAGCTCAAGGTCGTCGAGACCATCCCCTACTCCGATGGTCCCCGCGCCGCCGTCAACTGCTACGGCGCCGACGACGTCCGCGAGGGCGTTGCCATCATGTGGCACGAGAACGTCGACATCTCGATTACCGGCAACTCCACCAACCCGACGCGCTTCCAGCACCCCGTCGCTGGCACCTACAAGAAGGAGCGCCTCGAGGCTGGCAAGAAGTACTTCTCCGTCGCTTCTGGTGGCGGCACTGGCCGTACCCTGCACCCGGACAACATGGGCGCAGGCCCTGCCTCTTACGGCATGACCGACACCATGGGCCGTATGCACTCCGACGCCCAGTTCGCCGGTTCTTCCTCCGTGCCTGCGCACGTCGACATGATGGGTCTCATCGGCATGGGCAACAACCCCATGGTCGGTGCCACCGTCGCCTGCGCTGTCGCCGTCGAGGAGGCCCTCAAGGCCTAATCGCGCCCGCGCGATGCTCATATAGTTGAGCTTTAGAGCCGCTACCCACCCGGGTGGCGGCTCTTTTTTGTTGCCATAAAACGTTCGAGATACGATATATCAGTTCTGATGCAACATGAAGTGTGATAAGAAGGAGCCGCCAAGCGCCCCTAACGTCCACGTGCCATATTTGCCCTTTGCCGATTTATCCAATCTTTGCGATACCTTTGCCGATCACCCATGCGACAATGCGCGAACGAGAAAGGAATCCCATGGAATCAACTGATGTACTGGTAATCGGATCGGGCATCGCTGGCCTTTGCGCCGCCATAGAAGCAGCAAGCACGGGCGCGACCGTTGCCATCGCAAGCGCCGGCAAGACCATGAGCGGGTCGAGCTTCTTCCCGGGAACCTGGGGCCTCGGCCTTATTGGCCCCGTCGACGAAGACGACGAACAGGACCTCATCGACACCATCCAGACCGTCGGCGGCGGCGTTGCCGACCCCGAGCTCGTCCAGACGTTCGTCCATGGCATTCCCCAAGCGATTGACTGGCTCGAACAGGATCTGGGCGTAGAACTCCAGTGCCCACAAAGCGCCGAGAGCGCCCAGCAAAAGCAATTTATCCCCTGCTTTGACCATAAGACGCGTATGTGGCGC
Organism: uncultured Collinsella sp.; assembly: GCA_900542825.1. Classification (GTDB taxonomy): domain Bacteria; phylum Actinomycetota; class Coriobacteriia; order Coriobacteriales; family Coriobacteriaceae; genus Collinsella. The sequence continues at coordinate 29,938 of UQOY01000013.1, read as the reverse complement.
GGCCTCACCCGCAGGCCCCTCGAAGACGCGTGTACGGCCCAGATCGAGTCGCTCGGCATTCGCCTACTCCCCCGCCACGAGCTTATCGATCTTGTTGAAGACACATCCGGTAAGATTGTCGGCGCCGTGCTCTACAACCAAACAGACGAGCGCATCGTGACCTTTACAGCAAAGGCCACTATCATCGCTGCGGGCGGCACGGGCGGCCTGTTCGAGCGCAGCCTCACTTCGGCCGATGTACTCAGTTCCTCGCAGGCCATCGCACAATCGCACGGCGCATCCCTTACCAATATAGAGTTCATGCAGATGATGCCCGGCTTCATTGAGCCCAAGCGCAACCTGGTCTTTAACGAGAAAACCTGGCGCTACGTCAAGTTCGACCAACCGGACGACAGTGCCAACGAAAAGTTAGACGATCTGCTTGAGCACCGCTCAGGATATGGTCCCTTCACTTCGCGCCTACCTTCTCGCGCCATCGATCTTGCCATCGATCAAGCGGGTGCCGAAGGTCTGGCGCTCCACTACGACTTCCCGCGAGAGAATGTCCCCGAGTTCGTGCAGACATTTGCCACCTGGCTGCAAGACGAGCACGGCATCGCGCCGAGCGACGAGATGCGTGTGGCGATGTATGCCCACGCGGCCAACGGCGGCATCAAGATCGACAAGACCGCGTACACGGGCGTTGAGGGTCTCTACGCCTGTGGCGAGGCAACAGGCGGCATGCACGGCGCCGACCGCATCGGAGGCCTGTCGAGCGCCAATGGCATCGTATTCGGGCGTATCGCGGGCGCATCAGCGGCTCGAGCAGCACTGGACACTCCCAAGGCGGCCGCACCGGCGGATACCGCCCTCCCCCAGCATGGCATCGCAACAGTAGACGCCGAACGTCTGACCCGCAGTCTCAAGCACACGATGAGTACCTACTGCATGATCGACAGGACCGATCCAGGCCTATCCGAGGCGCTTCAAGAGCTTAAAAGCCTACAAGACGAGGCGACGTCGCTGCATAAGCCGCACGGCAATGACAGCGAAATCGCGGCCCTTGCCCGCCTACAGTCGCAAATTCAGCTGGCTGCGGAGATGGTCAAAGCCATGCGCAAACGGACTGAAAGCCTAGGATCGCACTATCGAGCGGACTAGGCTGAGCCCCTATCCAAAACAGAACACAACTTATCGATATCTATCGGCCACGTGAACTAGAAGCAACACGGGGTTCATTGGTGTCCGCACGACTGCGTATCATTATTCTGAATATAGAGAGGACAAAGCCCGTGCAGACAACAGACCAGAGAGGAAGAGATATGGACAGCAGGGATATCGAAAAGTGGCGCGTCAAACTTGATAGCTACGCCCGTGTGGAAGACGGAGTTGAGTATTGGCTCGCACGAGATTTAATGGAACCCATGGGGTACACGCGTTGGGAGAACTTCGCCGAAGTTGTTAAGAGGGCAAAAGTCTCATGCGAATCAAACAAAACCCCAGTTGATTCCCATTTTCGTGACACCACGAAAATGGTAACTGCCGGTGTCGCCGCCCGCGCGGTTAAAGATTTCAAACTGACGCGCTACGCATGCTATTTAATCGCCCAAAACGGAGACCCAAACAAGCCCGAAATCGCGCTCGCCCAGGCATACTTCGCGGTGCAGACACGCCGTCAGGAGCTCATAGAGCAGCGCTTCGCAGAGATTCAGCGCTTGCAGGCGCGCCACTCGCTATCCGATTCAGAGAAACAGCTCTCGGGCATTGCGTTCAAACGAGGCGTGGACTCCAAAGGATTCGCAATCATCAAGTCAAAGGGCGATGAGGCGTTATTCGGCGGCAGAAGCACGGCGGACATGAAACGGCAGCTTGGTGTGCACAAGAGCGCGGCATTGGCGGACAAGCTAGCCGATGTTCTCATCAAAGCAAAGGACCTAACGAACTCGATGACGGCCTTCAACGCCGAGGAACACGACCTGTACGGTCTAGACCAGATCAAGCAAGAGCACGTCGAGAACAACACAAGCGTGCGTGGCAGCCTCATCGACCGCGGAATTATCCCCGAAAATCTACCGGCTGCCGAGGACACTAAGAAGCTCGAGCGCCGCGTGAAGGCAGACGAGAAGAAACTCAAGGAGGGTACAGACGGCTTTACCGATCCACAGGGTAGACTCGATTTGTAAATATTCCGGGTTACTTTGGTGGGCCGTCAGGGGGTCAGCCTGCTGCGCAGGCGGCCGCTGCGGCGCCAAGGCGCCTTGCGCGCTGCGCTGGCAAATGCTTACGCATTTTCTCAGCTCCGCGCCCTTTCGGGTTCGACCCCATGAAAGGTCAACAAAAAAAAACGACCAGCCGAAGCCAGTCGCTTTAACATGCTTTGGTGGGCCGTCAGGGGTTCGAACCCTGGACCTTGGGATTAAGAGTCCCCTGCTCTACCAACTGAGCTAACGACCCGATATCAACACGAAGCAAGAACTGGGGTGGGTAAAGGGACTCGAACCCTCGACCTACGGGACCACAACCCGTCGCTCTAGCCAACTGAGCTACACCCACCGTGTCCTGTGCGCTTCGCGCTCGACTATTATTGCAAGGAACGCCATGCGATGCAAGCCCCAATTTTCAAGAATTTTGAAAAGAGTTTTTCGAGCGCGTTTCGAGCAATTCCCACCCTTTTCATAGGAGTAAACTTGCCCCACTGCAAATCCTCGAAAGGACCGGCATGAAAGAACTCTCCAACCGCACGGCGAGATTTACCGATTCGGTCATCCGCCGCATGACACGCATCTCCAATAAGTACGACGCCGTCAATCTCTCGCAGGGCTTCCCCGACTTCGATCCCCCGGCGCAGCTGCTCAACAGCCTCAGCACCATCGCCACCAACCCTAAGCCGCTCTACCACCAGTACTCCATCACCTGGGGCTCCCAGGCCATGCGCGAGGCCCTCGCCGCCAAGCAGGAGCACTTTATGGGCATGCCGGTCGACCCCAACCAGAATATCGTGGTCACCTGCGGCTCCACCGAGGCCATGATGGCCGCCATGATGACGGTCACGAACCCCGGCGACAAGGTCGTCATCTTCTCGCCGTTCTACGAGAACTACGGCGCCGACACGATTCTCTCGGGCGCTGAGCCCATCTATGTGCCGCTCAACCCGCCCACGTTCGACTTCGATCGCGAGGTCCTCGAGGCGGCCTTCCGCGACAACGACCCCAAGGCCATCGTCCTGTGCAACCCTTCCAACCCCTGCGGCAAGGTCTTTACGCACGATGAGCTCACCTTTATCGCCGACCTCTGCAAAAAGTACGATGCCTACTGCATCACCGACGAGGTGTACGAGCACATCGTCTACGCGCCCCACGAGCACGTCTATATGGCCACGCTGCCCGGCATGTTCGAGCGGACCATCAGCTGCAGCTCGCTGTCCAAGACGTACTCCATCACCGGCTGGCGTCTGGGCTACACCATTGCCCCGGCGCAGATCACCGAGCGCATCAAGAAGGTCCACGACTTCCTCACCGTGGGTGCCGCCGCTCCCCTGCAGGAAGCCGTCGTCACCGCCCTCAACTTCGACGACAGCTATTACCAGGAGGTCCTCGACCTCTACACCGCCAAGCGCGACCTGTTCTGCCAGGGGCTCGATAGCATCGGTCTTGAACACAACGTGCCGCAGGGCGCTTACTACGTCATGATGGACATCTCTGAGTTTGGCTATGACAGCGACCTCGAATTCTGCGAGGACCTCGCGTCTAAGGTGGGCGTGGGTGCCGTGCCCGGTTCGAGCTTCTTCCGCGAGCCCGTCAACCATCTGATTCGTTTCCACTTTGCCAAGCGAGACGAGACGCTTAACGCGGCACTGGAGAACCTCAAGTCGCTGCGTGATAAAATCAAGCCGCGCGGGTAAGGACGGCCCGGCAACTAAACCAACCAAAGACGCCTCGCACCGCGCTGCGTTGCGAGGCGTCTCTTTATAGCGCTTTCTTAAATGGTTTAGGGCACTATACTTTAGTTACGCAGCAAACTCGTCCCAGAGAGAGGAATACTATGGCAGAGCAGCAGCTTATCGGAGCGCTCGAGGCCGGCGGCACCAAGATGGTCTGCGCCACGGGCTATGCAGACGGTACGGTCCTGGAGCGCGAGCAGATTGCGACCACGACCCCGCAGGAGACTGTTGAGGCCGTCAACGCATGGTTTGCCGACAAGGGCATCGCCGCGCTGGGCATCGGCGCCTTTGGTCCTACCGCAGTCAACCCTGCCTCGCCCCAATACGGCAAGATCCTGGAGACACCCAAAACGGCATGGCGCTACTTCGACCTGCTGGGCACCATCCAAAACGAGCTCGATATTCCCTGTGGCTATGACACCGATGTCAATGTCGCATGCCTGGGCGAGGTTACCTTTGGTTGCGCCCAAGGTCTCACCGATGTGGTGTATCTGACCATCGGCACCGGCGTGGGCGCCGGCGTGCTCTCGGGAGGCAAGCTCGTGCACGGCATGATGCATCCCGAGGCCGGCCACATCCTGGTCACGCGCGACCCGCGCGACACCATCGGCGAGCACAGCGGCTGCCCCTTCCACGACAACTGCCTCGAGGGCCTCATCGCCGGCCCCGGCGTTAAAAAGCGCTGGAATGGCAAGAGCGCCGGAGACATGGCCGATGATCCGGAGGCGATGGATCTGCTCGCAGGCTACCTGGCACAGGCGCTCATGACCTACACGCTGTGCTACGCGCCGCAAAAGATTATCATCGGCGGCGGCGTGGCCGATCACACCCCCATCGTGCCGCTCGCCCGTAAAAAGTGCGCCGAGATGCTCAACGGCTATATCGTCACACCCGAGGTCAACGACATCGATTCCCACATTGTCAACAACAGCCTCGAGGGCAAGCAGGGCATCATGGGCTGCCTGGCCCTGGGCGCTCAGGCGCTCCAGTAAAGGGCACATCAACGGCGCACGGCGTAGCAAAGCTCGCAAAACGCCCGGACAACGCCGCCACGCCCCACAGGAGCCCTCAAACGCACAAGGCCGCCTAGGACCAAGCAAAACGTCCTAGGCGGCCTTTTTGGTACATATCAGCGACCGTAAGAGATATCGAAGCACGACGCCTGTCGTCGCCCCGCAGCAGTCGATCATCACATCGGTAATCATGCCGGCGCGACCGGGCACAAAAAGCTGGATTGTCTCGTCGATAGAGGGGACAAGCAGCAAGAACACCGCCGTGGGCAGCAACACATCAAACGTGCGCCGGCCTTCGAGGTCAAAGGCGTGCGTCGCCAAGATGCCAAGCACCATATACTCGGTAAAATGAGCGCACTTGCGCACGACGAAGTTGGTCACCCACTCGTATGGAAGCCCCAGGGCCTGCAAAAAGCCGCGAATGGATTCCATGATCGACAGGCTCAATGAACCAGACCCCGTACCGGGAACCATCGAATTGCCCCAAATGACGAGTACCATGGCGCAAGCGGCAAGCGCCCATTTTCGATCGAGCTTAACCATGCGGCAATTATGCCTCCGCGCGCAGCGGCGTAAAGCTGGCGGTACCGCCCTCGATAACGCTCAGATAGGCACGGCCAGTGCGCTTGACGGCCGCAGACTGCAGGCGGTTGATCTCTTCCTCGAGAATCTGATTGACGCGCTCATGGCGGCGGTTTTCCATAACGCCGGCAGCGATAGCCTCGGCGCGCTCGATACCCTCGCGCGAGATACGCGCGGTATCCTCGGGAAGCACGGCGCTGTGGCGGCCGACATAGACGGGAGCAACCGAGACAGGTGAGGCTGCAGGCGTGGGCACCGCCACGGGGGCGGGCTCGGCAACCTCGTCCATGATCGCCATGGCGGCGGCCCACATGTCCTCGTGGCCCGAATAATCGGCCATGGGGATATCTTCCTCGAGAGAGGCATCGGGGAGACTATCGGTATCCACGCGACCCTGGGCATCAATAGAAGCTGTGATGGCGGCAGGCTCGTCCAGATCGGCAAGATCCACACCGTTGGCATCGGAAATGATGGGCATGCTGGCGAGCTTGGCGTTGTACGGCGCCGCCTCCGCGGCCTGCATTTGGGCCGAAGCGCCCCAAAGCGAGCTTTCGGCAGCACGGCGAGCGGCGATGGTCTCCTCGTCGACAGCCAGGGGCTCGTCGGCAAAGGGATCGGCAGCAGGAGCCGGCTGAGCTGCGCTCTGCTGGCCGGCCGAAGCGGCAGCCGCGGCAGAGGTGTACGCCGCCGACGACGCGCCGTTATAGGCGGCATTGTTGGCGGCGTTGGCTACAAGAGCCACAAAGGCTGCGGTGCTGCCCGCAGGGGCGGCGTGAGAGCCCGAGACGGCGCGTGCGGCAGCGGCAATGTCATCGCGATTGTAAGAACCGGTCTTTCCACCGTTGGTGAGCTCGTCGATTGCGACCTGGTAAACATCGCGCGAACGCGCGGGATCGCAGCTGACCGGGGAATCGTCATCGAGCATGCTGTCGATCATAGACCAGGCCTCGGCCTCATCCATGGCGTTGGCCGCGCGCGCGATGGTGGGAACGTCATCGTCGATGTGGCGGCGCTGGAATGCACCGGTCAGGCCGGAGAGAAATGCCGAAGAAGGCTGTGCGGCATTGGCCTGATCGGCCGGGGCCGCAGGCTGAGGTGTCGCCCCCTGCTGCTGCGCGGGAATCGAGGCGGTCTTGAACTCGTTGTGGGTCCGGCCAAACTGAGCGGCGCCGCCCACGGCATCAGGCTCAAACAGGCGACCATCGTGCTCGGCGCGATACTCGGAGATGCCCAGCGAGGCTGCGTAGATGCCCACGCCCGCCACCGCACCAACGGCAAAGGGAACGGCGCCCGCGACAACCGTCTCGTTGACCGACGAGAACGGCAGCGTCGCTGCATACATCACCACGGGGGCGGCAAGGCCGATCCCGCAGGAAAGTCCGGCAAGGACTGCTCGTTGTGTTGCATCAGAAGAAGCCATGAGCTCTCCCCATCTTCCAGCACCCAAATCGCATCATTTAGTTGGCTGCGCGAGAGAAGATGAAGCGGGACATGCGTCCCAAAGCAACGGTATATGGTTCGTTTCATCTGCGTTTTCCGTCGCGAAGCTTAAAAGTTATTATGCGAAACCGACCCTCCGATTGCAAGCGATGAGGCCGGATTGTGGCTCGAAAACCGCTGCTTATCTGTCATAAGGTCAAAAAATGTTGCCGAGTGGCGCCGTAAAGAAAGGGCCGGGGCATAAACCCCGGCCCGATTGCCCATTCTTATAGCGATATTGCGTGCAGTTTATGGTCTAAAACGTCTGCTCGTAGTCACTGTGTTTTTTGGCCGAACGCACCAGGAACTCCTGGTTGGTGTTGGTGCCCTTAAGGCCCTTGATAAACGACGCCGCCGCGCGCTCGGTGTTGTTCATGCCGGCGAGAATACGACGCAGGCCGAAGACAAACGGGCGCATCTGCTCGTCGACCAGCAGGTCCTCGTTGCGCGTACCAGAGGCAACGGGGTCGATGGCCGGGAAGATGCGACGGTCGGCAAGATCGCGGTCGAGTTTGAGCTCCATGTTGCCGGTGCCCTTGAACTCCTCAAAGATGACCTCGTCCATCTTGGAGCCGGTGTCGATAAGGGCGGAGGCGAGGATAGTGAGCGAGCCGCCGTTTTCGATATTGCGGGCTGCACCCAGGAAACGCTTGGGCGGATACAGGGCCGCCGAATCGACGCCGCCCGAAAGGATGCGGCCCGAGGCAGGTGCCGCCAGGTTGTAGGCGCGGGCAAGACGTGTGATGGAGTCGAGCACCACCACGACATCGCCGCCCAGCTCCACAATGCGCTTGGCGCGCTCGATGACGAGCTCGGCCACGCGGGTGTGGTTGTCGGCGGGCATATCGAAGGTCGAGGCCACGACCTCGCCCTTAATGGAACGCTGCATATCAGTGACCTCTTCGGGGCGCTCGTCGACGAGCAGGCAGATGAGGTGCACCTCGGGGTTATTGATCGAGATGGACTGGCAGATCTTCTTAAGGATCGTTGTCTTGCCGGCCTTGGGCGGCGACACGATCAAGCCACGCTGACCCTTGCCGATCGGCGACACGATATCGATGGCGCGACCGGTGATGGAATCCTTGCCGTGCTCCATGCGCAGCGGCTCGTTGGGATAGACCGGGGTAAGGTCGCCGAACTTGGGGCGATTGCGGATCTGCTCGGGATCCATGCCGTTAACGGTCGTGATCTTGGCGAGTCCGGCGCGCTTGTCGCCGCCGCGCGAGGGGCGCAGCGAACCCTCGATGACATCGCCCGTGCGCAGGCGTGCGGAGCGGATGAGGTAAGCGGGGACGAAGGCGTCTTCGTTGGATTTCATGTAACCGTGGGCATGGATGATACCGGAGCTGTCCGGGCGAATCTGCAGGATGCCCTTAATATCGCGGAAGCCCTCTGCCTTCGCGGCTGTGGTGTAGATCTCCTCGACGAGCTCGGCCTTCTTCTTGCCGGTCGTCTCGATCTCGAACTCTTTTGCCTTCTCGCGCAGCTCGGCGACCTTCATGGCCGCAAGCTCCTCGCGCGAAAGCGTGGGCTCGGTGGGGGCGGCGTTACGCTCCTTGTTGCGCTGTTTGCGGTCGCGCTGACGGCTGCGGCGATCGTTGCGCTCGTCGTTGCGCTTGTGCTGACGGCGGTTGGGGCGGGCGCCCTCTTCGGTCTCGACACCCCCGTCGGCCGCGGCTGCGGGTGCATCGGTGCCGGACGGAGCCTCGCCCTCTGCCTTGGCGTCAGCGTTGGCATGGTTGCTGGGTTCGTCGTCGCCCTGATGCTCGGCAGCCTTGACCTTTGCGGACTTCTTGCGCGTGCGCTTGGGCCTCTCAGTTGCCGGCTGGTCGGCGTTCTCGGTTTCGGAAGCAGCATCGGCGGTTGACTCGAAGGACTTGTCGTCGACGGGCTTGGCGTCGGCGTCGGCCTTGGCCTTCGCCTTCGTCGAGCGCTTTGCCGCGGTGCGACGGCTACGGCCGGGACGGACATCGGCGGGATCGGCATCGTCAGATGCGGAAGCCTCGGTGGACGGAGCGTCCTGGACCGGAGCATCGGCCGTGGCCGTGGGCTCGGCCGTGGCCGCTGCGCTCTGAGCAGCTGCTGCTGCGGCAGCGGCTTTCTCGGCCTCAACATACGCCTTGGGCTTGCGGCCGCGACGATGCGGGCGCAGAGCCGGATCAACGGCGGGAACCTCGTTGGCCTCAGCGTGCACGACGGGCTCAGCGGAGGGAGCGTCCTCCCCTGCCGCAGAGTGAGCCGGAGCTTCAGCGACCTCAAGAGTCGGTTGCTCGGCGGGCTGCTGCGTCTTGGCTGCCGTACGGCGACGCGTGCGCGGCGCCGGCTTCTCGGCCGACTGTTCGGCAGCAGGAACCTCGGGGGCGACCGGCGCGGCAAGCTCAGTCAATGCCGCGGCCTCGCGCTCGGCGGCGCGACGGCGGGCACGTACAACCTGGGCCTCGCTGATCTGTGCCAGTGCACGGGCCTGCGCGACCTCATCGGAAATGGGGGCCGAAGCATCGGCGGCCACGGGCCGCTTCGCGCGCGTGGTGCGCGTCGTGCGACGCTTGGGCTTTGCGGCCTCCTCGCCGTCCGCAGCAGGTTTGGCCACACGACGCGTACGCTTGGGCTTAGCGGGCGAAGCCTCCTCACTAGCAACGGGTGTGGTGGGCGCGGCGGCCTTAGGCGCCTCGGGAGCCGAGACCTGCGACGGCGCGGGTACCACGACCTGGTCCGACGTAACCGGTGCAGCGGGAGCCGTTTGCGTCGTCGTTATTTCGTTTTCTTGTTGTTGATCAGACACAGTGTTTGCTCAACTTTCTTTTCAAGCCCTGCGATCACATGCTCCCTGCATATACCTTCAGGGCGGCTAAACAGTCTAGCTCCGTCCAAAAAGCGACGGGCATCATTGATCTGTATCGAGATGATTGCGTCAACTACGCAGCGTAAGTGTAACACAACCGCTGCCACCTGCAACTTAGCCATCGGGGACGTTCATAAACGACTAGCCGAAAGGGACACTCTTCCCCTAAGGCGCCTTGAAATGGAGCGACTAGGGAGCAAATCCATGGCGTCGGGATTCGCCGCGCCACGAAACGCGCCTATCTACTACGTTTACCCCGGCTCCCTGACCATACCCTTGCTTTTTCAAAAACAGCGAGTCCGCTACCTGCGGTTTTAATATCGAACTTTACGACATGGTTCGGGATATGCGTCCAAACGTAGGAGATGGGCGCGATTTGTGGCGGACGGTATCCCGCCACCCCTCCACGAGACAACAATGATCCGTTTTCCTCCGTCCCCAAGGGATCATTTTCAAAACCAAGGCGGTTTACTACGATGAATCGCTCAACCACGACCACGCCAAAACCCGAATAAATAAAACCCCAGCTAGATGGCTTGCACTTTTCGGTGAAAAGCCCGTGTGATTGGAATCCCTCGATTCATCGTAGTAAACCGGTATAGTTGTGATTTAGTAGCATTTCCCAACACACCAAAAAGCACCGCCAAACGCAAAAAGCCCGACCTCCGCATGGGAGATCGGGCTTAGAAGGCTCAGTTAAACCAAACCAACGCAGTCAAACGACCAGCGCTTACATCTGCTCGGGGGCAGAAACGCCAACGAGAGTGAGCACCAGGGCGAGCGTCACGCGGACGGCGTCGCAGGCGGCCAGACGGGCGCGCGAGAGCTCGGGGTCGACGGGACGGCCCTCGCTCGGAAGGACCTGGCAGGCGGCGTAGAAGCTGTGGAAGTCACCGGCGAGTTCCTCGGCAAAGTGCGTCAGGCGGAACGGGGCGCGATCGCGAGCGCAGCTGGCAATGAGGTCGGTGAGCTCGTTGAGCTTACGCGAAAGGGCGAGCTCGGTCGGGTCGGTCAGCAGCGAGTAATCGACGTTCTCACCGATGGCCTTGGCGGCGACGGCCTTCATGCCCATCTCGTCAGCCTGCTCGGGCGTAACGTCAGCGGCACGGCGCAGGATGGAGCACACACGGGCGTGAGCGTACTGCACGTAGTACACCGGGTTGGAGTTGTCGCGCTTCTTAACGGCCTCAATGTCGAAGTCGACCATCTGGTTGGAGCTCTTGGAGATGAGCGTGTAGCGAGCGGCATCGGAGCCGACCTCATCGACGAGCTCCTGCAGGGTCACCATGGTGCCCTTGCGCTTGGACATACGGACGGGCTTGCCGTTGCGCAGCAGGTTGACGAGCTGGCCCAGCAGAACCTCGAACTTGCCGGGATAGCCAAGAGCGTCGCACACGCAGCGGACGCGCTCGATGTAGCCGTGGTGGTCGGCGCCCCAGATGTCGATGACGTGGTCGACGCGCTGGAACTTATCCCAGTGATAGGCAACGTCGGAGGCGAAGTAGGTGTACTCGCCGTCGGACTTGATCAGCACGCGGTCCTTGTCGTCGCCCAGGTCGGTGGAGCGGAACCACAGGGCGCCGTCCTTAGTGTAGAGGTAGCCCATCTTGTCGAGCTTCTCAAAGGCGCGGTCGACGGCGGAGGTGCCGGCGGTCTCGCCCTCGGTGTCCTTCACGTACAGGGAGCGCTCGGAGAACCAGCGATCGAAGTCGCAGTTGACGGCGTGGCAGAGGTCGCGCATGTTGTCGACCATCTTTACATAGCCGCGCTCGCGGAAGCTCTCCATGCGCTCCTGCGGATCGGCCTCGACCCATTTATCGCCGTCGGTGCGCCAGAACTCGGCAGCCTCGTCGATGATGTAGTCGCCGCCGTAGGAGTCCTTGCCCAGAGTCTCGGCAAAGTTGTCCTGATACGGATGGGTCTCGGGATGCTCGTCGCTCTCGTCGGCAACAAAGGCGTCGCGGTCGGCAATCAGCAGCTTGTGAGCCTCGTCGATATCCACGCCCTGCTTGGCGATAATGTCGGCAAGCTGCATATAGCGCGTGCTGATGGAGTTGCCGAAGGTGTTCATCTGAGAGCCGTGGTCGTTGATGTAGAACTCGCGCTGAATGTCGTAACCGGCGTGGTCCATCACACGGCAAAGGGAGTCGCCCAGAGCGGCCCAGCGGCCATGACCGATGTGCATGGGGCCGACGGGGTTGGCGGAGACGAACTCGACCTGGGTCTTCAGGCCGCCACCGACGTTGGACTTAGCGAAGTCCATACCCTTCTCACGGGCCTCGCCAAAGATGGCGTTCTTGACGGCAACGGAAAGATAGAAGTTGATGAAGCCAGGACCGGCGATTTCGACCTTCTCGATTGCGGGGTCCTCGGGCATATGGGCGACGACGGCCTCGGCAATCTTGCGCGGGGCGCAATGAGCCAGCTTGGCGGACTTCAGGGCCATGGTGGAGGTCCACTCGCCATGAGAAGTATCAGCCGGTCGCTCGATAGCGCAATCGTCAAGTTCAAATGCGGAAAGGTCGCCGGCCTCCTGGGCCGCAGCAAGCGCAGCGCGTACCAGCTCTTCAATCTTCTCGGGCATAGATCCTCCTTGTGTTAAAGCCCCCGAGCTCTTGGTCACTCGTAGGGCAAAAGCCAGAGTTTGTAGCACTCTATCACAAGCGCTAACTACTGTCGCAGGGTAAAGCTAATAGATATTGCATATGCACAAAAATGACTACCGCTCTTGCGCGGTGGTACAAAGTTGGCGGTTTGCCTGCTGTTTATACACGTTCTAGAAATGCATAAACGTATGAATAAGCCGTTCTATTTATCGAATACTCTAACCTATCGGAGTTGTGTGCTTTTCCTGCATAAAGTAATGGTTTGCGCACGTCAGCGTGGTATTCTTAACATACGTAAATTCGTATAAGTTGGAGGTAGCATGTTCTCAATCGGTCAACACGTCATTCATCCGGGTCAGGGAGTCTGCACCGTCGTCGGTTTTAGGGACGACACACCGCAGCCCATGTTGTTGCTCGAGACCAAGCAGGGGCATGCGCAGACGATTCTCATGTACCCCGTGGCGCAGGCCGACCGTCTGCATGCAGCCATCTCCCAGCAAGATGCAGAGCACCTGCTGAGCCACTACGACGAGCTGGAGTGCGACACCTTTACCGAGCGCAACAGCTCGCTTGAGGAGACGCACTTTAAGCAACAGCTCAAGCTGGGCGCGCCCGAGACGGTTCGCGTGGCAAAAACCATGATGCACCGTATTCGCCAGGCCGAGGAAGCAGATAAAAAGCCCAGCTCTTACTACATGCGCGTGCTCAAGGAAGCCAAGCGCCGCTCCATCGAGGAGTTCGCCGTGGCCCTGGGCGTCACCGAAGAGGCCGCCGAAGCCCGCCTAGCCCAAGCCGCCCTCAACTAACCTACCAAAAAGGGACAGGTTTATTTTGGCAGGTTTTATCTGGCCAAACGTCAACAAACAATTGGTAAATGGCCGGGTGCTCAGTTTTTTGGGCGCCCGGCCATTTTTATCGCCACGGAAATGCGTGAAGCCCATTTGCGACGTCTTCACACAAGAACAATCCAGCTCGACGCTGGTAAAGTCCGCATCCGCATCGAGGGCGCTCGCCCCGCTCAATTACCATTAAAAAGCATCAATTTGAAAACGCAATAACATTTCGGCAGGTAACAGCTATAGTCGGTAAACTGAATCTCGACAACCGAAGCCTCCGAATGAGGTATCTTCAGCCCATCCAAGCTAAAGGAGGGGCCATGCCGAGAAAACCTCGTTCAAAGTCACCAACCGGTTATTTCCACGTCACGTTGCGTGGAAACAGAGGGCAATTGCTGTTTGACGATGCCGAGGACCGAATCGCCATGCTTCAGATCCTCGATGCAATCCTCCCCAAACACAATATCGAGCTTATGTGCAGAGTGTCGTAGGATGTGCTCCGACGGAACTCAAATCCGTCTCCAAGCCACTTCGCAATGAGGCGATTCTCGCGCTTCGAAAAGAAGGGCTAACGATTAAGCAGGTTCAACTGCTGACCGGACTCGGAACATGGATTATCAAGAACGCGTCCTAGCGTCGCGTTTGCCGAGTTACGGGTACGGCGAAGCACAGCTGCCTGCCGCGAGGCGTCGCCACTCGCCAACGTCACCATGTAAACAGAAAACGCTTCCGCTGAATAACGTCCAACGGAAGCGTTTTCCCAGAAAAACCTACCAAAATAGACCTGTCCCTTTTTGGCAGGTTAGGCCTGGAAGGTGTCGCGGTCGGGCGCGAAGGACTGCATGGCCGCGATGGTACGGTCGAAAAGCTCGGGGAGCTCCCAACCCAGCATCTCGGCGCCCTGCGTAATCACGTCGCGCGAGCAGCCGGCGGCAAAGCGCTTGTCCTTGAACTTCTTCTTGAGCGACTTAGTCGTAAAGTCCATGACGCTTTTGCTCGGACGCATGATGACGGCGGCACCGATCAGGCCGGTGAGCTCATCGCAGGCAAACAGGATCTTTTCCATCTGCAGCTCGGGCTTGGGCAGCGAGGTGTTGAAATCGGACGTGTGCGTTTGGATGGCACGGATGAGCTCGGTCGATGCGCCCTCGCCCTCAAGAATCTCGGCCGCATAGATGGTGTGGTTCATGGGGTCGTCCTCATGCTCCTCCCAATCCAGGTCGTGCAGCAGGCCGACAATGCCCCAAAACTCCTCGTTTTCGGGGTCGAACTCGCGCGCAAAGTAGCGCATGGTGCCCTCGACCGTCTCGCCATGGGTGATGTGGAACGGATCTTTGTTGTGCTCATTGAGCAGTTCGAACGCGCGATCACGGGTGATTCCGGCGGAAAGCGTCTGGGACATGGCAATACCTCCAGGTGAGTCGGTGCTAGGACACGGTGTCACTATCGTATATCGCCGCGGCTCAAGCCGAAAGGCAGAAAAGGCATGCGGAGAAAAAAGCCGGGCGAACGCGTCGCCCGGCAAAACCGCAGATAAAACCTGCCAAAATAAACCTGTCCCTTTTTGGTAGGTTTAGGGGCGGACCTGGCCGGTGCCGCGGAGCTTGTATTTGTAGGTGGCGAGGGCCTCGGCGGCAAAGGGTCCGCGGGCGTGGAGCTTTTGGGTCGAGATGCCGATCTCGGCGCCCAGGCCAAACTCGCCGCCGTCAGTAAAGCGCGTGCTGGCGTTGGCGTACACGGCCGAGGCATCGACCGCATCCAGGAAGCGCTCGCAGGCATCCTCGTCCTCGGCGATGATGGCCTCGGAATGCATGGTGCCGTAGCGGTTGATGTGCGCGATGGCCTCATTCTCGTTCGCCACGACCTTCACGCTCATCTCAAGCGCCAGATACTCGCGGCCCCAGTCCTCCTCGGTTGCGGCCACGTAGTCGTCGCCCTCGACAAGACCGGCATCGGCGCATGCGGCGCACGTGGCCTCGTCGCCATGAATGAGCACGCCATGATCGTGCAGTACGGCCACGACCGCCGGCAAAAACGAATCTGCCACGGCGCGGTCGACCAGCAGCGACTCGGCGGCATTGCACACGCCCACGCGCTGGGTCTTGGCATTGACGACAATGTTGAGTGCCTTGTCAAAATCGGCGGATTCATGCACGTAGATGTGGCAGTTACCCGTGCCCGTTTCGATAACCGGAACGAGCGACTCACGCACGCAGCGCTGAATCAGGCCCGCACCGCCACGCGGAATGAGCACGTCGACGATGCCCCGAAGCTTCATGAGCTCGCCGGTTGCCTCGCGGTCGGTAGACTCGATCATCGAGACGGCCTCGCGCGGGAAGCCCTGCGCCTCGAGGGCGTCGGCCAACAGCTCGGTAATCATGGCGCACGAGTGATAGGCCAGCGAACCGCCGCGCAGAATGCAGGCATTGCCGGTGCGGATGCAGATGCCCGCGGCATCGGCCGTCACGTTGGGGCGCGCCTCGTAGACCATGGCGACCAGGCCCAGCGGCACAGTCACACGCGTAAGGTCCACACCGCTTGCAAGCACGCGATGGTCGAGCACACGGCCCACGGGATCGGGCAGCTCAGCAAGCTTCTCCAAGCCGGCAGCCATGCCATCAACGCGCTCGGGCGTCAGCAGTAAGCGGTCGAGGAGACCCGCCGAAGTGCCCGCATCGCGCGCGGCGGACATATCGAGCTCGTTGGCGGCAACGATGGAATCGACGCCGTCGCGAAGCGCCGCGGCCATGGCACGCACGGCCTCCTGGCGCTGGACATCGCTCGCCGTGGCGAGCGCGCCCGAAGCGGCCTTGGCCTCAACGGCAAGATCGTGAACGTAGGTGGCTATATCGACCGACATGGACGGCCCTTTCTCTTAGATGTTTGCCAATCATGGTAGCCGATTTGCACGCATCCTCGCCGACGGCGGTAGAATTGGTCAACCCGAAACACCGCAACGAATGGAAGCATCACATGGCGCTCATCACTTCGTACCACGTCCCCGGCCTGTATGTCGAGGACCACAGCATCGATGTCCCCCTCGACTGGCGCGGCCTGGAGCCCATGCTTTTGGCCGTCGGCAGCACCATGCGCCGCGGCGCCATGCCGGCGCCCATCGCCGGCGCGCCCGAGAGCATCAAGCTCTTCTACCGCGTGGTTTGCGCACCCGACCGCATCAACGACGACCTGCCGCTCCTCCTCTTTTTGCAGGGCGGCCCCGGCGGCGAGAGCCCGCGTCCGCTGTCGCCCACAAGCGATGGCTGGATCGAGGAGGCCGTCAAGCATTTCCGCGTCGTGCTGCCCGACCAGCGCGGTACCGGGCGCAGCAGCTGCGTGGACGGGCACACGATTGCCGCCTTGGGCGATCGCGCCGAGGCAGCCGGCTACGATGCCGCACGCTCGCAGGCAGACTTCCTCAAGCGCCACCTCGCCAGTTCCATCGTGCGCGATTTTGAGTACCTGCGTCTGGTGGGCTTTGGCGGCAAGCCCTGGGTCACACTCGGGCAGAGCTACGGCGGCTTTTTGACGTTGAGTTATCTATCGCTCTTCCCCGAGGGCGTGACGGCAAGCTTTACCTGCGGCGGCATTCCGCACGTGCCGGCGAGCGCCAGCGAGGTCTACGCGCACACCTTCCCGCGCATGGCAGCCAAGACCCAGCAGTATTATGACCGCTACCCCACCGACGTCGAACGCGTGGCGGCCCTGGCAGATGCCCTCGAGGAGCAAAAGCCCGCGTTGCCCGACGGCTCGCCGATGACGGTCGAACGCCTGCAGCTCATGGGCAGCGACTTTGGCATGAAGCCAAGCTTTGAGCGCATGCACTGGATCATCGATCACGCGTTTGTTGATGGCGACGGTTCGCTGAGCTGCGGCTCCTCGGTATCCGACAGCTTTTTGATGCGCGCCTTCGAGCGCACCAACACGCGTACAAACCCGCTGTACTGGACGCTGCAGGAGTTCATCTACGCCGACGGCGACACCATGCCCATCCGCTGGGCCGCGGCAGAAGAGAAGGCCCATCGCGCCGAGTTCGACAACCTCGCGCGCCCGCTCATGTTTACCGGCGAGGCCATGTTCCCGTGGATGTTTGAGCAGATGCCCGAGCTCAAACCCTTTAAGTCCGCCATGGACCTGCTGATGGAAGACACCAGTTGGGACAAGATCTACGACGCGCAGCGCCTGGCCTGCAACGATGTGCCGCTCCAGGCCGCGGTGTACTTCGATGACATGTACGTGGACTCGGACATGCAGCTCGACACGCTCAGCCGCGTGGGCAACTCGCACGCCTGGGTGACCAACGAGTTTGAGCACGATGGCCTGCACGGCAGCGTGGTGTTCAAGCACCTCTTCGACGAAGCCCTCAACCGCGGAGACCTGCGCAGGATCTTCTAGCAAAGGAGTGTCCCCAACTGCCGGCACAAAAGGAACGTCCCGAAGTGCCGGCAACGACAATGCCGCAGGTAGAGGACGGAAAGCGAAAACGCCCCTAAGCGAGCAAGGTGACGTGAAAGAGGAGGGCATTGACCTTTTGGTCATGCCCGACGATTGAACGTCAGATTGCCGCTTAGGGGCGTTTGCAGCGTCAATTGGTTAGGCGAAGACGATCAGATTATCTCGGTGAATCGCAGGCTTCTCGGCCAGGTCTGCCAGCAAGCGGTTGCCGGCAATCTGGTCCTGGCGGCGTCCGGCTGCAAGCTCCAGCACGTCCGAATCGGCCTCGGCGATCCCGCGGGCGACAACCATGCCGCTCGGATCGCACACGTCGAGCACATCGCCCTCGGCAAACGTGCCATCGACCTCGCGAATACCCACCGCAAGCAAGGAAGAACCACGGCTGATCAGCGCCTTCGCAGCACCATCATCGACCGTCACCGAGCCATGCGCCTTGTCACCCAGCGCAATCCACAGCTTGCGGGGCGCAATGTCCAGGCGCTCCGCCGGCGGATCGAACAATGTGCCCACGCTCTCGCCGCGGGCAAGGCGCACGAGCGCATCGGGCTCCTCGCCCGAGCAGATGACGCTCTGAATGCCCGCCGTCATCAGAATGCGGCTCGCGCGGATCTTGGTAATCATGCCGCCCGTGCCCACCGATGTGGAAGAATCGCCCGCCGAGGCGATGATCTTGGCATCGATCTTATGCACGACCGGGACGAACTCGGCCGTGGGGTCCTCATGTGGATTGGCGGTATAGAGGCCATCAATGTCCGACAGCGTCACGCACAGATCGGCAGAAACCAGACAGCTCACAAGCGCCGCCAGCGTGTCGTTGTCGCCAAACTTGATCTCGTCGACGGTAACGGTATCGTTCTCGTTGACAACCGGCACCACGCCAAGCTCAACCAGGCGCAGCAGAGCGTCGCGCGCGTGCAGGTAGGACGTGCGGCGGGCCGTGTCGTGGCGCGTGAGCAGCACGAGCGAGGTGAGCAGGTCGCGCGCATGAAACTCCTCGTCGTAGGCCGACGAGATGATACACTGACCAGCCGAGGCGCAGGCCTGCAGGCTCGGCAGGTCTCCGACCGGCTTGCGGTCGAAGCCCAGTACGGGATAGCCACAGGCGATAGCGCCCGAGCTCACCACGACCAGGCGCCAGCCGAGCTTGCGCAGCGCTGCGGCCTGATCGGCAAGCCCGCCGATAAAGGCGCGGTTGACCTTGCCGTCGGCGCCCACAACCGTGGACGAACCGATCTTTACCACCATCGTTTTATAAGAAGTCGTCATGCGTCAAACCAATCGAATATTGAGCGGGCGGGCGAGAAAATGATCCGTTTTCCTCCGTCCCCTTCGGATCATTTTGCCCAGGGAAAGGCGGAAGCCGCGGCCATGTTCTTGCGCACAAGCTCGTCGCGCACCTGCGCCAGGCCCTGCTCCATGCCCACCACATAGGTCTGCGGGTACAGGAAGCGCTTGTACACCGGATCAAGATGGTCCAGTGCCCAGGCGCAACGCTCGCGTGCGTCCTCGATACTCTCGCGCGGGGTAACAGCGCTGCCATCGCGCACGATCGGCACCAGCAGCTCGCGATACTCAAGCTCGGACACATCGGTCACCAGGGCGGCATCGTTCACGGCCACGAGGGTATTGCCGCGCGCGGCGCCCTCCCCCGCCAGATGGTCCTCGTCATAGATCATGTCGCAGATCGGGCCGCCAAAGCCGTCGTAATAGCGGCGCACGCGCTGTACGCCCGGGATCGTACGCTTGTAGGGCTGCTCGGAGAGCTTGACCACCGGCGTCCACGGGTCCGTCTCGCTCGCACGGCGGGCGGAAAGCTTGTACACGCCGCCCAGCGCCGGCTGGTCGTAGCAGGTCGCGAGCTTGGTACCCACGCCAAAGCTATCGATGGGCGCACCCTGGTCGAGCAGCGACTGAATCGTGTACTCGTCCAAATCGTTGGAAATCGAGATCCCCACATAGGGCAGGCCCTCGGCATCAAAACGGCCACGAACATACTTGGAGAGCTTGGCGAGGTCGCCCGAGTCGATGCGAATAGCCGACAGGCGCTCGCCCACCGCCTCCATCTCCTTGGCAACCGTAATGGCATGCTCGCAGCCCTCACGCACATCGTAGGTGTCGATGAGCAGCGTGCAGTTCTTGGGGCTCGACTTGGCAAAGGCACGGAAGGCCTCGAGCTCGGAATCGAAGCTCATGACCCAGCTGTGCGCATGCGTGCCAAAGACGGGAATACCGTAGCGGCGACCGGCGAGCACATTGGACGTAGAAGAACAGCCGGCAACGTAGCTCGCGCGCGCAACGGCCAGGCCGCCATCGGGGCCCTGGGCACGGCGCAGGCCAAACTCAGCAACGGGACGGCCGTCCGCCGCCAACACCACGCGCGCCGTCTTAGTGGCGACAAGTGTCTGGAAGCCGACGATGTTGAGCAGCGCTGTCTCGAGCAGCTGGCACTCTAGCGCGGGGCCGGTGACGCGCACCATGGGCTCGCGCGGAAAGACGAGCTCGCCCTCGGGGACGGCGTCGATGTTTACATGCGCACGAAAATCGCGCAGGTAATCAAGGAATCCAGGCTTGAACATCGCGCCGCCGGCAGGAGCCTGGAGCGAGGCGAGGTAGTCGATATCCTCGGGCGTAAAGCGCAGGTTCTCGACCAGCTCGGGCAGCTCGGCGGTGCCGCACATGACGGCATACGCGCTACCAAAGGGATGGTCACGGTAAAACGCGGTAAAACAACCCTGCTCATTGGCCTTGCCGCTCTCCCACAGGCCCTGGGCCATAGTGAGCTCGTACAGATCGGTGAGCATTGCAATGTCGGTAGGATGCGAGATGTCGGTCAAAGCCATGGGGCGACCTTTCGGATGTGTTGTGCAGAGGTTGAGGGTTGGGCGAGGCGGACGTGCGGGCATGGAGCCCAGCGCGAACAGGCTAGTGCAGACCCATGCTGCCCGTGATCGTGTAGACCATAAAGACGATAAACGCGATGAGGGCGAGCACGATGATGATTTTTTGAGCCGGAGCCATGCCGGGGATCTCGTTCTCGCCCGTAGGCTCCTTGGAGGTGACCATGCGCTGGGCAAACGTCATCTCGTCACGGCTCGGCTTGGGCTCGGCGGGCTTGGGGCGGGCGGCTTTCTTAGGCTGAGGCTTGGGCGCGGCAGGCGCAGGGTTCGCAGCGGCAGGCTTGGGCGCGGATGCGGCGCTCGCGGCGGCTTCCTCGGCCTTTGCGCGCTCGGCACGCAGGGCAGCCAGCTCCTCACGCTCGCGACGGGCCTCTTCCCGGGCCTCGCGGCGGGCCTTCTCGGCGCGGAGCTCTTCCAACTCGGCACGCTCCTCGTCTGACAATGGTTGGGACTCAAGCTCGGCCATGGTGCAGCCCTTCTCGTAAAAGGGGCGCCCAAGGCGCCCCGATAATTTGCTCACACGAGTATACCCGTTTGCCAGCGGAAGCGTTTGCGACACTCGACCCAATCCAAGCGCCGTTGCGGCCGTTGCTGCTCAACCAAGAACCCGGCTCACAGCGGAACGTTATCAAGTTAAGTACCCCCCTACTTTATTTTCACCATTCGCTTTAACTCCTTAGCTGCCGTACCACGTCCCAACAGATACGCGGTCCAGCCAGCAACACCTTGCACAAGAGCAAACTCGTCAACTTGAGCCGCATCAAAAAGCATTACGTTGGCAATCTCCCAAGCCAAAAGCGGATGAAGCTCATCCCCGGTCTTCTCGACCTTAAGCGTCGGGCGATACAAAGGAGTCTCGTAACCAACTCTACCGATTTCCCTCTTGAGCTCCGTAGCCTCATTCAGAGCATCGGTCGTTGTCACATCGCCGCGGACTTTATTCCACACCTTAAACGGAGGACAGCCTTCAAAGGAATCGCCCTCGTCAACAATCGCAACAGGAGGAACAATTTTTACGCGCGGAGACCCTGACTGCGCACGTCCATTATCCTCGGAGAAATCTCCCGTCAGCGTTCCCTTTTGCTGAGGAGCAAGCGGCGTGGTCTTGTTGCGCATCTCGCGTAGCGCACGCAAGCCAGCCATTATGCTAGAGGACTCGGAACTATTCCCCGACGCTGGGTCTGACGATGCATCACTAAAATCATCTGCCTCGCGACCAAACAGGCCCCCAGCATCTAATGCAGATACGTCAGAAATACCCAACACCGCGGCAACTTGATCGTCGTTACCCAAGAAGTAGTCCTCGATAAGATCCCAGCGAGCTTCATTGGACAACTTAACCTCAAAGAAGCGCTTCATCACACGCGCAGAATAATCGTGGCGCGCATCCTGCTCGCGAAGCACCTGATTGCTGTAGCGCGCGTCCATCGAAAGCGATTTCAGCTTATCCGCGTCTTTAACCCAAACGGAAATTTCCGGATTCTCGCCGCCACGAATCTCATAACTTGCAAGGTTTAAAGCCTGCAGAACCTCAGCAAACGAGAGGCGGACATTGGGACCATTCGTATCCAGGAAGAGTCGACGATGCTTGCCCGAGCCCCCTTCCTTCGGAGCCAACTTGGGCAGGGCGTCGGACAGACATCTCATGGAGCTCTCGAGGTGCTGGCGATTCACTTTGTATTGCGTGTTGCGTTGCACAAGATGCTTTTGATTCGCTATGCGGACAATGCACTTGAATGACATATCACCAAGCGTGCTGTAACCGCTTGACGTTGGGCGAAGCAGCGCCTCAAACAGAAGTCGTACATCAAACGGCAGCTTTGTCACCCCCAGCTGTGTGCGCAATGCCTTTGCGAAGTCATCCTTGGTAAAACGCCCTTCGAGCATAAGCTCCTCAAGCGCAGCTTTAATTGCATCGAGATACTTACGGAACTTATTCTCAACGGAGCTAAATGTCTGTCGATATTCAATGTCGAGAATTCGACGGCAAGACACTGCCGGAGAGTCGCTGTCGCTACAAATCTCACCACCAAATAAACGACGCTTAAAATCGGCGAACGTTAAATTGGGAAACCTGTCTTCCCACATTTTCGATGCCTGGAGGCAGTAGATTCCGCCCATATCGCGAACCTGAACATCACCCTGTCCCTCATGCTTTTCAACTCGCGCATTCCCCTTTGTCAAAAGTTCGACATATCGACCGTACCGACGGAGGAAATACTCCTCTTGGTCTTTGTTAATGCAAACGTATTGTGTTGTATACGAAGGCTTCGGTTTAACGATAATCACGGGGTAGTTAAACCGATCTTCCAGATCGCGCGCGACCATCATCAAAGCCGACTTAACCAAGTTGGTTTTCTTAGTACGGTCAGACTCCCTGGCAAACAGATAAGAAAAAGAGTCCGGCGAAACCAGCATATTCTCAGTGCGTTTGCAGACAGGCTTACTGGTGTACATCCTGTAGAGCTTTGCCATGATTTCTTTGAGCTGCCACTGATAAAAGCCGGAAAGCGAATACAACTGTCGAGCATAACGCACGTCTTGAGCAAAGAAATCAACTGTCGCCACGGCGCGAAGCCCTTTCTTGCGTGCTCCTCGACCAATCTCTTGCACGTAATCTGAAAGGTTGCCTGTTGGGGCATAGTGGTAGACGGCGTTAATGTCGCTAATGTCAACACCCATGCCAAACGCCTTGGTTGCGACCATCACGCGACACTCACCCGAAGAAAACGCCTCGCTAACGTACTTCTTGTAATCCCTTTCGTACCCAGCGTGAAAACCGAGAACCTTACTACCGCACGGCTGGTTCTCAACGATTTGGGCAACCTGAGTTCTATAAGGGCAGTACACCAGCGCATGGTCGTTTTGCGCGACCGCGTTACAAATCCAGTCGATGGCAAGATCGCGTTTAACGTCCTCGATCAAACCGGGATGGTCGGCCTTATCGAGACAGCGGATATCGAAATCGATATCATCGCGTCGAGGGCTACCGATATACAGTTTGCAATTGTCCAGCTCAAGATCGCGCAACGTACCGGCGACCATATCGTCCTTGCCACCATAAACGGCGGTGGCGGTAAGGCAAAAGATTGGAAACGATCCTCCATTGGCCCTGAGCCTCTTAAGGTAAGAGCCCAGATACCAATAATCAGGCCGAAACTCCCTACCCCAAGAAGATACCGTATGCACCTCGTCAACAACGACCAAGCCCAAACGGCGACCATTCAAAATGGTGTCAATCGAAGACTCCAGCAGAAGCTCGGGAGCGAGGTAGACAATCGATACCGAACCATCGGCAATCTTGCGATATCCCTCCAGGCGCTGCTGGTAAGAGATATCGGAATTAAGGGCAATAACGTCTTTGACCCCACGAGCCTTAAGCCCAGCGACCTGATCGTGCATAAGCGACTTGAGTGGCTCTATCACGAGCGTCAAAAGGTTGTATTCCAAGGCGAGATACAAGGCAGGCAACTGGAACAGCAAAGATTTACCCGCACCGGTAGGCGCCGTCACAAAGATGTTCGAGAAACCATCCTCCCCCCTCTGAGCCCGCTCAGCTTGCTCGACGGCAAAAGACGCTATTTCGCCCTGAGAGACGACCTGCATCTCCTTGCCCCTCGAGGGGTCCTTATAAATTTTTAACTCGCGGAAGTCCGCCCCATCTCCCCAGTAGCGTTTAAGAATCGGAAGGAGTCGATTGCCGTTGGGAACTTCGGACTCTTGCTGCGGTTTTTGAGCAACAATGGCGAAGGGAACATCAAGTGCGGACAGAAGAGAAGCCGTATGGACAAGCGTTACGAGTCTCTCCGACTGCTCTCGAACATCAAACAACTGGTCATCAACAATAAAACTAACAGGCTGTGCATTACCATCACACAGGGCCAAACGGCATGCAGCATACTCATCGCCGGGAACAACAACCCGGGCACCCGTAGCAGAGGCATCAAATTGTGGCATGGTGTGGGGCACTTCGAACAAGTCAATATAAGAGAGCGAAATGGCATCGTCCACCGTCACCGGCATCGTCAGATAGCCATCACCTACCCGTCGAACACTTGCATAGTACTTGTCGGCAGTGGCGCCCTTGGGTGACCCGTCCAATTCGCGAGCAGCCTCGCCGAGTGCCTCAGCTGAAGCCGGCGAAGGATACTCCCCCATGTCATCAAACAGGTTGTTGCGAACAACTACAATGTTGCCCTCATACAATTCGCCGACAGCGCCGCGCAGGTCAATCAAAACTTCGTATGGCAGAAGGACGGGTCCATCTTCATTCATCAGGCATCCAAAGGCGCTCTTTTTGAGCTGAGCAAGTAAATCCAAGCCCAAGCATCCATTGGAATCGATGGCATCGGCAAGCCCCCATACGGCAGAAGGATGCCCCGCAAGTTCGCGCAACATGTACGGCGTAAGGCCCTGAAAGAATACTGCAGACTTAGTGCTATCTAGCTGAGCCGCAATCTCGTCAACACGACGAATAAAGATTTCAGAAAGCTTGGATTCAGCCACGCTGACCATCCTCCATACGCATCCGAGGTGCATTAAAGCGCCGGGGCTTAATAATCTTTTGCCTCTAAAATAACCCCGCCATTACCACTATTTGTTGAGCAACAAAATGAACGGTGGCCAAATATAGGCGAAGGGTTTCCAAGCAACATAAACCGCAGATTACCGCTGCAAAGCAAATAGATGTTGAGCTACAGATTAAAGCGACACGCGTAGAACTGAGGCGGCTGAAGCAACACAAGCTGCGTAACAGTACAAAAAAGCCGCCGACACAATGTCAGCGGCTTATCAAATCCAAGGGTGGAGACGAAGGGAGTCGAACCCTCGGCCTCTGCCATGCGACGGCAGCGCTCTCCCAACTGAGCTACGTCCCCAGGACAAGTTGATATTTTACCTACGGCTCGCCAACTGTCAACGCCCAATAACCAGTCTTTTTGGGACGGGGCTATTTTGACTACCTTTCGAGCAAGCAATCCTCTCGATGATTTTTTAATCCCCGTCCCAAAAAATCATCCGCGTGCGCACTACTTTGCGCTGGTGAGGACACCGGTGGTGTCGAAGGCCGGGGTGAAGCTTTCGTCTACCGCGCCGCCCTCTTGCCAAAACATCGTCGTAAAGCCCAGGTCGTCGGCATGGTCGAGCACCTGCTCGTACTCCTCGCGCGTCACGGCACGCGCCAGGTCGCCGCCCTGCTCGCGCATGAGCGCATTGGGCGTGTACTGGTTCATGACCGAGATCGGCACATCACCCACCGTCTGCCACACCAGGTCCAGCACACGGCACGAATCGTCTGCATGTCCCGGCAACACCAGGTGGCGCACAATCATGCCGCGCTTCATGAGCCCGTCCTCGTCCACCAGCACTCCCCCGCGGCGCTCGATCTCGCGCGCCATTTGCGCTAAACCCGACACGGCCACACGCGGGTAGTTCTTAATGTGGGAGAGCGACTCCGCAAGCCCCGCATCGGCATATTTAAAGTCGGTAAGCCACACATCGACCAGATCGCCGAGCGCCGCCACGGCACTCGCGCGCTCATAACCGCTCGTGTTGTAGACGATGGGGATGACCAGCCCGCGCGCCCGTGCCGCGGCAATCGCAGCCGGCAGCAGGTGCGCGTAGTGTGTCGCCGTCACCAGGTTAATATTGTTCGCACCCTGGTCCTGCAGCTCCAACATAATCTCGACCAGGCGCTCGGGCGAAATCTCAAGCCCAAAATTGCCCGTCGAGATCTCGTGGTTCTGGCAATAGACGCATTTGAGCGAGCAGCCGCTAAAGAAGATCGTGCCCGAACCGGCCTCGCCCGAGATAGGCGGCTCCTCCCACATATGAAGCGCCGCGCGGGCCACCTTGAGCGTGCCATCGGCACCGCATACGCCGTGCGCGCCCTCATCGCGCGCCGCACCACAACGGCGCGGACACAAATGGCAGGCGGGCGAAAAAAGTTCGGTCAACGACGTCGGCATAAAAACATGCTCCAAAACAACGATTCAGCAGCTCAAACGCAAAGGGACCAACTGCACAAACGGCTCGAGCCCAAGGCGCCGTAATCGTCCGACACGATTTTTGTAATGTCAAGACTGGAATCGATAAAGTGCCGCTTTATGATGTAGGTATTCCGCCCCCCGCGGAGCAACTGGGTGAACCGTCGCGTTTATTTAGGGAGCCCACACAGTCGTACCTAGTACAGGTATCCTTCGTTGTTAAGGACGCTGGAACAGTCGATGAGGGCACCCACCTGTTTTAGGTGGGTTCATTTTCGTAACGTGGGGGGCGGTTTTCTTCTGCCGAAAATCGCCATTGCAAATCCCGCCCAGATCCCCAAAAGGCACCAGGTAGAGCCTCACTATCACTCGAATATCTGGTAAGCGCGTGATTATCGCCCCGTGCAATTCCTCACACCCTCCTTGGTCGAGTATCATGGGTCAGCTATACCCTTTGCGGCATGGCATCCTTTGACCTTTTCCTTCGACGCTTGGCGGTTTATCGATTCATGGCTTCCTCCACGAGCTTCATACCGTACCTATGCGTGGCGGTCGCGGCTTTTATCACGACCTTCCTTACGGTGCCCCTGGTCAAGCGCCTGGCAATCAAGCTCGACGCTGTCGACTATCCTTCCAAGCGCCGTATCAACACTAAGCCCATCCCGCGCATGGGCGGCACGGCGGTCTTTTTAGGCCTCGTCGTCGCTTGCATCGTGCAGATTCTAGGCACCTGGTATCTGGGCTGGCCGCCCGTTTTGGTGCCCCACCCCCGTCTGCACATCAGCTACCCCATACTTGCGCTTTCTTTTACCGTCATCTTTGCGACCGGCGCAATCGACGACGTCTTCCAGCTCAAGCCCAAGCAAAAGCTGGCCGGCCAGGTCCTCGCCGCGTTCATCGCCTGCTTGGGCGGCCTGCGCATCGGCGTCATCGTCAACCCGTTTGCTCCCGGCGAGATCATGCTCGGCTGGCTCGCCTACCCCATCACCATTGTCTACCTGGTGGCGTTCACCAACATCATCAACCTTATCGACGGCCTCGACGGTCTGGCCACGGGTATCTGCGGCATCGCGTCGTTCACCATGTTTTCGGTCGCCGTGCTCTCGGGCCGCATCGACGCCGCCGCGCTCTCCATTGCACTCTTTGGCTCGTGCCTCGCCTTTTTGCGCTATAACTTCAACCCCGCGAGCATCTTCTTGGGCGACTCGGGGTCGCTGCTTCTGGGCTTTGCGTTAGGTTCCATCTCGCTGCTCAACGTGAGCCGCACCGCCGCACTCACCTCGCTCATCATCCCGCTCATCGTGGCCGGCGTGCCCATCATCGATACGTTCAGCGCTATCGTTCGCCGCAAGCGCGCCCACATTAGCATCGGGCAGGCCGACAAGGGCCACATCCACCACCGCCTCATTCAAGAGGGCTACAACCAAAAGCAGGCCGTACTGCTCATCTACGCCTGGTGCATCATGCTTTCGGCCGGCGCCGCCGCCATCAATCAGGTCGAGGTCCCCATGCGCGTGCTCATCTTTACCGTGCTCGCCATTGGCTCGGCTGCCTTCGCCAAGCACCTTCATCTGTTTGAGCCCGTGCTGCGCCACCATTACAACAAGCGCACGCACGAGGACGAGCTGGTAACCCCCGACGATCCCGCCTTTAAACAGGAGGAGCAGGCAGCCGAGGAACGCAAAGAAGAGCGCCACCACAAGCTCTAGGGTAAGCTGCCGAGGATGTGCCCCGGCGCCGATGGTCAAGCGCAGCCCGACACCCATCGCACAAGCCGCCCCTCTCCCGCCCCTCGCTTACTTACGCCTCGCCCCTGTAATAAACGCGTTATCATCTTGACCCATGAACATACGTTAGGAGCAATCATGCCAAACGAGAACAGCTACGAAGTCGCGCTGCAAAAGAGCAACGCCATTCGCGAGGGTCTGGCCAAGACGCCCGAGAAGTTCACCATGCTTACCGGCGACCGTCCCACCGGCCGCCTGCACCTGGGCCACTACTTTGGCACCCTCAAGGGCCGCGTGGAGCTGCAGAACATGGGCGCCAAGACCAACGTGCTCATCGCCGACTACCAGGTCATCACCGACCGCGACACCACCGAGCACATCCAGGACAACGTGTACAACATGGTCATGGACTACCTTGCCTGCGGCATCGACCCCGACAAGACCATGATCTACGCGCACTCCGCCGTGCCCGCCGCCAACCAGCTCATGCTGCCGTTCCTGTCGCTGGTCTCCGAGGCCGAGCTGGCGCGCAACCCCACCGTCAAGGCCGAGATGGAGGCCTCGGGCCACGAGCTCACCGGCCTTCTGCTCACCTACCCGGTGCACCAGGCCTGCGACATCCTGTTCTGCAAGGGCAATGTGGTGCCCGTCGGACGCGACCAGCTGCCGCACATCGAGCTCACCCGCACCATCGCCCGCCGCTTTAACAACCGCTACGGCAAGGTGTTCCCCGAGGTCGACGCACTGCTGTCCGAGACCCCGCTGCTGCCCGGCCTGGACGGTCGCAAGATGAGCAAGAGCTACGGCAACGCCATCAACATTTCGATGACCGCCGAAGAGACGGCCAAGCGCATCAAGAAGAGCCAGACCGACTCCGAGCGCATGATCACGTTCGACCCCGAGAACCGCCCCGGTGTGTCCGGCCTGCTTTCGACCGCCGCCATCTGCACCGGCCGTTCCGAAGTCGAGATTGCCGAGGAGATTGGCATGGGCGGCTCCGGCCAGCTCAAGAAGTACGTGACAGAGGCCGTCAACGAGTACTTCGCGCCGATCCGCGAGCGTCGCCAGCGCTACGAGAACGATCTGGACTATGTGAAGGACGTCCTGCACGAGGGCAACCGTCGCGCCAACGAGATCGCCGAGCAGACCCTGGCCGAGGTTCGGGACGCCATGGGCATGGTGTACTAGACCGATCTGCTGGCTAGAACTTTCGATTGCTTTAGGACGGGCGCCACGGCGTCCGCCTTTTTTGGTGCCCAACCGGCTCGGCTCCGCCCATCGCACTCCCCCGATAAACAGGAACAGGCCCGCCGGCAGCCAATTGCCGGCGGGCCTGTTCCCAAAGTACACCGTTGAATCGCACAGAGGGGAGGAATGCGAATCAAACTCAACAGGGCAGGCTTTTTCATCGCCTATGGCCTGCTCCGTTGCTGAATTTAATATAGTTCACCGTGGTTTACTTTGTAGCGTCAATATGCGCCGCCATAGTTTCTCCATAAGTTAGCCCTGGTAAACCTGCAACGGAAAACCACCACAAAGGGGACAGTGAACTGCCTCCCATTTCTTGGACATCGGGAAATGGGAGGTTTTCCATGAGTATA
>UQOY01000012.1 GCA_900542825.1 uncultured Collinsella sp. | reverse complement strand
GCGCGGCAAGGAGATATATTGCCAGACCGGAGGGGCCCCGTGGGCGGGAATCTGGGCGCACACATTTCCTACACAACTGTGCCCTCAGCTGACGCTCGCCAGCTGTTAGCTACCGCTCGCCGAGCACATCTTTATATAGAGTAGCCCCATGGCTAGAGCCGATATGCACCCCTGGCCAAAGCGCAGCCGGCATCTAGCAGCTCATCGCGCTCCTCCACCGAAAAGCCCTCGGCGTACACGCGCACCACCGGTTCGGTCCCGCTGGGACGGATCAGTAGCCAGGTGTCATCCTCAAATGCCAGACGTAAGCCATCCATATGGCTTACGCTCTGTGGCGCCTTGCCGCATATCGACTTGGGATTCACGCCGGGAAGCAGCGTGCGCAACGTCTCGGCATCCTCGGCCTCAAGACGCAAATCTCGACGTCCGTAACTCGTCTTGCCAAAACTCGCCTCGAGCTGATCGATAAGCACGCCCAAGGGCGCGCCGGTCTTGGCCATGAGCTCGCATAAAATCAGGCAGGCAAGGATGCCGTCGCGCTCGGGCATGTGCGCGGCGATACCGATACCACCGGCTTCTTCACCGCCCACGAGAACGCCGCCCTTCTTCATCTCGGCGGCTATATATTTAAAACCGACGGGCTTGATGACCACGCGGCAGCCGAGCGCCTCGGCAATGCGACGCACAAGCGTGGAGCATGAAAGGTTGACGACGACGCGTCCCTTCAGATTGCGATACTGGACCAAATCGCCCAAAACGAGCGCCATGATCTGATGTGGATGTATATATCTGCCGCGCTCATCAACCGCGCCGATACGATCGGCGTCGCCATCAGTCACCAGACCGGCGCACGCCCCGTCTTCGACAACTGCGCGCTCACAAGCATCCACCCACGGCTCGACCGGGTCGGGGCAGATATCTCCCCTATCGGTCGTCTCGTCGGCGTGAATCTCGTGGACTTCGACGCCAAGCTCTCGAAGCAAGTCGGCAAGATATCCCTGCGCAGCTCCGCCCATGGGGTCAACCACCACACGCATATGCGCGGCGCGAATGGCATCCGCGTCGACAAACGATGCCACCGCTCGCATATAGTCGGGAATAATATCTGCCGTGCGGTATTGCCCCTCGAGTCCCAGTGGCTCGGCGGCCATCGTCTCTTCGAGCTCTTCGATGACATCCTGGTTGGCCGTCGAGCCATCACCCATCCGCAGCTTAAGGCATAGATAGCCCTGCGGATGATGTGAGCCCGTCACCATAAGCGCGCCGCATGCCTCGCCGTCATACGCAGCCGCCCACGTAAGAGCAGGAGTCGGCACCGGTCGAGACACGAGCACGGCATCGAGCCCGTGGGCGGCAATCACGCCCGCCGCAAGCTCGGCGAACTCGCACGCTTGCGGCCGAGTGTCAAATCCTACATATACCGTTTTACCGGGATTCGTCTTTTGCCATAGCCTGCCGATAGCATCGGTGACACGAGCGACGTTGTTGATAGTAAAGTCTCCGTCGACGCGAGCTCGCCAACCGTCAGTTCCAAAGTGAATTATCGCGCACACGCGCAGACACCTCGCAGTGTTTGGATCATGGTACGCATGAGGTATACCCGCAACGGGCATCCGGCAAGCCGCCGGCACGCTCGTTCACCGTTTAGGCAAAAGCTAAGCAAAAGCGTCGAGGTGCGCACCGACAACAAAAAAAAACCGCCCCGGCGGGGGCGGTGATTCGATACTCCTGTTTTCGGGTTCTATATATTGAGCGCATCTGCCATAGCGGCTGTCGTAACCGCCGTGGTTCCGCAGCAGCTGCCTACCATTGCGGCGCCTGCCCGCTTCCACTCGACGCATGCGCGAGCGAAGGCTTCGGGGTCCTCGTGCCACACGGGTCCATCCTGTGTCTGAACCGGATTTCCCGCGTTGGGCCGAACCGTAACGGGCGTGGTGGCCGTGGCGACCATCCTTGGCACCGCAGCAGTAGCTGCTGTCAGGGAGCAGCAGTTGACCCCGACAGAGTTCGCACCATGCTTCTCGGCGTACAAGATGGCACCTTCGATGTTTAGGCCATCGCCCAGCAGGTCGCCCTTATCATCAATAGCAAAGCTC
The DNA here is from genome assembly GCA_900542825.1 of uncultured Collinsella sp. Lineage (GTDB taxonomy): Bacteria > Actinomycetota > Coriobacteriia > Coriobacteriales > Coriobacteriaceae > Collinsella. Next base: position 59,769 of record UQOY01000012.1, on the reverse strand, counting down.
ACCAAGATGGGCATACCGTCGGCGACGTCGCATACGCCGGCGAGCACTGGCTGCAGATTGCGGATGGACGTGACCGTCTCAATCAGGAGGCCATCTACGCCGGCGTTGAGCAAGGCAGACGCCTGCTCGCGAGCGTTTGCGCGGATCTCTCGATACTCGGGGGAACCCTCGACGAACCACTCAATGGCAATAGGGCCCATAGACCCCAACAGGAGCTGAGGATTTGCCTGACGGGCATCGTCGACCGCCCCGCGATTGACCTCCGCCATGGATGGGGCGATTTCATCTTGATCGAGCGCGTGGCCCGACGCCTGAAACGTGTTTGTGATGAGCACCTGCGCGCCAGCGGCGGCGTACAGTCGATGAATACGGGAAACCGTCTGCGGTTCGGCGAGGTTCCAAAATGCTGGCGGAATATCGGCGGCGCCGCATTCGCTCATCAGTACACTGCCCATGGGGCCCTGTGCCAGCAATGTATCACCGGCAAGTCGGCGCATAAGCTCCTCGCCGCCAAAACGATTGTAATAACTCGTATCCATATATGTGTTTCGCTATTCCTCGACGCTGATTCCCTGCTTTTCGAGATAGGCGAGCCAGCGGTTCATCGTATCCTCGGAAAGCGCATGCTCCATCATGCAGGCCTCGGCATCGGCGCGCTCAAAATCGACGCCGAGCTCCTGGACCAAAAACGTGCGGACCAGACGATGGCGATACCAGATAGCCGAGCCGACCTCGCGCCCACGGTCAGTCAGGATAACTTTGCCGTAGTGAGACTGTTCGACAAGCTCGGATGCCTTGAGAGCCGAAACAGCCTTGTTGACTGATGCCTTCGAGACGCCAAGGCGCTGTGCGATATCGACCGACCGCACGCCGCTGGTCTCCCCATCTTCGCTTTCGATGCGAACCATGCACTCCAAGTAGTCTTCGTTCGCCACCGTTAGGTGTAGCTCGCGCGAGCTATTTGTCGTATCCATGAACATCCGTCCCTTCTGCATTCAATGGCTGATTCTACCCCATCCAAGCGTCGCGGTATGCCGCGGCATACCGTGCTAGAGTTCTTGTTGCACACGACGACCAAGATTGGAGCGTTCTTTATGGAAAACACCACCACGAACCCCGACGTCCTCGAGCGTTTTTTGCGCTATGTCCAGATCAACACGCAATCCGAGGATGCCAACTGCGACCAGGTGCCGTCGAGCACCGTACAGTTTGACCTTGCCAACGTGCTTGCCAAGGAGCTGCGCGAGCTGGGTGCAACCGATGCTCATGTAACCGAAAACGCCTATGTCTGCGCGCACATTCCCGCTAGCGCCGGTTCCGAGAATAAGCCCGCCCTGGGCTTGATTGCGCACCTCGATACCACCGAGGTCGCGCCGGGCGCCGGCGTAGCGCCGCACATCGTGCACTACGAGGGCGGCGACCTGGTTTGCGGCATCGTCGACGGCAAGCCCGTGTCCATGAGCACCGCCAAGCTTCCCGCCCTTAACAACCTGGTGGGTGAGGACCTTGTCTGCACCGACGGGACTACGCTGCTGGGCGCCGACGACAAGGCGGGTGTCGCCGAAATCATGGCGCTTGTCGCACGCATCGCGCAGGATCCCTCCCTGCCCCATCCCGCGCTCGGCATTTGCTTCTGCCCGGACGAGGAAATCGGTCACGGTGCCGAGCTGTTGGATATCGAGGCCTTCGGCTGCAAGTACGCCTACACGGTCGACGGCGGTCCGGTTGGCGAGCTTGAGTGGGAGTGCTTCAACGCCGCCGAGGCAACCGTTCGCTTTGAGGGCCAGTCCATTCACCCCGGCGACGCCAAGGGGCGCATGGTCAACGCGGGCAACCTGTTCTGCGACTTCAACGCCCTGCTCCCCTACGAGCAGCGTCCGGAATACACCGAGGGCTACGAGGGCTTCTATCACCTTGAGGGCGTCTCGGCAACGGTCGACCATGCCACGGCGCGCTATATCGTCCGTGATCACGATGCCGCCAAGTTCCAGCAGAAACTCGAGCTGATGAATGCCGCCGCCGCACTGCTCAACCAACGACTGGGCGAGGAGCGCGTAACGGTCGAGATCAAGCACCAGTACCGCAACATGGCCGAGATCGTTCGTGACTATCCCGAGCTTATTGATGTTGCCAAGGAAGCCTACCTTGCCTGCGACGTCGAGCCCCAGGTGCTGCCGATTCGCGGCGGTACCGACGGCGCACAGCTGTCGTTCCGCGGCCTGCCCTGCCCCAACCTCTCGACGGGCGGCTACTGCTACCACGGCGTCAACGAGTTTGTCCCGGTCAGCTCGCTCGTCAAGATGACTGACGTCCTGCAGGAGCTCGTCGCCCGCTTCGCATAAGGAACTCGAACAATCTAGGTAAGCAAAACCGCCCCGTTCTCAAAACCGAGAACGGGGCGGTTTTTGGTGCAAAGGGAGTAGTCAGCACCGCAGGTTGAGCCAACGTCAGCGAGCGACGTCCAAGGCGAACAAGTTGGCATGAAAAAGGCAGGGCATTGACCTTCTGGTCATGCCCTGCCTTTTGAATGACAAATTGTCGCCTTGGGCGGCGCGCAGCGTCGAGCCGTTACGGCGTTTGGTAAAACGCCGTAACTTTTTGATCATGCCGCCGAAGTTGAAAGGCAGATTGCCGCTCTGGCGGGTTTGCAGCGTCAACTGGTTACGCGGTTTGGTAAAACCGCGTAACTCTTCTAGTAGTTGGCTTCGTAGCCGTTGCCGTCACCGGTGGGCTCTTCGTAGTAATCGGAGCCGTCGCTCGAATCGTCTGAATCGGCCGAGCCACCCGACGAGGTCGCGGTGCCATATGCGTAGTCCTCGGACGTATTGCTGTTGAGGTCGCCAATCGTGGAGCTGGTGCCATCGGACTGGCCCATGGTATTGGGGCCCTTGGGATCCTTACCAGCGTCGACGCGCGCCATCATTTCCTTGAGCTCGTCCTCGTAGACAAAGACGTAGCTCACGCCGTCGATCATGGTGTCGTCACCGGCATACGAAGGCAGGTTTGCCGAATAGATGCCGTCAACATCCATACCGCGCATGGCGTTGACCGTGGCAACGATATCTTGAACGCTCATATCGGTCACGAGCATATCGGATAGTGAATTGACCAGGTCAAAGATCTTCGTGGCATCGAAATTATTGAGGATCTGGTTGGCAAGGGCGCCAAGCACCTGACGCTGGTGGCGCATGCGCGTGTAATCGCCGTCGGCATAGATGTAGCGGCAGCGGGCATAGGTAAGGGCGGTAGCGCCGTCCATATGCTGCTGACCAGCGGTAATCTTAATATCCAGGTGCTCGGGGTCGTCGACGTCGTCGGTCGCGTTGATGTCGATACCACCAACCGAATCAATAAGCGACTGCATGCCGTCAAAGCTGACCTCGGCATAGTGGGAAATCTGAACACCGCACAGCTCATTGACCGCCTCGACCATGGCCTCGGCACCGCCAACGGTATGGCAGGCGTTGATCTTCATGGTCTCGCCCTTGTACACGACCTTGGTGTCGCGCGGAACGGAAATGAGCGTCGCCTGCTTTTGCGTGGGGTCGATGCGTGCCAGGATAATCGAGTCGGCACGATACGTATCCTCGCCCGGACGGCCGTCGGTGCCAAGAAGCAGCACGTAGAACGGATCTTTTGCCTCATCGGTATCGACCAGAATCTGGCGCAGGTTGTTGGTAATGACATTGGAATCGCCAAGCTTGCCCATGATAGTGGCAAACCACAGACCTGCAGCGGTCGTGGCGCTCAGCAACACACCGAGCACGGCGATGAGCGCGACACGGCGAACCGTGCGGCCGCGACGGCGCTGACGGGCGCGCTCGGAATAGCGTGCGACATTGTCGCGGCTGTAGATCTTGGCCTGCGCGCCAGTCGAGGGTCTTCGGGTGTTATCCGCTAGGGGCTTCTTGTTAAACATAGGCAACCTGCATTAATAGATGACGGGATCGGGAACGGTGGCATGTTCGACATGCGCGCCAAGCGCCTGCAGCTTTTCGACAAACTGCTCGTAGCCACGTTTGATGTGATGGATGGCCGAGACCTCGGTAACGCCATCGGCGATAAGACCGGCAACCACAAGAGCCGCGCCGCCACGCAGGTCGGGTGAGGTGACCTGTGCGCCCGAGAAGCCCTTGACGCCGTGAATCATGGCGTGATGGCTCTCGATACGAATATCGGCACCCATACGCACGAGCTCGGAGGCGAACATGAAGCGGTTCTCGAAGATGTTCTCGGTAATTACGGAGCTTCCGTCGGCAAGGGCCGAAAGCACCATGATCTGCGCCTGCATGTCGGTTGGGAAACCCGGGAACGGAAGCGTCTGGATATCGACCGGCTTGATGCGCTCGGCGCGATTGACGTGGACACCGTTCTCGATACGCTCGCACTCGATGCCCATAAGTTCCATCTTTTTGAGCACCATGCCCAGGTGGATGGGGCAGAAGCCCGTAACATCGACGCCGCGTTCATCGGCCATGAGGGCGCCGGCGACGATAAAGGTGCCGGCCTCGATACGGTCTCCCACCACGCAATGGGTAACGGGATGCAGCTCCTCCACGCCCTCGATGGTCACGACAGGCGTGCCCGCGCCGACGATCTTGGCGCCCATCTCGTTGAGCATGTTGGCGAGGTCGACGATCTCGGGCTCGCGGGCCGCGTTGTCGATAACTGTGGTGCCCTGTGCGCGCACGGCAGCCATAATGAGGTTTTCGGTGGCACCGACGCTCGCAAACTCAAGCGTGACGGTGGTGCCATGAAGACCCTGAGGAGCACTGGCGTTGATGTAGCCGTGGGCGGTGTCGAACTCGACGCCCAGAGCCTCGAGACCCAAGATATGCATATCGATCTTGCGAGCACCCAGGTTGCAGCCGCCCGGCATGGCGATCTTGGCGCGATGGAAACGACCCAGCAGGGGGCCCATCACGGCCGTGGAGGCGCGCATCTTGGCGACAAGCTCGTAGGGAGCCTCCCAGGAATCAACCTGGGAGGTATCGATTTCGAGCGTGTGCTCATCGAGAACTTCAATCGTGGCGCCCATGCCCTTGAGCACCTTGCCCATAACGTGGACATCGGAAATATCGGGCACGTTCTGAAGCGTTGTCTTGCCCGGCGCCAGAAGCGTTGCCGCCATGAGCTTGAGTGCGGAGTTCTTTGCACCCGAGACGGGCACGGATCCTCCGATGGCGTGGCCACCCTCAACACGGATAATATCCAAGGTCTACCCCTTCAAAAAGCATGCCCGGGGTGGCTGGGCCATCCCGGGCATGATGTATTCGCAAATGGTCGAACGCTAAATCGTTTGACTATTGGGCAAGCTTGAGCTTACACCATGCGATTTCATTATAGAGGTAGGCGCGGCGTGCATCATCCTCCGACAAATTACCCAGCTTCTCTTCAAAACCTTGAATATCAGCTTTAACCTTGTCGGCATCGACGGTCGCCAAATCGCAAGCGCGCTCGGCGAGGATGGTCACGACATCGTCCGCAACCTGGGCGTAGCCGCCGACCACGGCAAACGTGTGGTCGACAGTGCCCATGGCCTTATCGGAAACGCGAACGTAACCGCGGTCGATCGTGCAGATTTCGCTGGAGTGAGCAGGTAAAACGCCAAACTCGCCATCCGTAGACGGAATCGACACAAACGCAGCGTCACCCTCATAGGCGCAGCTCACGGGGCACACGATGCGGATACGCATAACCTACTTCTCCTCCATCTTGCGGGCGCGCTCACGCACGTCCTCAATCGTGGAGGCATAGCGGAATGCCTGCTCGGGCAGGTCATCGGCCTTGCCGTCGACAATCTCGGCGAAGGAGCGGACGGTATCCTCGACACGGACGTAGACGCCGGGGTTGCCAGTGAACTTCTCGGCGACGTGGAAGGACTGCGAGAGGAACTGCTGAATCTTACGAGCACGGTTGACCGTAAGGCGCTGCTCCTCGGACAGCTCGTCCATACCCAGAATGGCGATAATGTCCTGAAGGTCGGAGTACTCCTGCAAGAGCTCCTGGACCTTGACGGCGACACGGTAGTGCTCCTCGCCGACGATCGAAGGATCGAGAGCGTCGGAAGAAGATGCAAGCGGATCGATAGCCGGGAACAGGCCGAGCGACGAAATGCTACGCGAAAGAACTGTGGTAGCGTCGAGGTGCGTAAACGTCGTGGCAGGCGCCGGGTCGGTCAGGTCGTCTGCAGGGACATAGACAGCCTGGACGGAGGTAATGGAACCCGTCTTGGTCGAGGTAATGCGCTCCTGGAGGTCACCCATCTCGGTTGCCAGCGTGGGCTGGTAACCGACGGCGGACGGCATACGGCCCAGCAGTGCGGAAACCTCGGAACCGGCCTGGGAGAAGCGGAAAATGTTATCGATGAACAGCAGAACGTCCTGGCCGCGATCGCGGAAGTACTCAGCGGTGGTAAGGCCAGCCAGACCGATGCGCAGACGCGCTCCAGGCGGCTCGTTCATCTGACCATAGACCAAGCAGGTCTTGTCGATAACGCCCGACTCGCTCATCTCGAGGAACAGGTCGGTACCCTCACGGGTGCGTTCGCCGACACCGGTGAACACCGAGGTGCCGCCGTGCTCCTGGGCGAGGTTGTTGATGAGCTCCTGAATCAGAACGGTCTTGCCGACGCCGGCGCCGCCGAACAGACCCGTTTTGCCGCCACGGATGTAGGGCTCGAGCAGGTCAACGGCCTTGATGCCAGTTTCGAAGATCTCGGTCTTGGTGGTGAGCTCATCGAAGCGGGGCGCTGCGTGGTGGATGGGGTAGAACTCCTCCACCTCGGGCATGGGCTTACCGTCGACAGGCTTGCCCATGACGTTCCAAATGCGGCCGAGCGTCTTGGGACCAACGGGCATCTTCATGGGCTCACCGGTATCGGTGGCGATGAGGCCGCGCTGCAGGCCGTCGGTCGAGGACATGGCGACCGTGCGGACGACGCCGCCCGGAAGCTGGCTCTCGACCTCAAGGATCGTGCTCAGATGACCGATCGGGGTCTCGGCCTCGACCGTGAGCGCGTTGTAGATCGGGGGCACCGCGCCGTCAAACTTGACGTCGACGACAGGGCCGATGATTCGCACGATGCGACCATCACCGGCAGTCGTCTTCTTGGTGGCTTCCTCGACCGCAAGCTTTACGGTGTTATTAGCCATTACTGTTCCTCCAATGCTGAGGCTCCGCCGACGATCTCGTTAATCTCGGTCGTGATCGAAGCCTGGCGCACGCGACTATACGTGCGGGTAAGGGTCGAGATGATCGCGGTGGCGTTTTCCGTCGCGGAGTGCATGGCCTTGCGGCGTGCACCCTGCTCGGCAGCCGCCGAATCAATCAGGGCCTGGTAGATGACCGTCAGGATATAAGACGGCACAAGCTTGCCGAGAACATGCTCGGGAGAGGGCACGAACTCGAAGGTGGACGAGATGCGCTTAGGGGCGTCGGTCTCGTTCTTACGCGGACCGTGGGCCATAGCGATCATCTCGGGGTCGAGCGGCAACAAATGCTCGACGCGAAGCTCCTGATCCACGCGGTTCTTGGCGTGGTGGTAGACAAGCTCGACACGGTCAAGCTCACCGGCACGATACGCATCGCAGATATGAGAGGAGATCATGCGGGCCTGATTGAAATCGGGCTCGGAGGAATTGCCCTCAAAGTGCATGACGACGTTTGCGCGGTCGCGGAAATACGTGGCCGGCTTGCGTCCACACGCAATGATCTCGCACTCGATGCCATCGTTCGCCCAAGAAGCGGCGAGCTTTTCGGCCGTGCGCTCCACCGTCGTATTGAAACCGCCGGCAAGGCCGCGGTCCGAGGCAATAACGACAATTAGGCCATGCTTGACGCTCTCATGCTTCTGCAGCATGGGATCGGTGCCCGAACAGGAGGCGTCGCCGGCGACCGTCAACATGACGTCGGTCAGCGCCTCCTTATAGGGCTCGGCCTGCTTGGAGCGATCGAGGGCACGACGGATCTTGGCCGTAGAGACCATCTCCATCGTGCGCGTGATCTGCTTGGTCGTGGTAACCGAGGAGATTCGCTTCTTAATGTCGCGAAGGTTGGCCATAGGGCTTAGTTCTCCTCTGATCCAGTCGTATCGGCATGGTGCTTGGCCATGAACTGCTGCTTGAAGTCGCCGATGACGCGCAAGAGCTCAGCCTTGGTATCGTCGTCAATCTTCTTAGCGCGAACCTTGTCGAGCAGCGAGCCAAAGCCGTTGTCCAGGTACTCGATAAGCTCAGCGCGGAAAGGCAGCACGTCGGCGATCTCCAGGTCATCCAGGAAGCCCTCGTTGCCTGCAAACAGAACTGCAATCTGCTCGCCAACCTCGAACGGCTTGTAGCGCGGCTGCTTAAGGAGCTCGGTCATGCGGGCACCATGGGTCAGCTGCTTCTGAGTAGCCTCGTCAAGGTCGGAGCCAAACTGGGTAAAGCCAGCGAGCTCCTGATAGGAAGCAAGGTCCAGGCGAAGGTTGCCGGCAACCTGCTTCATAGCCTTAGTCTGAGCGTCGCCACCGACGCGCGACACCGAGATGCCCACGTCGACTGCCGGGCGCTGGCCCTGGAAGAAGAGCTCGGACTGCAGGTAGATCTGACCATCGGTAATGGAAATGACGTTGGTCGGAATGTAGGCCGAAACGTCGCCGTCCTGGGTCTCGATGATCGGCAGGGCCGTCATGGAGCCGTAACCGTTCTCCTTGGACATCTTGACGGCACGCTCGAGCAGACGAGAGTGCAGGTAGAAGATGTCGCCAGGATAGGCCTCGCGTCCGGGCGGACGATGCAGCGTCAGCGACATCTGACGGTAGGCCACGGCCTGCTTGGACAGGTCGTCGTAGATGACGAGCACGTGACCGCCAGGGTTGGTCTCGCTGGCGGGCTTACCGTCCTCGCCGTTGTACATGAAGAACTCGCCGATAGCGGCACCGGCCATAGGCGCGATGTACTGCATAGGGGCGGAGTCGGCAGCGGTGGCCGAAACGATGATGGTGTAGTCGAGCGCACCGTGCTGAGCGAGGGTCTCGCGGATGTTGGCAACCGTGGAGGCCTTCTGACCGATGGCGACATAGATGCAGACCATGCCCTTGCCACGCTGGTTGAGGATAGCGTCGATGGCGATAGCGGTCTTACCGGTCTTACGGTCGCCGATGATGAGCTCACGCTGACCACGGCCGATAGGCACCATGGAGTCGATAGCCAACAGGCCAGTCTGAACCGGCTCGCACACCGGGGTACGGTCGATAACGCCGGGGGCCTTAAACTCAATGGGGCGGCGGTGCGTGGCGACAATGTCACCCAAACCGTCGATGGGCTGGCCGAGCGGATTGACGACGCGGCCGAGCATGGTACGGCTCACGGGGATATCCATAATGCGGCCAGTGGTGCGGCACTCGTCGCCTTCCTTGATGGAGTCGACGGCACCAAACAGAACGGCGCCGACCTCGTCACGGTCAAGGTTCTGGGCAAGGCCGAAGACGGTCTCACCGGTATCGGAGCTCTTGAACTCCAGAAGCTCGCCTGCCATGGCGCTCTTGAGGCCGGAGACGCGCGCGATGCCGTCGCCTACCTCGTCGACCGTTGAAACCTCATGCGTATCGACCGTCGCGGAGAGGCTCGTGAGCTGCTCCTGCAGTTTCTTGGCGATATCCTGGGCATTGAGGGTTTCGGACATTAGGCTTCACCTCCGTACGAATTAGCAGAGTTTGCGAGGGTCTCCTGCGCAATGCGCAGCTGCGTCTTGACGGAAATGTCACGACGCTCGCCGCGGGCCTCGAGCACCAGGCCGCCCACGATAGACGGGTCGACCTGCTCGATAAGGAATACCTTGCGGCCGAAGTCCTGCTCGCATTTCTTAGTGATGGTTTGACGCAGCTCGTCGTCGAGCGGGATCGCCGTGGTGACGGTCACGCCCACTACATCCTCGTCTTCCTCGGCAACATACTTAAAGGCAGCTGCCACCTTGGGAAGAAGGTCGAGCTGGTCGCGCTTGGACATGGTGTCGAGCACGGCGATGATCTCGGGGCTGGCGCTAGCCAGGCGCTCGATCATCTCGAGGTCCTCGAACACATGGTTCTCGGCCTTGGCGGCTTCCATGAGGGAGCGTGCGTAGGTCTCGAGCACCTTGTCCTGATAGCGGCTAGTCGGCATTCAGGCTACCTGCTTCCTGGATGTAGCGCTCGATGAGCTTCTTCTGCTCGGCCTCGTCCGCAAGCGACTCGCCAACAATCTTGGTGGCGACGGCAACGGACAGGTCGGCGATAGAGCTCGCGGCACCGGCGTAGATGGACTTGCGCTCGTCCTCGACGGTCGTGTGGGCCTTGGCGATAATCTCCTCGGCCTCCTTGTGAGCAGCCTCGATGATACGGGCGCGCTCGGACTCGGCGTCCTTACGGGCCTCGAGAACGATGTCGGCAGCCTGACGACGGGCGTCGGTGACGATCGAGTCGGACTCAGCGCGCTTGGCGATAGCCTCCTGCTTGGTCTTCTCGGCCTCGTCGAGGCTCTCCTCGATCTTCTTACCGCGCTCTTCCATGGTTTTCATGATGCCCGGCAGGGCGACCTTGGCCAGCACGATCCAGATGATCAGGAAGGCGATAAGCGCCGGGATGAACTCCGCCATCTTAGGGATGAGGATGTCCGCACCGGCAGCGCCGTCCTCGGCGAACGCGGAAACCGGCATGAGCAGCGCGGCCGCGGACGCGGAGAGTGCAATCGCGCTCTTCTGGGATGAAAGATTCATACTTGACGCTCCGTGCTATTTAACGATCAGCGCGACAACGAAGCCGATCAGAGCCAGAGCCTCGCCGAAGGCGGAGCCCATGATGAAGACGGTGAACACGCGGCCCTGGACCTCAGGCTGACGGGCCATAGCACCCGTAGCACCCAGAGCAGACAGGCCGATAGCAAGACCAGCGCCGATAACACCGAGACCGTAACCGATAACTCCCACGATTCCTCCTTTGTCGTGCGTGTCTTATTTCACGCAGGATAACCTTATTTATAACTGCCGGGCTCCATGGGTACGGGCACCGGCGGTTTAACGAATTGCCTTACCTTTAAGGCGCGAACGGAAGACTACTCCTCCTCCGCAACCTCCTCTGCCTCGGAGACATACACGGCGGTAAGGACCGTGAAGACGTAAGCCTGGATGGCGCCGACCACAAGCTCGATCGTATAAATCAGGATGAGGATGGCAAGCCAGGCCAGCGAAGGCAGGGCGCCGACGGCGTGAGCCGCGGAAACCTGCTGAAGCAGCGGCTGCATGAACATGCTCGCCATGATGGCGAACGAGCCCATGACCACGTGTCCTGCGAACATGTTGCAGAACAGACGGACGGCGAGCGTGATGAGGCGCAGGAAGGTCGAGAAAAGCTCGACGACCCACACAAGCACGTTCATCGGGAAGCTCACGCCCTGCGGGGCGAGGCTCTTGATGTAGCCGATCACGCCGTGAGCCTTGCATCCGTAGTAGATGAAATACACGAAGGCGAAGATGGCGAGCGCGGCGGTGGAGCCGATTGCGCCGGTGCCGGGCTTCATTCCCGGAATCAGGCCGATCATGTTATTGATCAGGATGAACAGGAAAAGCGAGCACAGGAACGGGAAGTGCTTCTTCCAGTTCTCACCCACGACGCCCTTGCCGATATCGTTCTCGACGTACTCGATGATGTACTCGAAACCGTTGACGAAGAAGCCCTTGGGAACCAGGGTCTGCTTCTTCTTGAACACGGCCAGGACGATCAGGAGCACGATCGTGGAGACGATCAGCCAAAACGAGTACTGCGTGATACCGCAGCTCAGATCGCCCACGACGGGGGTGGAGCTGAACTCGCTAACCAGATGATTAATCTCATCGGGCAGCTTTTCAAAAATTTCCACGACTTACCTTTCGACCTCATGAGGATCCCGCAGTGCCTTGGCGACACGGACCGTGCAGGCGGCCATAAAGGCCACGAAGCCGATTGCCTCGCCCAGGAGGAACATACGAAACGCCTCTCCGAACAACGCGAACACGACCAGGGTAAAGACGAGCAGCGCGATCGCCGAGACCGCTAGGCTCACCATGCCCTTGAGCATGTCCGCATTCTGTTTATCGTCAAGAACCGGCTTGAGCGTAAAGACAAAGGGAAGAAAGGCGACCGCGCCCGCGATGGCGCCTGCAACGATAGCGAGCAAATCGGCTATCTGAAACACTGGCGTCCTCACTTTCCTTTTTTAACGCTTCCCAGAACAGTTCCCGCCAAACATTGGTGACTATTGTACGAGCCAATCGCTAAAGTACAACCGAAAAAGCATCGGTTAATACGCAGCTGTACGTTTTCTTAAGACCTTCTTTATCCCGCAGCTACGGTAATGCGTTTTTCCGTACCCTGCGGGGCGAAACGTCCGTTAACAGGGGTGAGCGCGGTCGCCTTTTATTTGTCCGCACGCACCGTTCCTTCGTATTATCGACGTTAGCCGGTTTGGCCTAGAGACTACAGCGTGCCGTAGATACGGTCGCCGGCATCGCCCAGGCCGGGGACGATGTAGGCGGCCTCGTTGAGGTGGTCGTCAATGGCGCAGGTATAGATATGCACGTCGGGGTCTTTCTCGGTCAGCGACTTGAGGCCCTCGGGGGCCGCGACGATGCACAGCATGCGGATGTCCTTGACACCGCGCTCGCGCAGATAGCTGATAGCCATCTCGGCAGAACCGCCCGTGGCGAGCATGGGATCGACGACCAGGCAGATACGCTGGTCGATATCCTTGGGCATCTTGCAGTAATACTCATGTGGCTCGTGGGTGACCTCGTCGCGCTCCATGCCAATGTGGCCCACGCGGGCAGAGGGCACCAGGTCGAGGATGCCGTCGACCATGCCAAGGCCCGCGCGCAGAATGGGGACGATGGCGAGCTTCTTGCCGGCAAGCTGCTTAAACGTGGCGGTCGTGATGGGAGTCTCGACTTCGACATCCTCCATGGGCAGGTCGCGCATGGCCTCGTAGCCGTCAAAAAGCGCAAGCTCGCGCACGAGCTGACGGAACTGGTTGGTGCCGGTCTCCTTGTCGCGCAGGATCGACAGCTTATGCTGGACGAGCGGATGATCGACAAGCGTTACGCGGGACGTATCGTAGGTAACGGTCATGGGTCTTGCCCCTTTCGTTGCGGCCGCAAAACGGCCTTGCTGACAAGGCGCGTAGCAATGTTGCCGCCGCACGCCATGCATTAGTTTAGCGGTTTGTTGTATCGAGCAGCCCATCGCAGCCCTACTGTGCGGTACTGAGCGAGCGCTTGACTGCATCACGCCAACCTGCAAGGTTTTGCTCACGGCGCTCGGCGGACATGTGGGGAAGGAAGGTCCTAACGATCTGGGCATTTTGCTCCAGCTCTTCCAGGTCTTCCCAATAGCCGACGGCAAGGCCCGCCAAGTACGCGGCACCGATTGCCGTGGTCTCCACCGTCTCACATTGCAGCACGGGGATATCCAGCAGGTCGGCCTGGAATTGCATGATGAACTCGTTGCGCGAGGCACCGCCATCGACAGACAGGCGCTCAATCGAAAGCCCCACGTCCTGCTCCATGGCACGCAGGACGTCATAGCTCTGATAGGCCATGGACTCGCAAGCGGCACGCACGATGGTCGCGCGGCTCGAGGCGCCGGTCAGACCGCATACGATGCCGCGGGCGTGCGCGTCCCACCAAGGTGCACCCAAGCCCGCGAAAGCGGGGACAAAGTAGCATCCCTCGTTATCGCTGATCGAGGAGGCGAGCTGTGCCGATTCGGATACGTTGGAGATAACGCCCATGTTATCGCGCAGCCAGTTCATCGTTGAGCCGGCGGCAAAAATAGAGCCCTCGAGCGCATAGCTGACTTTGCCGCCCGCTGCGATACCGATGGTGGAGACCAGGCCATTCTTGGATTCGACGATCTTGTCGCCGGTGTTCATGAGCATAAAGCAGCCCGTGCCATAGGTGTTTTTGGTCTGGCCGGGATAGAAGCAGCAGTGACCGAACAGCGATGCCTGTTGGTCGCCCGCCACACCCATGATGGGCGGCATGTTGGTCATGATGTCGCTCGCAACGCGGCCGTAGTCGCCCGAGCTCCAGCGAACCTCGGGCATCATGGAACGTGGAACGTCAAAGAGCGCCAGCAGGTCGTCGTCCCAATCGAGCGTATGGATATTAAAGAGTGCCGTGCGGCTGGCATTGGTGTAGTCGGTGGCAAAGACCTGGCCGCCGGTGAGGTTGTAGATGAGCCAGGTGTCGATGGTGCCAAACATGAGGTCGCCCGCCGCCGCGCTCTCGCGTGCGCCGTCGACGTTGTCGAGAATCCACTGCACCTTGGAGGCCGAGAAATACGGGTCGAGCGTGAGTCCCGTGCGGGAGCGCACCAGCTCCTCGCAACCCTGTTCAACCAACTCGTCGATTGCCGGCGCGGTACGACGGCACTGCCATACGATGGCGTTATAGATGGGCTGGCCGCTCACGCGGTCCCAGACCACCGTGGTCTCGCGCTGGTTGGAGATGCCGATGGCGGCAATGCGGTCGGAGTGGATACCGCTCTTAAACTGGACTTCCATCATGACGGCGATCTGGCTGGCAAGGACCGCCGTGGGGTCTTGCTCTACCCAACCGGGACGCGGAAAACTCGTTTTGACGCTGCGACGTGCCTGCGCGACGATGCAGCCGTACTCGTCGACGATGGTCGCAAGTACCGAGGTGGTGCCGCAGTCGAGCGCCATGATGTAGGAACCGCCAAAGTTAAACGAGGCATCTTCCATGCCCAGACTGCCTAGATTCAACGACATCGCGAACACCTTTCTAATGCAACGGGTCGGACAGGACCCGCTCGATCTCTGACGCGGGAAGTGCGCCTCGGCGCAGAATCTGGAGCTCGCCGTGCTGGAACGACACGATGGTCGAGGCGTCGCGACACGAGGTCTCACCGGCGTCGACGGCAACATCGACCCCCTCCAGGATGCGACCCTCGACGGCGGCAAAGCTTGCCGGCGAGGGCGCCCCATGTGTATTGGCGCTCGTGCAGGCAAGGGGACTGCCGCAGGCGCGGATGAGCGCTTGGACCACGGGAGAGGCCGAAGCGCGCAGGGCCACGGTGTCGTCGGCAGCGCGCATAAAGGTCGGCACGCAGGGGGCTGCCTTAATCACGATAGTCAGGGCTCCCGGCCAGCATCGTCGCGCGAGTACGCGGGCTTCTTCCGGGATATCCACGCCATAGCGGTCGAGCGCTTCGACGCCATCGACCAGCCAAGCGACGGTTTGCGTGAGTTCACGTTGCTTGAGAGTGAAGATACGACGATAGCCGGTGCCGAGCGCAGGGACTGCGGCGCCGTTGACGGCAGCCTGCGGATCGCGCGGCCACGATGGGAATTCGCTTGTATCTTGGGGTACGGCGTCCGAGAAGGCGTTAACCGCTACGGCGACACCGTAGACCGTCTCGGTCGGGATCAGCGCCAAGCCGCCACAGCCGAGCACCTCGACCGTACGCTCAACGGCGAGCCGATGCGGCTCGCGCGCTCCCTCGTATACCCGGTAGACCGTCTGCATGTGTATGCCAGCCCCTTACGCTCTGGTGAAAGTTTGTTTACTGTGGGGCATTCTCGCACGAAACGTTCAACCTATTTGCCCAGAGCGCATGTTGGTTTGGTGAGCGGCTCTAGTAGTCGGTGAAAGTGAGGGGTTATTGGACTGCAACAAACTTCTTTGGCCTGCCGGCGTGGCGTTCTTGGGCGGCGTAGCGCTCGATGCTGTCTATCGTTATCATCCGACGGCCGTCAACGAGTTCAACATCGAGCTTTCCGGCTTTGACCAGCGCGGTAATCCGCGGAGCGGAGACTTTGAGGTCCAGCGCTGCGTCTTTAAATGTTCGGCACGCCGCCTCTCTCGCACTTTCGTGGTCGATTTCGACTGAAAGGGCCACGACCTCGGCCGAGCGTTCGTACCCTGCCGGAGTCAAACCGTTGTTGAGGTCGTCGGCCAAAAACGCCATCAGCGCCTCGGTGGCATGGGCAATCGCTTCTTCGCGCGTATCGCCATCGGCAAAGGCGCCGGGAATCTGCGGGAAGCTAGCGCAGTAACCGTCGTCTTCTTTTATGAGAACGCAGTCATAGATAAATCGCTGCCTCATTTTGCCTCCAACTACCATCCAGCTTGGCGACGAATACTTGCCCACGTGCCCTTCTTTGGTCGATCACCACCAGAACCGTTCACGGTGACAACACGGTCACCAGAAACATACTTAGCATGACTACCGACTTGCGCGACCTTCACGAATCCATCGTGCTTGAGCAGGGCAATGATTTCCCGAAAGGTAGGAGGTTGCAAGGACCGACCTCTTTCAGGCGTCCTAATTATAAACTACTTTATAATTTTTGCTAACTAGTTAATAAATATTACTGACGCTGTTTGGGCTCGGTGACGATAGCACGGACGATGCGGGGACGATCGGTGAGGTCACGGACGATGCGCACGTCCGAGAGACCCGCCTGGCGGCAGAGCTCGGCGGCGGCGTCGAGGGCGCCCTCGTAGAGCTCGCAGGCAAACAGGCCACCGGCGCGCAGCATATAGGGCGCCGCATTGAGCAGGCGGCGGAAGATATCAAGGCCATCGGCACCGCCCTCGAGCGCCAAATCGGGCTCAAAGTCCTTGACCTCGTGCGGCAGCGAGCGCATGACGCCGGTCGGGATGTAGGGTGGGTTGGAGACGAGTACATCAAAGGTGCCCCACTCTTCGCGGGGGATAGAGCTCACCAGGTTCGTGAGGCTGAGGGCGACCTCATCGGACGTGAGCCCGAGCGCATCGCGGTTTTTGGTGGCCAGGTCGATGGCGCGCGGCTCGATATCGGTGGCGGTGCAGGTAACATGCCCGCGGCGCTCCCAGGCAAGGGAAAGCGAGATACAGCCCGTGCCGCAGCCGACCTCGAGAACGCGGGCAGTGCGGGACTCGGCTGGGGCGGGCGCAGCGGCATCCTGAGCCGAAGCCGTCTCCTGGTCGGTATCTTCGATGGCGATGCCGTATTCGTCGAGCTCGGACTCAGCGGTTTCCTCAGCGTCGGCCTCGGCCTCCGCTGCCTGCGCGGCGGCTTCCTCGGCCTCGCGGTCGGCCAGTTCCTCGGCATAGGCGCGGCTGCCCAGCACATCGCTACCCAACGCCGCCTCGTCAGCAGCCGTGAGGTTGGCGGCACGGCGCTCGGCCATCGCTCGCTCGTCGGCCAATGCGGCTTCGGCTTTGCGCGCCCGCTCGACCTCGTCGTTCCAGGGCAGCTCAACGCGCTGACGAGCGGCAGCCTCGGAGCTAAGCACCTCGGCATCCAGATAATTGAGGACTTCCTCGACGAGCATCTCGGTCTCGGGACGCGGAATGAGTACACCGGGGGCGCATGCGACGTCGATCATGCGAAACTGCGTGCTGCCCGTGATGTATTGCAGCGGCTCGCCCTTAGCGCGGCGGACAACGGCCGCGTGCATGGTCTCGAGCTGCACAGCATCAAGCGTCTCGTCCATACGCATATATAAGTCAATGCGCGCCAGACCCGTGGCTGCGCACAGCAGCCACTCGGCAGAAAGTCGGGGGTGTTCCTCGCCGCGCTCGGCCAGGTACTCCTTGGTCCACTCGAGACAACGCTTGATGGTCCAGATCTCGTTTGCCATGGGGTCCTCCCCTCTTAAGCGCCGGGCGGCGCGCGAATGTCGGAGCAGATTGTACGCGAGGCCAGCGCTTGGCAAGAGACGATTGAAGGCGATTATCGAGAATCAGCCCAGATTTTTGGTTTGCCCCCGTCCAAAGTGTTCATTTGTTGACGTTCATATCTGCATCCGTCAAGCTTTTGGCAAGGTTGCCCCAAAACTGACCAATATCTAACCAAACGCTTGCCACATCGCTTGACGCGCGACGCGTCAAAAATCGCCCCGCGACTTCTTGGACGATTTTTCGAGCAATATTTTCAATTGCAGATGCATGCCGTTAATTGCTTTAGGCAGGCAAGCAGCCTAAAGGCCATCAAGACGGATTGAATAACATCTCAAAGCAATGTCCCCAATGACTCCCTACGGATCATTTGACAACCAAGGAAACGCCGATGTTTTGGCAATGCCAGCGAGCGACGTCCAGAGCGAACAAGTTGGCATGAAAAAGGCAAGGCTAGACCTTCTGGTCATGCCTTGCCTTTTGAATGACAAATTGTCGCTCTGGGCGGCGCGCAGCGTCGGCCGTTCGGTAGAACGGCGGAACCTAAACGGCCTGTGCCAGCTTCTCGGCACGCTCGGCGGCGGCGAGCGCCTCGATCACGGTGCCGAGTTGGTCGCCCAGAAGGACGCCGTTGTAGGTGGAGTTGAAACCGATGCGGTGGTCGGTCACGCGATCCTGGGGCTGGTTGTAGGTGCGGATCTTCTCGGAACGGTTGCCGTGGCCGATCTGGCTCTGGCGCTCGGCACCGAGCTCTGCCTGCTGCTTCTCGAGCTCCATCTCGTACAGACGGGCGCGCAGCATCTGCATGCAGACCTCGCGGTTCTGAATCTGGGAGCGCTGCTCCTGCGACTGCACCACGGTGTTGGTGGGCAGGTGGGTGATGCGCACGGCGGAATAAGTGGTGTTAACGCACTGACCGCCAGGGCCCGAGGCGCAGTAGGTGTCGATGCGCAGGTCGGACTGGTTGATCTGGACGTCGATCTCCTCGGCCTCGGGAAGCACGGCGACGGTTGCCGTGGAGGTCTGGATACGGCCCTGGGACTCGGTCTTGGGAACGCGCTGGACACGGTGCACGCCGGACTCGAACTTCATGACGGAGTAGACGCGGTCGCCCTCGACCTTGAACTCGATGGACTTAAAGCCGCCAGCCTCGCTGGGGCTGGAATCGAGCACGGTGGTCTTCCAGCCGCGCGACTCGCAAAAGCGCTGGTACATCTTGTACAGGTCGCCGGCGAAGATGGCCGCCTCGTCGCCACCGGCGGCGGAGCGAATCTCGACGATGGTGTTCTTGTCGTCGTTGGGATCGCTCGGGATGAGCATGTACTTGATATCTTCCTCGAGCTGGGGAAGCTTGGCCTCGTTTTCGGAGATGTCCATCTGGAGCATCTCCTTCTCATCGGCATCGGTGGTATCGTGCAGCATTTCCTTGGCAGCCTCGATGTCATCGAGCGCGCCGATGTACTCGCGCGAGGCTGCGATGAGGTCGGACTGGTGCGCGTACTCCTTGTTGAGACGCGTGAACTCCTTGATATCGGAGGCGACGGCCGGGTCGGAAAGCTTCTTCTCGAGCTCCTCGTAGGCCTTGATGATCTTTTCGAGCTTGTCGCGCATGACGGACTCCTTTATATGCGTGAAAGTGAAAATCGGCAGAATTGATGGGGCGCATGGCGCCACTGCGGGGGTAAGCCCAGCTAGAACATGTCGATCTTCAGATACATGCGCATCCCTTCGCGTATGGGGTACATAGTTGCGGTCTAACCCATACATGATAGCGTGCGCAGGCAAACCTGCATATAACCCGCACGGAATGAGTGGACGTAGCCGTCGGGGACGTTCCTTAACGATTAGTCGTTTAAGAACGTGCCCAACGGCTAACAAAGGGACTGTCGCTTTGTCACATTCTAGAGCGTTTGAAGAAGAGCGATGAGGAAGCGGACACCCTGGAGGTAGGCACGGCGGGTAATGCGCTCGTTGGTGCCGTGGACGCCGCGATCGCACTCGTCATCATCTACCACAAAGGCCGAGAAGCGAATGCACTCGGGGCAAATGCGCTGGTAGTTGGCAGCGTCGGTCGCGCCGATCACGGTCGAGGGGACGATGCTGACAGGAACCCCGCCCGCTGCCGATGATCCGTTTTCCTCCGTCCCCTTTGGATCACGGAAATAGCGAGCGGCAATGGCGCGAACGGCCTCGAGTCCCGGTCCACCGACACGCGGGGACGGCGAGGGCTCGGAGCTGCCGGGGCCGAGTTCGACCTCCACGCGCCCGGCAAGGCCCGCCGCGGCAACGGCCTCGCGGCAGCGAGTAGCAACATCGGCCACGCCCGTGCCCTCGAGCATGCGGAAGTTGATATTGGCCCACATATCCTGCGGCATCACGTTAGCACCGATGCTACCGCCCTCGATTTGGGTCGGCGCACAGGTGGTGGTCACGAGCGGATAGAGCTTCTTGCTGGCGGTGCAGTCGCGGACAATGACGTCCCCGTTGGCGGCAATCTCATCCGCCGTGTAGAGCCCCAGCTCGACAAGCTGTGCGGCAAGCAGATCGGTCACACGCTTCGGCCACTCGATATCGCAGATTGCGGCGATAGCGCGGCTCAGTACCTCAAGCGATGTGCCGCCGTAGGGATTGGACGAATGCCCTCCCTCACTCTTCGTCTTGAGCACGATATCGGCGTAGCCCTTCTCGGCAAGGTCGGCATGCATAAGCCAGCCCTCGCCCGCGCCGTACTCGGCAGCCGAAACAATACGGTAGTCACCCTCGTCGATCAGGTATTCAAGTTCAACGCCGCGCTCCTCGAGCACGCGACCGATTGCTCCCGCGCCGTACTGCGTGGTTTCCTCGTCCTGACCAAAGGCGAGCAGCAGGGAACGCTCGTGCTGCCAACCGTGCGCCAGCGCATACTCGACAGCCTCGAGAATGCCTGCGACCTGGTCTTTCATGTCGATGGCACCGCGACCCCAAATGTAGGTGTCGTCCACGTGACCGCTAAAGGGGGCATGCGTCCAGTCGGCCTCGGTGCCCGGCACCACGGGGACCACGTCCATGTGGCCCATGAACATGACGGGTTTGAGGGCGGGGTCGGAACCGCCAAGCGTCACCAACAGCGAATGGTCGACAAGCTCGACCTCGCCCGCCGCGAACACGCGCGGCCAGGCCTGCTGCATATAGGCGCGCAGTTCGTCGAAGGGCTGCCAGTCCACCGCCTCGGCATCCATGCTCGAGACGGTCGGAAACGACAGCACGCGGCCCAAGCGCTCGCACGCGCCAGCCTCGTCTATATCGGCAAAATCATCCTCATGCGCAAAGAAGCGCCAAACCTCGGCCATGGCATCCTTTCGATTGTGATGACGAGGGCCGCCCCACCGGAGCGGCCCTGCCACATAAGCGTTTGCGATCGGTTATTTGTCCTCGAGATAACGCGAGAGGAACTCGCGGGTGCGCTGGTGCTTGGGATTGCCGAAGAGCTCAGCCGGTGCCGCATCCTCGAGCACCACGCCCTTGTCCATAAAGACCACGCGGTCGGACACCGTGCGGGCAAAAGCCATCTCGTGCGTGACGACGACCATGGTCATGCCGTCGGCAGCGAGCTTGCGCATGACCTCGAGCACCTCTCCCACGATCTCGGGGTCAAGCGCTGAGGTCGGCTCGTCGAACAGCATGATCTGCGGATTCATGCACAGGGCACGGGCAATGGCCACGCGCTGCTTTTGGCCACCGGACAGGCGGCCCACGGCGGCGTGCGCGAACTTTTCGAGTCCCACGCTGGTCAGGTGCTCCATCGCGACCTTCTCGGCCTCGGCCTTGCTCATCTTTTTGAGCGTGACGGGCGCGAGCGTGCAGTTGTCGAGCACATCCATGTTGTTGAACAGGTTAAAGCCCTGGAACACCATGCCGATGTCCTCGCGGAGTTTATTGATATTGCAGCGCTCGGCCGTAAGGTCCTGGCCGTGGAACCAGATGTGGCCCGCGTCCGGGGTCTCGAGCAGGTTGAGGCAGCGCAGGAAGGTCGACTTGCCCGAGCCCGAGGCGCCGATAATGGTGACGACCTCACCGGATTTGACGGACAGGTCGATACCTTTGAGCACCTCGAGCGAGCCAAAGCTCTTGCGCAGGCCCTCGACGCGGATGAGCGGCTCTTTAGTTTGTGCGGCGGTCACAGCGCCGGTGGTAGTGGTATCTGCCATGATGATTCTCCTCGTCTTGCGCCTAGTTGGAGCTGGGCAGCGTGGCCGGAGCCTCGGCGCCGAGCTTTTTGCCAAAGGCCTCGAGCAGGCGGCTCGCCACGAGCGTCAGGATCAGGTAGACCACGAGCGCCACGCAGTAGACCTCCATCTGGCGGTAGTACACGCCGGCGACGGTGGTGGTGGCGTACATGAGGTCGAACACGCCGATGACCGAAAGCACCGACGAGTCCTTGATGTTGATGATGAGCTCGTTGGTGAGCGCCGGAATCGCGTTTTTAATGCCCTGGGGGAACACGACTTTGCGCATGGCCTGCCACTGCGACAGACCCAGCGAGCGCGCTGCCTCGGCCTGGCCGGGATCGATGGACTCGATGCCGCCGCGCAGGACCTCCATCATGTAGGCGGTGGAGTTGAGCGAGATGGTGACGAGGCCGGCGGTGAAGGTACTCCAAATCTGGTTGGCCTGAGCGGTCTCGAAGCCCATGCCGCGCAAAACGGTGAAGCCCGCGTAATAGATGAGCAGGCCCTGAACCATCATGGGCGTGCCGCGCACGATGGTAGAGTAGACGGTCGCAAAGCCGCGGCCGATACTCTTAAAGAAGCGCACCAGGTCGTTGTCCACGCGATCGAAGGTCTGAATACGCAGGAACACAAAGAGCAGCGCCAGGAAGAATGCGATGACGGTGCCGAAAGTGGCAAGCGCGATGGTGATCTCGATACCGCGGATGAAGAAGTCCCCGCTCTTGTAGGTCATGTAGACCAGGCTCGACAAAAAGTCGCTGGGGTTGGAATCCGAGACAATACTCACCTGCACCAGGTCGATAAACGACATGACGCAACGGTCGATAAAGAAAATTGCCGCGATGGCGACCACGACATAGCTGCCCAGGCGCGTACCGCGACGGAAACGCTCGGATGCGAACGGCGACTTTTCGCGATAGTCGCTCCAGTGCATAAGCTTGGTGACAAGCGCCGCCGCCGATACGACAATCCAGGCCCAAAGAATCGCCCAAAGGCAATCCTGGAAGATACCGGTGGGCGCCAAGAAGCTCAGCGGTGTGGGATTGCGCTGGCTAAACGCCAGGCCGAGCGCCGCGATGACGCTCGTGCCCAGGTACACATAACAGTGGTCGGCCTTGATAAAGGAGGCCAGACGATTGATGGTTTTCATGCTGCCTCCCTATGCCGGCTGACGATCGAGGCACGCGTCCCACATTTGGTCGCGTTCCTCTTGGCTAATGCCCTTGAGTGTCTTGTCGATGAGCTTAAGCAGCTTGTCCGAGCCCTTGCGGCAGCCGACGTTTGCCGCGACCTCCTGCTTAAAGCCCTCGCCCTCGGCAAAATGAATAGGGACAATGCCCGGATTTTGGGCCATATAGCCCTTCTCGTTCTCGGTGTTGTACGTCACGGCGTCACAGGTACCCTGCAGCAGGTTCGAGAACACCGTGGGGACCGAATCGACTGGGTTCTTGTGCACAACGCCCGGGATCTCGTCAATGACGGTATCGAGCATGGTGTCCTTTTGGCCGAGTACCGTGGCACCGCTAAAGTCGCTGAGCTTGGTGGCGTTTTGGTAGGGGGAACCCTCTTTTACGAACAGGCCAAAGTAGCCAATGAAATACGGGTCGGAGAAGCCGACCGACTCCTCACGCTCGGGCGTGGCGCTCATACCGGCGATGATGAGGTCGATCTGGCCGTTGTTGAGCGAATCGATAAGGCCCGAAAAGCTCTGTTTGACGGCAACGGGCTCGCCGCCGAGGGCCTTGCAGACGATCTTGGCAATCTGCACGTCGTAACCATCGGCGTAGGCGCCCTGCACGTTGTCGATGGGGATGGTGTACTCACTGGCTTCGGAAACCTGCCAGTTGTACGGGGCGTAGGCCGCCTCCATACCGATGCGGATCTTGTCCTTGCCGATAACGGAATCGGACAGGTCGTCGCGACCGCCGCCCGTCGTGGGCTGAACTACTTCCAGCGTGGACGGGCGCTGGCAGCCGGCGAGCGCGCCGGCAACAACGGTAGCGCTCGCAGCAAGAGCGCTACCCAAGAAGATACGACGGCTGCACACCGGCTGTGGATGCGCGTCGCACTGTTGTCGAGGTTGCATCTGATGCCTTCCCTGTTTCGTTTTGCTGACAATAAGACAGGATATACGCCCGCACCCAGCAGCGCGGCATGTGCGCGAAAAATTAATAGACACACGAGGACGATTGGCACAAAGTAACCTGTCCCCCATGCACCACTTAGCATGAAAAAGGCAAGGCATAGACCTTCTGGTCATGCCTTGCCTTTTGAATGACAAATTGTCGCTCTGGGCGGCGCGCAGCGTCGGCCGGTCCGCGTTCGTTAGAACGGCGGAACCTCTAGAGCAGGGTGACGCTAAAGGAACGGGTGTCGGTAGCGCCGGGAGCCAAGGTGATGGTGTTGACCTTGTGCTCAAAGACATCGTCCTCGGTGTCCATGGTGGTGTGGCCGGTCCAAGGCTCGAGCGCCACAAACGGGGCGTCGTTGGCGGCAGACCACACGCCGATGTACTTAAAGCCCTCAAAGTCGATCTTGACGCCGTGGCCCGACTTGCGACCGCGCAGCGTAAGCGTGGAGCCCGGGGTATCGGTGAACATGATGGCGTCGTTATCGAAGCTGCGGTGCGTGATGGGCAGCACGTCCGAGTTGTCGGGAGCCTTGTAGCTGCCCTCGAACGTCATAAGACCGTCGGGCGTGATGATGGGGGCCTCGTTAGTCCAAGCCTCGGTAAACGCCAGCTCGTAATCCTCGAACGCCTCGTCCTCGGCACCGGGGGCGGGCACGTTAAATGCGGGGTGACCGCCCACCGAGAACGGCAGGTCCACGTCGCCGATGTTGGTGACGGCAAAGGTCTGCGTGAGGGTGGCGTCGCCGGTCAGGGCATAGGTCATGTTGAGCTTAAAGTGGAACGGGAACGCCTTGAGAGACTCGGGCGTGTCGGTGAGCTCGTAGGTAACGGACGAACCGTCCTCCGACACCTCGACGATCTTGTGCTCGACAATGCGCGCGATGCCGTGGCGAGCCATCTCGCAGGTGCCGGCGGCAGACGTCGCCGTGTTGTTGCGCAGCGATCCCACGATGGGGAACAGGATAGGCGCGTGCTTGCCCCAAAAGGCCGGGTCGCCCTGCCACAGATACTCGTTGCCGTTAAGGGCAAGGCTCGTGAGCTGGGCGCCCATGGAATCGATGGCCGCGGTGAGGCCGCCGCGCTTGATGGTAGTGACGGTGGACATGCTACTTCCTCCAATGGTAAACAACGGTGCCAAGGGCTATTGTCCCACTCTTGACGGCGAGGTTGAGCGGCAGGCGCGGTTATTGAGTAATAGCGTAGAGGTCAAACCCACCTTGCGGCGTGCTATCGACCGTATCGGGTGCTTGCGAATTAAAACTCACCGGAACCATGCGCTTTGAGGCGCGGTAGCGCGTGCCGTCGGTGGCGACGGGCGGCTCATCGACCGTGAGCTCGTAGTCGCCGGGCTTGAGCTCTATGCCGTCACCTTCGGAATTGACGTATTGATACTCGTCGATTGTTTGCCCCTTGAGCGTGCGGCCCACGATATGGACGAGCATTTGGCTGTCGCCGCGCGCGGTATCCCACGTCGCGCCGTCCTTAACCTCGACCGACACATGCACCGAGCGCGTGCGGCTGAGCGATTGTGCGACGGACATCTCGACCTTGGCGGCGTCTTGGCGCTGCTGCTCGACATGGCCCCAGATGCTGCCGATTGCCGAGCAGGCGATTACGCCGGCCATGAAGGCGATGAGGATGGGACCGAGCGGAGAGCGGCGGCCCGCGTCTTCCTCGCGAGCCAGGTCGGGGCGATGCGTGGGCGCAGGCGCCTGGGCGCCTTGCGCGGGCACGTCGAGAATGCTGAAGGATGCCGTGCTGCCGGGGTCGATGTTATGGCGCGGTTGCGGGGTCTTGGCCGGCGAGATGGACATGTCCGCAGGCTCACCGAGTGTGGCCGTGGCATCGGCCTTTGCCTCGTCGGCCTCGGCCTGAGCCCAGGCCTGTTCAAAGGTCAGGGGCTCGGCGGCATCGGAGGCGGCGTCCGTCTCGGCGGCATCGTTGCCGGTCTCGTCCTCGTCGCCCGATGCGTCACTCGGCAACGGCTCGTCCCACTCCTCGTCCGGAGCTTCGCCCTCGCTATACCACCATTCAAAGTTATCGATATCCATACGGGGCGCCCCTTAGGCCTCGCAAATAAACACTTGCTAGCCTTATACCCCCAGACGGCGCTTGAGCTCGCCGGCACAGACAGGAAAACCGTCACAACATTCGACGCTTTTCCTCGATTTCGAGATTTTCATCGAATGTTGTGACGGTTTGGGCAGCAGCCACACCACGAATGTGACGAAGGAGCAGCCCCCTTGTCACATCTGGAGGGCGACGGGGATTTGGATGCAGCAGAAGTCCTCTTGGTGGGACTCGTCGTAGCTCGTGGTATCGAGGTAGCAGAAATCGAAAGCGTTGCCGATGGGCCGGAGTGCGTGCTTGTCCATGCAGGCCACGACGGCGCGGATGCCCTCGGGCTCGTATGGCATACCCCAGCGGCTCATGCACAGGTACGTGCCCTCGGGCAGTACCTCGACGCCAATCTCCGCCAGCTCGGCTGAATCGCTCGGCAGCATTTCCTCGGCACCGCGCGGCAGCACGGCAAAGGAGCCGGCACCGGCGATGGGGTCGTCGGAATGCAGTGCCTCGCGACGCAGCATGGCACCCCAGCCGCGCATGGGGCGCGTACCCGTCAGCGCACGCATGCGCAGAATCGCCCGCATAAGCGTGGGATGAAGCATCGAGCGGCCGCGCTCGATGTCGCCCGGAAATTCCTCAAAGACCACATAGCGGCGCTCAAACTGCTTGAGCTCCGGTTTGCCCTCGCGCTCGCGCCAATAGACCGCCTCGTCGTAAAAGCTCAGACGCTCCTGCACGCTCGCGCGCTCGGCTTTGAGCCCGGCAATCTGATCATCGAGTGCCTGCACCCGCGAGCGCAGGTGATCGGTCATCTCGCCAATGTCGAACGTCGAGGTCAAGCGGTCGATCTCATCGAGTTCGAGCCCCAGGTCGCGCAGCATGCAGATCAGACGCATGAGCGGGATCTGCGTGGGCGAATAGAAACGGTAGCCCTTCTCGTTGACCACGGCGGGCTTAAACAGGCCGATCTTGTCGTAGTAGATGAGCGTTTGGCGCGAAACGTTAAACAAGCTCGCCATCTCGCTAATCGCATACATACCCGTCTGCATAAGTCCTCCCGACACACCAAAGCCCGCCGCCCACAGGGGCAGCGGGCTCAAACACTACTCGTATCCTACCCTAAATGCGCCTATGACCAGCGCTTATAGTTTTCACACGACACGCCAACGGCCTCGAGTGCCTTGGCGGCGATGTGATGCACCGCGTCATCAAGCGTGGCGGGGCCGTTGTAAAACGTGAGCATGGGCGGCATGAGCATGACGCCCGGCACGCGCGCCAGGCGCGCCATGTTATCGATGTGAATGGCGCTGAAGGGCGTCTCGCGCACCATGAGCACCAGGCGGCGCTGCTCTTTCATCTGCACGTCGGCCGCGCGCAGCAACAGGTTTTCGCTGTAGCCGCTCGCGATGCCGGCAAGCGTCTTCATGGAGCAGGGCGCCACGATCATACCGTCGACCGGATAGGTACCGCTTGCGATGGCGGCGCCGATGTTCTTGTTGTCGTAGACCACATCGGCATAGCACGCAAACTCGTCGGGCGTCATGCCGAGCTCCTGCTCGATGGTGATCTCTCCCCCGCGCGTGACGACAAGTGCCGACTCGGCACCGGCCTGGCGCAGGCATTTGAGGCACTCAAGGCCCAGCGCGGCACCGCTGGCGCCCGAAACGCCAACGACAATGCGACGGGGACGGACATCAAAAGGCATATCCCTGCTCCTTAAAATCCATGGCTATCGGTCTGATTGGTATCGCTCAATAGGCACACGTCAGCGAGCCGGCTCCAAGTGCCCCAGGTCGCCGTGAAAGAGGAGCGACGCGTACTTCTGTACACGAGCGACGGTTTGAACGGCGAGATGGGGTGCTTGGGGCAGGCGCAGCGTCAACCGGTGCGGCGTTTGTTAAAACGCCGCAATCTCCCTAGCCCACTTGTCCTTGTCGATCTCCATGAACTGCGAGCGGATGAAGTTCTTTTTGAGGTCGAACGGAACCGTGCAGTCGAAGATGGCCTTGCAGGCGATGCCATGCTCGCGAATCGAAGGATCGAACGCGGGGTCGTTGGACGGGTCGAGCACGTGGCAGTGACAGCCGGGGATGGTGATGAGGTCCACGTCAGCCTGGAAGCGCGTGGTCATGGCCCACATCACGTCGCTCATGTCGAAGATGTCGACGTCCTCGTCAACAAGGATCACATGCTTGAGCTCGGAGAATGCCGAGAAGGCGAGCATGGCGGCGTTGCGCTGACGGCCCTCGTCATTTTTGCTCGACTTCTTAAACTGCATGATGGCAACGAACTTGCCGCCGCCGCAGGGGGCAGCGTGGACGTTGAGCAGGCGGCCCGGGATAGCGGTCTCGACCATCTTGTAGATTGAGGCCTCGGTGGGGATGCCCGCCATGGAAACGTGCTCGTGCGAAGGGCCGATACAGCTCTCCATGATGGGATTGACGCGCGTGGTGACGGCGGTGATCTTGATCACCGGGCATACCTTGGCGCCGCCGGTGTAGCCGGGGAACTCGGGCATGGCGTAGCCGTGACCGTTAACGTCCTCGTTGATGGTCTCGTCGTGCATGAGGTAGCCCTCGAGCACGTACTCGGCATTGGCGATGCACTTCTGCGGAACGGTAACGCAGTCGGCAAGCTCGACGGCGTGGCCGCGCAGGGCGCCGGCAATCTGCAGCTCGTTGAAGCCGAGCGGCGTGGTGGGAGCCTCGAAGCCGCAGCACATGTACACGGCAGGGTCCAGACCGATGGAGATGGAGATGGGCATGTCCTCGCCGCGCTGGCAGTACTCGTCAAAGAACGCACCCAGGTGACGGCTGCCCGGAGTGATCCACATGGCGAGCTTGTCCTTGTCGACGCAGGAGAAGCGGTGGATGGTCACGTCGGACTGGGAGCCGTCGGGGCTCGTGCCGTAGGCGAGGCCCATGGTGATGTAGGGGCCGCCGTCGACGGGCGTGTTGGTGGGAGCGGGAACAATCTTGCGCAGGTCAAAGCCCTCGTCGGTCGCCTTGTACACGACCTCCTGGCAGTCAATGTGCGCACCCTCGGCGATCTGCTTAGGCGCGATCAGGTTCTCGAAGCGTTTACCGATCTCGAGGCCCAGGTGCTCCTCGTCCAGGTCGAGCAGGGCGGCAACGCGCTTGCGGCTGGCAAGCATGCCGATGCAGACCTTGGCATCGTCAAAGCCCTTAACGTTGTTGAAGACCATCGCCGGACCCTCTTTGGTCGGACGCATAACGGTGCCGCCGGCGCCGACGTGACGATAGACGCCCGAGACCTCGGCATCGGGATCGACCTGGGTGTCGGTCTCGAGCAGCTGGCCCGGCATCTCGCGCAAAAAGTCGAGTGCGGAGCGCAGGTCGTGGATCTGGGAAGCATCGGTAGTGGACATAGCGTGCTCCTTTCGGGAGAGTGCCCGGCGGCGGGAGTGCCGCCGGGCTGGGGAACGTAGTGGGGCCACGGCGCTCATAGATGGGGCGGTCGGGCACTCGCAGTTCAAGCACTCGGCTAATTACAGCCAAGCACTCGACCGTTTACATCAGGCCAAAGAGGTGGAACCAGGCGGCCTCGACCAGCACGACGATAAAGACGACCGCAGTGAGGGGAATGCCCATGCGCATGGCCTCTTTGGAGGTGTAGCCGCCGGCGTCCTTGCCCTCGCCGATAAGGATCGGCAGGTTATGGAACGGCAGGATGTAGTGGATGTTGATGGACGTGAAGACGATGAGCGCCACGGCGAGCGGGCTCACGCTGGAGCCGGCCGCAAAGCTGATGAACGCCGGCACGCACACGCCGAGCACGGCCATGACCGAGCCCATAAACATGTGGATGATCATGGAGAGCGCGGCGACGAGCAGGGCGAACAGGAAGATGTTCTCGGGCACGGAGCTGGGAAGCACGACGTCGGCGATCCAGGCGTTCATGCCGGTGGCGCCGCCCACGGAGCCCACGGCCATGGCGGCCGTCAGGAACATGAGGGACTTGATGTCGACGGCGTTCCAGCTGGCGGGCGTGAGGACCTCGCCGATGATGGGCATGGCGAGAGCGACGCCAATGGCCAGGGTGACCCAGCCGATGTAATCGCCCGAGACGGTGAGCCACAGCGCGATGGCGATGACGAGCCACACGATGGTGCGGATCTCCTTGACGGAGAGCTTACCGAGCGCGGCCTGCTTGGCCACGATCTGCTCGCGACCGTAGACGAGCTCCTTGCTGGGCTTAAAGAGAAAGAGGCCCAGGAACAGGGTGCACAGCAGCGCGACCAGCATAGGCACGCTCATGTACAGGAACCAGTCGACAAAGGACGGGCTCATGCCGCCGGCCTCGGCGCTGTACTGCGCAACGAGCGGGTTGAGCGTGGAGTCGCCCGTCAGGAAGAACATAGAGCCCGGGGCGGCAGCGGCAAACACAAGGAAGCCGAGCTTGCCGCGGTCGTCGTCACCGTAGCCGGCGGACTCGGCAATGACCGAGACGACGGCGAGGATGAGGAAGGCGCGGGGGAACGGATGCGGGATCAGCAGCGACAGCACAAAGGTGAGCGCGAAGATCGAGATGGTGAGCGACTTGGCGTCGCGCACGAACTTGAGCATAAACGCATAGGCGATGCGCTCGCCCAGGCCCGACTCCTTGACCGCACTGGCGATGAGGTAGGCGCCGATGACGAGCCACATAGTGGCCTTAGTCCACGAGCTAAACGTGGAGGCGACCGTCGCCGAGATGCTCGCGGCGCCCGTGTCGTCCACGCACACCTTAAACAGAACGAGCAGCGCGCAGTAGAGCAGGCCCACAAAGCCCGGCTGTGCCACGCCACACGCCCAGAACACCACCGTGGCGAGCGTCAACGCCAGACAGGTCTGACCGCCGACCGTAAGCTCGACCGTCGAGCTCAGCTCTGCCAAAGGAAGAAACTTCACCAGCAAAAAGACAACGATACCCAGCACAAAGCCAATTTCGCGCTTGGTGATCTTAAACGCCTTCTTTTCCGCTTCCATCTCCCCACCTTTCTTATTGGGGGCGCTCCGGATTCGCAGCAACGTTGCCACTTAAAAGGGGCGCCCGTTATCGGACACCCCTTACGTTGCGCTGTGTTGTTGCAATACAGTCAAGCGGGATTTTTGGATGAGAAGCGATCCCCTGGACAAAAACCGTCACAACATTCGATGCTTTTCCTCGTTTTCGAGATTTTCGCCGAATGTTGTGACGGTTTGGACGCGACAGAGGGACTGTCCCTTTGTCACATAGCGAGGGCCGTACGGATGGATGGGTCGCTGAGGGCCTCGCGGAGCCAGGGGGCCAGCTGCTCAGGGTGACCCTGCAGGTAGCCTTTGAGCTCGGACGGGGCCACGCGGCGCACCTCCGAGATCTCCTCTTGGTTGATATGCAGCTCGCCGGGCTCAACATGAGCAAGGTAGACCTCGCACCATTCGCACTCGCAGCGGCCGTCGCCGTGGTCCTCGCGGTACGCCACGTGTCCGAGGTGCTCGAGCTGATCTGGCTCGCGCGCAATGCCGAGCTCTTCGTTGATGCGACGCGCCGTGGCGACCGCGACGTCTTCCCCGGGGAGCGGATGGCCGGCGCAGCCATCGGCCAGCACTCCGCCCCACAGGCGTTTGAGCGGGCTGCGGCGACAGAGCAGCAGGCGCGCGTCTTCGCCCCGGCCCTCGACCAAAAGCGTCAGAAATGCCTGATGCAGGATGCCCACACCGGCATGGGCATCGATGCGGTCGACGGGGCCAAGCGCCTCGCCGGTCGCGGCATCGACCGCCACGACCTCGGCGCCCGCGCCGCCCTCATCCCAGCCGGCGCGCAGAATGCGGGCTGCGGCCTCCTCGAGCGCGGCGATGAGCTCCTTGGTGGTGTCGAGCACGCGCTGCAGGTCGTCACCACTCGCCTGTTCAACATGAAAACCCGTGCTTGCAACGACCGGCACGCCAAAGCGCGTGGCCAGCGCCGCCGCAATATCGTGCGCTGGGATCTCGTCTCGATGGCACGGAACGGCCAGGATGCTCACCGTCGCCGTACGGCCGGGCTCGGGGCGCGGAATGGCCTGCGCCGTGGCGCCCAGGTGCGCAAACTCCGGCGAGCAGGCGTACACCGCCATGCCTCGCGGCGTCACCGTCAACTGGGCCTCGAGCACAAACTTGCCCTCGCCCACTGCAACCTTTGTCGTGTGCATACCCATGGGATCTCCTGTCGCCCGCGATGTACCTGAGACCATCTTCGCCTGTATTGCGACTATACAGGCAAGCTCTCCATGTAACAAAGGGACTGCCCCTTTGTCGCATTCTGTTAGAGTTGCAGGGATTGAATCCCGCTTATTCATGCGACATTGGAGTGACAATCTTGACCGCCGCAACCACGCCTAAAAGTAAGTCAACCGCCGCCGCGCTCTCCCCCGCGCGCACCAAGCTCTGCCTAGCGCTGCTCGTGCTGTTGGGATTCTCGCTCGGCTGCTCCGAATTCGTGGTCATCGGCATCGAAAGTGACCTGGCAACGGAACTCGGCGTATCGCTTGCCACTGCGGGCCAGCTCATCAGCGTGTTTGCGCTTGTCTACGCCATCGCGACGCCGGTGCTTGCGCTCAGCACGGGGCGATTCCGCCGCTACCAGCTGCTCGTGTGCTACAGCATCGTCTTTGTGCTCGGCAACCTGGTCATGGCGTTGGCGCCCAACTTCCA
Organism: uncultured Collinsella sp.; assembly: GCA_900542825.1. GTDB lineage: Bacteria > Actinomycetota > Coriobacteriia > Coriobacteriales > Coriobacteriaceae > Collinsella. The sequence continues at coordinate 27,013 of UQOY01000012.1, read as the reverse complement.
GGTGCTGTTTATCTCGCGCATTGTCCTGGGCTCCGTCTCGGGTGCACTGCTCGCCGTGGGCGTGACGTACATCCCCGAGCTTCTGTCCCCGCAGCAAACTTCGCTTGCCATCTCGGTGGTATATGGTGCGTTTTCCGTGGCGATGGTCTTTGTAACCTCGATTGGCAAGTTTGTGGCCGACACGCTCGATTGGCACGTGGCCATGTACGGCACGCTAACCTTTGCCGTTTTGATCTGCGGAGCGCTCGTGGCGTTTATGCCGCGCGCTGGACAAACCGACGAGCCTGCCACCTTTCGTGAGCAGGCGGGTCTGCTGCGCGAGCCGAGCATCATCACCGGCATGCTCATCTTCTTGTTTGGCGTGGGATCGGTCTATGTGTTCTACGGCTACGTGACGCCCTATCTAGAGCAGGTGCTGGGCATGGGCACCGTTCAAGCCAGCACCACGCTTATGGCCTACGGCGTGTTCTGCCTGATCTCGAACATCCTGGGCGGATGGATCGATGCGCGCTTTGGCATGAAGGCGTTGCTTGTGACGTTTGTGCTGCAGGCTGCGGCGTTACTCGGGCTGTTCGCCGTGGGTAGCGCCATGCCGCTCGCGCTCGTCTTTGTCTTTAGCCTAGCGATACTCATGTACCTATTCTCGGTCTCGTGCATCACACACTTTATGGACGTGGCGCGCAGCCGCCATCCCAAGTCGATGGTACTTGCAAGTTCGGTTGAGCCCATGGCGTTTAACGTCGGCATCTCGTTTGGCACCGCAGTGGGCGGCACCGTAGTAAGCAGCGTCGGCATTGCGTACGTGGGCGCGGTTGGTGCCGTGTTCTCGCTTGTGGCCTGGGCGCTTACGCTGGTGACGATTAAGCTGGCACGTTGGGAGCGCAAGCGGGCGAGGGCGAGGGTGTAGGCGTAGATGCGATACTCGAGCTCGATGATGGCGATCGAAAGGAAACCGCGTATGCAACGCGTACTGTTTATCTGCTATGGGAATATCTGCCGCTCGACGATGGCCGAGTCGGTGTTTACCGAGCTGGTGCACCGCGCCGGACGCGCGGACGAGTTTGTCATCGATTCCGCCGCGACCTCGACCGAGGAGATCGGCAACCCGCCACATCACGGCACCGTTGCCAAGCTACGCGAGGTTGGGATTCCCGTCGTCGCACATCGCGCACGTCAGGTGCGTCGCGCGGAGTATGGCAACTGGGATCACATTGTCTATATGGACGATGAAAACGCCCGCGGCCTATACCGCATCTTTGGCAAGGACCCCGATGGCAAGATCTCGCGCCTGCTCGATTGGACCGATCGCCCCGGCGACGTGGCCGACCCCTGGTACACTGGCAATTTCGATGCCACCTACCGCGATGTGCTCGCCGGTTGCACCGCTATGCTCGAGCAGCTGTAGACAAGCAAGGTCGCGAGCCACGCCTTCGGCGCGAAATGAGCGTGGATAATCTCCCGCATGAAAAATGAGCGTGGAAAATCTCCCACTTTGAGCGTTCAAGGGCGCCCTAAACGGGAGAAGATCCACGCTCATTATCTCGGTGGGAGATTATCCACGCTCGGTTACTCGTCGACGATCTCGGCAAGCCAGACGTTCAGCGTATCGACCTCGGGGCAGCAGAACTTTGCCGTACCAGGCTCGTTGCCAGGCACGGTTCCGCCATAGCGCAGGATATCGATATAGGGAAAGCCCACGTGACAGGCCATGGAGCACATCTTGCCGCGATCGCGGTCGAAGTCAAAAACGTCGCCCGGCTTGTGACCATGGTGACAGCGGCACGCACCCAGCTGGTCCACGCAGCTCACGCGGATACGCGGACGCTTGCCACGCGGCGCACCGAGCGGCCTGTTCTCGCCCGCGGGCTTGACGCCGCCCTCACCAGCATTACTCATGGTCAATCACATCCAGGCAGGCCTCGATGGGAAGACCGGCCGACTTGTCCTCTTGGTCGGCATTGCGCTCGATAAGCTCGGCCACAACACGCATAGCGTCGGTCGTCGCTCGCTGTAAGCTCCAGCCAGCCATAACGCGACCCACGAGCACCGACGAGAACGTATCGCCCGTGCCCGGGAAATACACCGGGATCAGCTCAAAGGGAATCGTGAAGTACTCTCCCGCCACATGGTCGTAGCCGATGACGGCACTCGCCCCGTCGACCTTCGCACTCGTAATGACCACCGACTTGGCGCCCAGCGCGAGCATGGCGTCCACGAGCGCACGAGCCTCATCGGCCGTCATCTGTTCGGCCATAGGCGTATCGGTGAGCAAACACGCCTCGGTATAGTTGGGCACCGCGTAATCGGCGCACTCGACCAGGCTGCGCATAAGGCCGATGGTCGACTCGGGCACGCCGGCGTAAAGTTTGCCGTTGTCGGCCATGATGGGGTCGACGAACACCTTGGTGCCCTTTTGCGCGCGGCGGTGGCAAAAGTCCGAGATGATACGCGCCTCTTCCTCGGTCACGATAAAGCCGGTCGAGATGGCGTCGAATTCAAAGCCGAGCTCCTCCCAGATGGCGAGGCTCTGGCGGACATACTCCGTGGTGTCGTGGATGTAGAACTTGGGGTAGTTGAGCGTATCGGAAACGAGGGCCGTCGGCAGGTTGTGGATACGATAGCCCATGTGCGACAGCACCGGCAGCATGGCAGAAAGCGCGACCTTGCCGTAACCGCACATATCGTTGATCAGCAGCAGCTGAGTGTTCTTCATGAGGGTCTCCCTTGGGTCGGGCGCGGCGCAGCAGCGCCACAGTGCGACTAAGTGTAGCGCAGGGGGCGTTGCGAGCGGAGGCGAGCGGTACGAAGGGCAAATTGTTGCGGAAAGGTTTCGGAAATGGGAGGCAAATCGCGGCGCTAGCGGCACAGTAGCTGCCATCTATTTACTACCATTCCAAAACTATGCCGGATTACTACGATAAACCGCAAGTCTCCAACCACAACGAATTGCACTCCAGCAAAACCGCAGGTAGGCAGCTTGTAATTTTCCGAAAAACAATGCCGTGGTCTGAAATTTCGAATTCATCGTAGTAATCCGGCATAGTTTTGGGCAAAGCAACTTCGAAAGGGCGTCACCGCAGCCCAAAATGATCCGTTTTCCTCCGTCCCCCACGGATCACTCAAATGCCAACCGAGGCAGCGCTGCAGATTGAGGACGGACAGCGAAAACGTTCCTAAGCGAGCAAGGTGGCGTGAAAGAGGAGGGCATAGGCCTTGTGGCCATGCCCGACGATTGAACGTCAGATTGCCGCTTAGGAGCGTTTGCAGCGTCGAGCCGTTACGCGGTTTGGTAAAACCGCGTAACCACTAGTTTGGTACCTTGACATTGATTTCTTATGCTCCTAGATTAGTTAGGCACAAAACAATTCCACTACCTAACTAAAGAAAGGAGCGACACCATGTGCGATGGCCACATCGGCATCTGCCCCCACACACCGGGCGGCGACCCCATCGAGCCCGCAGATGCGCCCGCGGCACAGTCCCAATCAGACGCGCTTGCCAAGCACATCCTGAACGGACTGGGCTTCTGCGGACACTTTCTGCACTTTCACGGCGGCGGCGCCTCGGGAAAGGCGCCCATCGTCTGCCTGCTCGCCAAGCAGCCAAACGGCGAGATGTCACAGCAGGAACTGGGCTTGCACTTTGATCTTAAGCCCGGTTCGCTTTCCGAGATTCTCTCCAAGATTGAATGCGCCGGCCTTATCGAGCGCAGCCGCAATCCCAAAGACCGGCGGCAGCTCACCATTCGCCTGACCGAAGCGGGATGGGAAAAGGCCCACGTAGAGCAGGCTGCCCGCCTGCGCTTTAGGGAACAGGCCTTTAGCGCCCTCACCCACGACGAGCGCGAGCAGCTCGCCGATATGCTCGACAAGATTCGCAAAACCTGGGAGGAACTGGATGATTAAAACCCTCATGGGCAGCATCCGCGACTATATGAAAGTCACCGTTGCCACGCCGTTGCTCGTGCTTGGCGAGGTGCTCTGCGAGATGCTGATTCCATTTATCACCGCCAACCTGATCGACGCCATCAAAGACGGCGCCACCGTAGCCGAGATGCTTCCCACCGCAGGCTTTTTGGTGCTCATCGCGCTGACGTCGCTTGCTTTTGGCGCCGCTGCCGGCGTCACCTGCAGCCATGCGAGTTGCGGCTTCGCCAAGAACCTACGTCACGACCTGTTTTACAAGATCCAGACGTTCAGCTTTGCCAACATCGATGAGTTCTCGAGCTCCTCGCTCGTCACGCGCCTGACCACCGACATCAACAACGTGCAGCAGGCCTTTATGATGATCATCCGTATCGCCGTGCGCGCGCCGCTGGTATTGATCTTCGCCTTTACCATGGCGTTTATCATGGGCGGCAGCGTCGCCATGGTCTACCTGGTCATCATTCCGCTGCTGGGCTTTGGACTGTTCTTTATCATCTTTAAGGTGCGCCCCATCTTCTCGCGCGTGTTCCACAAGTACGATGCCCTTAACGAGTCCGTCGAGGAAAACGTCACCGGCATGCGCGTGGTTAAGAGCTATGTGCGCGAAGACTTTGAGAAGGAGAAGTTCGCGACCGCCGCGCGCGACGTCCAGATGGACTTCACCCGCGCCGAGAAGCTGCTCGCCTTTAACAACCCCATGATGAACATCTGCGTCAACGGCGCGTTTGTCGTCATCATCTACCTGGGCTCCAAGCTCATCATCACGAGCCAGGGCACGCTGTTCGACGTGGGCCAGCTCTCCTCGACCTTTACCTATGGTTTCCAGATTCTCATGAGCCTGATGCAGCTGTCGATGATCTTTGTCATGGTGACCATGGCCGACGAATCGGCACACCGCATTGCCGAGGTGCTGGCCGCCGAGCCCACGATCGCCGATCCCGCCGAGCCCGTGCTCGAGGTTGCCGACGGTTCCATCGACTTTGACCACGTGAGCTTTAAGTATTCCAAGCATGCGAAGCGCCAGGCGCTCGACGATATCGACCTGCACATTACGAGCGGCGAGACCATCGGCATCATCGGCGGCACCGGCTCGGCCAAGTCCACGCTCGTTAACCTCATCGCCCGCCTGTACGACACCACCGAAGGCGCTGTGCGCGTGGGCGGCGTGGACGTGCGCGACTACGGCCTGGACGCGCTGCGCCACCAGGTAGCCATGGTGCTGCAGAAAAACGTGCTGTTTAGCGGCACCATCGCCGAGAATCTGCGCTGGGGCGACCCGAACGCCACCGACGAGGAAGTCCGCGAGGCCGCACATCTGGCCTGCGCCGACGAGTTTGTCGACGGTTTCCCCAAGGGCTACGACACCTGGATCGAACAGGGCGGCTCCAACGTTTCGGGCGGTCAGAAGCAGCGCCTGTGCATTGCACGTGCCCTGCTGCGTCGCCCCAAGATCTTGATCCTGGACGACTCCACCAGCGCCGTCGACACCAAGACCGACGCCAAGATCCGCGCAGGGCTGGCAAGCTATCTGCCCAACACGACCAAGCTCATCATCGCCCAGCGCATCAGCTCCGTGCAAGACGCAGACCGCATCATCGTCATGGAGGGCGGCCGTATCGCGCAGATCGGTAACCACGACGAGTTGCTCAAGACGAGCGAGATCTACCGCGAGACCTTTACCTCGCAGAACAAGATGTCTGCCGAGGGCGAAGGGGCCGTCGAGGCCGACACCGAGGCATCCGCAACGCAAGCTCAGACCCAGGAAGGAGGCGAGGCACATGAGTAAGACAACGACCGCTGAGCGCGCGCTCAACCGCAAGGGCGGCACCATGTCGCGCCTCATCAAGACGCTCTTTGGCTTCTACCCCGTGCTTTTGCCCCTCGTCGTCGTCGGCGTGGTGCTCTGCGCCATCATCAACTCCATCGGCGCGACCTTCCTTCAGAGCGCCCTACAGATTATTAGCGAATCGTGGCAGTCGGGCGATTGGGAAGCCGCACAGCCCAAGATCGCACAGCTCGTGACCACCCTCGCCTGCATCTACGGCGTCGGCATCCTGTCCTCGCTGTTCTGGAACCGCGCCATGGCCATCGTCACGCAGGGCTCGCTCGAGAAGCTGCGCGAGAAGATGTTCAACCGCATGCAGGACCTGCCGATTCGCTACTTCGACACGCACCAGCGCGGCGACATCATGAGCCACTACACCAACGACATCGACACGCTGCGCCAGATGATCAGCCAGTCGCTGCCCAACCTGCTCATGACGACCATCGTCATCGTCACGGTGTTCTTTATCATGCTGTACTACAGCGTGTGGATGTGCCTGGTCATTGTGGCCGGCGTCGTCTTTATGACCTTTATGACCAAGCTGCTCGGCTCCAACTCCGCGCGTTTCTTCATTGCGCAGCAGGCCGAACTCGGCGTGGTCGAGGGCCATATCGAGGAGGTCATGAACGGCCAGAAGGTCGTCAAGGCATTCTGCCACGAGTCTGCCGCCGAGGCCGATTTTGACGAGCGCAACGAAAAGCTCTTCGAGGTCTCGCAGAAGGCCAACATGTACGCCAACATCCTCATGCCCATCCTTATGAACCTGGGCAACCTGCTCTACGTGCTGGTAGCGCTGGCAGGCGGCATTTTCCTGGCGCTGGGCGTGCCCAACCTGAGCATCTCGGGCATGGCGCTGTCCATCGCAGTCGTGGTGCCGTTCCTCAACATGACCAAGCAGTTCTGCGGACAGATCGGCCAGATCTCGCAGCAGATCAACGCCGTGGTCATGGGCCTCGCCGGCGCCGACCGCATCTTTGAGCTCATCGACGAGGAGCCCGAAGCCGACGAAGGCTACGTGACGCTCGTCAACGCGCAGGTGAACCCCGAGACCTGGCAGTTCGAGGAGGCCGACCACCACACCGGCATGTGGGCATGGAAACATCCGCACCGCGCAACCGGCGAGATCGAGTACGTGCCGCTGCGCGGCGACCTGGTCATGGACAACGTCGACTTTGGCTATACGCCCGACCACGAGGTGCTGCACGGCGTGTCCGTGTTTGCCAAGCCGGGCCAGAAGGTCGCGTTTGTCGGCGCCACCGGTGCGGGCAAGACGACCATCACCAACCTCATCAACCGCTTCTATGACATTGCCGACGGCAAGATCCGCTACGACGGCATTAACGTCAACAAGATCCGCAAGGCCGATCTGCGCCGCTCGCTGGGCGTCGTGCTGCAGGACGTGAACCTGTTCACCGGCACCGTGATGGATAACATCCGCTACGGCAACCTGGACGCTACCGACGAGGAGTGCATCGCGGCGGCCAAGCTCGCGGGCGCGGACGACTTTATCACCCGCCTGCCCGACGGCTACGACACCATGCTTACCGGCAACGGCGCCCAGCTGTCGCAGGGCCAGCGCCAGCTGATTTCGATCGCACGCGCCGCCGTCGCCGATCCGCCGGCAATGATTCTGGACGAGGCAACGAGCTCCATCGACACCCGCACCGAGGCTATCGTGCAGGCGGGCATGGATAAACTCATGGAAGGCCGCACGACGTTTGTCATCGCACACCGCCTGTCCACCGTGCGCAACTCTGACGCGATCATCTGTCTGGATCACGGCCGCATCATCGAGCGCGGCAACCACGACGAGCTGATCGCCAAGCGCGGGTATTACTACCAGCTGTACACGGGTGCGTTTGAGCTGGAGTAGCTCAAAATAGCCCTACGCTCCCGACGGAGCTCCCCGAGGGAGGCGGGGTGTTTACTCCGTGCTCAAACATTCTCGCTGCGCTGCGAAACTGCGCGCGGAGCAAACACCCCGCCTCCCTCGGGGAGCTCCTACGCGCACGGTCTTTTCTCGCAAGCTGAAGAGAAATAGTGAGGCCCTGGCCGTTTGGCCAGGGCCTCGTTTTGTAAGGATGATTTTTATATCCCCATCCCAGAAAAATCATCGCGCAGGCTAAACGACGAAAGTAGCTAAAAAAGCCCCGTCCCAAAAAGACTGCTTTGGTGGAGCGCCGGGTGGTATCCTTGGTAGCTCTGTGCTGCAAATGCACCATAAACGCAAGGAGTCCCATGGATCTTATCGCCCAGCTCGCCCGCGAGCTCAACCTTAAGGCCGCCAACATCGAGGCGGCCGTCAAGCTCATCGACGAGGGCAACACCATCCCCTTTATCTCGCGCTACCGCAAGGAAGCCACGGGCGGCATGGACGACGTCGCCCTGCGCGCCCTCGACGAGCGCCTGTCCTACCTGCGCAATCTTGAGCAACGCAAAGAGGACGTCATCCTGCTCATCGACGCCCAGGGCAAACTCACGCCCGAACTCGAGCAGCAGATTCGCGAGGCCACGCAGCTCCAGCGTGTCGAGGACCTCTACAAGCCCTACCGCAAAAAGCGCATGACCCGCGCACAGAAGGCCCGCGAGGCAGGCCTGGAGCCGCTCGCCAACATGATCATCATGCAGGCATCCGCCAAGGGCAGCGCGCTCGACGCCGCCGCGGCATACGTCAACGAGGATGCCGGCTTCGACACGCCTGAGAAGGCGCTCGCCGGCGCGGCGGACATCGTGGCCGAGACGGTAGCCGAGGACCCCGAGAACGTCGCCGACCTGCGCGCCTTTACGCAAAACACCGCCGATATCGTCGTCGAGGCCACCGACCCCGCCGAGAAGACCCCCTACGAGCCGTACTACAGCTATGACGAACCGCTGCGCCGCATCCCTAACCACCGTGTGCTGGCTATCGACCGCGGTGAGCGCGAGGGCAAGCTCCGCGTGCGCGTGAACGTCGACGGCGCCGCCGCCACGGCACGCCTCGGCAGCCGTTGGCCCCGACGCCAGGGCGTCTTCGCGCCTGTCTTCGATGCCGCCATCGCCGACGGCTACAAGCGCCTCATGGCCCCCTCACTGGAGCGCGAGGCCCGCGCCAAACTCACCGTCCGTGCGCAGACCGAGGCCATCAACGTCTTTGCCAAGAATCTCGAGGGCCTGCTCTCGGCACGCCCCGTGCGCGGCGCCCGCGTGCTCGCACTCGACCCGGGCTACCGCACCGGCTGCAAGGTCGCCGTCATGGACGAGACCGGCAAGCTACTCGACCACGGCGTGGTCTACCCCACCAAGCCGCGCCACGACGTCGCCGGCACCAAGCGCGAGCTCGCCCACCTCGTCAAGAAGGACGGCGTCAACACCATCGTCATCGGCAATGGCACCGCTAGCCGCGAGACCGAGGAAGTCGTCTCGGAGTTCATCGCCGAGCAGGCGCCCGGCCTTCGATACACCATCGTCAACGAAGCCGGCGCGTCGGTGTACTCCGCCTCCGAGCTCGCAAGCCAGGAGTATCCCGACCTAGATGTCACCGTGCGTGGCGCCATGAGCCTGGGCCGCCGCCTGCAAGACCCGCTGGCAGAGCTCGTCAAGATTCCGCCCCAGTCCATCGGCGTAGGCCAGTACCAGCACGACCTTGACCAGGCTGAGCTTTCGCGCACCCTGGGACACGTGGTGGAGGACGTCGTCAACCGCGTGGGCGTCGACGTGAACACCGCGAGCGCGAGCCTGCTGGGCTACGTATCGGGTATCACGCCGAGCGTGGCCAAAAACATCGTGGCCTACCGCGAGGAAAATGGCGCCTTTACCGATCGCCGCCAGCTCAAGAAGGTCCCCAAGCTGGGACCCAAGGCATATCTCAACGCCGCGGGCTTTTTGCGCATCAGCGGCGGCAAGAACCCACTCGACGCGACAAGCGTCCACCCCGAGAGCTACGAGGTGGCCACGTCTGTCCTGGAGCGCGCAGGCGTTAAAGCCAGCGAGCTCAGTCGCGGCGGCGTGCCCGACATCGAGCGCCGTCTGGGCAGCATCTCGGCGCTGGCAAGCGACCTGAACTGCGGCACCCTCACGCTCATCGACATTGTCAACGAGCTCAAGAAGCCCGGCCGCGACCCGCGCGACGACGCGCCCGAGGTGGTCTTTAGCCGCTCGGCACTTTCCATCGACGACCTGGAGCCCGGCATGGAACTCAAGGGTACGGTGCGCAACGTTGTGGACTTTGGCGCCTTCGTCGACGTGGGCGTGCACCAGGACGGCCTCGTACATATCTCCAAGCTGGCCAACCGCTTCGTCAAGCACCCGAGCGACGTGGTACGCGTCGGCGATACGGTCAAGGTGTGGGTCGAAAAGGTCGATCGCGACCGCAAGAAGATCTCGCTCACCATGGTGCAGGGAAAGTAACAGCAAAGGACGAACCACCGCTGCCCATCGTCGAACTTGCAAGTTTTTCTCACCCAATGGGAAAACTTGCAGATACCGCAACAAAAATGGTGCCGACCCATCAAAGAGGCAGCACCAGCCAAGTCTTATTCAGCTCAGAACCTACTAGCAAGCTCGTGTCGGCAGCCCCGGCCTTTCCTTTGCCTAGCACGACCCTCGCGGAGCGCGTGAGCGATAGGGAAAGGCCGGGGCGAACAACCCGCGGCGCAGCCAGTGTTCGCGTTACGGCAGAATATGGAAGCCCAAAGCGGCGATATCCTTGGCAAAACCGCGCACGGTATCGAGCGAGACCTCGTACGGGTCACGGCCGATGTTCTTACGCTTGGCCAGGATGCTATTGGGCACCGTGATAATCTGGCAACCGCATCCTTCCGCCTGGTAAATGTTGATGAGCTCGCGCGTGGACGCCCACAGGACCTCGCAGTTGGGCTTGACGGCGGCCTTCTTGACCGACTCCGTCATAAATGGAATGGGATCGACGCCGGTGTCGGCGATGCGGCCGGCAAAGAGCGAGATAATGGACGGCGTCTCCGCGTCAACGGCCTCGACCATCTCATCGACCTGCTTAGGCGTAAAGATAGTGGTGACGTTGACCTTGATGCCATCGGCCGAAAGCTTGTGGACCAGCTCGGCGGTGGACTCGCCCTTGGTGGTCACGCACGGGATCTTGACGTAGACGTTCTCGGCCCAGGTAGCGATCTCGCGAGCCTCGACCTCCATGGTCTCGACGTCGTCGGCAAAGACCTCAAACGAGACGGAAACGTCGGTGATGTGGGCCAGGACCTCCTTGGCAAATGCGCGGTAATCCGTCACGCCGCCCTTCTTCATAAGGGACGGGTTGGTCGTGAAACCCTGAACGTTGCCGTTCTCGTACATGTCGAGCATGCCCTCGAGGTTTGCACCGTCAGCGAACACCTTAATTGCCATCTGCCCGATTCCTTTCGTCTGTATATGGACGTTGAACTGCTAAACACTTTACCTACGTTTATCAAGGCGTGAACTGCGGGTTTTTATCTTCTCGGCGAACGGTATAAACACCTCAGTGTTTGGATTGATAAATCGATTGAGCATGCAAAAGCAAAGAGTCGCAGTTTGAGCAAACGTCAGAGCGCGGGATTCATTAGATGAGGCCGAAATGCTGCATGGCGGTGACGGTACCGTCGTGTGCGACATCGTCGGTCACGTAGTCGGCGACTGCCTTGACCTCGGGCATGGCGTTGCCCATGGCCACGGCCGTCTCGACGGCAGCGAGCATGCCCAGGTCGTTGCCCGAATCGCCAAAGCCAAAGGTGTGTGCGTTGCCAGCGCGGCCCAGATACTCCAGCGCTCGCGCCACGCCCACGCCCTTGTCAATGCCCTTGGGGCTCAGCTCGCGGTTCTGGCCGCCGGTGTTGCACAGCTCAAAGTTGCGATCGATAAAGCCGTCGTCGTTGGCCACGCGAGCCAGGTTGGGCGCGTTGAGGCATACCTTGCCCACGCGCAGGCGACCGTCGATGCGCATCTCCTCGGCGCTATGCACCACAAAGGCACCGATCAAAGACGACTGCTCAACGCCCACGGGCTCCAGCGCAAAGGTCGCAGCGTTGGCCTCGAAAAAAGCCTCGAAGCCCGCCGCGGCAATGCGACGCGCAAGCTCCTCAACGATGCCCTCGTCAAAGCAGTCCTCATGCGCCACGCGGCCCTCGACCTCGAGCGTGGCGCCCGCCATGGCAACGATACCCGCCGGATTCAGCGCGCGCAGACCATCGGCAATCAGCCATAAGGGGCGACCCGTGCAGATAAATGCCTGGTGACCCGCATTGCGCAGGCGACCAAATGCATCGACAACAGCCTTCGACGGATGGACCGCATTGAAGTCCTTATCGGTCATATCGTCGGGATCGAACGACGTCAGCGTGCCGTCCACGTCAAAAAAGAGCACAGCGGATTCGGAGCACGCATCAATCATATGGGTTCCTTTCGAGGATAAGGGCAAACGAAGCATCCATCATATAATGGAGCGACGCAACCAGAGAGGTCACCCATGGAATTTTACGCAAGCTGCCCCGAGGGCTTTGAGTCCGCACTCGCCGATGAGCTTAAACGCCTCGGGCTTTCGCATGTCCGCCGCCTGAAGGGCCGCGCTACGTTTGAGGGCGAGCTCGAAGAAGGCTACCGCGCCTGTCTGTGGTCGCGCCTGGCGAGCCGCGTGTTCGTGGTACTCGGGCGCTTTGAGGCGCAGGATGCCGATGAACTGTACGATAGCGTTTACGACATCGCCTGGGAGAGCATCGTCCGCCCCGGCGCTACCATCGCCATCACCGCCCGCGGCGTGACCGAGCAGCTGCGCAACACGCGCTTCTCGGCCCTGCGCGCCAAGGACGCGCTGTGCGACCGCCTGGCCGAGACCACGGGACGTCGCGCCGACGTCGATGCCGCCGACCCTGATGTTCACCTACTGCTTTCGCTGCGCCAGCGCCGCGCGAGCATAAGCCTGGACCTTTCGGGCGACCCGCTGTTCAAGCGCCTGCCGCCCGCGGCGACCCGTGCCGGCGAGGACGTGCACGTGTTGCGCCCCGACTACGCTGCCCTGGTGCTGGCGCAGGTCGGCTGGACCGCACTGTGCGAGCGCGAGCTGACGGCTGACGATTACGAGAGCGAAGCCCTGCCTACGCTGATCGACGCCTCGTGTGCCGGCGGCGGTCTGTTGCTGGAGGCCGTGAACATTCTGACCGACCGCGCCCCGGGCGCCGCACGCGAGCACTGGGGCTTTGAGGGCTGGCAGCTGCACGACGCTGCCCTGTGGGAGCAGCTGCTTACCGAGGCACGCGAGCGCGAGACGGCAGCGCGCGAACGCCAGGCGCGCATCGTGGCCGTAGACATCGACCCCGCCGCCCGCAAGACCGCTGAGCGCATGGTCAAGTGTGCCGGCTACAAGCGTTTTGTCGACTTTTGCGCTGCCAAGTCCGCTACCGTGCTGGACCATGCGGGCACTGTCGCCGGCGCCGCCGTGGTCGCAGACACCACCGAGACCCCGCTTTCGCTCATGCACGACGCCATGACGCTGGTCGGCGAGCTGCGCCGCGCGCCCGAGCTCGCTTCGGCACCGGTCGCCGCGCTCACCCGCGATGGCCTTATGGCCCGCGCGCTCCATACCGAGCCCGCGCACTCCATAGCCGTCATGCCCAATAACGAAGAGGCAACTATTGAGGTTTGGCCCTCGCTCGACCACGCCGCCGCGGCATTTGAAGCTGCGACCAGCGCAGATGCCGAGGAGCAGACCGCAGACGCCCAAGACGAAGCCGCCGACGCTCCCATGCCCGAACCTGCTGCCACGCTCGACCTGGGCGACGGCAAGCCGCTGCCCGTGCTCATCCCCGAGTCCGAGCAGTTCGCCAACCGCCTGCGCAAGAACGCCCGCCTGCGTCGCAAGTGGGCAAAGCGCGAGGGCGTGAGCTGCTACCGCGTCTACGATGCCGACCTGCCCGACTACTCCGCCGCCATCGACCTGTACCAGGGTTGCCCGCAGACGCCGGGCCGCTGGCTCGTCATCGCCGAATACGCCGCGCCCAAGACCATCGACCCCGCGCTTGCCCAGGCACGCATGCTCGACATCTTGGCCATCGCGCCGCGCATCCTGGATGTTCCGGCCGAGCATGTGCACGCCAAGGCCCGCATGCGTTCGCGCGGCGGCTCGCAGTACGGCAAGCAGGGCGCCGGTAAGGGCGCATCGGGCGAGCGCGCCAACATCGCGCGCCGTCGCCCGCCGCTCATCGAGGAAGGCGGCCTCACCTTTGCCGTCAACTTTGACGACTATCTGGATGTGGGCATCTTCCTGGACCACCGCGTCACCCGCAACCTGGTGCGCGAGCACGCCAAACAGGCGCGCCGCTTCCTCAATCTGTTCGCCTACACCGGCACCGCCACCTGCTATGCGGCCGATGGCGGCGTCGAGGAGACCGTGACGGTCGACCTCTCCAACACCTACCTGGACTGGGCCGAGCGCAACATGCGCCAGAACGGCTTTGTGGGTCCGCAGCATCACTTTGTGCGCGACGACGTGCTCGCCTGGATTCGTGACCAGCGCCAGACGCGCAACCGCTGGGACCTGATCTTTGTCGACCCGCCCACGTTTTCGAACTCGTCCAAGATGGGCCGTCGCACCTGGGATGTTCAGCGTGACCATGTTGAGCTTTTGGCCGGCGTGTCGCGCCTGCTCACGCAGGGTGGCCACGCCATCTTTAGCTGCAACCTGCGTGGCTTCCGCCCCGAGACGCGCAAGCTCGCACGCGCGGGCGTGGTGCTACAGGACATTACGGCGCAGACCATTCCCGAGGATTTCGCGCGTAACCAGAAGGTGCATCATTGCTATATCGTGCGCCGCCTGCCCATCGAGGACGCCATGGCCGAAGTCGGCTTTAGCGCCGAGGAAATTGCCGAGCGCGTCGAGGAGCTGCGCAACCCCGAGGCCCGCAAGCCCCGCGCGACTGCGCCCCGTTCGATGCCCGCCGGCGACGGCAAGCCCTCCCCCGCCGGTAAACCCAAAAAGAAGAAGTTCTACGCCAGCACGCCTAAACAACGCGACTAGACACAAAAATGGGGCAAACGGGTAATTCTGTTTGCCCCATTCGCCATTTCGACGATACCTCCGATGAAGCCCCTCAGATAAGGCCGAGTGCCTCCAATGCCGTCGCCACACCGTCCTCGGCGCAGGAATCGGTCACATAATCGGCGGCCTTACGCACATGCGGGACCGCTTGCCCCATCGCGACGGACACATCTGCGGCCTCGAACATCGCAAGGTCGTTTTCCGAATCGCCGAACGCATACGTCCGCATCCTTCGAAAACCGTCCGGCAAATCCCGCCCGATCCTCTTTGCCAAAAGGCGCAGGCCCGAGCCCTTGTCGACGCCCGGCATCACCAGCTCGTGACATCCGCCGCCCACGTTGTAGTAGCCGAGCTCACGCTGAAGATACGCACTGTCCCGATACGCCGGCGTCGCGGAATCGATAAAGTCGACCTTGCCAAAACGCAGCGACGGATTAGCGCGGGCCATGCCTTCCAGATCACAGGCAACCTCGCCCCAGTCATACAGGCTTTCCCCCGTGGGCGAAAGCTCGACACACCCGTCCGTTCCCTCGAAAAAAGCCGCCATCCTGCACCGGAGCATCTCGGAGACCATCTGTTCCAGCATGACGCGTTCGAAGTATCGGTCGGCAATGACCTCGCCGTCGAACTGAACGTAGGCGCCGTCCAGACTCACGCAGCCGCGAAACGGAAGCAGGTCAAACAGCTGAACGAGTCCGGGCATTGCACGCCCCGACGCGATAACGGGAACCCCGCCCGCACGGGCAAACGCCCGAATCGCCTCGCAAACCCGCTCGCTTGGCACGCTGCCGGGCCCTGTCTCGGGATCGCGATAGACAAGTGTGCCGTCGACGTCAAAAAACCCGACCGCAAGTTCATCTGCCTGTGGTCTCAGCGTATCCGGCGACCTCACAGCTGCTCCCGATAGATCTCGAGCATCTCCTCGGTCCAACCTTTGGGCATCTGCGTCACATAGCTCTCGTAGCTCGTTCCGCCATAGGTATGCGCCGCAACAAAATAGCCCTGATAATCGTTGGCGTAGCCGATCACCACGGGATGCTTGCCCGTTCCCTCGAACGCTCCTTTGACCATGGCGCCGAGCTCACTCGCCAGCTCGCCGGGGAAGGTCACGAACACCACGTTGCCAAAGTCGAGTGTGGTCATCTCGACGGTAAAGTCCATCTCGTGGCGCTCGAGCTGGTCCTCGAGCATAGCCTTCTCGGTATCGGCGAGCTTCTTCTCGTCGAAGGTAGGATTGTTGGCGAGCACCTCAAGGACCTCGTCAAGCTGCTTTTGGTACTCAGGGTAGAACTGCTCGTTGCTGTAGTGGACATGGTGCGAAAAACGGCTCACCTTGGGCGCCGAAAGCTCGACCGGCTCAAACGAACCCTTCATGATCTCGCCGGCAATACCGTTGGTGACGCGTCGGAGCTCGGCGAAATCGTTGCCCTGGCGGAACTGACGGTTGCCCAGGTCGCCCGAAGCGCCCGTAAAGATATAGGGCACGCAGCCAATCCAATCGACGAGCTCGTCGCGCACACCACCTTGAACATCGGTCGTGAGCAGGCGGTTGGTGGGCCCGACGACCGTCGCGTGACAGTTGAAGTTGAGCATGGCACCCGCCACGGACCCACCCTCGTCAACAAAGCGCAGAATCAGGGCCTCATCGTCGAACGGGAGCTCGGCGTCGTTACGATTCGAATACCAGCCGCGCACGTGGCGCACGAGCATCTGGGCCTTAACGTCACGCTCACGATCGCAAAGCCGTGTTGCGGCCTGAAGCACCAAGCCGGTCACATACTCAACGTATCCCGGCGTGGTGGGAATGTCCATGGCCCCAGCACCTTCGAATCCGTTCGCGGCGGAATGCGTATGGATCGAGTTGATGACGATGTGCTCCGTCTCGACCCCCAGCAGATCCGACAGCCCAGCCCTCATCGCGGCGGTCGTCTCGGCCTTGAGAATGCACACATCGATCGAAACGAACAGCGCCCGCACGCCTTCGACCTCGACCAAAAGTAGCGTCGCGCGCGGCTCGTCGTGGATGCCGAGTCCCGGCTCCTTTCGGATGGGGTGGATATAGCCCTCCATCCAGAATTTGCCTTGAGGCGTGATATCAACGGAAACGCTTGCGGCCTTCATAGCTTTCCTCCATTCAAAAAAAGCCCGGGGTCTGTCACATGGACCGTCCCGGGCATACTTTCCTTATCCGTTAGGCAACGACGTAACGGTACGTATCCTCCATACGTACAAATGTCGTCGGAATCGCATCGGTCCCCAGCGCCTCGGGCAGCCAGTGCACCATGTACTCCATGCCCGGTTCCTCAAGATTGAAGTGGCCGATGGTGATGGCGCATTTGTTTTGTCCAAGCATGCCGGCGTCACGGATGTACTCGCACGTAGTGAAATCAATGAACTCCATGGTCATGAGACAGTCGTCGCCGCGGGCGTCGGTTTCGTTAATCTCATGCGTGTCGCTTTTGGCCTCGCCCGTCACATGCATCGGTATGCGCACACGGCGCACGCGCGCATGCGAATCGCCCGTAATGCGCGTACCGTTGAGGTCGAGCTTTGCGACCAGCTCGCGGGCAAGCTCGGTAGCGTCCGTCTCGGGGATCTCATACTCAAGGCAGAAGCCCCTATCGTCGCCCACACGGTAATCGAGCCAGCCAAGCTTATCGGCTAGGCCATAGAAGATACCGTCGGCCATGGCCCTGTCCGTATCAATGGGCACACGGGAATGGATAAAATCATGGCAACGCCAGACCGCGCCGCCCCAGTCATCAAGTAGTTCTTTCTTGGCCTTGAATGCCGCCGTGTCGCCCACCGTATCTTGATGGTCGCCATGGTTCCAGAAGATGGCCTCGTGGCTGATGATGCAGTTGGCACCGAGTTCGCGCGCTCTTTTGATGATGTCGACCGTGGGCCAGATGCACGTCACGATTCCCGTGCATTCCTGAGCGGTATCGCCATAAAGTACCTTGTCACGGGTGGTCTCCTCATCGATCGGTTTGCCGGTGAACGAGTCGATACCGCCGCTATAGTCCTTGACGCGCTGGATAACCTCGCTGATAAGCATGGTCTCTTCCTTTCAATCCACGAAACAGAAAAAGGGTACGCAGTCATCTAACCGATCACGCCCAAATGAGCTATTCGTCGTCCTCGTCATCCTCGACAGTGAGGGTGTTGATGAGCTTGATAGATGCGCCGGCCATCGCAATGGCTTCCTCGATGCTCTCGGTCGTGAGCGGAGCAGGCGCCAGACAAAGCTCCATGGCGAGCACCACATTCACGCCCGCAACCACAAACACGTTGCGCCCCACATAGGGTATGAACTTCTGATTGACGCTTCCGGCAAGGATATCGGTCAGAACAAGTACCTCGTCATCGGGGCCAAATTGTTCGAACACCGCGGCAACCTGAGGCTCGAGCGGCCGCTCATCGACGTAGGCGCAAACAACGTGAAAATCGCATTTGGCACCCAAGAATTCAAGCGTGTCGAGAAGCCCCTGGGCAAACCGGTGATGCGATGCGAGCACGACGTGTCTCATAAGCTATCTCCTTGAATCGAAGACGGCGCCCCATGCAGCGGCGAAGCGTCGTCTAGACGAATCATTCCATAGCAGCCGCCGCGGCGTGTAGGTAAGATGCGGCGGCTGCTATGGAACGGTTCGATGCGAACCGTTGTCGCGGGATGGCGCCCGCGACACGCCGGGAGACCCGGGGAAAGGCCTCCCGGCAAAAGGAAGGATGCGGGTGGAAAGCGCTTAGGCGGCGAGGATACCGAAACCGGCGCAGACGCAGCTCACAACCAGGATGCCCAAGATGATCCAGTTGAGCTTGACGCCCTTCTTGATCAGCTTGTAGACGAGCACTGCAAGCAGGACCGCGAGCAGGTTGGGGAAGATCTGATCAAGCACGCCCTCTTGGATGCCGAGCGAGATCTCGCCATAGGTGAACGTAAGCGGCGTAGAGATCTTGACGGCGCTGTAGATGAGCGAGCCCACCACGGTAAGGCCGAGGATCGAAGCGGCGTCAGTCAGGACATTGAGCTTATCGCCCATCTTGGTGACAACGGAAGCACCGGCCTTGTAACCCTGAACGTAGTTCTGCATGCGCCAGAAGCAGATGGCGACCCACACGGCGAGCCAAAGCAGGATTCCGACGGGGCTTCCCTGTTGGGCCATGTAGCCAGCGATGGAGCCGAGAATCGTCATGGGCAGAATCCAGATAAAGACATCGCCGATACCCGAGATGGGGCCCATGAGACCGACCTTGAGATCGTTCTCGGCGTTCATACCGTTCAGATGGCCCTTGTCCTCGATAGCGAGGCCGGCGCCGAGCAGCAGGCCAGAGACCGGCGGCGTGGCGTTGAACACGCAGTCAAGCTGGTTCAAAATCGCGGTGTTGAAAGCATCCTCGTCGTTACCATAGATCTTGCGGAGCGCGTAGTACGAGGCGAACATGGCACACGGGGCGTTCTGTGTGGCGTAGGAGTACGACACGGTGTCCATGAGGCACATGCGGCGGGAGCAGATCTTGAGATCCTCGTCAGTCAGCACGGGCTCATAGGAGCCGTCGGGAAGCGGCTTGCGCTCCGGAGCCTCATCGAAATCCTTGAAATCTTTGGGCTTGAAGAAGTTACTCATCTTCGAGCTCGCCTCCAATCTCGGTAGCGGCGGCGACGGCCGGGGTCTCAGACTTGAGACGGAAGTACTCGATGGCGACGACGGCACCAAGGAGTGCGATGGGCAGGACAGAGAGGTTGAGGTACGCGGCGAGCACGTAACCGGCGATCAGGAACGCGTAGAACTTCTTGACCGGCATGAACGTCAGCAGGATCGCGAAGCCGGTGACGGGCAGGATGCCTGCGGCGATGGAGAGGCCGCCGGTGAACCAAGCGGGCATAAAGGCATTGATGGCCTCGACGGCGGACTTACCGAAGGCGAGCACGATAATCATCGGGAGCGCACCCTGGAGGAACAGCCACAAATGGGACAGGAAGCACGAGGCGAGCATCTTCTTGTAGTCGCGCTTGACGGCGTAGCCGCGGATGACCTTGAAGACCCAGGAGTTGTAGATCTTGAAGATGACGTCGAGCTGGACGTAGAGCATAGCGACGACGACGCCGATAGCAAGGCCGACGGAGACGTCGCCGTTGCCGGTCACGCACGCCGTGACCGTGGCGACCATACCGGCCATGCCGTAGTCGGGAGCGGAAGAGCCGCCCAGGCCCGCGGCGCCCATGGACATGAGCTGGATGGTGCCGCCGACGATGAGGCCGGTGTTGGGATCACCCAAGATGATACCGGCGAGCCAGCACACAAGCGCGTGCATGAAGGGAATCGCCTGGGTGGAATACATATCGACCGCGCGGAAACCCGCGAGGAGGGCGATGAGGACAAACTGGAGCGCGTTGACTTCCACGTTTATCACCTTTCCTTACAACGAGATGAACTCTGAGATGGGCACGGGCTTGTCGGTCGTCATGTAGCGGACCTCGACCTTGGTGCCAGATGCCGCGATCTTCTGGTAGACGGGGATGTCCTCCTCCTTGATGAAGGCGCGACGCCCCGCCTGGACGCCCGGGGTGCCCTCGGGCGGGAGCTCCGTCAGGCCCAGCGTGAGCACCGGAATCTTCTGCCCGGCCTCGATCAGGTCGAGGAACGTCTGCGGGTCGCGGGCGATGGTGAACACGGTATGGTTGTCGTATTTACCGGCCTTGAAATTGGTGAGGGCCTTCTCCTCCGTGATGATCGAGAGCGCTTGGCCCGAGGGCTTGGAAAGCTTCATGGCAGCCTTCCGTACCTCGTCATTGGCCGTAGCGTCGTCGATGATCATCGTTCGCTGCGTGGCATAGGTGGGGCACCAGAAGCCCTGGACGATGCCGTGCAGGAGGCGATAATCGATGCGCCCTGCGACGATGCTCATTGCAACCCTTCCTTTCCGTGTCTGCGAGTCCGGGACCCGCTCCCTTGGGAGGGCACCGGCGGTGGCCGCGTCGCCCTCATCTCTTGCTGAACTCAAGATAGCGGCGTAAGGCCCCTTGCCGATCGGCGGCACGCCGAATCGACAGGCGCCCCCGAGTTGCAACAACCAGGGGGCGCCGATAAACAGGAATTGTGAAATTGTCGACACTCCCAAAGCGAACAGTCGACAACAGTGTCGAGCGGTACGGGGGCCGGAGCACAACAGTATGCGGCAGGCTATTCGTCCTCCAGGATCATCCCCGCGATCGTCGCGCGGCCCTTGGCGTCACCCATTTTGACGTGGAGCATATGGTGCACGTAGGAAATCTCGGATACGGGAATCTCGACACGATAGCGCCTCGTCATGTCGACGAACGCCTCCCTGAACCACCCGATGAAGTCGGCATGCTCGCGCTCGAACTCTTCGGTATCGGGCGCCGTATCCACAAAATTTTTGGTGACTAGGCGCTCAATCAGACCGCAGAGATGCACGTAGACACCGATCCTGCGGCGTGCATCGATCTCCTCGCCCGAAAGCTCGGCCAGCCTCTTCACGGCCCGGTCGGCCTCGATATAGAGCATCTCGGGGTTGAGGATCGTGATCGACTCGATAACGCTCTTGAGCGTGAGGTTGCGAAGCAGGTTCGAATGGAACTCCGCGACCCCCTCGGGATCGACGAGCGGGAAAAGCGCCCGATCGAGCGCATCGGAACTTCCCTGGTACAGAATGTCCTCGAGCCCGACGAAAGGAACGGAGGCGACACCGGGATCCATTGTCCCCACGATCGCCTTGACCCGGTATCCGTCGAACAGGGGCGCAGCGTCGCCCTTTTGCGCCAAATTCGAATAGTCGCACGTGATGAGCTGGATGGTCGGCCTTCCCGGCAGGCTGTTCTGAACGATGCCGCGAATCTTGTCCGCCGCGTCGATCCCCGACTCCGAGCAAAACGCGACGGCATCGTTCTCGCGCGAACCGCGCACGATGCTGTAGCCCGGGGCGCACACCTCGGCGGCACGGTCGAGCACACCGGAAAGATCTGCATGGGCGATGAGCGCGCTGCCCACCTCGAGGGCAAGCCCCGTCGACACGTTGTTGACGATATGAATGTCGCAGGCGGTAAGCCCGCTAATGGCATCGTTGATCTTCTCCAACGAGCCCATATCGACCAGAATCGCCATGGATTTACAATGGGCGTAGCGTTCGAGCAGCCGCGACAGCTGCCCCACGATCTCGGTGACATCTTGGTCGTACGTCATGTCGATCGCCTCGAACACGTGCGTCCGCAGGATGCGGTCGGCAGCATCGGCGATACTCGTGGCGGTCGAGTAGCCATGGCAGACGATTACGCCCAGATAGTCCCTCGGTCCGCCCGTCGCGCGCAGCGCGTCCCCCACCTCGATGAACAGGATCAGCTGCGAAAGGTCATCGAGCTCCATGCCGAGGGCGATCTTGGTCTTGGTTGCGACCTGTTCGACGACCGTCGCCGTGCCCGGCTGATTCTTGGCAAGCAGGCCGAGTGCACGCTTGATGCGCCCCGCGTTGAGCTGCCGCCATTTGGTGAGGTTAACCCCACCCCATAGCTGCATGAAGAGCGATTGCGCGATCGAGCGCGTTATCTTTCGCGTTAGCTCGATACCGTATGCACGGTTAACCTCCTCGACCACCGGCCCCAGCAGCTGCTCATATGAGCCGATACGGGGATTGGCGCTCTGATTCTCAAAGTTCATGTAGTCATCGTAGGCGTGCACCGATATAGTCGCACCGGTGAAGAACTCCGTGAAGCTGATATCCACCGCATCGAGTGCATCGACCGGGTCGATGATCTTCTGGAAGAGCCTGATTACGCGAGCCGAGGGATCGTTGACGTCCTTGTCGCCGCTGATGATCTGGTCATCATCGGGCTCGGGCTCCGCATGGCCAATCACGCTCGACGGCAGATTGTATGTCTGGATGGTGAGAATCTCGCTGTCGCGGTTGAGATAGGCGCTGGCGCAACAGTTGGTGATGCACGCGCGAAGGCCGTCGATGTTGTCCTTGAAATCGGCGTTGACGAGCGCCCTCAGGGCACCGCGGCTCATCGCGATATCGGCGCCCACCCGGCGACCCTCGACGCGAAGATAATGCATGACGAGCGACGTCCGCTCCTCGATGCCGCGCTCCGCGAGGCGAGGAAGGTTCACCAGGATCGGCACGTATCGCGCGATGGCGCGCACGACCTCGCTATCGGACGGACGATTGGTGGACAGGAGAAAGTGCGGCGGTTGGACATCGGCCCGGTCGCCGTCATCCCCGCCCCCGATACGCTGGAGAATCTGCTCGCGGACCGCCGGGCTCACATGGTCGAAGCAGCTGAGATAGATCACGCCGCTCCGAGCCTCCGCCACAGCACCACCGTGACCGCCATCACCGAAGACGGCGCGTTCGAGATCGGCATCGCGCCCCTCATAGCATGCGCAATCGACGTGGACATAGCGGGCGCCTTGGGGCATGGCACCGCTGTTGACGCCGTATTCGAACGTCAGCTCGCTCATAAGTCGCTTTCCGGTACCGTGCTCACCGACCAACAGTGCCGGAAGCCCATGTGGCGGGTAGCGGATCGCGCTTTTGAGATGGTCGATGCACGTCCCATAGCTCAACTCGAACCCGATCGCCTTGTCGAAATCGTGGGCCTCGTCCATTCCGACAGTCTCGAGCAGCTCTTGCATCGTGGCGAACTCGAACTTATCGAACTTGCGCCGAAAAAAGCGCTCCGCCGCATGGCGATGGAGAAAGATTACGGGGCGCGCGTTCACCTTGATGGCCAGCCCCTGCCGCACCAGCTCATTGAGATACTGACTGGCAAGGCTACGGCTCACATGGCATTCGGAGGCGATGTTCGCCGTCGTAAAGGTACGGATGTTGTCCGCATCGAGATCCCGCGTAAGCCTGTCAAGCCTCTCGAGCACTTCCGCCTTGGTGTCGTATGAAATCATGCCAAACCTCCATGAGCCGTTCGGATGTCCACGATTGTAGCCAAGGCGGCGGCTTGTCGACACAATTTAATCTGTAACAGCCCAACAGAGTCGACAGACGGTCGTTCACGGTGCGCTATTGCACGCGACTCACCGAACCACGCGCATCGAGCGCGAGCTCGATGTCTGCGGGAACGTGGGAGTCGAGAACCAGCCGAACATTCCTTCCGTCACTCATCTCGTACCAAGCCTCCGCCTCCAAACGTGTCGCGCCGCCAATCACCTTGCGGTGGATGAGGCGGTTGCGGAGCATCTGCTCATCCGCGGAAAGAAAGACCGTCTGATCCGCCATTGCGGCGAGATCCCGCCATCGAGGCTCGTCGAGAAGAAGATAGTTGCCCTCGATGAGGACGATTTCACCCGTGATATTGATCACACCTGGAACCACGTCGTGGAGCTCTCGCGAATAGGCCGGCCAAGGAGAAGGTGCCACATGGCGGAGGTCGGAAATTGAACGGGATAACGCCTCGACATCAAACGTGAACGGCGCACCCTTACGAGATCGCAGCGTTTTGCGCTCTCCATCTTCAACAACAACATGGCTGTCGAGATAGACATTGGAGTAATGGAACCCATCCATTCCAATTGCTTGAACCCTGGGCATATCGGACATCGTCGAGGCAAGTCTTTCCAAGAAAAGGGCAAGCGTCGTCTTTCCCGTACCGGGCGGTGCGGCAAGCAGTATGACGATGCGCCCCTGCGAGTTCGACTCACGCAGCCTCGCCCATTCAGTCAATAACGGCTTGAAAACGTCCTCAACATCGCAATCGCGAAAGGACGCATCGTACGTCAGTCCGTTTACTTCAAGCTCGAGCTTCATGCCCTTATACCCCTTACTCCCGCCCCGTTACGGCTGCGTCACCAGGCGATAGCCGATGCCTACGTGGGTTTGGATGTAGCGCGGATGTGCGGGGTCGGACTCGATCTTTTTGCGCAGCGTGCCCATAAAGACGCGCAGGCTCGCCAGGTCGCTCTTGGTCGCCGTGCCCCAAATCTCGTGCAAAATAAACTGGTGCGTGAGCACCTTGTCGGCGTTGTGCGCCAGCAGGCACAGGAGCTTGTACTCGATCGGCGTCAGGTGCAGCTCCTCGCCGTCCATCGTGGCGATGCCGGCGTCAAAGTCGATATGCAGCTCACCGGTATCGAATGTGCCCTCGGACGCACCCATGCCAACCTGCGCATACGAGAGACGCCTGAGCGTGGTGCGAATGCGCGCGAGCAGCTCCTCGACCGAAAACGGCTTGGTCAGGTAGTCGTCGGCACCGGCATCGAGCGCCCGGATCTTGTCCGCGTCCTCGCTGCGCGCCGAGACCACAATGATTGGCATGCCCGACCATGTGCGCACCGACTCCACCACCTTGACGCCGTCCATATCGGGCAGGCCCAGATCGAGCAGCACGATGCTCGGCGCCTGCGACGAGGCGGCGGCGATGGCGGCATGGGCGGTCTCCACGGCGATATGCCGCAGGCCGTGCGCCTCGAGCGCGGCAACGATGAGGTTGCGAACGGCGGGATCGTCCTCAACGACCAAGATGAGCGGTTTTACGGCAGAGTTCGGCACGGCGTTACTCCTTATCAAACGAAACATCGGCGACGGGCAGCTCAATCGTAAAAACCGAGCCGTGCGGGTCCGCCGCGGCAACCTCTATGCTACCGCCATGCGCCAACGCAATGGAGCGGCAGAGCGAAAGACCCAGGCCCACGCTGCGATGGCTGTCGGCAAGACCGTGGTTGGCGGTGTAGAACGACTCAAAGATGCGCTCGCGGTCCTCGGGCGCAATGCCCGGCCCGTCGTCAGCGACCGAACACCTCACGCACCCGCCGTCAGCGCCAATCGAGATCACAATATGCGAGCCTGCGGGCGTATAGGCGATGGCATTGTTCACCAGATTGACCACCAGCTGCACCATCAGGCGCGCATCGACGTTGACGAGCGCCGGCTCATCGCACGGCACCACCTTAAGGTCGTGCTCGCGCACGGCCGGATTTACATGGCGCAGCGCCTCCTCGACGATATCGTCCATGAGCTCGAGCGTTGTCGACAGATGCATGCCGCCGCCCTCGAGCTTGGTGATGGCAAGCAGGTTCTCGACGGTGGCGTTGAGCCACAGCGCATCCGAGCGAATGGATAGCAGCAGGCCGCGGCGCGTCTGGGCATCGAGCACCGCGGTGCCGGTCGAGCCCTGGTCGAGCAGCACGTCGGCATTGCCCGAAATACTGGTAAGCGGCGTGCGCAGATCGTGCGAGATCGAGCGCAGCAGGTTGGCACGCAGCTGTTCGTTTTTGGCGAGCACCGCCGCCTCCTCGCGGGCCTCCATGGCGCGGGCGCGATCGAGCGCCAGCTCGCCCTCGCTCACGATGGCATCGGCAAGTGTCCGCTCCTCGTGCGTCAGCACGTCGGGCTCGGCAACGATAGCCAGTACCCCCACCACCGAGGCGGGATCGCCCGCGCGCACCATGGTGTCGCCCGAGCGCACGGTCAGGTAGATGCCGTAGAACGCCGAGCCGCCGTAGGTGGCATCGAGCGGCGTTCCCACATAGGCGGACGCCGAGAGCCGCGGCGGCATCTGCGGCACCAGCTCGTGCACCGGCGCAGCATCGCCCACGGCCGTGTACGTCGCGCGCGGCAGCAGGTCATCGTCTTCCGGATCGGCGCTGTACCACACGACCGGACAGGCCGAAAGACGTGCCAGCTGCGTTGCCATGGCATGCACGATCTGCTGCTGATCGGCGCAGCGCTGCAGCATGCGGTTGGTCTCGAGCACCATCTGCGTGCGGCGGTCGCTGGCGGCGGCCTGCGCCAAGGCGCGGCGCAGGGCCAACGCAATCGAGCTCGACACGAGCGAGACCGCAAACATAATGAAGAACATGCCGGGATAGACGCGGTCGATAAACGACAGCGAGTAGCGCGGGTCGACAAATAAGAGGTTGTAGAGCGCCACGGCAGCCGCTGAGCTCAGCAAGCAATACAGGCGACTCCAGGTAAAGAATGCGCACAGCTGAACGGCGAACACATAGACGATCATGATGCTCGGCGCGAGACCCGGATGGTCGAGCAGCGTGCCCACAATCGTCGCCGCGACCAGCAGCCCCACCGATACGCAGGCGTCATACAGAGGAGTGCGGCGCGTCAGCGTTGTGCGCCGCCACCAAAAGCTATCGGCAAAATCGCCGTCCGTACGGACGTCCATCAGCGCCCCGCCCCTCTCTCAAAAACAAAAACCACCACAAAGGTGAACTGCCTCCCATTTCTTGGACATCGGGAAATGGGAGGTTTTCCATGAGTATA
>UQOY01000011.1 GCA_900542825.1 uncultured Collinsella sp. | reverse complement strand
ATCTGAACGAGGGTATGGGGACTCGTTCGGCCAGACGTGCCGCCGCTGTTTGTGATCCCTTTTCCTCCGTCCCCTTCGGATCACGTGATCTGTTGGGGACGGAGGAAAAGGGATCATTTCGTAGGCCCGTGGCCGCCTTGGAAACCGAATGATGGTACGAGCATCCATTCGGCTTCCAAGGCGGCCACAGACAGAACGGGGCGAACAGAAAAGAGCGACGGACATCTACTCCCCCGCCACGCTTGCGCGCAACTTGGCGGCGATGGGCTCAGACGCCAGCAAGAACACCAGCATGACCACCGAGCACGCCAGGCACACAATCCAGGTGCTCGCAAAAGAGCCCGTGGCATCGAACAGCACGCCCGAAACGATGGCGCCCACGGTGCCGCCGACCATCTCGAGCGAGGTAATGGTGCCCGTGACCTTGCCGAGATCGGCCATGCCAAACTGCTTGGACGCGGCAATGGTAGGCGTGATGGTGCCCATGCACGTTCCGATACCAAAGCTCACAGCGGCCACAATAGGACCAAGGTCCGTCGTCGGGAAGCACAGCGCCACACAGGCAACAATACACGCAACGGAACCCAGCACGTTGCCAAAGCGCAAACCAAAGCGATCGTAGATGGCGCCGAGCGAAATCTTGGCGATAACGACCGTGACCATATAGGCCGAAAGCACGGTGCCCGCCCACATGGGGTCGTGGTCGCCCGTGACGATCTTGGCGCCGTTGACGGTAACGCTCGTCATGTTGGTGACCTGGTTGGGCAAGATGGCGCCGTTAACGAGTCCCATAAAGAGGAAGGCGACGACAAGCAGCCAAAACGCCGGGCTCTTCTTGATACGAGACCAGCCAACGTTGCCTCGGGAGCAGTGTGCTCGTCCTTGTCGCCAGCCGTCGAGACGGACGGATCGCCCGGGTTCTCGCCGAGCGGTTTAAGGCCGATCTCGGAAGGCTTGGTGCGGAAGGAATAGTCATGCAGTTAACGAAAATCGTGTAGCACGTGGCCATGATGACAAAGCCGGAGGCCACCACGAGCCAGCCAGGGAAGAACTTACGCTGCTGGGACATACTGCTCCCTTTTAAACAAACGAGTAGCAAGATTGGGTGCTACCGGTGGTCGGCGATGTAGCCCAAAGCGACGGCGGCATAAGCCGCGGCGCCAAGGGGAAGCTCGGCATCGCTAAAACGTGCCTTGGGATGATGCTGAGCAAAATGCTCGTCCGTATCAGTCACGGCAGCGCCCACGGTAAAGTACGCACTCGGGATCTCGCTCGAAATCAACGCGAAGTCCTCGCTCGCCATGGCGTGGAACAGCGGCAGGAAGGTGGCCTTAGGCAGCGTCGCACCCACATAGCCAAGCGAAGCCTGGGTCATATCGTCATCGAGTACCAGCGGCGGAACATCCGAGAGCGTCTCGATAGTCGCCGGCGTACGATAGGTCGTGGCAACGCCGTTGACGACCTCCGCGATGCGGGTCTTGAGGTGCCCCATGAGCTCGACGTCGAAGCCGCGCAGCGTGCCTTCGAGCACACAAGTGTCAGGGATAACATTTGCGGCCTGACCGCCGGCAAACTTACCAACGGTCAGTGCGACCTCCTTGGCCGCCGGCACTTCGCGAGCGATGAGCTCCTGAAGCGCCAGGTGCACATGCACGCCGGCCGTGATGGGGTCGATGCAGATCTCGGGGCTCGAGCCATGGCCACCCTTGCCCTGCAGCGTGATGCGGAAACCGTACACGCCCGAGAGTGCCGGGCTCCCATAGAGCACCAGGCCAAGCGGCGACTGGCTGTTGACATGCATGGCAAAAGCCGCCTGAGGACGCGGGTTCTCGAGCAAGCCATCGGCAATGGCAGCGCGTGCCCCCTCAAAGGTCTCCTCACCCGGCTGGAACAGCAGTTTGACGGTGGCATTGGCGTCGACAAGCTCGGCCTCGCGGACCTTGAGCAGGCGCGCCGCACCAAGCAGCGCCGTCGCGTGCATATCGTGTCCGCATGCGTGCATGCAGCCATTGATAGAGGCAAACGGCTCTCCCGACTCCTCGGCAACAGGCAGGGCATCCATATCGCCACGGAGCATGATGACCGTGCCGGCCTGATCGTCCGCGCACGTACCGTTACCCCGAGCAGCAGCTGCCGCGCCGGCACCGATAAGGCCAACGACGCAGGAGCCGTCAACAAGCACGGCATAGGGAATATCCATCTCGTCCAGACGTGCCTGGATAAAGGCGGACGTCTGCGGAAGGTTGTTACCGAGCTCAGGCGTTTGATGGAGATCGTGTCGCCACGCAGCGAGCTCGTCTGCAAAAGCCTGAGCTTCTGTGACCAGGCCATTGCCGATAGCGGTCTGCGCCACCGTAGTGGTCTGAGGCGCTGGTTGCGGTTGAAGATCGGACAGAGCTGGTGCCATAAATGCCCTCCAGTAACGTTTTTGCAGCAAGCACTTTGATAGCGTAAAGTGCAAGGTACAACTTTAAGGGCGACGCATAAAAAATGCCGCCCCGAGAGGGCGGCGCAACAAGTTGTTTACAATTGCGGGCGCGGCTTTTTGCGCAAAAAATCGAAGTGAGTCTCGCTCAAGATAATCGACAGGAAGATAAGCACGAAGCCGGCGAGCAGGCGCGAGGTGAGCGCCTCCCCCATCAGCAGCACCGAAAACAACACGCCCGAAGGCGACTCCATCGAAAGGAGCAGCGAGCCCGTCGAGGCCGGGACATGCGCCAGGCCGACGTTTTGGATGAGCAGAGCCACGCACGTGCAGCCCACCGAGAGAAACGCCATCACACCGATAAAGTTCGGCGTCCACACGGACAGAGGCGCCTGGGTCTCGAATAGCAGCGACGAGACCAGGCTCAGCACGCCGTTGCCCACAAACATCCAAAACGTGATAACGTTGATGTCCATTTTGCGACCGTACTTGGCGGTCACCGCCATCTGGATGGCGAAGAAGACCGCGCCTGCCAGCGTAATGACGTCACCGATGTTGAACTCGACGCTATCGAGCGCCACCAAGCCAATGCCCGCCAAGCACAGCAGTGCCGCGCCCAGGTTATAGCGGGTGAGTTTTTCTCCGCTCAGAAAATAGCTCGCGAACGGCACGAAGATGCAATACGTGCCCGTCAAAAAAGCATTCTTGCCCGCCGTAGTATGTGCCAGACCGACCGTCTGCAATGCATAGGCCGCCCACATGAGCACGCCCATACTCAGGCCAACGATCAGATTGCGAGCATTGAAATGTGCTGTGATGCGCTTGTGGAAGACGGCAAACATGACCAACGCTGCAGGCAGAAAGCGTACATAGAGCAGCTCGAACACCGGAATGGTGCCGAGTGCGTCCTTCATAGTGGTAAAGGAGTAGCCCCAGATGACCGCCACCGAAAGTAGCAAAACTTTCCAGAACAGCGGAGAGCGTGCGCCGGCGCCCCTGGGAATACCGCCCGCGCCCAAATCCTCACGGGCCACAGGGCTATCGGGCATGTTTTCGATTTCGTTGGCAGCGTATTGGGCCATGGAACATCCTCACACTCAATCTGGGCGTGGTGTCCGCACGCGTATGGCTGCGTGCCGCCTCATGGTCAAATAAAAACGGGGCGCACCGGACCCCCGGCGCGCCCCGCTACTGTAGCAACAACCAAGCAGCCCACGCAATTCACCGCACTAAAGCGTCGGTACAGAAAACCTCGATGTTCCGGCAACGTCAGCGAAAACGCCCCTAAGCGAGCAAGGTGACGTGAAATGAAAGGGCGCTGACCTTCTGGTCGCGCCCTTGAAATTGAACGTCAGATTGCCGCTTAGGGACGTTTGCAGCGTCGAGCCGTTACGCGGTTTGGTAAAACCGCGTAACTAAATAAGTTTTGTACTCTCCAGCTTTTCGATAATCCAGTCGTTGGCTTTGATGACCGGACGGCGGAAGACGACGCCCAGGGCCAGTGACGGAATCAGATAGCTCGCCAAAATGCCCAGCTCAACCCAGTACTCCATATGGTAGGCGCCAGCCATGGCGGCATGCATGGCGTTGATGCCGTGGGTGAACGGCAGGAACGGATAGATTGCCTGGAACACGGGGCCGGTCATCTCGATGGGGAACGTGCCGCCCGAACCACCGACCTGCATGACCAACAGCACGACAGCGAGCGCCTTGCCGATATCGCCAAACGACACCGTAAGCGTGTAGACGATATTGGAGAACACGAGGCTCGCGACCCAGCCCGCCAACACAAACTGCAGCGGGTTATCGCACTGGATGCCAAAGAACAGGATGTCGCCCGCGCACACGAGCGTTGCCTGCAGCAGGGCCAGACCGCCAAAGAACAGGTAACGGCCCAGATAGATCTCGTGCAGGCGCACAGGGATAAGCTCGTTGACGAGCTCATCGTCAACCGAGACCTTCATCATGGCCGCCAGTACGATCGAGCCGACCCAGAGCGACAGAATCGTGTAGAACGGCGCCATGGCAGAGCCGTAATTGCGAATCGGATAGACCGGCTTGCGGTCGAGCGCGACGGGGCCGGAAAGCGACACGGCCAAACCCTCGGGATCGTTGCCGATCATCGTCTTGATCGTGGCCAAATCGTCCGACATAAGGGCACCGTCGAGCTCGTCCTTGAAAGCGCTAATCTTGTCCGACGCCTCACCCAGCTGGTCAGAAGCCTTGTTGACGAGCTTTGCGGCTTTGGAGAGGCCCTTTGCCAGCGAACCGGATGCGTCGGTCAGGCCGTCTACGGCGCTATCCAGATCGCTCGAAATACCATTCAGTGAATCCAGAACCCCCGAGACGGTCTTCTTGAGCTCCTTGGCCTTAACCGAAAACGTAGAGTCGTAGTCAGTCTTGGCGCCCGAGATACCAGCCTTGGCATCGGCGATGGCCTGATCGACCTCGGCACGCGAGCTGTTGACCTCGGCCATGCTATCGGAGAGAGACTTCGCGGTGGCCGCCAGATCCTTGGCATTGTTGCGGTACTCAACGGCGATTCTGCCCAGCGACGTCGCGGCAGACTTGAGGCTCTCCTGGAGCTTTTCGTCACTGACCTGCTCGGCAAAGCCGCGGAGTTGGTCGGCCGTGGCGTCGATATCGTCGGCACGTGTATTGAGCGCTGCCGCGGCATCGTTGAGTTGGGACACCGTAAGGTCGACATGCTGGTTCGCGGCATCGAACGCCTTCGCGAGCTCGGCGGACACATTGTCGAACGAACCCGTACTTCCATCGATCGCGGCATCGATGGCGTCGTTGGCGGCCTTCAGCGCTTCTTTGGAATCGCTCATGCCGCTCTTGGCGTGCTCCATCAACTGCTTGGTCGACTCGTCGACCGTACCCGTCTGCTGGAGCATACCGCCCGCCGACGTCAACGAATCGGACGTGGAGCTCAAAATGCCCGCAAGCGACGTTGCACTGGCCTGAACGTCCTGCAGGTCCTGGACCGAATCGCCGAGCGTCGAGGACAGGTTGGCGATAAAGTTGCTGACTTGGTCGGTGCTCATGTAGTCGAGCAGGCTGGACACCGTCTTAAGACCGATGCTCGTGATGGTCTCGGTAAAGGTTTCGTTAACCTGGCTCTGAACGGCGCTCGAGCCCTTCTCGGTCACGATCTGTGCGATGGCATTGGCCTTCTGATTCTCGTAGAACTCGATATCGGCGTGCTTCACGTCGGTCGAGAAAAGCGTCATCATGTCGGAGCTAAACGTTTTGGGGATAACGACGGCAGCATAGTACGTGCCTGACTTTACGCCCTCGATAGCTTTATCGCGATCGTTGAGCACAACCCAGTCGAAGTTCTCGTTGCCACGCAACGCGGACGTCACGTTTTCGCCCACGTTAACCTCGACGGGGATCAGATCGCTCTCGTAACCCTCATCGGTGTTGACCACGGCGATCTTAAGATTGCCGGTGTTGCCGTACGGATCCCAGCTGCCGGCGATGTTAAACCACGCGTACAGACACGGCACGATAATGAGGCCCATCACGACAACCAAGCCGATCACGGAGCGAGACACGTTTTGGACATCGCGCTTAAACAGACGCAGGATGTTCTTCATTTATGCCTCACCTCCTTTGGAGTGCTTGCCAAGCGGAGTGGTATCTCCATCATTTGTGGCTGTGCTGTCGCTGTCCTGAGATTTATGGTTCGAGCCCATATGCGGCAAGCGGCCCGTGGACTGATCGCCGCCCTTGGCACCACGCTCGCTGGCGTTGAGGCCAAACATGCGACGAGCGGCAGGAATGGCGGCCGTGTGCTCGCGCATCTCGCGACGCAGGTCCTCATCCGAAAGCGCCGAGATGCGCATCTGGGTATTGAGGCTCGCGCGGATATATTCGATATTGATAAGCCAGCCGCAGATGGCAATAACCGAGATGATCCAAATGACCAGCAGGATGATCTTGCCGTTATTGTCGATATCGAGAACCGTCGACAGGACAAAGAGCAGGACCTGAACGCCCACCACGGCGGCAAAACCACCCTTGATGTAGTACGGGTAGCGATGTTCAAAGGCGACCGCATGGTCGAGCAGTTCGCGACGGTACGAATCGGAATCGAGCATGACACGCATGGCCGTGCGCAGCGAGTAGCGCTGGCGCGGCAGGTCGTTGGACTCGCAAATCATCATACCGGTCGTGGAAAGCTGTTTATCAAAGAGCAGGTTAAGGTTGAGCAGCAGCGGACGCAGCTGCAGGCCGATAAAGAGCGCCACGATCAAGAACACGCCCAGAATGCACAGGTTAAACAGGTAGTTGAACGAATACATGCCGCCGACCGTCTCGCGCAGCAGATTGATGCCGTAGGTAAAGGGCAGCAGCGGGTGCAGCCACTGGAAGAAGCCGGGCATCATCTCGAT
Organism: uncultured Collinsella sp.; assembly: GCA_900542825.1. Taxonomy (GTDB): domain Bacteria; phylum Actinomycetota; class Coriobacteriia; order Coriobacteriales; family Coriobacteriaceae; genus Collinsella. The sequence goes on along the minus strand of UQOY01000011.1, from coordinate 65,419 downwards.
GGGGTACATGCCCGACGAACCCGGGATCTGCACGATAACCAGAATGACGCCGATTGCCTTGCCGATGTGCTTAAACGTAGTGGACAGCGCGTAAATGATGTTGACGTACGTAAATGAGATGGCGATGCCGCCCAGCACAAATAGGAGCGGACTGACGCACTGTACGCCAATGACCAGATCTCCCACCGTAACGATGATGGCCTGCAACGCGCCCAGGATCACTAGGAGCAACCAGCGGCCAAAGTAGCCCTGACGCGCGGTAAAGCTGCCGATGCCTTCGCGGTCGACCTCGAGCTTGTAGATGGCGATGAGCACGTAGCCGCCCACCCACAGCGCCAGATTGGTATAGAACGGGGCAATGCCCGAACCAAAGCTCTTGACCGGGTAAATTGACTTTGAGGTCAGCTCGACCGGAGATGCCATGAAGTCTGCAACGTCATCGACGTCGACGCCCATCAGGTCGGCCAGCTCGCCCATGGACTCGGAGGTCTGTAGCGCCGCGATGTCGTTGGCGGCGGTTGCGAGCTTGTCCTGGACCTTGGCAAGCGAGGCATCGGTCTGGGACAGCGTGGTCTTAGCCTGACCGAGCGTAGCGTTGAGTTGCGAAAGTGTACCGCGCGCACTTGCAATAGTAGGCGTGAGGCCAGACACGATTCCCGTCAGATCACCCGAGACGGCGGCAAATGAATCAAGCGCGCTCGAGGCCTTCGGCAGCGCGTTTTGACCCAGGTCCGTCTGGGCCTGGCCAAGGTTGGTCGCACCGGTCTGAATTGCGTTATTGATAGCGTCGCTGGCACCCGAGACAGCCGCGGCATCATTCGCCATGGCGCTCGACTGCGCAGACAGACCGTCCTTGATGCTCTGAAGCTTTTCATTTTGCTCGCGGAGCAAATCGATGGTCGATACAATGCGCGCGTCAATTTCCTTGGAACCTGTCGACGTGTCATTGACGAGAATTTCCAAGTGGCCGATAACGGCCTTATTGTGGTCGATCGTCGCCTGGAGAGACTCAAGCGAGTTGTCGATACGGGTGGTCGTAGATGTGACCGCGCCCGTCAGCTTGCCAATCGCAGCGTTCGCGGAGGCTGACGTCTTGGTGAGCGCAAGGCTGCCTTCCGAGAGCGCCTTAGAGAGCGAGGCGACAGAGTTACCCGCCGTGGCGCGAGCCTCGACCAGCAGGTCGTTGCCCTGGGAGATCGCCTGCGTCAGCGACGGCGCCTGACCCTGCAGACCGGCAAGTGCTGCATCTGCCGAGGCAATGGAACCACTCGTCTTATCGATGGCGGCATTCATGTCGCCAATCGAATCGCGCACCTCACCCAAGGTACCGGATGCCTCTGATACCGAACCAGCCAGCGAATCCTGGGTCTGAGTCGTTTTGTCCTTTAAATCGACTCCGGCATCCTTGGCGATACTGGCAACGGTCTTGCCCACCGTGGAGACAAATTCCGAGTTGATCTGCTCCTCGATGGTGCTTGCACCGGTGTCGGTAACCTTGGGCGCAATAGCGCTCTTCTTCTCATTGACGTAGTACGTAAGCTTGGGCTGACGGTAGTTGCCGTCGAGCATCGAAACCAGGTTATCCGAGAAGTTCTTGGGGATTACGATGGCCGCATAGTACTCACCGCTCGCGACGCCCTCCTTGGCATCGGCCGCCGAATCGACGAAGGTCCAGCCCAGCTGATCGTTCTCCTTGAGCCGATCGACGACCTTATCGCCCGCGTTGAGCTCGCCCACCAAGTCGTTTTGGGTGCCCTGATCGTTGTTGGCGATGGCAATCTTGATACCCTGGGTGTTCCCGTACGGATCCCAGTTTGCCACGATGTTGTACCAGGCATACAGCGAGGGAATAACGCACACGCCGAGGGTAACCACCAAGGCGACGGGGTTCACAAGCAGTCGCTTAATGTCGCGCTTAAATATCGCAAAGGAGACCTTTGCATCGGATAGTTTGCTGCCGAGACTCACGCTTGGACCATCCATCCTGTCGTTGAATCAAATCGTACTATCGACAACCATTGTACGTAGGCGCTTTAGCGTCTCAGAGCACAATGGTATTGAGTTTTGCGGGTAGCAATATACTACGAAGACGAATTAACGTACAGTTGTACAGTATCTTTAATTTCAGCAGGTCACAAAACCACAACCCCGACAAATAATTGATCCCTTGGGGACGGAGGAAAACGGATCACCGAGGGGGTCGGTCTAATCCGGTGATCTGTTTTCCTCCGTCCCCAAGGGATCATTCAAAAGGAAACGAGAGTGGAAAATCTCCCACTTCAAGCCCGTATTCGAGCCAAAAGTGGGAGATTATCCACTCTCGTTCTAATCTAGTTACGGTGCCGTATCCCCGAACTACATCAAGTTGCAGACAGCTGCCGCGAAGGCCACGGGGTCCTCGGGCAGAATACCCTCGACCAGCAGGGCCTGGTCATAGAGCAGGCCGGAGTACTGCTTGATCTTGTCGGCGTCGCCCGCCTTCTGGGCAGCGACGAGCTTGGCAAAGACCGGGTGCTTGGCGTTGAGCTCGAGCACGCGCTGGCTCTTGGGCATACCGTCGGGCGCGCCCTCGGGACCCTTCTGGAGCACCTTCTCCATCTCGAGCGAAAGCGGGCCCTCGGTGGTGATGCACGCGGGAGCATCGGTCAGGCGCGCAGAGACGGCGACCTTCTCGACCTTGTCGCCGAGCGCCTCCTTCATGGCGCTAAAGAGGTCCTCGTTCTCCTTGGTGGCGTCCTCTGCCTCCTTCTTCTCGTCCTCGGTCGCCAGGTCAAGATCCCCGGTCGCGACGTTCTTGAGCTCCAAGTGGCGATCCTCGACCTCGGGCTCGGCACCGTCGGCAACGGCCTTCTCGGCAGCCTCGCGGGCAGCATCGTCCTCGTAGATCTTGGGCATATCGGCGGCAACGTACTCACGCATGGCCTGGAACGTGAACTCATCCACATCCTGCGTCAGCAGCAGCACGTCATAGCCGCGGTCGAGCACGCCCTTTACCACGGGCATCTTGGCCAAGCGCTCACGCGAGTCGCCGGCGGCGTAGTAGATGACCTTCTGATCCTCGGGCATGCCCTTGGCATACTCGGCCAGGGTAATCATCTTCTGCTCCTTGGCAGACCAGAACAGCAGCAGGTTGGCAAGCTCATCGGCCTTCATGCCATAGCTCGAGTAGATGCCGTACTTAAGACCGCGACCAAAGTTGTCAAAGAACTTCTCGTAGGCCTCGCGGTCGTTGTCACGCATATCCTCAAGGTCAGCGGTGATCTTCTTCTCGACACGCTTGGCAATAGCCTTGAGCTGACGGTTCTGCTGCAGCGTCTCGCGCGAAATATTGAGCGTCACGTCGGCAGAGTCCACGACACCGCGCACAAAGTTGTAGTAGTCGGGCAGCAGGTCGTCGCACTTCTCCATAATCAGGACGTTGGAGCTGTAGAGCGCCAGGCCCTTCTCGTAGTCCTTGCTGTACAGATCGAACGGGGCGCGACCCGGCACAAACAGCAGCGCATCGTACTCAAGCGTACCCTCGGCATGGAAGCTGATAGTGCGCGCGGGATCGTCAAAGTCGTGGAACGTGGACTTGTAGAACTCGTCATAGTCCTTCTGTTCAACATCGGAGCTGCGCTTTTTCCAGATCGGCGTCATGGAGTTGATGGTCTCGAGCTCCTGGTAGTCCTCGTACTCGGGCTTATAATCATCCGGCGCGTCCTCGGGCTTGGGTTTCTGGCGGCTCTTGCTCACCATCATCTGAATCGGGTAGCGCACATAGTTGCTGTACTGCTGAATCAGGCTCTTGAGGCCCCACTCGGTCAGGAAGCGATCGTAGGTCTCGGCCTCGCCGTCGGCGTCGAGCTTCTCGTTCTCGCGCAGCGTCAGAATGACATCGGTACCGTGCTCGGCGCGCTCGCCGTCCTCGATGGTGTAGCCCTCAAGACCGTCCGACTCCCACACATGGGCGACATCCTCGCCATAGGCGCGGCTCACGACCTTCACATGGCTGGCGACCATAAAGGCCGAGTAGAAGCCCACGCCGAACTGGCCGATGATGTCGACATCCGAACCCTGCTGCTCGGCGTTCTCGGTCTTAAACTCCTCGGAGCCGGAATGGGCGATGGTGCCCAGATTGCGCTCAAGCTCCTCGGCGGTCATGCCAATGCCGTTATCCGAGATGGTGATGGTGCGGGCGTCTTTATCAAAGGAGACGCGAATAGCCAGGTCGCCCTGGTCGAGCTTGACACTCGGGTCCTGCAGGCTCTTAAAGTTGAGCTTGTCGACGGCGTCGCTCGCGTTAGAGATAAGCTCGCGCAGGAAGATTTCCTTATTGGTGTAGATGGAGTTGATCATGAGGTCGAGCAGTTTTTTGCTCTCGGTCTTAAATTGACGCATGTGCAGTCCTTTCGCGCTACCCCCGTCCGCAAAAACGGCCCGGTTGCCCGAGCCGCATCGCAGACCTGCTATGTTCAGACTTAGATTTTATAACCCATTAACGCGCATATATACATACGGAATCGAAAAACTGTATGTCAGAGCGCTCCGAAGCGCCAATTGCCAAGAAGCGTCCCTAACTGCCGGCAGAAAAGGAACGTCCCTATCTGTCGCCCAGCAGTTTGGCCATCCAGACATGGGGCTGGCCTTCGTCTTCGTAGTCCACCGGGGCAATCTGCGTGTAGCCCGCCTTGGCATAGAGCGGCAGCACGTACTCCTGTGCATGCAACTTTATGAGCTTGGCGCCGGCATCGCGCGCAGCAGCTTCGCTGGCTTCGACAATCTTGCTTGCCAGACCGCGACGACGCATAGCCGGCAGCACGGCGACGCGCCCCATAATGTAGATCTCCCCCGCCGCAACGCCTTCGTCCATGTCGCATGCCGGCGACACCGGGGCTTCGGCATCTGTCGCGCGCTCCAGCTCCTCGGGAAACACGCGCGAGCAGCCGGCGAGTTGACCATCCACATACAGCGTCACATGAATGCAGCTCGAGGCCTCATCGATCTGGTCGAACTCGATTTCGTAACCCTGTTCGTCCATAAAGACGGCGCGGCGCACCAGCGCTGCGTCCTCAAAGCAACCCGTCTTAAGTTGGATATCCATAGCAGCCCCTTCATTCGATGCGAACGTTGGGGAAAAATTTTAGCGGAAATGAGCTCCCACGCTAAACTTCGCGCGTGCTTTTGCCAGGCAATCGTAGTGGCCCACGTTGTGGGCATCGCTCGCGATATAGCTGTACAGGCCCTGCTTAAACAGGCGCTGCGCCGGCTTCTTTTCGTGACCGAATCGTCCACCTGCGATAAAGTCCGCAGAAGCCTGCAATTTGCAGCCCAGGTCGACCAGGCGTTCAGCCACGCTCACATCCTTTTGAATAGCGCGATAACGCTCGGGATGGGCAATAATCACCTGGTAACCGCGGCACTGCAGGTCGTAAATCGTATTCTCGTATTCCTCGAAGTCATACGAATCGGCACGTGTCGAGAGCTCAAGCAAAAACTCGTTCGACCCATCGAAATGCAGGCGATCGGCCCATTCGATGCCCAAATCCATAAGCTTGGCGTGGTTGACCTCAAAGCCCATCTGAAGCTGCATATCGCCCGCATGGGCACACAGCAACCGATAGGCCTCCCACATGTTGGCGTAGTCAAAGTATGGGTCCCGGCAGTGTGGCGTACACACCATGTGCGTAACACCGACGGCGCGGGCCGCCTCGAGCATCGCCAAGCTTTGCTCGAGGTTCGCCGCGCCGTCGTCAACACCGGGCAGGATATGGCAGTGGATGTCTCTCATATCGCCCTCTTATCTGCGTCATTGCTATTTCTTAAAACGCTTCGCCTTCGCAGGGGTCCCCGTTGCAGCGGCACCGCCAACAGCAGGGTTAACTCCGGCAACAGCGTTGTTCTGGCCCTTGTCCTCGCCATAGTAAGAGTAATAGTAGTCATGGCTCGAGGTCTCACAGCAGTTCATGACCGTGCCGATTACGTTAACCTCGGCCTTGTTGAGCTGGTCGAAGGCGGCAAGGATCTCGTTGCGCTTGGCGAAGTCCTCACGGACAACGTAGATGGTGCCGTCGGTAATCGCGGCGACCTCGGCGGCATCGACAAAGGTGCCCACGGGCGGCGTATCGAAAATGACGTACTGGTACTTCTCCTCCAGCGCGGCAACCAGCTTGGCAAAGCGGCGCGATGCGATAATGTCAGCCGGGTTGGGAATGCGCGGCTCGGCATCGAGGAAGAAGAAGTTGGGCTGACCGGTTTCGACGACAGCCTCGTCAATCGACATCTGGTCGGAAAGGACGGCGTACAGGCCACCGGAATGACGGAGACCCAGCAGGTTGGCAAGTGTACGGTGACGCATGTCGCACTCGACGAGAAGGACGCTCTTACCGCTGGTCGCAATGGCCTGAGCCAGGTTGACCGCAATGGTGGACTTGCCTTCGTTAGGGATGGAGGACGTCACGGTAATGGACTTGATCGGCGTATCGACACTCGCAAAGCGAATGTTTGCCAGCAGCGTCTTGGCTGCGTTGCTAAAGGCGAGGGTATCGCTGGTTTTCTTTTTACGGGCCATGAATTACTTACCGCCCTTCACGACGGGGAAACGACCGATAACGGGCACACCGAGCAGCTCGACGGCGTCATCAACAGAACGGACACGCGTGTTGAGCATGTCGAGCAGCACGACAATCGCGACAGCGACAAACAGACCGGCCAGAGCGGCAACTGCAATGTAGAGCTTGCGGTTGGGGCCGCTGGGCTGGGTGGGGACCTTTGCCTTGTCGATGACGTTGACGGCCTGGGCGGCGTCGACGTCCTGGGCGACGGTTGAAACCGAGTTGGCAATGGCGTTGGCGACAGCGGCGGCACCGTCGGGGCTGTCGCCGGTTACGGACAGCGAAATGACACGAGTCGTGGTCTCGCTCGTAACGCTCACCTTATAGTCATCCAGGTTGGAAAGGCCCAGCTCCTTGGCGGCACCGCTCTTGACGCTATCGCTATCGAGCAGCGTGGCGATGTCATTGGAAAGCATCTGGCTTGCAGACAAGTCGTTGTAGTAGCTCGTCTGGCCGCCATCGGTCTTGGCGAGAATGTACATGCTCGTCGTGGCGGTGTAGGTGTTATCCATCATAGCGAAGGAGACGACGCCCATGGCGATCGCGCAGACCACCGGAAGGGCAATGACCAGCTTGAGGTGCTTTTTAAGCAGCTGGAACAGTTCAAGAAGGGTCATGCAGCTTGCCTTTCATTTCCCTAGTTCGTATCGACAAAACTGCTCGTATGATATCGCATCTTTCTGCCATATCCGAACTCTATACATAAGATACAGCGTCCGCGTGTAAGTTGCGCAACAACTTACACGGCAGTAAAGGCGCGGGCGTATCGTCTAATCCTCGGTTTTTGCCATACCGCTACGCGAACGGTTCCTCTTGTTGCACGGGAAACGTTACCGTGATGGTAGTCCCCACGCCCGGTTCGCTCGACAGGTCAATCGCGGCATGATGGTACAGAGCGGCGTGCTTGACGATCGCCAAGCCCAGGCCGGTTCCGCCACGCGCCTTAGAACGACTCTTGTCCACACGGTAAAAACGCTCGAACACTTTACCCTGCTCCTCGGGCGCAATACCGATACCCGTGTCGGCAACAGACAGGTACGGATGCCCGTCGTCGTTGGTTCCGCACCGCAACGTCACCGTACCGCCGGGCCGGTTGTAGCGAATGGCATTGCTTGCCAGGTTATAGATCAGCTCATCGATCAGACGCGTTACGCCTTCGACGACCACAGGCCTGGTCTCATGGCCTATCGTCACATTTGCCTGGCGAGCGACCTGCTCAAGACGCTGTTCCACCGTCAAAATGGTGCGAGAGAGCTCGATAGGCTCTGTTGACCCAATAGGCACCGCCTCGCCCTCGGATGCTCGCTCCGCCTCGTCCAAGTTGGAAAGCGTGAGGATGTCGTTAACGAGCGCTGCCAGGCGGCCCGCCTCGCGATAGATGCGACCGCCAAAGTTGCGCAGGTCGTCCTCGCCCTCAACCATGCCGTTTGCAATAAGCTCGGCGTAGCCCGAAATCGCGGTAAGCGGGGTCTTGAGCTCATGAGTGATATTGGCCGTGAACTCACGACGCATGCGGTCGTTATCGGCCAGTACCGCCATCTGGCGTTTAAGCTCCTGGCGCTGCGACTCAATGCGCTCGAGCATGGGAACCATCTCGGTGTAGGCATGTTCATAGCTACGGCGCGGGTGGTCCAAATCGACCTCCTGCAGCGGCGCAATGATGGCACGGGATTCGCGGCGCGCAAGGAAAAACGAGAGCACCGCGCCCGCCACCGCGATAAGCAGCATCGGCGCCACCAACGAGAGCAAAATCGCCGCAACGCCAGGCTGGGCCTGTGCCAAACGAACGACCTGACCGTTATCAAGGGCGACGGCGCGATATAGCATAATCTCGTCGAGCGTGGTGCTCGAGCGCTCCGCGGAGCCCGAGCCGCTCTCAAGGGCCTCAACGACCTCGGGGCGATCGCCATGGTTGGGCAACATGGAAGGAGACGCCTCGTTGTCGTAGGCGACCGATCCATCCCTGTTGATCAGCGTGATACGAAGGTCCTCGCGATCGAGGCTTCGCAAAAATGCGATGGGTTCCTGTTGCTCGTTTAAGGCGGCGGCAATAAGCTCGGTTTCTTGCGAAAGATTGGCGCTCGTGGCATCTGCCAAGGTGTTTTGCACAAAGAAGGCGCCCAGCACCGTAAACGCCAAAATGACGGACATAGCGCAGACAAATATCGTCGCAAACACGCGATGCGAGAGCGTGTGTTTTCCCTGAGGGGCAAAGACCACGGACTACTCCTCCGATGCTGCTGCCGCAGCGACGGCATCTTCGGTATCGCCATCGGCAGAAGGCTCGGCCAGGCGATAACCCACGCCGCGCACCGTCTCGATAGCGCCGGCACGCTCGCCGAGCTTTTGGCGAAGCGTCTGCACGTGCACGTCGACGGTGCGCGAGCCGCCATCGAAGTCCCAGCCCCACACGCTCTGCAGCAGCGACTCGCGGGTAAAGACCACGCCGGGCTTGCGCATAAGATATTCGAGCAAATCGAACTCGCGCAAGGTGAGTTTGAGCGGCTCGCCGGCAACGGTCACTTCGCGATGGCTGGGCGAAAGCACGATATCGCCCACGCTGAGCACATCGCTCGCCTGCTTGACCATACCGCCGCGGCGCAGCAGCGCACGGCAACGGCTGGCAAGCTCCATGAGCGAAAACGGCTTGGTCAGATAGTCGTCGGCACCGCCATCGAGCGCCATCACCTTATCGAGCTCGGTATCCTTGGCAGTAAGCATCATGATGGGCACCGTCGCCGTCAGGCGGTCGGCGCGCAGGCGACGCATAATTGCCAAACCGTCGGTATCGGGCAGCATGATGTCGAGCAGGACGGCATCGGGTACCCGTCGCGCCACGGCGGCCTTAAACTCGCCATCGCACGAAAAGCCCTCGGCCTCGATCCCCTGCTTGCGCAGCGCATAGACCGTCAAATCCCTGATGTTGTCATCGTCCTCGACGTAATAGATCATGTTGAACCCCTTTGCGGCCGGCATGACCGCATCTTAATCCTAAAGGTACCTTTACTAGATGGTATCAGCCAAAACGTCCCGTCAAATAATCCGCCGCGCGCGGGTCGGTGGGATTTTTGAAGAGCTGAGCGGTGGGCGCGTGCTCTATCAACTCACCCAGCAAGAAAAACGCGACCGAGTCGGAGATGCGCGCCGCCTGTTGCATATTGTGCGTAACGACCACGAGCGAACAGGTCTCCTTGAGCTCGCAGGCCAGCTGCTCAACCACCAGCGTCGACACGGGATCGAGAGCGCTCGTGGGCTCCATAGCCGCAGCAGCCGTCATACCGCATACCTCCACATCGATATCAATTCAGCAGTATCGATAGTAGAAATCGCGACTCATACGCACGTGAGCGCATTGTCAGGTGTTTGTAAAGGCGCCTACGCTATGCGGCGGGCAGCTCGATGGTAAAGACGGTATGTTCGGGCGTCGATTCGCACGCGATGGTACCGCCATGCGCGCATACAATCTCCTTGGCGATGGCAAGCCCCAGCCCAGCACCGCCGCGATTGGTCGCACGCGCTGCATCCAGGCGATAGAACTTCTCAAAGATCACCTTAAGCTTTGACTCAGGGATCGGATCGCCTTGGTTTACAAACCGTACGCGTACGCCACCGTCGCCCAAACGCCTGGCCTCGATCGTGATCGTCGAGCCTTCATAGCTATAGGCAACAGCGTTTTTCATGATGTTGTTGAACACGCGAGCCATCTTGTCACCGTCCACGAGTACCGTCAGGTCCTCGCAGATATCAACTTGGGCTTCCTTGTGCTGTTCGTTGAGAATGGGATAGAACTCGTCGGCCACCTGTGCCAGCAATAGCCCCAAATCGACGTAGGCGCGGGTAAGCACGATATCGTGGAAATCGAAACGCGTGATGTCGAAGAACTCCTCGATGAGCGCGTCGAGCCGGTGGGCCTTGTCGAGCGCCACGCCCGTAAAGCGCGCACGCTGCTCAAGCGGCAAATCGGGAGCCTCCTGCAGGAGCGAAAGATAGCCCACCACGCTGGCAAGCGGCGTACGCAGGTCGTGCGCCAGGTACGTAACCAGGTCATCTTTGCGATGCGATTCGTCGCGCAAGGCCTGTTGAACCTTACGCTCGCAATCGCGCGCCCGGTTGAGCGCACCCTCGGCCTCGAGAAAGTCGCCGTCGATGGTATCCCACGTGTCGGGGTTGTCGATCAGACGGTCCTGAATACGAGCGGCGATTACGCGGTCGGCATGCTGCTCGCCTTGCTCATAACCCTGGTAATACAGGGCACGCCCGCAAAAGAACAGGACACACACGGCGAACGCCAGCACAAAGCCGAGCATGTTGAACACAAAGGCGGCGTCAAAGAACACGGGCCCGCCAATACCGCCAAGCGCCATGGCCCCGATCGCCAGCGTAGTCGTCCACGCGGCACCGCCGATTACCACGCAGCGGCGAACGATTTCAAATCGATCGATCAGCAAAAAGCCAATGAGCAGAACTGCCAGGATGCCAACGATATTGTCAATGCTAATGAGTAGCAGACTCAGCAAAAAAAGCAGCACCGTCGCAAGCGCGCGGTTGTCGACGACCGCCCTTATGTATTCAAAAAGTCGATCGGGCATCTCGAATACCCGCCTATCGTCTTTTGTCATATCCACTTCACCACCATCAAAGGCGTTATTCGATTATGTAGCCGACGCCCCAGACGTTTTTGATAAAGCGCGGCTTTTGAGCATCGTCGCCGATCTTTTCGCGCAGATGGCGGATGTGCACCATCACCGTATTGTTGGAGCCGGGCATAAAGTCCTCGTTCCACACCGCGCGGAACAGGTCCCCCACGGCCACCACGCTGCCACGATGCTCGACCAGATACAGCAAGATGGAATACTCAATGGGCGTGAGGCGCACCCGCGCGCCGTCCACCGTCACACAACGAGCGTCGCGGTTGATCTCGAGGCCGTCGAGCTGGATGGTCGGCGACTCAACCGCCTGTGCGCGGCTGCCGTAGCTGGTGTAACGACGGAGTTGAGCATGAACGCGCGCTATGAGCTCCAGCGGACGGAACGGCTTGACCACGTAATCGTCTGCGCCCAGCGAGAGACCCTCGATCTTATCCTGCTGGGCATCGCGCGCCGTCAGCATAATAACGGGATAGGTATGGCCAGCGCGGATGGTGCGCAGCAGCTCAAAGCCGTCGATATCAGGCAGCATGACGTCCAGCAGCGCCAGATCGAACTCCTGCTCCAAAATCGCCTTGGCAGCATCTGCTCCGCTATAGGCAATCTGAACATCAAAGCCCTCTTTTGTAAGGTAGATACCGACCAGGTCGGCGATGGCCTTCTCGTCATCAACTACCAAAATGCGCTCGTTCATGCGTGCTCCTCTCGCGCTCCATTATGCCCGAGGCAGCGCGCGCCACACACAACAAGCGCGGGCGATTAAGTCGACCTTAAGCACCTATATGTCCGTTCGGGCGCAGACATGGGCCGCGCACGCCCGCGCGCTGATTGTCCGCGCCGGTAAACGATATACTTTGAACTCTGAAGAGACCATCCCGTCGAAAGCGAAATCTGTGAAGACCCTTAGTTCTCTTGCAAAGCGCTCCGCGCAACTGACCGCTGGCATTGCCTGCGCTCTCGCCCTTGCTGCCGGTATGCCGTCTATCGCCAACGCCCAGGTGCTTACGACCGATATCGTTTGCGGTAAGACCGCCGACGCCCGCGGCATCACGGCCGATAATCTGCCCGATATCGATGCGACCAACGCCATCGTCATGAGCAAGGACGGCTCCGTCTATTACGCCCGCAGCGCCGACGAGCAGGTCAAGATCGCCTCAATTACCAAGGTCATGACTGCGATCCTGACCGTCGAGAACTGCAAAATGGACGAGAAGATCACGGTGAGCAATGCTGCCGCCACCGTAGGCAACTCGACCGCCGGCCTGCTCGAAGGCGACGAGCTCACAGTGGAGCAAGCTCTGCGCGGCCTGATGATTCCCTCGGGCAACGATGCCGCCATCGCGCTTGCCGAGCACGTGGGCAAAAAGATCGACCCCAAGACCAAGGACGCCGTGGCCACCTTTGTAAAGGCCATGAACGAGCGCGCTAAAAAGCTCGGCTGCACCGGCACGGTCTTCGAGAATCCGCACGGCCTGGATTTTGACGAGTGGGCCGGCGATATGCACTCGACTGCGCACGATGTAGCCCTGATGATGCAGGAGGCAATGAAGAACGACACGTTCCGCGCGATCGTGGCGAGTAATGATTCCTGGATTGAGGTCACAGGCGCCGATGGCTCTGACCACTCACATTCCATGGATACGCACAACGAGCTGCTGGGTCAGGACGGCAACATCGGCGGCAAGACCGGCACCACCGACGATGCCGGCTACTGCTTTACGGGAGCCTACAACCGCGATGGCGACGAGACCTACACCGTCGTTTTGAACTCCAGCACCACCGATCAGCGCTTTGCCGACACGGCCGCCCTTGCCAACTGGTACTACGGCCACAAGGTGACGGTTGCGATCGCCAACACGCAGGAAAAGACCGCCAACGGCAATCCACTCATCGCGCGCATTAGCCAGACCGACTGGACGGACAAGACGATCGATGCCACGCTCGCCGACCCCGCAGCTCAGGCGACCGTCTTTTCGCTTGCCGGAGAGGTGACCGAAAAGGTTACCTACGATGACCTTTCGGGCACGGTACATGTGGGCGACAAGGTGGGTAGCGTCACGCTCAAGCAAGACGGTACCAAGATCACCGTCATGGATTTGGTTGCCGACGAGGAAGGCTCGGGGCCGAATCCCATTGAGTGGCTCCTTGTGAAGCTCGACCGCCTGGGCCGCCGCATCGACAATCGCCCGCTTACGGCAGAAAGCGAAACCGTAGCCAAGGCACCCGAGGTGTAAGGTCGAGGAACAATACACTCGCTGAAAGGAGGTGTCCGAAAGGATGCCTCCTTTTTTGAGGGTTCGAATCCCCAGCTAACGTGGTTCAACTAAAAAAGGGTCCCTTTCGGAACCCCTCTTTAAAGTCTTACTGGCGGAGAGCTGGGGATTCGAACCCCAGATGCCCTTTTGGGGCATACTCGCTTAGCAGGCGAGCACCTTCGGCCTCTCGGTCAGCTCTCCGTAACAGCCGTTCTATAGTAACTAAACAATCAAAGTTGGGCAAGAGGGAATTTTTAATTGCCCAGCGGCCTTTCCTTCTTGCTGTTTTCGTCCCTACCCCAGCGAGCGGTTGAGGGAGCCAAGCTCATCGTTGCCCATGGTGCGCCACATTTGGAAGATGCAGACGCGCGCCAGGAAAAAGAAGCCGTTATCGACCAGCTGCACGGCGGCATCCGCAAGCTGATTGGTCACTGCGGGCACAGGCGGCAGTTCGAGCCCAGCCTTGCGGATGGTCTCGACGGCCTCCTCAAACGTCGGAGGCTCATTGACACCCATCTCGTTCATAAGGCCCTGCATTTCCTCCAGCGCGCTGCTGCCCGACTCCTCGCCGCGCGGCACCAGGCGATAGCACGCCAGCGCCAGCTCGAGCTGGTCGCAGTTCCAATAGGCAAATGCCAGGCGATAGAACAGGTAACCGATTGAGGGACGATCGCTGGCAATGCGCAGGCCGTGGCGCGCTACCTCGATAATCTCGTCAAAGCGCTCCAGGCGCGCCAACACGTTGATGAGCGCAAAGTGCGACTGCATGGACGAGCGCGCCAGGTCGTAGAGGCGGCGCACCTCGGGCAATGCCCGTTCAAAATCCTCCTGCTCGGCGTAAAAGCTGCAGATCTCGTGCTGGGCAAAGTACAGCGCATCGGGAGCACGCAAAATACGAACGGAGCGGTCTTCCTCCATTACCGGCAGCACCATACGTACCAGCTGGTTGTCGCAAAACTGCGTCTGAACCGGACCCGTTGCCAAAAGCTCGGCAACGGCGCACTTAGCCTCCAGCTCCTCAACAAGACGGGAAAAGCCCTCAAACGCACTTGCACGGTCAACTTTTGCCTGCTCGCGCAGCTCGACGACGCGTTCCACATACGGGTCATCGTCCTTCTCCATGACCTCAAGCTCATCAGCCGTATCGGCAAGCAGCAGATCGCGCAACGCCGGCGGCAGCGAACGGTGGTCGTCACGCGGGCGAGCGTGAACCTCAGCGGGCTCAATCGCATCCGGCGCGTCCGACTCATATGCCTCAAGCATGCGTTTGCACGGCATATCGTCCATATCCATGCTCTCAAGATCCTTGGCGACAGGCACGCAATTGGCCAGATAGGCCGCACGCCCAAAGGAATATGTTGCGATAACGCGCTCGCCCTGCTCGCCGTCGGGAGCCGCAATCTGAACATAGCAGCGCGCAATGCAGGCACCTGCGGCAAAACAAGCCGCCGCAAGCGTAAGCGCCACGCGCGCGTCGTGCTCCGCGGCCCAAATCGCACGCGCGCTCTCGTCCAACTCGCGCCAGACGTCATCCTGAACGTCGTATTCACGTTGCGGCATGGCATCCACGACAGAGTGCCCAAACCGAACGAGCATAATCCCCTCGGCAACGTTTGTCCGATAGGTATAGTCGAGCCGTGTGACCACGTTAAGCGCCTCGACAATACGCGCGAAGCGGGTACGAACATCCCACTCACCGCCCGGCTGGCAAGCCACCGTACCCGGTTTGCCCCACGGGTTATCGCTCGAGGCCGTATCGAGCAGTCGGGGAACATCGTTGGTCGTCTTGGCGATATGCCACGCATCAAAGAGCGCGCAGCCCTCAAGGCTCGGTGAGGATGCCGCGGGGACCAATCCGGCCCCGATGCGCTCAAGGATACCGGAGAGGCGGTTGAGACGGCATTCGATGGCAAGCAGCATGTCAATCTCGTCCTGGTCCAGCAGGCTACGATCGAAATTGAGATAGAAAAGCTTTGAGCGGTCGATACGCGCTAGGCTCATTTCGGATTTTGCCGCAATGGTGCGCAGACGGGGCAAGTCGACCTCGCTCATAAGGGCGGCGGCATAACGTTCGATACCGCTCGGATTCTCGGCATGGTCAACGCGATAGAGCAGCGTCTCGATGGCATCGGGGAGCGGTGCCGTGTCAAAGCCCAAAAACACCTCGACCGGCTCGGACAGCTTTTCGAGCTTGATCTTGTCGGCAACGTTTTGCATGTCCGCATCGAGACCGTCGACGCCCGCCGTGTTCGCAATAGCGCTTTCGGAGTTGGCAAATATTACGTAGCGCAAGAACATCGAGGCCATGAACTCGCCGTAAGGAAGGGCGCGGGTCGAATTCCATGTCTCGTGGTCGGACTGCTCGCGCATGGGGCCTTCGGGAGAGCCGGCAGTTCGCGCACAGGTGTGCATTACACCGTTGGCTTCCCTCACCATAATCTCGCCAATACTGGAATCGGACTCGTGAAGAAACAGCTCCATGTCGGGGTCCTCAGGCAATGGCACTTCCCGAACAGGACGGTCAACCTTATAGACCTTGCCCGACACGCTCACGTACCCCAAAAGCGACACGTGGCTTTTGCCCACGAATTCGACGACATAGCATGACTCTTTAGGGTCCTCGCCAAAGACTTTCCAGACAACACCATATGAACGCCCCGCAGGCTGCTCTGGCATCGATGGAAAACGCTTTTTGGGGTCGAGAAACCTGAGCTTGTATGTCGGACGCTCTGCCACGAAATATCACCCTGATCGGTCGTCGAGAGAAGGAGCGGTCGCGGATGGGCCGCGACACCTACTCGGAATCTTACACGAGTCGATAAGAAATAGTCCGCTTAACGCTCGCGCCTCGACCGAGGTTCGAATCCATGGGATGCCGGCGTAAAAGAAAAGCCCCCGTTGCCGGAGGCTTCAAGCTCAAATGGTGCGGCGTATAGGATTCCGCGCATCCGCTTCGCGGATCCGCGCCGGCTTCGCCCGCCTGTCGGCGTGCTCGCCCGTTCGCTACGGACGCTCCGCGTCCGCTTCACGCTCACGCCTCGACCGAGGTTCGAATCCATGGGATGCCGGCGTAAAAGAAAAGCCCCCGTTGCCGGAGGCTTCAAGCTCAAATGGTGCGGCGTATAGGATTCGAACCTATGACGTTCTGATTCGTAGTCAGACCCTCTATCCAGCTGAGGTAACGCCGCGACTTGTTGATTATTATGCACATGGACTGAATATTGGTCAAGCGTTTTTTCAAAAAAAGTTATTGAATTTGATTTTTACTCATTTGGACCACTTAGCGCGATCTTCGGTGCATCGCGATATAAGAAAAGCCCCCGTTGCCGGGAGCTTTAAAGTCAATTGGTGCGGCGTATAGGATTCCGCGCATCCGCTGCGCGGATCCGCGCCGGCTTCGCCCGCCTGCCGGCGTGCTCGCCCGCTCGCTGAAAACGCTCCGCGTTTTCTTGACGCTCGCGCCTCGACCGAGGTTCGAATCTCCGCAATGCTCCCATATAAGAAAAGCCCCCGTTGCCGGGAGCTTTAAAGTCAATTGGTGCGGCGTATAGGATTCGAACCTATGACGTTCTGATTCGTAGTCAGACCCTCTATCCAGCTGAGGTAACGCCGCAACGCACGGATTATTATGCACGCGAGCCCCCGATGGGTCAAGCGACAATTTGAAAAAATTTTACGGAGTGGTGATTAGGCTGTTTGCGCCTCGACCGAGGTTCGAATCCATGCGGTGTTGCCATAAAAGAAAAGCCCCCGTTGCCGGAGGCTTCAAGTTCGATTGGTGCGGCGTATAGGATTCCGCGCATCCGCTGCGCGGATCCGCGCCGGCTTCGCCCACCTGCCGGCGTGCTCGCCCGCTCGCTACGGACGCTCCGCGTCCGCTTTACGCTCGCGCCTCGACCGAGGTTCGAATCCATGCATGGTTTCCAAAAAAGAAAAGCTCCCGTTGCCGAGAGCTTTAAAGTCATTTGGTGCGGCGTATAGGATTCGAACCTATGACGTTCTGATTCGTAGTCAGACCCTCTATCCAGCTGAGGTAACGCCGCAGCGCAAGACATATAAAACCACTTTAGTTAGTTGGAGTCAAGCACAATCTCAAACTTTTTTTCGAGAATATGTTCCTCACGCAGCTCCGCATGCGCCAACGTCCCCCATGCGATCAATCGGTTTTTCAACTACATCGAACCCAGCACCGAGTTCCCTCAAAAGCGAGCGCACCCGCTGGGCACAGTCATAATCGGCAAACGAGATACTCAGCATGCGTGCCACCTGGTTAGAAGTCCCAACTCCATAGAACTGCTCAAGCGCCACAAGTCCCTCGTGCGTCACAAAGGTCTCGACTACATGCGGCGACTCCTCAAAGCACCATTGGGTCAACGGACCCTCGCTCGTCTGCCGCACCACCAAACCACCCACACCCGATGGCTCACACGTAACTAGTAGGTGCTCCCCACCTTCATCGCTCTCAAACAAAACTACCCGCTCATCAAACAGCTCCATCGCATCCCCTTCCTTTCGCTTCTATTTAACATAAGCATAGCAGGTAGATGGCTATATACAGAACGTTTGTTCGTGTGTTTTCTATTGAGCTGTCCGCGCGATATGGTAAAGCTCCGCGCACAAAAAGGGCGCCCAGAAAGGAGCGCCCTTGCAAATCGCTTATGTAGGCAACCTACGCGACCGGCTCGATCTTCTCGAGGCCGCCCATGTAAGGACGAAGAACCTCGGGGATCGTGATGGTGCCGTCGACGTTCTGGTAGTTCTCCAGGATGGCGGCCATGGTGCGGCCAGCCGGCAGGCCGGAACCGTTGAGGGTGTGCAGGTAGCGCGAGCCCTTGAAGTTCTCGGGGTCGCGATACTTGATGTTGGCGCGACGGGCCTGGAAGTCGCCGCAGTTGGAGCAGGAGCTGATCTCCTTGTAGGCGTTGTAGCTCGGCAGCCAAACTTCGATGTCGTAGGTCTGACGGGCAGAGAAGCCCAGGTCGCCGGTGCACAGGCTAATCACGCGATACGGAAGGCCCAGCTGCTGCAGCAGGTACTCGGCCTCGGCGGTCATGCTCTCGAGCTCCTCGTCGGACTCCTCCGGCTTGGCAAACTTGACCATCTCGACCTTGTCGAACTCGTGCTGGCGGATGATGCCGCGGGTGTCGCGACCAGCAGAGCCGGCTTCCTCGCGGAAGCAGGGAGTGAAGGCAGTGTAGCGGCGCGGCAGGGTGTCGGCGTCGAGAACCTCGCCGGCGTGCAGGTTGGTAAGCACGACCTCGGCGGTGGGGATCAGGAAGTTATCGCCCGAGACGTGATAGGCGTCGTCCTCAAACTTGGGCAACTGACCCGTGCCAAACATGGTCTGACGCTTAACGACGATGGGCGGCCACCACTCCTTAAAGCCACGGCTGGTGTGCGTGTCAAGGAAGAAGTTGATGAGGGCGCGCTCCAAACGGGCGCCGGCGCCACCGAGAACGGTGAAGCGGCTGCCGGAGAGCTTGTTGCCGCGCTCGAAATCGAGGATGTCGAGGTCGGTGCCCAGGTCCCAGTGCGGCTTAAAGTCGAAGTCGAACTCGCGCGGGGTGCCCCAACGACGGCGCTCGACGTTCTCGTCCTCGTCCTTGCCGTACGGCGTGGCCTCGCAAGGGATGTTGGGCAGGTGAGCCATGAAGTCGTACTGCTCCTGCTCGAGAGCAGTGCGGCGCTCGGCCAAACCGTCAATCTTCTCGTTGACGGCGCGCACGGCCTCCTTGGCAGCCTCGGCCTCGTCCTTCTTGCCCTCTTTCATCAGAGCGCCGATCTTCTTGGACTCGGCATTACGCGTGGCCTGGAGCTCCTCGACCTCGGTGATGACGGCACGGCGCTCGTCGTCGAGCTCAAAGAACTTCTCGCGATCCCAAGACGTCTGGCGGTTGGCCATGGCGGTATCGATGGCATCGGGGTTCTCGCGAACAAACTTGATATCAAGCATTAGATCCTCCGGCGATATACATTCCATTTAGGTTGCAACCTTGTACATGTATGGGCAAGTATATACTTATGAGCGTTTACGACCCAACCCAACTACGCAAGAAGGCACCCAATGGACGCAGTTTTTTCCTTTTTGTTTGGCACCCGCACCGGTTTTGCCATCCTTTTCGCCGGCGGCATCCTACTGTTTGCGATTCTTGCCTTTGTAATGGAGAAGCGCACCCATAAGCTCTACGTCGACCGCGGACCCAAATCCGAGGACGATCAAGACGGCTTCTGGGACTAACCTGCCAAAAAGGGACAGGTTTATTTTGGTCGGTTTTATCTGGGCAAACGCAAGCGCCCCGCAACTGGAATTGAGCCAGTTGCGGGGCGCTTTTCGCACATTCGACAAAACCGCAGGAAAAACCTGCCAAAATAAACCTGTCCCTAGATGACAGGCTTACTGGAGGGTGGCGTCGATGGCCTTGACCAGGGCGCTGCGCATGCCAGCATCCTCGAGCGCGACGACGCCCTTGATGGTGGCGCCGCCGGGTGAGCATACGGCATCCTTCATCGCCGCAGGATGCTGACCAGTCGCAAGCTGCAGCTTTGCCGTGCCCAGCACCATCTGGCTCACAATGCGATAGGCATCGGCGCGCGGGATACCGTGCTTGACGGCCGCGTCGCCCAAGGCCTCAATCGCCATGGCGACAAATGCCGGTGCGCAACCGCCCACGGTACCGCCCACAAACAGCAGGCTCGTGTCGAGCCCGACGACAGCACCAAGCTTACCGAGCAGGTCGAGCACAACAGCACGTTGCTCGTCGCTGAGCGTAGAGGACTTCTCGCAGGCGATGACGCCTTCGCCCACCGAAACCGGTGTGTTGGGCACCGTCGAGATATGCGCGACACCCGGCAGGACCTTTTCCCACTTGGCGCTGTCCCAAGTCCAGGCGACCGAAAGGACAACCTTGTCGGCAAGGGTGTCTTTGAGCGGAGCGAAGACCTTCTCAATCATGTATGGCTTGACCGCAGCGACCACGATATCGGATGCGGCGACAACCTCCGCCGCATCACGACAGGCAACCATCCCACGCGCCTCACAACGCTCAACCAAGGCGTCATAGTGGCCCGCGCAGGCGCACATATCGCTCGCAGCCACACCGGCGGCGATCCAGCCATCGGCCATAGCGCTCGCCATATTGCCAAAACCGACAAATCCAATCTTCATATCTCATAGTCCTCTCAGACACGCTCTTCAAAACGAAGGCTATTGTCCCACGGCATTGTTTCGTATTGCCGACCTATTTGTGATACGGCTCGCCACGGCTGATCTTGCAGGCGCGGTAGATTTGCTCCAGCAGCACCACGCGCGCCAAGTTATGCGGCAAGGTAATACGTCCAAAGCTGAGCATCTCGTCGGCTCGCGCGCGCACGTCATCGCTCACGCCGTCCGATCCGCCAATCACAAAGGCGATGTCGCTGTTACCACGTAGCATAAGATCATCGAGCCGCGCCGAAAGCTCCTCGCTCGAGCGCTCTTTGCCCTCAATGGCCAGCAAGATCACATGCGCTCGAGGCGGCAGGGCCGCAAGTATCGCCGCCCCCTCCTTGTCGCGCGCGGCATCCACGCCGCCCGCCTTAGCCGGATCGATATCGGCCACCTCGCGGATATCCACCTTGGCATAGGCACCTAAGCGCTTGGTGTACTCGGCGCACGCGTCCTTCCAAAAGCGCTCCTTGAGCTTACCGACGCAAACGACGGTGTATTTCACGCGCGTCTACTCCTTCGAATCGTTTTGAACTTTGCTGGCGGTCAGCATCTGCTCGAACATCGAGGCCGACTGCGAGAAATCGCTCGGCAACACGACCGTCGAGGTTTTACCCGTGCGAGCGAACTCCGTCATCATCTCGGACCACTGCGTAAACATGAACAGCTGGTTGGCCTCGTCGTTGCCGACACCCGTCTCCTGGATGATCTCGAGCGAATCCTTGATGCCCAGCGCGATGGCCTTGCGCTGGTTGGCGATGCCCTCGCCCGCCTTTTCCATCGCCTCGGCCTCGGCGGTCGCCTCGGTGACGCGCTTGATGCGGTCGGCCTCGGCGAGCTCCTGCGCAGCAGCGCGCTTTCGCTGGGCGGCGTTGATGTCGTTCATGGAGTTCTCGACCTCGGTCGGCAGCGCGATCTTGGTGATGAGTGTCGACACGAGGGTAAACCCGTAGGCAGCCATCTGCTCGGACACGGTGGCGTTGACGTCCTTGGCGATGTCATCCTTCTTGGCAAAGACCTCATCGAGCGTATAGACAGGGATGGAAGATCGCAGGGCATCGGTGATGAAATCGCGCATCTGGTCGACGGGCTCCTGCAGCATGTAGTAGCTCTTGTAGATACCCGAATCTGCCGGGCCGGCGCCCATGTCATAGCTCACGTGGTACTGAGCAGAAACCTCAAGGCCGATGGTCACGTTGTCCTGGGTCTTAACGTCGATGCCGAAGCCGTTTTTCATGGTGCGCAGACTCACCGTGGCGGCCTTGCGGTCGATCACTGGCACCTTCATGTGGAAGCCCGCGTTGACGATGCGGTTAAACTTGCCCAGGCGCTCGATGATCACGGCATGCTGCTGTTCAACGACATAGCAGGCGTTGGGGAGCAGCAGCAGCAAAATGATGATGGGAAGTAGAAGGCTCGTAAGAGCGGCGATAATACCGGACAACAGCATGGTCTCTCCTCTGATAGGCACACGTTGGCACTAGGATACCCGCACGAAGCAGCCACGTGACACTAACAGGAGGCCCATAACAAAAAAGCTCCCATTGCTGGGAGCTCTTTCAATCAATGGTGCGGGCGAAAGGACGTCCGCGTATCCGCTTCGCGGATCCGCACCGGCTTCGGCCGCCTGCCGGCGTCCTCGCCAGCTCGCTAAAAACGCTCCGCGTTTTCTTTACGCTCGCTCCTTCACAGGTTCAAGTCCCTGCGATGGGCCCATAACAAAAAAGCCCCCATTGCTGGGAGCTCTTTCAATCAATGGTGCGGGCGAAAGGACTTGAACCTTCATGGGGTTGCCCCCATACGGACCTGAACCGTACGCGTCTGCCAATTCCGCCACGCCCGCGTGCAGGAATTAGAATAACGGAGCGCCATCGCGAACGCAAGAACTATTTTCGAAAAAGTTTGCAGGCATTTTCCCAAGCTGCTCGCGCGATTGTCTCGGCGTCCTCACCAGTGCGATCGACACGGTCGTTAACCAGCGCGTTTGCCGTAATGGAGATCATTGCGGGCTCACATTCAAGACCGCGGATGGGCTCCGGAGCCATATACGGGCAATCCGTCTCGAACAAAATGCGATCGAGCGGGGTTGCCGCAAATGTTTCGCGTACGTCGTCGTTGCGCTTAAAGGTGGCCGCACCACCATAGGCGATATAGCAGCCCAGCTCCACAAAGCGCTCCATCGTGGCGCGGTCCTCGCCAAAACAGTGCAGCACACAACCGGCCTGGGGCACGCCCACCTCACGAAGCACGTTGTAGGCGTCCACGTGCGAGGTACGCTCCTGGTCCGTGTCCTCGTGACGCAGATGCAACTCCACCGGCACGTTACGGCACGCGGCAAGCTCGAGCTGGCGCGCCATGCAGTCAATCTGCACGTTATGGGGCGCCGGCGCGATGTCGTCATCGTAATCCATGTGGTAGTCCAGACCGATCTCGCCGATACCAGCGCACAAAGGGTCATCGAGTGCGGCAACGACCTGTGCGTGAACGTCATCGGTATAGTCCGGCGCGCCATACGGATGCACACCGGCAAGATACTTGATCTGCGGGATATCCTGCATCGGCAGAATCTCGCGCATGAGCCAGTCGCTATAGTCCGTCACGCTGCGCTTATCGGCAATGGGATCGAAGACCGTCACCAACAGGTCGATGCCCGCCGCCTTGGCACGCACGAGTGTCTCGGGCACATCCTTGCCCCAGAACGAAAGCAGATGCGCATGCGTGTCGGCAAGCGGTGCCAAGGGCACGGGACAAGCAACCGTCTTCTTTTTCTTGGTAAACGTCACACGTTCGGCATTAAGCGTCATGGGAAAGCTCCCGAGCCAGGCGCACAAAGTCGGAGACGTCGAGCGTCTCGGCGCGCGTGGTGGGTGCGATACCGCAAGCCTCAAAGGCGGCATCGAGCACGTCCTTGGCAAAGCCGTTGGCGCTCATGGAATTGCGGATGGTCTTGCGACGCTGAGCAAATGCAGTATCAATCACGCGGGCCACAAATTCGCGATCGAGTCCTTCGGGCACCACGCCGTCAACACGGTCAATACGCACGACGGCCGAGTCCACATGTGGCGCCGGCATAAAGCAACGCGGCGGCACCTCAAAGCGACCCGTCACCTGCGCATACAGGCCGAGCTTTGCCGTATAGCCGCCATAGGTCTTGTTGCCCGGTACGGCGGCAATGCGATCGGCGACCTCCTTTTGCACCATGACAACGGCGCGTTTGAGCGCCGGCATCGTCTGGAAAAATTGCAAAATGATCGTCGCCGCCACGTTATAGGGCAAGTTCGCGACAAATACCGTGGGCTCGCCGCCGGCGGCCTGCTCAATCTGCTCCGGGCCAACCTTAAGCGCGTCGCCCATGATAAAGCGGAAGTTGGCATAGTCGGCGGCGTGGGCGTCGAGCACCGGTTCGAGCTCAGGATCGGCCTCAATGGACGTAACGCACGCCGCTTCCTGCAGCAACGCAAGTGTCAACGTACCGCAACCCGGACCCACCTCGAGTACGCGCTCGTCACCCACAAGCTCGGCAAGCTCGCAAATGCGCTCAATTACATGGTTGTCGATCAGGAAGTTCTGGCCCAGGCGATGCTTGGTCGCAAGGCCAAACTCCTCCAGCAGCTCCCTGGTGGCCGTGGGGTTTGCCAAAGGCGAAGTTGTCATGGTTGCCTCCTTAGCATGATGGCGGCGTCTTGAAACAAAAGGGCATGGACCGTTGCGGCCATGCCCTTACATCTAAACAGCGAATTGCCGATATGGCGCGCGGCGTCTTAGCCCAAACGCGGGAACAGCGGCTCGCCCTTCTCGACGGGACGTCCGCCGGCAAGCAGGCCCCAAGCGCAAATGCCCTTGAGGTCGTCGCTCGCGGCCTCGTCCTCGCACGACAGACGGCGCAGGGCCTCGGCAGAGGTCTGGGGCATGAGCGGCATCAGAAGGTGAGCGGCAATGCGGATGGCCTCGAGCAGGTTGTAGATCACAAACGCCAGCTCGTCAGCCCTGGCCTCGTCCTTGGCAAGCGCCCAGGGCTCGGAGTCCTCGATGTAGTGGTTGGCGGCATGGATGAGCTCCATGACCTCGTCCTTGGCTCCACCGTAATCGAGCACGTCCATCTTGGCCATGTAGCGCTCGACCAGGCCATCGGCGATCTTTGCCAGCGGGTTGTCGAACGCATCGAACGATGCGGGCTTGGCGGGCGCGCAACCGTCAAAGTACTTTGCACTCATGTTGAGCGAACGCGAAATCAGATTGCCCCAGCTGTTGGCCAGGTCGGCGTTGTAGACCTGCTCCATGCGATCGAAGCTGATGGCGCCGTCGGTGCCGGGGACGACGTCGGTCATAAAGTAGTAGCGATAGCCCTCGACACCCAGCATGTCGATAACGTCCTGCGGAGCGATGGCGTTGCCGCGGCTCTTGGACATCTTCTCGGCCTTGCCGGTCTCGGCATTGCGCACGGTCAGGAAGCCGTGGGCAAAGACGTGCTCGGGCAGGGCCTCGCCGATGGCCATGAGCATGGCGGGCCAAATGACGCAGTGGAAGCGGATGATGTCCTTACCCACGATGTGGAACTGCGCGGGCCAGCGATAGGCCAGCTCGGCACGCGCCTCGTCGGTGTCGACACCGTAGCCGACGGCCGTCATATAGTTGAGCAGCGCATCGAACCACACGTAGGTCACGTGGCCCTCGTCAAACGGGACCTGAATGCCCCAGTCAAAGCTCGTGCGGCTCACGGAAAGGTCGTTAAGGCCGCCCTCGACAAAGCTACGCACCTCGTTCATGCGGAACGCAGGCTCGACAAAGTCGGGGTGCTCGTCATAGAGCTTGAGAAGCTTGTCCTGGAAGGCGGAAAGCTTAAAGAAATAGGACTCCTCCTGCACGCGCTCAAGCGGACGGTGGCAGTCGGGGCACAGGTGCTGGCCGACGCTGCCGTACTCCTCGTCGCCCTTCTGAACCTGTGTATCGGTGAAGTAGGTCTCGTCAGGCACGCAATACCAGCCGTCGTAGCTGCCCTTATACAGGTAACCGGACTCCTTCATGCGCTCCCACAGGTACTGCACGGCATGATGCTGGCGTGGCTCGGTGGTGCGGATGAAGTCGTCATTGGAGATCTCGAGCTTGCTCCAAAGCTCCTTGAAGTGCGGAGCCTGGCTGTCGGTCCACTCCTGCGGCGTCATGCCATGCTTGGCTGCGGCCTCGGCGACCTTCTCACCGTGCTCATCCATGCCGGTCAGGAACTTGACGTTATAGCCGGCGGAGCGGCGATAGCGAGCCTGAACGTCGGCGATGATGGTGGAATAAGCCGTACCCAGGTGCGGATCGGCGTTGACGTAGTAGATGGGCGTCGTGATAAAGAACGAAGGCTTGCTTTGATCCATGGGGTTTGTCCTCCAGAAAAACGTTGCATACAGGGGATGATTCTAGCGCAAGGGCTGGATATCCTCCATCTATTGCATATCGAGCACCATGGCATAGACATCGCGCTTGCGGCGCGAATACTTCTGAGACAGGCGCTTGGCCACCGCAGAGGCGGGCTCCCCCTCCTCGAGTGCGACGCGAATATCCTCGCGCAGGGCCTCGTCGGGATCCGCTGCCGCGGCGCCAACCGGCACGATGCCGGCCTCCTCGTCCTCGCTCGGCGGCGCGATGACCAGCGCAATCTCGCCCTTTACCTCGCCGCGAGCACGCAGCTCCTCGGCGAGCTGGGCAGCGGGACCGCGCAAGACCTCCTCGTGCAGCTTGGTGAGTTCGCGGCAGACGGCAGCCTCACGCTGGGGAAAGACCTCCGCCACGGCCTCGAGCGTCGCCACGATGCGATGTGGAGACTCGTAGAAGATGAGTGCGCCGGGCACCACGGCAAGACGCTGCAAACGGCGCACGCGGTCGCCGTGCTTTCGGCCTAAAAAGCCCTCGAAGAAAAAATGCTCGCAGGGAATGCCGGACGAAACGAGCGCCGTGACGCAAGCAGAGGGCCCGGGAATAACTTCGACGGGCACATCGGCCTCACGTGCCGCCTTGACCAGCGCCTGACCGGGATCGGACACGCTCGGCATGCCGGCGTCCGAGGCAAAGGCGAGGGTCTCCCCCGCCAGCAGACGGTCGACCAGGCCGGCGGCGCGACTGGCGATCACATTCTCGTCGCAACGGACAAGCGGCTTGGAAATGCCCAGGTACATCAGCAGCTTTGACGTCACACGCGTGTCTTCGCAGCAGATGGCATCGGCGGCGGCAAACGCCTCGCCAACGCGCGGGGACAGGTCGCCCAGGTTGCCGATGGGCGTGCCGACCACATAGAGTTTGCCCGTATGGGCGCTGTTTTGCGTCATATCAACCTATTCAATCATGCCGCGCTCGAGCGTACCGAGCGCCGCGCGGGCGTCCCATGCTGCAATGCGCTTCTCGGTCTTCCACGTTTGGAAGAACCAACCGGCAGCCGGCGCAAACGAAGCCAGCTGGTTGGCGATAAACACGCGCTCGTAGGCATTGCGGCCCTCGGGCGTAACCGACGAGTTGGCAAAGATCGCCGCGCCCGACCATTCGCCCACCAGCACGGGGAACCCTGTCGAAATCGCTTCTTTAAGCTCACGCTTGTTACGCGAAATCGCCGTCGTCAGCCCGCGGGGGCTCGTGATGTCGAGCGCATACTCGTCGCGGTAATGGTACAGGTGAAGGTCCATGTAGACGTTCTTGTACTTGGCACCGCGCATAAAATGCTTCCACTCACTGGGATGCCCCGACGACGAGAAGACGACGATCTTATCCTCGGGCATATACGAACGGACGAGCTCGTAGGCATCGCGATAGAAATTGCGCAGGTAGTGGGCCGGAATGCCATCCGTCATGGTAAAGAGACTCTTGCGGACGCTCATCTGTGGCGTGTCCAGCAGCTCAATGCCCAGCAGGCTCTCGGCCTCGCCATAGCGATCGGCCAAGCGCTCGAGCACGTCGAGCGCGACATGACGGCCGTTGGTGGACGAATGCCACTCGGCAACAGCCTCCGGCGTGGTGGGCGAATCGTTGGAATCGCCCTGGCCACCGGGCACCGTCGCCAGATCGAGCAGCACGCGGATGTCGTACTTGGCAGCCCACTCAATCGCACGGTCGATGTAGTCGACAACCGAGATGTAGGACGCATCGGACTCCTGCGAACCAAAGGCATACCAGGGCACCGGCAGACGCACGGCATTGAGACCGATCTGCGCCATGCGGCGAAAATCGTCCTCACTCACAAACGTCTCGTAATGACGCCGCATGCGCTCGTTATAGGCGGCGGTGCCCATGGCCTCCTGCAGCTCGGCCGCGTTGGATGCACCGGTCGCCGCGTACAGCGACGGGGTCACCCAAGGCTCGGGAATAAACCAGCCAGAGAGATTAACGCCGAGTATCCTCTCCATCACTGCCCCCTTCGGATCGTGCAGGCCGAGCCTGCATCGTATTGCATAGGAAAAGTATCGTTTTGAGTATACCCGCGCGTGCGGACAGACGACCGAACGGTCTGTAAAGTGACGCAAAAGCGGGAGGAATGTCTGGGGCGGGCGGGCACGAGCCGGTGCGCCGAGATATGCACACACGTCGGAAGTAAGCGCCGGAAAGCGCGTCCCGTTCTTTCGCTCAATAATGGGATGCATTTTCCGCTAGCAGGCCCAACCGGAAAGCGTGTCCCGCAATTTCGCGTCATTCCGGGTCACGTTTTCCCAAACGGCCCTAAAGCGGAAAACGCATCCCACTCTAAAGCCAAATTCTGGGATGCATTTTCCGCGGAACCCCACATAAAAGAAAAGGACCCCTTTGCAGAGGTCCTAGTCAATTCAAGGTGGCGGGGAAGGGAATCGAACCCCTGACACGAGGATTTTCAGTCCTCTGCTCTACCAACTGAGCTACCCAGCCATTTGAGGTGTGCCTTGTTTCAAGGCTTGATTAGTATAACCAAGGACGCGCTCCGGTCAACCGAGAATTTGAAAAAAGTTTTTGAGCACGGCGCCAGCCACAAGTCCGACCCTATAGAACAGCACGTTAGAGACATCAACCCGCCGCAAGAAGTTTTTCGCTCAGGGCCTTCAAGCCGGCGCTCGTTGAAAGACAGCGGGCGATACAAGAATTGAAGGACACTCCAGCACCGCCCAGGCACCGGGACAGGAACACATGCGCCAAGGGCGGACGTTTTCGTAGCACGCGAGGATACTGCCGTTGCGGTCGATAAAGGCAATGTCGATGGGGTAGGCCATAAAGCAGGTGTGGACCGAAGAGCAGCGTGGGAACGCCATGACGAGCGGCAACCCGTTTGCGGCAATCGGGGACCGTCCCAGCATACCGCGCAGGCGCACGGCAAACGACTCCGCCACCACAAACTCGGCAGGCGTCCAACCCAGCCTGTTGAGCGCCCGCGCGTAGGCAATGTAGGATGAGGCTGCGGTCACATGACCACCCCCGGACGCCACGGATCGACCGTCACCGCGCGCTCGTGTGACAACGTTGCCGGTGCCCCCAGCGAAACGCCGGCGATGCTGAGCGAGCTCGGCCACGGCTCATAGCGCATGGTGCAGGTATAGGTCCTAAACGTGCCGGAAAGCGAAAGCAGACCGCCATCCGATGCCGTCGCACCCTGTTCGCTCGAGACCTCGATCTGCAAGTCATAGCCTTCCATGGCATGTTGAATCTGAGCCTGAACGGTCACGGAGGCATCGATGGAGCCGCCATCGCCCTCCCCGCTCGGCGCCACGGCATGTGCTAGCACGATATCGGGCACCACGCGATCGAAGCGCGCGACCGCGCCGGCAAAGACCATGACGTTGTACACGATAAGCGCCAGAACCAGCAGAACGGGCGTGACCACGGCCATCTCGACCGTCGCCTGGGCGCGCTCCTCGCGCAGGCGCGTGTGGATGCTCATTACGACCCACCGCCCAGGGCACCCGCCAGCGTAGCGACATCGACGGTAAGTGGAATGGAACCGCCGCCGGGCAGCGGAATCTCCGCTAGCGTGAACACCGCACCGCTGATGGTGCGCTCGACTTGATATTCCAGCGCCTCGCAAAGCGCCTTGGGGTCGGTCACGCCCAGCGGAATACTTCGTAGCTTGTCCTGCACTTTAGAAAGACCTGTGATGTCAGACCCAGGGCTCTTGATGACATTGGCGGTGTCGGTCAGCACCGGCTTTCGCAGGCGCAAGTCGCACGGCTCCAAGCCCAGTGCCGCCACGGACGCCGAAACGGTATCGCCGAGCCACGATGCAATGGAGCCCAGCGCGCCACTGCTCCCTCCCAGGCCATCGATCATCTCATCCATAAGCTCGTCGGCCGAGCCCTGGATGTCTCCGTATCCCACAAGCAGCCGTCCCCAAACATCCATGACGCCATCGAGTACGCCGGCAACGCCACCCGAACGCTCCTCCAGCGTCGAGAAAAACCGCGAGAGAACGTTGTTCTGCGCCGTCGCGTCATCGGGCGCCAGCACCGCAGCAGAGATCGCGCCGCGATCGCCAAGCCTGACTGTCGTGTTAAACGAAGAGTTGAGCTCATCGGGGCTCGAGATGGCACCCGAAACCGCAAAGGCAACTACGCCGTTGCGACCAGGCGGAGCGATACGCGGGCGCTCGCCCGAAAGCGCTTTAATGGCCTCGTCAAACGCATTGCCCGCACGGTCAGCCTCGTCCTCGGTCTGGCGCATGAGCTCAAGCTCTTTGTTGCGGCATTCGACGTAGTCTTCCAGAGCGTCTTTGAATCGATCAAAGTGGTACTCGAAGCCGTTTTCGATAGAAGTCGAAGGAGCCGCAACGGCGCCGAGCGACGAAACACCGAAATGGCATCTGTTGCATTTGTCCTGCCCGTCATAAGCAGCGACCGAGGCTAGCCCGCCTGGCGTCCCTTTCTTATAGTTGGGGCAGCTCGTTCCATAATGCAGATACGTCTTACCATCGTTGGTACTGGTTGGCCACGCCGCATCGGTATAGAGTTCCGTCACTCGCACCTCGTCGGTGTTGCGCGGCAACAGCGGGATATAGGAAGTGGCCCGGCCTCCGTCTTCGGTTATATATGCGCGATTGACCCCTGCACTCGCATAGGTATAAAACGCCTTGCGCGCCGCCGACTCCGCCTTCGTCTCGACACTTGAGCCCTGCGGTTTTTCGTCTACCAGACGCTGACGGTAGTAAGCTTTTGCGCGGTCGAGAGCCACCTGTGGCTCCCACGTAACGCTCGAGGCATAATGCGGGTTCTGCTCACCTGAGAGCTTCGCCAAGCTCCCCGCGCGTTCCCACATACATGAACAGCTACCGACCGAAGCCGGGAGCGACCCGCCGCAATCCGCAAGCCAGGCGCGTTCTTTTGCTTTCGCCGTCTCCTCTGAGGCTTTCTGCAGCTCATCTGCTGCGCGTTCCAGATCTTTCGATGTGTCTTTAATCGCATCGGTCGAAATCTCGGATCCCTCGAGCGCTACGAAATCAGACTCGGACGTCCTGGGCACGGCAAGCGCCGTACCGGTATAGGTCGCACCCTCGGTATCCTGCGCCGACACGGCCTGCGTAGCTCGTGCGGCAACCAGATACGGTAGAGCCGTCTCGATTTTCTGCAGGCCCTTGGAGGCGCTTTTGGCAAACTTGTTGCGCGTTTTAATGATCTCAATCCCCGTGTCGACCATATCGCCCGCGGCAAGCTCGGCACCTGGAATAAGGATGGCGACCAAGCCGGTGCCGATCGTGGCAAACCCCGCTAGGCCCAAGCTCAATATGCTCGCATCCACTACCGTCGCAGCCGTATGGTAGGACGACACCACATTGGCGCCTGCCAGCGCGCCGCTATCGGCAGCCACCTGGGTGTCCCCCGCGCGCGACATGCTCCATATCGCCGCCGTCGACGAAAACAGCAACGTGAGCACCACCAAGATGACCACCGCAGAGGAGAGCGTGGTATAGGCACCGTCTTCGATAAACAGGTCGATCCCGGCTCGACCCATAAAGCCGCCACGCTTGCAGCGAGCACGCGGTCGGCAACGGCCCGCAAGCCCCCTCGCCACCTTCAACAGGCAGCGCTTAATCCCATGCAGCAATCCACGAATCATAATCCCCCTCCAGCCACTCGGGACGCGATTGGTACGAGACGTCGACCTTAAGCTCGACATAGCCGTTTTTGCCTGCGCTACCCATAGCCTGCGCAAACGCGCCGATCACGGGCAGCGGTTTAACCTCGCCGGTAACGGAAACGAACGAGACGCCGCCTGCATCGGCCCGACCAAGCTCGATATCCCACGACAGGGGCCCGCCAGCATGAAAAATCGAAACGTCGGGAACCGCGGCAAGGCGGCGGCGGGCAAACTCCTTAATATCCTCGTCATCCCCCACCGTCGTCGTGGTCATGAGCCGCGCGGTCTCGGCGGCGGCAGACTCCATGACCGCGCGTGTATGGAGCAGGCACACCGGCTGCAGCGCCAACAGGACGAGCGTCAGAAACGTCGGCAGCAGGAATGCCGCCTCGACCGTAGACTGCGCCCGGTCCTCGCGCGCGACATCAATACAGCGCGATGTCCTTAGCACCCGCAGCAGCGTCGACAACCGATGTCGAGGTGACGCCGTGAGATGCCGCCCGCTCGACCAGCGCCGCCAAGCGCCCATCGGTACCAGCACGCCAAAGCCCCGCGATCGCCAGCACGATGGAAAGCAGCGCCACCGTGACGATGGCGTATTCGACCGTCGCCTGGGCAGATTCCTCACGCAGGACGTCATGCATTTCACGACCCCTCCTTTGAGCTCGTTGCCTGCGGGGTCAGGCGGACCACGCGCAGGCGACACGAAGTATCACCAGCATCCGCGGCAACCGTCACCATATCGACCCAGCCGCGTCCGTCGCGCACGATAGCGCCCCACACGTTGCCCTTGATGTCGAGATAGCCGCTCAGAGCAAGTTGCGCCGTGGGCACCTCGCGATAGGCGCGCAGCATATCCGCCGCCGCTTCGATCATCGGTCGGCACTCGGACCATGCGAGACGAACGGCGACAGCATTGTTTGCCGATGAACCCGTTGCAGCGCCCGCTCGCTCGTCGAGTGTTTGCAAGAACGTTTGCGCCGTGACGGCGGCGTTCGCATCGTCCGCGTCTCGCGCATCGTCTTTTTGAGACGCCGCAGCCGAACCCGAGCCCGCATCCGCGGCAACCCCTAAACGTTGTTGCCGTGCTGCGTTAAGCCCCCAAACCGCCACTGCCACCGCCACGACCGCACAGGCGAGCACCAGCAACGCGCCGACGGGACGGGCGCCCCCTACAGGCTGTTGATGCCCTCGCTGATAGCGCTCCATAGATCTTGGACCTTGCCCTTAAATGCGACGATGGCAATGATGGCGATCACCACGAGCACACCGACCAGGATGGCGTACTCGGTGGTGCCTTGCGCGCTCTCCTCCCGCAGCAGTTCCTCGGCATGCTGGCGAGCGTGAATTGACTGGCAAAACACCCAGCTCCAGACCTTGCCGGCAACGTCAGTCATCGTATTCATGTATTCCTCCCTACATCATCCCGCCTGCTCCCAGCAGCGGGCCCAATATGGACAGAAGCAACGCCGGCAAGATGAGCGTGCCGGTGGGAATCAGCAGCTTGACCGGCGCGCGCTCGATCTCGCGCTCGACTGCAGCGCGATGGGCTGCGCGAATCTCGCGACTTTGAGCCGCCAGCGTCTCGGCAAGCGGGGCACCGAGGGCAAGCGCCTGCCCCGCTGTGATGGCAAAGGTCTCGAGCGCCCGCACATCCAGGTCGCGCGCGGCCGCCAGGAGCTCGTCCTCGCGCGTCCCCACGCCCACCTGCCACGCCATGCAGGCTCGCTCAAGGCGGAGCGCCAACGTCGATCGGCGATTGGCGCAAAAAACCTCAAGCGCCGCATCGAACGAAAGGCCAGCCGAAAGCCCCAGACGCACCACGTCGATCATCTCGGACACCTCGCCAAGCGACACCTGCGCCGTACCACCCGTGCCGAGCATGCCTTTCAACCGCGTTGTCAGGGCATCGGTCACCGATTGGGCGGCCGCAACAACCAGCAGCGCCTCGTGTTTGCAGGCCCGGACGATCTTGTGTGCGTCCGCACGATCCAAACCGGTCACGATAAACACGCTGAGCGCGCACAGGCACGCCGCGACCCCGACCAGGGCGCTCATAGCTCCACCCGCATAATGCGTCGGATGACCACCAGGGCAACGGCGTTGAGGGCAAGACCCAGCACCACGGCACCGGCACCCGCCGGCGTTGCAAGGCCGCGGCGAAAGTCGGCCGAAAGCAGCGCCAGCACCGCGCACATACCCGCCGGCATCGCCGAGACCATGTGTGCCGACATACGAGCCTGCGATGTCTTGACGTCCAAGCGTCGCTTAAGCTCAATGCGCTCCCCCACCATGCTCGATGCCTCGGATAACAGGTCGGCAAGCGGGGCACCGGTTCGCTGCGACACTTTGAGCGCCAAAGTAACAAGCGAAAGGCCGGGGGCATCGATACGGTCGAGCAGGTCATCCAACGCGTCAGTCGCCGAGACGCCGCAGTCGATCGCCGCCGCCACACGCAAAAACTCGGTATGCACCGGCTCTTGCGCGTGAGTTCCCACAAACCTCATGCCCTGGGCCAGCGAATGACCCGAGGCGAGCGACATGGAGAGCGCCGTAAAGGCCTCGGGCATGGCTTCTTCCACATCGTGTTGCTCGCGGCGACGGTCGAAGGTGTCGCGAGCGGCGCCTACGCCAAACGGCGCGAGCAACCCCAGGACAAAGCCGATGGGCGACAGCGATACGACAGTCAGGGCAACACCGCAGACACCACTCGATAGCAGCAAGCATGCCAGTCGCGCCTCGTCATCCTCGATGACAAGCCCCGCGCGATGCACCGGAACCAGCGCCGCCCAGGAGCGGGCGATCTTTTTTAGCAGGTCGTTTTCTACCAACTCGCGCGGCAGCTTCTCGGCAACCGACTCAAACGCATGACTGACCAGCTCCGCCGGCGGCACGCGCGGCGCACGAGGCTCCGTCCCGCACGCCACCGCGGCAGAAAGCCCCGTCAAGCCCCCTACGACGAGGGGCACAACGATCTCCATTCGTCCACCTCCTCTTGTGTGAGCGTTCCCGAGCGCAGGCCCTCTGCGATAAACGGAGGCTCGCGATCGAGCGTCCAGGTGCGCGTGGCGGCATCGAACGTCACATAGCGTTCAAGCTCCACGCCGCCCGACGCGCCGCGTCGCACCCCCGAATAGGAGGACACGAAACGCCTACCGTCCGCATGGCGCTCGGACATCACGATGCCGTCGAGCGCCATGGCAATTTGCTCCTCGATAAGCTCGCTCGGCAGATCGATGCCATAGCGCGCAAGCAGCGTCAAACGCACCACGGTCTCCTGCTCGGTGCCCGCATGAAGCGTGGTGAGCGACCCATCGTGCCCGGTGTTCATGGCCTGCAGCATGTCGCAACATTCCGCACCGCGCACCTCGCCCACCACAATACGGTCGGGACGCATGCGCAGGGCGTTGGTCACCAGATCGCGGATTGTCACCGCGCCCTCGCCCTCAATTGAAGCCTCGCGCGCCTCCAGGCGAACCACATGCGGGTGATGCGCAAACTTGAGCTCGGCGGAGTCCTCGATCGTCACGATGCGCTCGCCGGTGGATATCTCGCACGATAGCGCGTTGAGCAGCGTGGTCTTGCCCGACCCCGTGCCACCTGCAACCGCCAAATCCTGGCGCAGCGATACCGCACACGAAAGCAGTTGTGCATACCAAAGCGGCAACGACCCCAGGCCCACAAGCTCGTCCAATGAACAGATGCGGTCTGAAAACTTGCGGATGGTGAGAATCGGTCCATCGATCGCCACAGGAGGAATCACCGCGTTGACGCGATAGCCCGTCTTGAGGCGAGCGTTGACGATGGGGCTGCGCTCGTCGATGCGCCTGCCCAGCGGCGAGATGATGCGGTCGATGAGCACGCGGATCTGCTCGTCATCCTCAAATGCATGCTCGATGGGATATAAGACGCCGCCGCGCTCAAAGAAAGCCGAGCGGCAACCGTTGACCATGATCTCGGTGACGGTGTCGTCCTCGATGAGCGGCTGCAGCGGACCCAGGCCCACCACGTCATCCAAAATCTCGTCGATGATGGTCTCGCGTTCGGGCGTCGCCAGGTCGCCTGGCTCCTCCACGTTGAGCGCCGCCTCCACCGCAGGACGCAATTCCGAGCGGGCGCGCGCCGGATCGATGTATGCGCTGATACGCGCCACCTCGTCATAGCCCATACGGTCCATCACGGCGCGTTTGGTGCGGCGCTTGACGGCACGGTGGCGCCCTGCATCAACAGGTACTGTCGCCGCGGCCGCGCCGGCTGCCTTAATCCTTGTTTGCAAACTCATCGCGAATCACCCTCACGCGACCAGGGAAGACGGATGCGCGGGCGCTCGGTGCGCGTCGCGCGGTCGGTGACCATGTCACTCCAGGGACCGACGGCGCAGCCCAGCTCCACGAGCATCTCGCGTGTGGCTTCGCGCACGCTGGTGGCAAAAGCGCTGGTCTGGCCCACCGCCTCGTCAGCACGGCCGAATGCCATGAGCGCCGCCAAGTCCTGCCCACCGTCGGCGATGCGGATCTTGGAGCTCAACGCACAGGTAATCTCAAAGCGCATGGCGACATCCTCGTCGGCGCCGCGCGCGCCAAACCGGTTGAATACGGCGCTCATGCGCGTGCGTGGCACGCCCACACGACTTGCCAGCTCGATAACGCGTGCCGCGGACGTCGCAGACGACACCGATGGATCGCCCACGACCAGGCAACGGTCGCTTGCCGCCACCGCGGCCGCCACGGCGTCACCCCAAAAGACCGAGGTGTCGACAAGCACCACGTCGGATTCGCGGCGCAAGACGTCGAGCAACAGCTCCACCGGACGCGCCATGAGCTCGGCCTGTTCGGGCGAGGAGAGCGGGCCCCAAAGCGTGACGCCCGGGGCCACGCGCATCGAGGCGGCCACGATGTCCGATTCGGCAAGTGTGCCCGCAGCCGATGGCTCGATAAGCGTCGCCATGTCATGCGGGGTATCGGCACCCAACAGGTCGTAGAGGTTTCCAAACATCAGGTCTAAGTCGAGCACGGCAGCACGCAGGCCCAGCAGCGACGCCGCGTGCGCCATGGCGGCGACGATCGTCGACTTGCCGCAACCGCCCGAACCCGAGACGGCGCAGATAACCGGGGCTCGATGCGACGGAGCGGCGGCATCCGCCGGCGGCACGGTGGCAGGCGACGCGGGCACGGACGGCAACGTCCCCGTCTCCCCGGCAGCGCTCATATGCTGCGCCCAAACCGGCATGGCAGGTTGCTCAGTCTGCGGGGCCGAGTCTGAGGACTCCACAGCCGCATCGGCACGCACGCTGTCGTTCCCGGCAAGCCCCTCAACCTCATCGAGTTCATCGGCCAGACTCACGCCATGCACGTATCCCATATCTACAGCCAGAAGCTCCTCGCCATACGGCACCGGCTCTCCGGCATCATCGTATGCAAGGGGATCCCGGGGACACCGATCATGCTCGGCTTCCGCTTTTCCATAATCATCAACACGCGGGCCTCTTGTAGCGCGAGGC
Source organism: uncultured Collinsella sp. (assembly GCA_900542825.1). Lineage (GTDB taxonomy): Bacteria > Actinomycetota > Coriobacteriia > Coriobacteriales > Coriobacteriaceae > Collinsella. Next base: position 28,160 of record UQOY01000011.1, on the reverse strand, counting down.
GCCCCGGATTCCCTATCAACAAAAGCATCGGGCTCAATCGTCATACACCGGTCGTAATCAACCGTTCCCTCGCCCGCGCGTCCGTTGCCGCATATGCTGCGCACAGCGATAACCTCGGTCGCCCCTGCGCGAAACAGCCCCTCGATATCCGAAGGATCGAGCGTCTCTATCAGTACGACCACGCGGCTCACACGGCCCTCGGCCGTCAGGCGCGCAACGGTCTTTCGCACGTCTTCGGCATCGAACAGGGCTGCCGCGATAATCGCCGCCCCGCGACGCGACGGAAACGCCCGCGCCATGGACACCAGCCCATCCAGGTCGCCCACGCGAAGCACCTGCGCGCCCGCATCGCGGCCCTCGACTTCCCGCTGCAGCAATCCGTAATCACCGCACGCGCAGCATGCAAGCCAGATCGCCTTCATCACTCGTCGCCTCCGCTCTTTTTGCTGCGCACCGTGGCGGGAATCGTCAAACTGACCGCCCCCTTGCCCGAGGCCCCCAGCAATTCCTTAACGTCTTCGGGGTCGGCCGCCAGCGTCACCCATTCGATCTTGCCTTCTCGCGTGGTGCCGGCCTCTTCGCTGGTATCGATCACGCGCGCGCCGCACAGCCGATCGGTCACGCCGTCCTTTTGCACGTACACGTCCACGTAGCTGCCCACACCCGTGGCACCCCCGACCGAATGCTCGGCATCGACCGCCACCGAAACGGCGACCTTGCCTTTGGGCACCTCGAGCGTGTGGCTTTCGGCCTTGGTGTAGACATCGCAAATCACGGCATTTTTAGGGATGCGCGAGGTCGTTACGTCGCCGCGCACCTGGCGCAGCTCGGTCGCCGCATCGCGCGGCAGCAGGCTCGCCAACCATTCCTGGGTTATGACATTGGTCTCGTCGAGGGTCTCGCCCGCATCGATATCGCGCGCCGCGACGCACACCTCAACGCGATCGCCGCCATACTTGGCCAGTGTCTCGGCCTGGGCCTGCTCAGCCTGCGAGCGAATCGATGACGCGTAGACCATGCAGAGCAGCGCGGCGAGCGCGCCGGCGATCAGACTGATGGCGATGCGCTTGCTCTTGTTCACGGCCGCTCCTCTCAAGGTAGCACCGGGCGGATGCCCGTACCACCATTGTCCGAGCGAGCAAGCAGCAAAACGACGCGATCGCGATCTTGGTTTTGAGTGTCAAACCAATTGCCGACCAAAAGCTGACCGGCCCGTCAAGCTCGTGGCAAGGTTTTGGTCAGCACGTCGGCAAAACGCACGTTTAGGGACGCATCGGCAATAAAAAAGCCGTCTCCCGTACCGTTGGGAGACGGCTGTCATAGATACATTCAATTACAGATGAACGTCGGGATCGAGCATCTGAGCACTCACGCGCATGGATGACGCCAGATTTTGGAACGTCTCCAAACGCAGGCTGTCGATCTGCCCGGCACCCTCGGCCTCGCGAACGGCACAGCCCGGTTCGTGAGTATGTGTGCAGTCGGCAAACCGGCACGCACGCGACGCCTCGACGATCTCGGGAAACGCACACGCCAAGCCTCGCTCATGCCCCACGAGCGGCAGACTGCGCAGACCCGGTGCATCGGCGATCACACCGGCGTCGCCCGGCAATGCCACCATCACGCGCGCGACCGTGGTGTGGCGACCCTGGTCATCGCGCTCACGCACGCCGCCGGTCGCCAACGTATCGTGACCCAGCAGCGCGTTGAGCAACGTCGACTTGCCGGCACCCGATTCACCCAGGATCATGGCGCAGCTCCCGGCGGGAACGCAGACGCGAACCTCGTCCAGGCCACGGCCCTCGGCAGAGGATGTCACGATTACGCGCACGTCCGGACCCACCAAGCGGTGCACGCGGTCCAGATCGCGCTCGAGCTCATCGGCGTCGCAGCGGTCGGCCTTGGTGAGTACCACCACCGGATCGGCATCGCAGTCGAGCGCCAACACCAGCGAGCGCGCCACGCGGTCGAGCAGCACCTCGCCGGCGCCGAGCGCCTGCACGATCAGCACGCTATCCACGTTGGAGCAAAGCACCTGACGCTCGCCGCGAGCGCGTCCGCGCCAGCGCTCAAAACTCGTGCGGCGTGGCAGCACGCACTCGATCACGCCCATGTCGTGCCCGGGCGCACGGCGCACCGCCACGCGGTCGCCCACGGCGGGCAGCAGAACCTCATCCTCGCCACGCGACTTGGCAAACCCTACGGCATGCTCGGCACGAAAGGTGTCGTCGGCAGTCGCCACCAGCGGAAACCCGCGATCCAGGCGCACCACGGCACCCAACTGCATCTGCTCGGGCTCCTCGGCCTGGGCACAAAAATCATCGAAGGCAGCCTGTTGAGCCCCATCGATCGGCAGGTCGTCGAACGCCGGAACATCCTGCAGTGCATCGAGTCCCGGCACGCTTGCCAGCAGCTCCTCGGCAGACGTGGGGGCTTCGGTCGCGAGCTTCCGACGACGATCGCGTTTAGCCCGCGCCCCCGTCGTCTTTTTCTTCGCCTTAGCCTTCGCCTTGCCCACAAGCGCCTCCCAGCACCACAAATCACAACTGAGCAGGTATTTTACCCACAAAAAAGAGTCGGTCGAGCAAACGCTCGACCGGCTCACACACTTTCCCTCAGCTAATGGTCTCGAGAGGCTATCCGAAGGCCCGCCCGCCGGGAGGGGTTTCTTCTGAGCGATCCCGCAGCGCGAAGCGCGAGGACCAGCGAAGAAGAAACCCCGCAGGCGGTCGGGCCGGTGGGAAGGATAGCCTTTCGACCTACTCCTTCTCGACCGCGCGCATGATCGCCTTGTAGATCTCCATCAGCGGAATGATCAGGAAGGCAAGGCCCAGGGCGGCGACAACGCCCTTGAGTTCAAGCGTCACGGGGCCAAAGAACATCTCGGCAAGCGTCGGCTGCACGGTTACGATCACCGTCAGCACCAGCGCCAGCGCGGCGGAAGCCCACAGCCACTTGTTCTGCTTCTTCATGGTGAACAGCGACGCACGACGGCTGCGCATATTGAAGCAGTGGAAAATCTCGACCATGTTGAGCGTGATAAAGGCCATCATCACGCCTTCCTCATCGGCATTGCCAGCGATCATATCGGCGATGTGGATGTAGCCCATGTCAAAGTACACGCCCACAAAGAAGCTCGCCAGCACCAGCACGGTGATGATTAGGCCCTGGACCACGCAGTCCAGACCCATGTTACCGGCAAAGACGCCGTCCTTGGCATTGCGCGGCTTGCGCTTCATGATGTCGCCCTCGGCATCCTCCATGCCCAACGCGAGCGCGGGGAAGCAGTCGGTGACCAGGTTCACCCACAGCAGCTGCACCGGCTGGAAGATAGTAAAGCCGATGAGCGTGGCGATAAACACCGAGAACACCTCGGCAAGGTTGGCCGAAAGCAGGAACTGGATGACCTTGCGGATGTTGTCGTAGATGCGACGACCCTCTTCGCAGGCACCGATGATGGTGGCGAAGTTGTCGTCGGCAAGCACCATGTCGGCGACGTTCTTGGTAACGTCGGTGCCGGTGATGCCCATACCCACGCCGATATCGGCGCGCTTGATGGACGGGGCATCGTTGACGCCGTCGCCCGTCATGGCGACGATCTGGTCGCGCGATTTCCAAGCCTCGACGATGCGGGTCTTGTGCTCGGGCTGGACGCGGGCGTACACGCCGTAGTCCTCGATGTGCGCGTCGAGCTCCTCGTCGCTCATGCGATCGAGGTCGGCACCGGTGATGGCATGGCTGCGATCGGTGACGATTCCCAGCTGCTTGGCAATGGCCACGGCGGTGTCGATATGGTCACCCGTTATCATGACGGTGCGAATACCGGCATCGTGGGCCTCGCGGATGGCGTCAGCGACCTCGGGGCGGACCGGGTCGATCATGCCGGACAGGCCGCAGAAGACCAGGTCGTGCTCGAGCGCAGCGGGGCTGCAGTCGCTCGGGACCTCGGTGTAGGTGCGGCTTGCCAGCGCCAGCACGCGCAGGGCCTCGTCGGCCATGGCCTTGTTGGCGGCCACGAGCTCGGCACGACGTTCCTCGGTCAGAGGGACGACCTTATCGCCCTCGTAGATATGGGTGCACAGGCCGATCACCACGTCGGGCGCACCCTTGGTGTACTGCTCGTACTCGCCGTCCAGGGTCTCGACGATCACGGACATCATCTTACGGCCCGAGTCAAACGGGGCCTCGCCCACGCGCGGGTGCTCGGCAGTCAGGCCAGTAAGACCAGCTTTGCCGGCATCATTGACGAGCGCACACTCGGTCGGCTCGCCCACGGCCTCACCCAGCTCCTCGTCCCACTGGGCATCGGAGCACAGCGCCATGCCGGCCAGGAACTTCTCCTTAGGCGCAGCGAGCTCGTGCTTGACGACGGTCATCTTGTTCTGGGTAAGGGTACCGGTCTTGTCGGAGCAGATGGTCTGTGTGCAGCCAAGGGTCTCGACGGCGGAAAGCTTACGGATAATCGCCTGGCGCTTGGCCATCTTGGTCACGCCGAGCGAAAGAACGATGGTCACGACGGCGACCAGGCCCTCGGGGATGGCGGCGACGGCGAGCGAAACGGCGACCATAAAGGTGTCGAGCAGGGCAGTCGGATCGGTGAGAACGTTGCCCACGCCGTGGCGGAGGATATCGACGCCAAAGATCACGACACAGATGACGATAACCATAATGGTAAGGATGCGGCTGAGCTCGGCGAGCTTCACCTGCAACGGCGTGAGCTCTTCCTTGGCCTCGGCCAGGGCGCCGGCAATCTTGCCCATCTCGGTGTTCATACCGGTGCCGACCACGACGGCGCGACCGCGACCGTACACCACGGTGGAGCCCATGTAGCACATGTTCTTACGGTCGCCGAGCGGCACGTCGTCGGTGCCCGCGGCGAGCTCGATCACGTTGGCGTGCTTCTCGACCGGCACGGACTCGCCGGTGAGTGCGGCTTCTTCGATCTTCATCGTGGCGCTCTCGAGCACGCGGCAGTCAGCCGGGACTGAGTCGCCCGCCTCGAGCATGATCACGTCGCCGGGCACGAGCTCGGCGCTCGGCAGGTGCACGAGCTTGCCGTCGCGCAGCACCTTGGACTGCGCCGCGCTCATCTCCTGCAGGGCCTCGAGAGCCTCCTCGCTCTTGGCTTCCTGGACCACGCCCAGCACCGAGTTGACGATAACGACGAACATGATGATGGCGACATCGGCAAAGTCTGCCTCGCCCTTGACCATGCCCGTGAGCGCGCTGATGACGGCGGCCGCGATCAGCATGATAACCATGGGATCGGCCATTTGCTCAAAGAAGCGCTTCCACAGCGGTGTCTTCTCGGCTTCCTCGAGCTTGTTAGGGCCTGTCTTGGCGAGGCGCGACGACGCCTCGTCGTCGCTCAGGCCGAGGTTCTCATCGACGCCTTGGTCGCTGAGCACCTCCGCCGCGGCGGACAGGTATTCCTTTTGCATATAGAGTCCCCTCCTGGGATTCGGGCCACTCAGCAGATTGATGCCCGATCATAATTCCCAGGAGAAGGGCAAGGGCTCATCAAGGCTGCCGTGCTGAGCGGCAGTTGATAGTGGGGCTATGGTACCCCAAAGCGACGCGTCTAGCCAAAACAATCCATTTGAAATATGGTCCATAAGCAACGGTGCAGACCGTGTGATGCTCAACATTGATAAAACGTTTTTTCTTCGGCGCATCATCGAACTGAAATATCACCCAGATAGCAGCGGTTAGAACGGTTGGTAAAGTTTTTGCATATACCGTTTTTCCGCAAAAAATGAACTTCTAATTCGGCATACGGTCGATTTTTTGGGGTATTCGGTCGGCATTTCGTTATAATCATCTCGGTTTTATTTCTTATGGTTTATCTATCAGCGCAAGACGATGTCAGATGGAGGTCTGAATGTACAAGCGCACTAAGATTGTATGCACCATGGGTCCCGCCTGCGATAGCGACGAGACCATCCGCGAGATGATCAAGGCGGGCATGAACGTCTCCCGTTTTAACTTCTCGCACGGCTCCTACGACGAGCACCACGCTCGTATCGAGCGCGTCCGTCGTATTTCCAAGGAGCTCGGTATGCCCGTCGGCATCCTGCTCGACACCAAGGGCCCCGAGGTCCGCACCGGCCTTCTGGTCGACGGCAAGAAGGTTGCCGTCAAGACCGGCGACAAGATCGTCGTCACCGCTCAGCCCACGACCGAGGATTTCCACGGCACCGCTGAGCACATCTCCCTCGACTACCTGGCCCTGCCCTCCGAGGTCGAGAAGGGCTCCCTCATCCTGATCGATGACGGCCTGGTTGCCCTCGAGGTCGAGTCCGTCAACGGCCAGGACATGACCTGCGTCGTCAAGAACGACGGCCTGATCGGCGAGCGCAAGGGCGTCAACATGCCCAACGTCAACATCTCGCTTCCCGCCATCACCGAGCGCGATCGTCAGGACATCCTCTTTGGCCTGACCGAGAACATCGACTACATCGCCGCTTCCTTCATCCGTGACGGCGAGTCCGTCCGCGGCATCCGCAAGCTTTGCCGCGAGAACGGCGGCGAGCACGTGACGATCTTCCCGAAGATCGAGTGCGCCCTGGGCGTCGAGAACTTCGACGATATCCTCGAGGCTTCCGACGGCATCATGGTCGCCCGTGGCGACCTAGGCATCGAGATCAAGCCCGAGCTCGTTCCCCACATCCAGAAGGAGATCATCGCCAAGTGCAACGCGGCCTACAAGCCCGTCATCACCGCTACGCAGATGCTCGACTCCATGCAGCAGAACCCGCGCCCGACGCGCGCCGAGGTTGCCGACGTTGCTAACGCCATTTACGACGGCACCGACGCCGTCATGCTGTCCGGCGAGTCCGCTGCCGGTAAGTACCCGGTTGAGGCCGTCAAGATGCAGGCCAGCATTGCTCTCGAGACCGAGAAGTACCTCCCGGCTCACGCTCCGCTCGAGGTTCCGGCTGACGCTCACGGTACCCGCGTCGTCAACAACGTTGTGGGTATGTCCGCTGTGAACATGGCCACCACCGTTGGCGCCAAGTGCATCACCGTGCCGACGACTACCGGTCGTACCGCTCGCCTGATCTCGCACTTCCGTCCTAACATGCCGATCTGCGCGTTCTCCCGCCACGAGTGGGCCGTCCAGCAGATGATCATGTACTGGGGCGTTATTCCGCACCAGGCCGAGATTACCCAGGGCACCGTCAACGGCACGATCGTCAAGGCGATCGAGACCGCTAAGGAGCTCGGCTACGTCGAGGCCGGCGACCTGACCGTCGCCACCGCTGGCGATCCCCGCATGAGCGTCCAGCTCGAGGACAAGGTCTCCTCGACCAACGTCGCTTACGTCGCTCAGGTGCGCTAAATCGCACTTGCAAGCAGCTTTGCATTGCAAAGGGCCCGGAAGGCAAAGCCTTCCGGGCCCTTTTTCTGTGCGCCAATGCCTACTGTATGGCATGGCTCGCAACCAGCTGCTTATGACATGCTATGAGATGTGCAGCTCGTTTGCCGTGTTTACGCCCTGCGACGGGAGCTGTTGGTCGATTGGGTTGAGCTATTCACTGCCAAGCCGTCCAGCTAGCAGCTAGCGATCAGGGGCAGCGCGGGCACATCGGGCGATTCGACGCGAGCCGCAAAGCCCGCCTCGGTCAGCTCGATGACCTCGGTAAACGTTGCATCGAAAAACTCATCGGTTAGCAAGCGATACGGCGGATGATCAGGCTCGCCGGGGTTTTCGCGTACAATCTCGTGCATAACGCCGATGGTCTTGAGCACATACTCCTTATGGATGGGATACTGACCAAAACGCGTCGCCGCGGTATACAGGCGATCGGTCGCACGCGGGATAGAAACAATGCCGAGCGTCTTGCCAAACCAGTCAAAGTCGCCTTGCTTTTTAATGCGGAATTCCTCGCACGGCTTGCCGCCGTGCGCCTCCAGGTACTGATTCACGCGCGTATTCCACACGGTATCGGCCACGAGGTGAGACCAGACGCCCAGCGTTAAATCGAGCAGCGACTGCGCCACATCTTCGGACGCAAGCGAGAACTCACAGGCGTCGGGACCGGCAACCGGCTCGGCGTCCTTGTAACGTTGAGGATAATGCACCCGATTGAGTCGCTCGCGCTCCTCGGCGATTGAGGTCGCGGCAGCCGGCGTACCAACAGGCGCCCCTTTGAGCAGCGGCGCCACATAGGTGTCCCAGAACTCGTGCTCGCGCGGCTTAGGGATAGGCTCGGGCTTTGCAAAGTGCGTAATGCGATACGGAATGGGATCAGCGATGCCGGGAACCATATAGCCCACAAAAATGTCAGGAACCACGCAGCCAAACAAAAAGGCATTGCGGTCGCGCACGCTATTGGCTAGCGCACCGGTGCGCTCCAACAAACGCTCCGTCTGAGCGATATGAATGTTCCAGCTTGGCATAGCCACCCCCATAAAAACCTGGATAACTATACCATCACGGCAAAGCCGCGCGGGCGGCTACGCACGCTCTACGCAGCAACTATTCCGCAGCGCCGCTCTCGGTTCCATACGACGACACCGGCGCCTCGACCACATGGTGATATCGATCGATATAGATGGCGCGGGCACCCAGGCGCCGCACCAAATCCTGATGATGTGTGCTCATCAAGACCGTCTTGCCGGCAGCAACATAGGCCAGTAGAAAGTTGACCACGATGTCGCACGAGTCCTCGTCAAGTCCGTTGGTAGGCTCGTCGAGCACCAGGATATCGGGATTCATCGACACGACGGCAGCCAGCGCCACGCGCTTCTTTTGCCCGCCCGAAAGCTGATAAGGCGAGGCATCGACCAGATCGGCAACCTGGAACAGCTCCATAGCATCGCGGACGCGGCGCTCGAGCTCGTCTGCCGGCAGTCCCATTTGAGCCGGGCCAAACGCGACTTCCTCGCCGACCGTGGCACAAAAGAGCTGCGCATCGGCGTTTTGGAACACAAAGCCCACACGCTGATGGAACCGCTGGGCCGTCGCGGAATCCTTGAGATATGCCGCATCGACCGCATGCCCGTCGAACAGGTACGCACCCGCGTCCGCAAGCTCAAGGCCGTTGATAAGACGCATGATCGTCGTCTTGCCGCAGCCGTTGGGACCAAGCAGAGCGACGAGCTCTCCATGGTTCACCTGCAATGAAACGCCGTCGACCACTGTATGACCCGCATAGGAAAACACCACGTCGCGAAACTCGATGAGCGGCGTGGTCTCGGCGTCGGCAGCACCGCTCGCACCCATCGCGTTATTCGTATCGTTTGCCAAAACGTCGCCCTTCCCTACTCACATCGACGGTTCGACCGTCCGCGCTACAACACCGCGCACAACACGACGAGCAACGCCACAACGGCCGTGTAAACGGCATCGCGCCAGCCAAAACCGCTCCGTACAGGCGCCGGATACACGCCGGCGAAGCCGCGGCACAGCATGGCCTCGTCCATCGCGCGGCTGCATTCCATCGCCTTGATAAACGTCATGCCCATGATACCCGCCAGCGAGTCGGTGCGCGAAAAACCCGCAGGTGCGGAACCGACGCTGCGCAGCATGACCGATTCGCACAGATCGTGCGCCGTGCGTCCCAGCACCTCGATATGCTTGAGCGCCATATCAAAGGTAAAGATGACCTCGTCGGGCAGGCGCAGCATCTTAAGCGCCGCCGACATGCGACTCCAGGTGAGCGTCCACGAAACGCCCAGCACCAGCGACACATTAATAAACGTCTTGAGCGCGATCTTGAGCATGGCGCCCGTGGCAGACGCGCCCAGCAGCAGGGCAGGCAGCGCCAGAACCACGGCAAACCCCGCGGCAGCCAACGCCGGCACAAAGGTAGCGCGCAGTCCGCGTACAGGGCGCACCGCGACCAGCACCAACGCAATCGCCGCCATCAGCATCAGGTACAGCGGGCTCTGCGTCAGGCACACGCACAGGACGCAAACGAACATCCCCACCAGGCGCACCGGCGCCGAAACGCAAGAAAGGGCGCGGTCGATCATCGACCCGCCCTCGTGCGCGCCTCCACCCAGGCGAACCCGCTCAAGCAGGCTCGCCAAGTGCAGGACATTCTTTTGCATCACACGATGCCGAGCCCCCGCGGGCTCGTATCGCTCCTCGACCGCAAGCCAGCTAGGCAGCTCGGCTATTGCCATGAGCACCGCTTTCCTTGACCGTCAGCGAGACCAGGCGGAATGCGATGGTGAGCACCGCCACGCCAATCACGCCCGAAAGAATATACATCGCGGCCTGGCCGGCAAAGCCAAGGCCCTGCTCCTCGGAATAGGCCTGCAGATAATCGCCCGTGGGCAGGGCATCGGCAAAGGTCGGGGTATCGAGACCGACCGAAGCCTGCAGGCTGTCGTCGCCAGCCTCCTGAACGGCGGTCGCGGCGCCCTCGGCGTCCCACTCACCCCAGGCGTCACCCGTGGCCAGCAGGCCCAGCGGCGTGGCTACGACAAGCACGGCAACCAGGATGAGCGTAGGGACCAGCGAGGTCTTCTTGGCAGCAGCGCCCTCGGCGTTCAGCATGCCGTCGGAAGCCTCGGGCCCGACGATAATGCTCGGCGCCGTCTTCTTAATGAAACCGTAGATGGCAGCCGTCGCCACGCCCTCGATCACGCCGGCAACCAGCATATGCGGGATCAACATGGCCGGAATAGCCACGGACAGCGGGAAGGGGCAGTACAGCGGCGCGCCCGAAGCGTTGGTAAAGAGCATCGGCTGAATACCAAACTCGATTGCCGCGCACAGGGCCGCCAGGCACAGGCCGACCCAGCCGCTTACGATGGCAGAAACCGAGGTGCCCCAGCTCTTGTCGTGCAGACGGCTGTTGAGCGCACGGAACACGATAGCAGCGACAAACGGCAGCACAAAGGCCATGTTAAAGCAGTTGGCGCCAAACGACAGAACGCCGCCGTCGCCAAACAGCAGCGCCTGCAGCGCCAGCGCAACCGAGACAGCAATAGCCGCGGCCTCGGGACCAAGCAGCAGCGCGATGAGCGCGCCGCCAACGGCGTGACCAGTGGTGCCGCCGGGCAGCGGCACGTTGAACATCATGAGCAAGAAGGAGAATGCGGCGCAGATGCCCAGGAACGCCATATGCTCGCGATCGAGCGTGGCGCGCACCTTTTTAATGCAGTGGACCCATACGGGCACCATCGCCACCGCCATGACGGCATCGGTCTGCGGGGACAGGTAGTTGTCTGGAATGTGCATGTACGCCTCCCGGTTATCGGCGCACGAAATTGCAACGCCGCTTAAATCACCTTGTCAGTGTTACGTAATGTCAGATTCGTAACACGCCGCGGGCTATCATAGCAAAACGGCGCGCTGCCGACAAAGCAGCACGCCGTTTTGTAATGCGCGTGTCATATGTGCAGGCTCAGCAGCGCCTTACACCGAGCATAGCGGTCACGCAGGACTCGGCAGCAGCCATCGCTGACCTATACCCAGCGCAGGACCTAGCCGCGGACCTCGCCGTTTACGCCCTTGCACACCTTGGTGACAATCTTCTGGTGCGCCTTCTCGACCTCTTCGCTGGTGAGCGTGTGGTCGTCGGAGCGATACGTAAGCGCAAAGGCCATGGACTTCTTGCCCGCTCCGATGCGGACCGGATCGCGGTAGACGTCGAACAGGCGCACACCCTCGAGCAGCTTGCCGCCGGCGCTGGTAATGCGGCGCTCAAGGTCCTCGCAGGTCACGGATTTGTCGACCACGATAGCCAGGTCGTGCTCAACAGCCGGGTACTGCGAGAACTCGCGGTAGTTCTCCTGGTTGCGGGCGCCCTTGATCAGCTTGTCCAGGTCGAGCTCAAAGGCAACGACGACCTCATCGATGCCCATAGCCTCGCGCGCCTCGGGGTGAATCTCGCCGACCCAGCCCAGCACGGTGCCGCCGGACAGAACCTCGGCCGCACGACCCGGCTGCAAGAAAGCATAGCCCTCGCCCTCGACGGGACGGAAGCGAACCTTCTCGATGCGCAGCTGGGCGAGCAGCTCCTCGACAATGCCCTTGCCAAAGAAGAAACGCAGCTTGCGGTACTTCATGTTCCAGGACTGCTCGCTCCACTGGCCCGAGAGCACGCCCGCCACGGACTTGGTCTCTTTGGGCAGGCTGGCGTTCTCGCGACCGTGGAACAGGCTGCCGACCTCGTACAGGTGCACGTTGGGCGTACCGTGTGCCTCGTTGTAGGCCACGGACTGCAGCAAGCCCGGCAGCAGCGAACGACGCATCTCGGTCTGCTCGGCTACCAGCGGGTTCATGAGCACCACGGGGCAGCCGCGACCCTCGGTGGACATGCCGATCTTCTCCAGGTCGCCCGGGGCGGCAAAGCCAAAAGTCGTGGTCTCGTTGAGGCCGCAGGCGCGCAGGATCTCGCCGACCTTACGGGTGAGCTTCTGCTCGCGGGTCAGACCGCCGATGTGGTTCTTGGCAGCCGGGATGGTCGCCGTCACGCGGCCCATGCCCCATAGGCGCAGGACCTCCTCAATCAGGTCGATCTCGCGCGGCAGGTCGGGACGGAAGCTCGGCGGGGTGACCATGAAGTCCTCGCCCTCGCGCTCGACGGTGCAGCCCAGGCGGGTGAGCGAACGCTCGATAAAGTCGGGCTCGATGTCGGCGCCGCAGATGGCATGCACGCGGGCCAGGCGCAGCTTAATGCTGTCGATGGACTTGGGCGCGGGGAACACGTCGACGTAGCCGGGAGCAACCTCGCCGCCGGCGATCTGCTCGATGAGTGCGCAGGTAACGTTGGCGACATCCACGCAGCCGGTCTCGTCGACCTGGCGCTCAAAGCGAATGGAGGCGTCGGAGATCAGCGACAGGTCGCGGCTGGTGTGCGAGGTGCGGCCGGCGTTGAAGCAGGCACTCTCGACCATCACGTCGACGGTATCGTCCTCGATCTCGGAATCCATGCCGCCCATAACGCCGGCCAGCGCCACGGGACGCTCGCCGTCGGTGATGAGGCCCATGCCGGCGTCGAGCACGCGCTCCTCGCCGTCGAGCGTCGTGAACTTCTCGTCCTGCTGGGCGGCGCGAACCACCACGCGACGATGGCCATCGCGCTCGGCAAAGGTGTCCAGGTCAAAGGCGTGCAGCGGCTGACCGGTGAGCATCATCACGTAGTTAGTAATGTCGACGATATTGTTGTGCGGGCGCACGCCCAGGGCGTTAAGGCGCTTGACCATCCAGTCGGGCGAGGGGCCGACCTTCACGTTGCGCACGATGCGAGCAACATAGCGGTCGCACAGGCCCTCATCGGCGATCTCGACGGAAAGCTCGTCGTCGGTCGCGCGGCCGGTCTCCGCCTTGATGGCGGGCAGCTCAACGTGGAAATCGCGGTCGAAGATGGCGCCGGTCTCGCGGGCCATGCCGATCATGGACAGGCAGTCGGGACGGTTGGGTGTGATCTCGCAGTCGAGCACGGTATCGCTCGAGCCCACGTACTCGGCAAACGGCATGCCGCAGGGCGTATCCTCGGGCAGGATCATAATGCCGGAGTGGTCGCCGCCCAAACCGAGCTCGCGCGCGGAGCAGTTCATGCCCATGGACACGACGCCGCGAAGCTTGCTCTTCTTGATCTTGACGTCGCCGGGAAGCACAGCGCCAATCATGGCCGTGACGATGTGGTCGCCGGCCTCGAAGTTCTGCGCGCCGCAGACGATCTGCAGCGGGGCGGGGTTGCCGTCGGCGTCGAGATTCTTGTCGCCCACGTCGACCGAGCACACATACATGTGGTCGCTATCGGGGTGCGGGGTCTTGGTGAGCACCTTGGCAGTCACCACGTGGTCGAAGGACTCGCCCACGGTGTCGATCGCCTCGACCTCGGTGCCGGTACGGATATATTCGTCCGAAAGGGTCTTGGGATCCTCCGGAATATCGATCATGGTCTTGAGCCAGTCGTAAGAAACACGCATCTAGCTCTCCTTTCATACTGAAAGCCTGCGAAGAGATGCAGGTGGAAACTTCAACTTTGTGAACATTCCTTACAAAGCGAGGGTTGCCCAAGTGCGGCAGATCGGCCCGAAAGAGGAGCGCCGCGTACTTTGGTACGCAAGCGACGAATGAGCGCCGAGGTGCCGTGCTTGGGCAAGCCGCAGCCTAGAACTGATTCAAAAAGCGCATATCGCCCGTCATGAGCGTTCTGAGGTCCGGCAGGTCGTAGCGCAGCGCCGCGACGCGCTCGGCGCCAATACCAAAGGCGAAGCCGGTGTACTTCTCGGGGTCGATGCCGCAGTTGATCAGGACGTTGGGGTCGACCATGCCGCAGCCCAAGATCTCGATCCAGCCGCTGTGCTTGCAGAAGTTGCAGCCCTTGCCGCCGCACACGTGGCAGCTCACGTCCACCTCGCAGGAAGGCTCGGTGAAGGGGAAGAAGTGCGGGCGGTAGCGCGTCTTGCGATCCTCGCCAAACATGCACTTAACAAAGTAGTCGAGCGTCCCCTTAAGATCGCCAAAGGTGATACCCTCGTCGACGACCAGGCCCTCGATCTGGTTGAATTGCGGCAGGTGGCAGGCGTCGGCCGTGTCGGGACGATAGACGGTGCCCGGGCAGATCATGTAGATGGGCGGCTTTTGCGACTCCATGGTGTGGATCTGCACGCCCGAGGTCTGGGTGCGCAGCAGCACGTCGGACTCGCCATGGGCATGTGCCTCGGGGTGTGCGACGCTGCCGGGGTTGTTGTCGACCACATAGAAGGTATCGCGGGCCGAGCGGCTCGGATGATCCATGGGAGCGTTGAGCGCGGTGAAGTTGTAGTAGGAGGTGTCGACCATGGGGCCGGACTCGACGGTGTAGCCGATGCCGCAGAAGATGTCCTCGGCCTCCTCGATGATCTGCTTGATCAGGTGCTGGTGACCGATCTGCGGACGGATGCCCGGCAGCGTGATGTCGACGGCCTCGTGCTCGAGTGCGTGCTTGAGAGCGGCGGCCTTCATCTCGGTGGCGCGCTCGTCGAGCATGCCCTCGATCAGCTGGCGCATCTCGTTGGCGCGCTTGCCCATCACGGGACGATCCTCGGGGGCGAGCTTGCCCATCATGCGCATCAGGCCGGTGATGCGGCCCTTGCGGCCGAGCAGCTCAACGCGCGCGGCCTCGAGCTTGGCGGCGTCGTCGGCGCCTGCGACGAGCTCCTTGGCCTCTTCCTCGAGTTTGACCAGATCATCAATCAGACTCATGTCTTCCCTTTCGTCTCTCGCGCATTCGCTTGCCGGGGCGACCGATGCCGCTTGGCGCTACGAAAACGCGGCCCGGTTCGGTAACAAAAAACCGCCCTCGGGCATGTGCATTGCCCAAGGACGGTTGAATTCCGCGGTACCACCTTGTTTGACCCGGCGGATGTCTGGCCCGCCGTGCCCACTCTGCGCCCCTTGTCGCGAGGCTCACGGCTTCCCTACTGGGGCTTCGCCGCCGCTGGCCGCGCACCCGTTGAGGTCGCTGCTCGGGAGTGAACGCTTGGCCCTTGCCACCGCAGGAAGGCTTGCAGCCCATGACCTTCCCTCTCTTGCCGGCGACGCGGCGGGCAAAACCCTCTCCGTCAACGCATTGGGCTATAGGATAACACATTCTGCGTGTGCATCGCCGCGTTCCATTTTGTTCGCGCTGGGTACAAGGCAGGTAGCTGTGCAAACTGGCCGCGCCGCCGCGTGCGACGGACGACCTGAGAGATCAAGGATATAGGTATGGGAAAGAACAAGGATAAGATGGCCATGCCCGCAGCAGATAAGACGCCCAAAGGCATGAAGGTCGATAAGGCCGTCAAAAAATTCCGTAAGCTCGAAGGCAAGCTGTGGACCCGCGAGTACCTGCTCAAGATTGCCGAGTTTGACGGCGCGACCATTGCTCCCGCCAACGGCGCCGCGGCCCGCGCCGATGCTATGGGCACCCTTGCTGGCGAGCATCACAAGCTGCTGACCAGCAAAAAGTCTGTCGAACTTGTGCGCTCGCTGGCACGCGAGACGATCGCGGGCGGCAAGATCGACGACCCGCAGCTGCTCGACGAGATCCGCGTGCTCGGCCGCGACCAGCGCGAGGCAAGCGCCATCCCCACCGAGGAGGCCGAGGCTTGGACCAGGCTTACCTGCGAGGCCGATGCCGTGTGGCACAAGGCCAAGACGGCCAATGACTGGGCGAGCTTTGAGCCCTATGTGGATAGAATCGTCGCCCAACTTAAGCATCAGGCCGAGCTTATGGACCCCAAGCGCGACCCATACGATGTTTGGCTCGACCAGTACGAGCGCGGCCTTTCCACCAAGAGCTTCGACGCGTTTTGCGATGAGGTCAAGGCGACGGTCGTGCCGCTCGTGCACGCCATCGGCGAACGCGGTCGGCAACCCGCTGCCGACTTTTTGCACGCCCGCGTACCCGAGGCCGCTCAGCGCGCCATGAGCTTCGACCTTATGAAGCTTGTCGGCCTGGACCTGGACGACACCACGCTTGCCTTTACCGAGCATCCGTTTAGCGAGGGCTTCTCGGTGGGCGATGCGCGCATCGCGACGCACATCTACGAGGACGACTGTATCTCCAACGTCTACAGCATCATCCACGAGGCGGGGCACACCATGTACGAGCTGGGCGTCAATCCCGCTTATGCGCGCACCTGCCTGGAAGGCGGCACCTCCATGGGCATCCACGAGAGCCAGAGCCGCTTTTTTGAGAACACCGTGGGTCGCAGCCGCGCCTTTATGGGACCGCTGCTCGAGGTGCTGCGCCGCCACGCGCCCGAGGTCTACGGCAACGTGGACGAGGACACGCTCTACCACGCCGTGAACATCGCTCAGCCGTCGCTGATCCGCACCGAGGCCGACGAGCTCACCTACCCGCTGCATATTATGGTGCGCTACGAGATTGAGCGCATGCTGTTTGCCGGCGAGGCCACAGCCAAGGACATCCCCGCGCTTTGGAACCGCTTTATGGACGAGTACCTGGGCATTCCCGTTCCCGACGACACGCACGGCTGCCTGCAGGATACGCACTGGAGCGGCGGCTCGTTTGGCTACTTCCCCACGTATGCGCTGGGTAGCGCCTACGATGCCATGTTTGTGCCGGCCATGTGCCGCGACGGCGTCGACCTTAACGGCGCCTGTGCGAGCGGCGATTTGGCACCCGTCCGCGCTTGGCTGGGCGAGCACATTTGGCAGTGGGGCCGCGCCAAGGACGCGCCGGAGCTCATCAAGGGCGCCTGTGGCATGGCATTCGACGCCCGCTACTACTGCAGCTACCTGCAGGACAAGTTCACCACGCTCTACGAGCTGTAAAGCTTAGGCAACACGCCAACGCAAAGGGGCGCCGCAGGATCTATCCGCGGCGCCCCTTTTTTCATCTAAGCCAGAGACCCGGCACTTGGGGCCGTTTGCAGCGTCGAGTAGTTACGCGGTTTGGTAAAACCGCGTAACTATAAAGCCTCGAGTGCGTTGGCGATGCGCTTCATGGCGGCGTCGGCAGCTGCTTGGTCGGGGGCTTCGGCCAAAACGCGAATCACCGACTCGGTTCCGCTCTTGCGCACGAGCACACGGCCCTCGCCCGCCAGCGACGCCTCGGCCTCGGCGATGGCGGCCTGCACGCCCATGCTGCCCAGCGCGGCGTCCTTATCCGTCACGTGCACGGCAACCTGCGCCTGCGGCAGCAACTTGCACGGAGCCGTGAGCTGCGAGAGCGTCTCGCGCTCGGCGCGAATCACTTCCATCACACGCAGCGAGGTCATAATGCCGTCGCCCGTGCGCTCGATATCGCCAAAGATCGTATGCCCCGTTTGCTCGCCGCCCAGGCTGTAGCCGCCCTCGCGCATCTTGGCATACACATGACGGTCACCCACGCCGCTGGTCACGGCACTCAGACCGGCAAGCTCCAACGACTTGACCAGGCCAAAGTTGCTGGCGATCGTCGGCACCACGGTACCGCCCGAAAGGCGACCGTGCTTGTTCAGGTACACACCGCACACGTACAGGATCTGGTCGCCGTCGACCACACGGCCGCGCTCATCCACGGCCAGGCAGCGGTCGGCATCGCCGTCATAGGCAAAGCCCACGTCCAGGCCCTGCTCCACCACATGGCGCTGTAGACGCTCCATATGCGTGGAGCCGCAGTCGACGTTGATGTTAAAGCCATCGGGCGCGGCGTTGATCACACGCACGTCGGCACCCAGCGCGTCGAACACCGGCTTGGCGACCGAGGAAGCCGAGCCGTTGGCGCAGTCGATGCCAATCTTGACGCCCTGCAGCGAAAAGTTCGCGCTCGCGATGAGCGAGGCAATATAGCGGTTGCGACCCTGCATGTAGTCAACCGTGGCGCCAATGTGGTTGCCCGTGGCCAGCGGCACCTCGCTCTTGCCATCGATGTAATCCTCGATGAGTTCCAGCACGTCCTCGTCCATCTTAAAGCCGTCGCTATTGACGAGCTTAATGCCGTTATCGCAAAACGGGTTGTGGCTCGCGCTGATCATGATGCCGCAATCGAAGCAGCCCTCCACGGTCTGATGCGCCACGCCCGGCGTCGGGATCACGTGCAGCATGTAGGCGTCCGCGCCGCTCGCGACCAAGCCGCTCACCAACGCCGCCTCGAACATATAGCTCGAGCGACGCGTGTCCTTGCCCACGATCACGCGCGCCTTGGCCCCGCGGTTGGCGCCGTAATACCAGCCCACAAAGCGGCCGATCTTATAAGCGTGCTCTACCGTCAGCCCAACGTTGGCCTCGCCGCGAAAGCCGTCGGTGCCAAAGTACTTCATAAGAGATCCTCCCTATAGACAAAGGCGCGCCGCCAAAGCAACGCGCCGCCGGCCTATTATCCTTTAAAGCAACCGCAGGGGCTACACCGTGAGGAACATCATCACGATGATCATGGCAAAGCCGATAAGATCGGTCGGCAAAAACACCGTGCCCAGCATAACGGCACTCGTGATGGTCGCCGAGACCGGCTCCACGGTTCCGATCAAGCTCGCACGTACCGAGCCGATGTCCTTGACGCCCTGCATATAGAGCATGTACGCCAAAAACGAGCCCACGACCACAAACACCGCGAGCGCCTCGACGCCGGCGGCATCGAGCGCCGGCATATGGGCCCAAGGCTGCACGATGGTGCAGGTGATGATACCAGCCGTGAGCATGGCTGAGCCCGTAACGATGGGGCTGCCGTATTCGGGCAGAATCTTGGCGGGAATCACCGCCATGCAGGTGGCGCTCACCGCGCACATAAGACCCGCCACCAGACCGAGCGGTGAGATGCTCAGGCTCGTGGGGTCGCCGCCGGTGGCAATCAAAAACGTGCCGCCAAGGGCCAGGCCGATACCGATAACCTCGCGCATGCGCGGTTTGCGGCGATCGGTGATGCAGGTATATCCCATGATGATGACCAGCTGCAGGCACTGAAGGACCGTCGCGGTTCCGGCGTTGGTCAGGCGCACGGCCGAAAGATAGCAAAACTGGTTGAACAGCAGGCCAAAGGCGGTAAAGAGCAACAGCTGCTTGCGGTCGGCCGGCGTCGTCCAAAGCTTGACCAGGCGCGCACGGTCGCGCGCGACGACCACGACCATAAAGAGCAGGCCGGCAAGAATCTGGCGCACGCTCATGAGCCACAGCGTATCGACATGGTAGGTATCGAACAGGAAGCTCGCGCTGGTGCCCGAGAAGCCCCAAAACGAGCCACCCACGAGCGTAGCCAACACGCCCAGGGCCATCTTGCGCGACGACGCATCGTTGAGGCGGTCACGCCATGCACGGCGGGTGCTGCGGCTGAGCTCGTCGGTGCCCTCGGGCACATCAATGTTCGATATATCGGTCATCGGCACCGAAGCCCCTGCGCCTTCGACCTGCTCGACACATTCTTTGCTCATTCCACTCCCCCGAAACAGCCTGGAAGCAATTCGGCTTACCTTACCACGGCGAAGGCACCAGCTGGAGGCTTGTCCGCTTATCGGTAGGACAATTCCGCAGGCGTCTTTCCATAGCTCGATACTGCAATGGCCTTGCATTATGCGACAGCCAAATTGCGGCAGCAGGCTCTTTTGAAGTGGATATGACAAAGCCCCCGAATTCCACAATGTAAGCGATTTTTAAAAATGTTCTTGCCACCGAGTTCAGGCTCCGTTATATTATCCCTTGCGCACTTGCGCACCCTTGATCGGGCGTTTAGCTCAGGGGGAGAGCGCTTCCCTGACACGGAAGAGGTCAGAAGTTCAAATCTTCTAACGCCCACCAAATGTTCACAGCTCAGAGGCTATGTCCTCTGGGCTGTTTTGTTTTATGTCGCCAAATCAGCTGGCAGCTCCAACCGTCGTCGCAACGTAGCATCAATTCACCTGACGAATGGCAGCCAAACAAATTCAATACCCCAACATCAACAATAGCCAGGCACAAAACTGCGCCGCAAGCTGCTCCAACCGCCCAACTGGCCAAAAGCCGACCATCTACTTGCCGATCTATCCATCGGCATAACCAATCAGTCCGCACCGCAACTTCTCAGCAAAACGCCGCGATGTCTGCGCCCTGCGGTATCCTTGGAGCACTTGCACCCGCGCACCAAGGAGCCGCCATGCGCACCGAGCTCGATGTCCCCTTTTCGCACAAAGAAGAAGCCAAGGCGCTGGGCGCCAAATGGGACCGGACCAAGAAGATCTGGTATGTACCCAGCGGCGTCAACCCCGAGCCCTTTGCCGAGTGGCTGCCCGGTGTTGACCGATCCGACCCCTCAGCGCCGTATATATATCTAGTACTGGGCAAGCGCGAGTGCTGGAAGTGTCACAAAGAGACCTCGGTCGCGGCCTTCGGCATTCCCTATCGAACCGATAACGACGAGAGTATCGCTATCGCGCACGCGCCCAACGAAGCCGGGCACATTGTCATCGACACGGCCAGCGCCAACGCACTCGCCATCGTGCCCGCTCTTGGCTGCGTGCCGGGCGAGATCCGCGACTACCTTCATAAGCGCTGCGGCTACAAGCCCGTAGGCGCGCGAGCCTCCAAAGCCCCGTCGCTCGGCAACACGTGCACCAGTTGCGACGCGCTGCAAGGCAGCCGCTATCTGTTCGAGGAGCCCTCGTCCCCGTTTGCCCTCACCGCCATCAACAAGCTGCCGGCACTGGAGTTTGTGCGCGTCGAAGTTGCCGGCGTCTTTGGCATCCCGGCCACGCGCACCGACTTTGACCAGGCGCTCTTTACCTGGGCACGCGACCATCACGCCGAGTTCCACAAGCAACTCGGTGAGGGGATTTATTTGTAGAGATGACATCGAGGCATTGAGGAGCAGGAGCTCGATCGTCAAACAATCAAAAAGACAGGCTTTACGTACACGTATTCCGAGGGAGCCATGAGCTTCCCGGATGCTACCGACAAGCCGAGCCGCACCATCCTCACAGGAGAAGGCGGCACGGGAGCGAGTCGCTTCAAGCACGTCATCGAATGTCCCGATGGCCGTTTCCGCCGTCTTGTTCCCGACGAGCTCGATCAGCTTCAGGGATTCCCGAAAGGCTGGACCGATACGGGCATGACCGACGGCCATCGAGCCTTTTGCATGGGCAACGCGCTCGTCACCGGCGTGCCCCATCGCATTGGCGAAGCTATGGTCGAAGTGTACGGCCTCTAAGGCAAGCAATCCGGAGCCGGCAGCACACGCTGTCGACCCCGTTTTTCCACCCCACTCCCCTGTATACTGATGTAGCACGTGTTTCATCCGGGCTTGTTGGGCCGGATTGTTCATGGGAGGGTCTTATGGCTGCTTCGAATCCGCCTAAGGGGAGCGTTTCTTCTTCGTCCATCAAGCCGGTTACGCGCAAGGCCGTGCGTTGCCAGCGCGAGGTCGCTTGGCTTGTCACGCAGGCGGCGGGCAGGCTTGTGGCGACCACTCAGGACGTCAATGCGCCTACGCCGAGCTTTGTGTTAGCGTCGGCGCTGGATTTTGTGCGCCAATTGGAGCTTGCCGCGCAGGACGCCAGCGGCCACCTCGACTACCAGAATGTTATGGCGCCCGACCTGCAAACGTTCTGCCGCATAGCAGAGTTGCCCGCCGCGCCCAATGCGCTTTCGGACGCAGGCTACATGTTTACGCTTTCGGGCGCGGACCTTATCCGCGACATCTATGCATACTGCAGCGAGCTCGCCGAGCGCCACGTCTTTGACGCGGCAGAAGTCAAACCGGGATATGTCATCAAGCTGGTTCTTAGGCTGTTCTTGATGGACGGGTTCGGGGCCATGCCGGCGTAAGCCGAGTCTTTAGCATCACCGTCGACTGAGCAACAACCGCTTTATCTTAGTGGGCGCCAATTGAGGGTCGATTATTGGTTCGCCTCGTCCACTAACGCATTTATTCCACGCGCTCTGACAGTCGATACTTGCGGTTGCGGCTTGTCGCCGGCGCCGTAGGCTCAAGCTCGCCTTGAGCAATGAGCGCGTTGACGCGCGACCTAACCTGGGAAATTGTAAGCCCCGTGCGTTCTGCCAGCTCACGCGTCCCCAGCTCGCCGTAGTGTTTGAGTGCCGTCACAATTAAGCCCCCGCCATGATCGACCGGCTCGATCTTTGAACGGTAAAGTACGACCTTGAACCGATCGAACCCCGGGCAGAACAGGGGCTCGGCCAGACCATGCGCGCGCATGGCATCGATCATCATCGGGATGCCCGAGCCATTGCCCTCAGCCGGCAAACCTGCGCCATCCGGCAGCGGGACAATCGACATGAGTTTCACGAGCGTCGCGTTACGGCATCGGGAGCTGCCGTCAAACAAGTTCTCGCGAGTCTTTCCCCCGTAAAGGCCGCCAGGATTCGTCACCTCGACACGATCGTCAAAGACGTCGACGGCAATCGATTGTCCACAGAACCGATCCCCGTATTCTCGATGGATTACGGCGTTGGCGATTGCCTCGCGCAGAACCTCCTCGGGAATCTCCAGCGAGTCGACACGCGAGACGCCTTGGACGGTCGAGATGCGGCGCAGGTTTTTGGCAACAGCTGCGACGGCATCCGAAATCATCTCGCCTAGGGTGCCCTCGCAGACTGTGCGGTCCATAAACCTTAGTGGCCCCGCAGCTCCCTTTTGAGTTCCCATGTGGACAGCCACATCAATGAAGAGCTTGGGATAGAACTGCTGAGGGTAAACGCCCGCGGCAAGGAGGCCGGCCTTGGTAACATTGCCCTGGAAGTCGAGGAAATTCAGACGCTCCATCTTTGTCTTCTTGTCCGCCGCACCGCGCATCGCTCGAGGCGTCAACGAATAGGCACGCTCTATCGTGCGGTCGACCAGCGACTCGTCGAGATCGCCCGCACTCGTGCCGGGCACCGCATCGCGATCGCTAGGACTCGTCCGTTCATATGACGACAGTGCCAAAACCTCGGTCGACGAAAGCGGAACATCTTTGTCATCGATGCGTTTGTAGCTGCCACCTTGAGCGCCCCGCTCTATGACATAGCAAGGCTTGCTCGACGGGTCGAGCTCCTCAATCGTGATGACCAGAACCACGGTGCCCTGGAGCTCCACGCGCTCAATGGTGTATTTGGGCGGATTGGCCAGCTTTCCGCGACCGCCGGCATCGCCCATGCCCGCCACGAATTGGTTGAGCACTTTCTCGGTCTCAAAGTTTGCAACTGGAACAAAACCCGCGCGCTCACTCACTCCGAGCACGATGATGCCGCCGGCGGTGTTTGCGAAAGCGCTGACCGTTTCCCATACGTCGCGGGAAAGCGTCGTGGCGCTCTCCTTGACCTCGACGTTAAGATCGTCCGAGCCCATGTGCCTTAAAGACTCGAGCAGACCGGTCAGTTCGTTTTCGTTCATCTGCACGTCCTTTCGCTCGGTTCTGCGAAGAATGCCGCGAATAAATTTCCTTCGTCTCTCAGTTATCTCTCGTAATTATCTCTCATCTTTCTGTTATCTCTCATATTAGAGATGAGTGAGAGATAACAGATAAGATGTCTGCCATCTGTTTCATATAAACATATTTTTGCTGGTAGAACAATCGGTATTGAGATAATACCATGATTGCTTGTCTCTTTGCTGCTCAGTTATCTCTCATATTTATCTCTCGTCTTTCTGTTATCTCTCGTATTTGTGACGAATGAGAGATGAGAGATGAGAGATGTGTGGGCGTCGGATGAGCGTGGATTTTGGACGGTCGGGAAATGAGGGTGGATATTTGGACGGTTTTTGGGCGTTTTGAGGCTGATTCCGTCCGAAAATCCACTCTCATTCGGCGGGCGTCCGAATTTCCACGCTCGTGTGTCCGAAAATCCACGCTCATCCGGCAGATTGGTCGAGGGCCCCATATGGGTATACTCTCGAGGATTCGACTCGATTCGCCCCCGCTGGGGCGTCAAAGGAGACTGCATATGTCCACCACCCCAACCGACCCGCGCGCCGCTGCCGCCGCACTGCTGGCGCCCGGCACTACCTGCCACGGCTTTGCCGTCGTGCGCTGCGAGACCGTGCCCGAGCTCGACTCGGACGCCTACGTGCTGCGCCACACCGCCTCGGGCGCTCGCCTGCTGTACCTGGCGTGCGATGACGAAAACAAGGCCTTTGCCATTGGCTTTAAGACGCCGCCGGCCGATTCCACCGGCGTGTTCCATATTCTTGAGCACTCGGTGCTGTGCGGGTCAGCCAAGTTTCCCGTCAAGGAGCCGTTCGTGGACCTGATCAAGAGCTCCATGCAGACGTTCCTCAACGCCATGACCTACCCCGACAAGACCATCTACCCCGTTGCCACCACCAACGAGCAGGATCTGTACAACCTGATGGACGTGTACCTGGACGCGGTGTTCAACCCGGCCATCTATACCAAGCCCACCATTTTTGAGCAGGAGGGCTGGCACTACGAGCTAAACCTGCCGGAGGGCGCCGGCGGCGAAGACAGCGACAGCTCCGCCAGCCTGCGCGAGGGCACGCTGCGCTATAACGGCGTGGTGTTCAACGAGATGAAGGGTGCGCTGTCCGACCCCATGAGCGTGCTGGACGACGCCGTCAACGCCGCGCTCTATCCCGACACCGCGTATGCGCACGAGAGTGGCGGCGACCCGCGCGCGATTCCCGCGCTCACCTACGAGCAGTTCCTGGACACGCACGCGCGCCACTACAATCCTTCCAACTCCTACATCACGCTCTACGGCGACCTGGACGTGGACCGCGCGCTGGCCTTTTTGGACGAGCGTTATCTGTCGCAGCCGAGCGCCGCGAGCCGCCGCATGGACGCAGCCGTTGCCGCCGGCGAGGACCCGTCCACGCTGGCACCCAATCCGCTGGGCGTGCAGGTGCCCGTGACCTGCGAGTATAAGCGCGTCGAGATGGCCACCACGCCCGAAAACGCCCTGGTGGGCCTGGGCTTGGTGCTGGGCAGCGCGCTCGACCGCAAACGCACGATCGCGGCGGACATCCTGTTCGAGGCACTGCTGGGCTCCAACGAAGCACCGGTTAAGAAGGCCATTCTGGCGGCGGGTCTGGGCGGCAACGTGGTGAGCTACACCGCGGCCGAGAGCCTGCAGCCCTACGAGCTCATCATGCTGCAAAACGCGCAGCCCGGCGTGGCGCGCGAGCTGCGTCGCGTGTTCCAGGACGCCTGCCGCGACTTGTGCGAGCACGGCGTTCCGCGCGAGCGCCTGGAAGCCATCATCAGCAGCAACGAATACGACCTGCGCCAGCGCGACTACGGTATCGCCGATGGCGTGGCCATTGCGTGCGATGCGCTGAGCACCTGGCTCTACGATGACGACGCTGCGACGCTGGCGCTCAAGTACGGCCCGGTGTACGAGGAGCTACGTGGCGAGCTGGACGGCAGCTACTTTGAGGACCTGCTGCGCGAGCTGGTGCTGGAAAACGACCATATGGCACTGGTCGAGCTGGTGCCGGTGGATGCCGCCGAGGGCGCAGAGGGTGCCGAGGCCGCCGAGCTAGCTGCCAAGCGCGACGCCATGACCGATGCCGAGCTGGCCGACGTGGTCGACCGCACGGCCGTGCTGCGTGCCGCGCAGGAGGCGGAAGACATGCCCGAGGCCAAGGCCACGCTGCCGCGCCTGCGCGTGTCCGACATTGGCGAGGCGCGCCCCGAGCCGCCGCTGGTCGTGGACACGACTGCGCCCATCCCCTGCCTGCGCCACGGCATCCCCACCAACCGCCTGGCCTACGCCATGCAGTATTTCGACCTAAGCTGCGTCGCGTTTGAGGACCTGCCCTATGTGACACTGCTCTGCCGCCTGCTCAAACAGCTGCCCACGAGCGAGCACTCGGCCGAGGAGCTCGACAACTTGCTCGCCGGCGAGCTCGGCTTTTTGAGCTTTACGACCGAGGTCATGACCCAGCCCGACGTGGACGGCGTGCGCCCCTACCTGCTAGTGAGCGCCGGCGCCCTGTCCGAGAAGATCGATGCGCTGGCGAGCCTGCCGCGCGAGGTGTGGTCGAGCACGCTTTTGCTCGATGCCGACGCCGACCGCGTGCGCGACGTGCTCACGCAGATTCGCATTGGGCTTGAGCAGGGCTTTATCAACAACGGTCACTCGGCGGCGCTCGGTCGCGCGATGAGCTACAGCTCGCCTTCGGCCGTGGTGCGCGAGCAGCTTTCGGGCGTGGACTTCTATCTGTTCCTGCGCGATCTGCTCGACCACTTTGACGAGCGCGTGGACGGGCTGCGTACCAAGCTTGCCGAGCTGGCGGAGCGCATCTTTGTGGCCGATGGCTGCATGGCGAGCTTTACCGGCAGCGACGAGGACTTTAACGCGTACTGGGCCGCCGCGGGCGACCTGGGGCTAGGCGCTGGCGACGGCGCCGATGCCGGCCGCAACGCGCTCGTGGTGCCGACGCCGTGCGACCGCCACGAGGCCTTTGTCATCCCCAGCGATATCTGCTTTGCGGCAAGCGCGTGCGACCCGCGTCGCTTGGGGCTTGACGTGACGGGCGCCTGGGCGGTTGCCGCCAACGCGCTCTCCTACGACTATCTGTGGAACGAGATCCGCGTTAAGGGCGGTGCGTACGGCTGCGGATTCCGCGCGGCCGGCGAGCGTCAGGCGGCGTTCTACACCTACCGCGACCCGGCAATCGACCCCTCGATTGAGCGCGTGGCGCGCGCGGGCGAATGGCTCGGCAGCTTTGAGCCCGACGAGGCT
Organism: uncultured Collinsella sp.; assembly: GCA_900542825.1. GTDB lineage: Bacteria > Actinomycetota > Coriobacteriia > Coriobacteriales > Coriobacteriaceae > Collinsella. Next base: position 1,105 of record UQOY01000011.1, on the reverse strand, counting down.
GCCTTTGAGGGCTTTATCGTGAGCTGCGTGAGCGGCATGGACGCGCCGGTGAAGCCGTACGCGCTCACCAAGCGCCGCAACACGACCTACCTGGCCGGGCTCGATCCGCACGCACGCGAGGAACGCCGCGCCCAGATGCTCGCCGCCACGCCCGGTGAGCTTCGCTCGCTCGGCGCCGACGTGACGCGCATCGCAACCGTCTCGCCCACCTGTGTCTTTGGCGGCCGAGACGTCATCGCCAAGAGCAACGCCAACTTCAACGTAGTCGACCTGCTGGGCTAACGCACGGCAAGCAAAACCACCACAAAGGGCGCAGTTCTCAGGCGTCCTTCGTGGTAGTTCGAACACTTGTTCTATACGCACACATGTTCTATAGTAGAGGTGCTTGCAACGAACTGAAATTGCAACTAGAATATAGTTGCAGAATGTGAGGCGGGATGACTCGATCCGATAAACTCATCGCCCAACTGTTTAGCTGCCCTTCGACGTATCGGTATGCGGATTTTTTAAAAGTCATGGCTTCATATGGCTTTGAAATGGACAGCAAAGGCAAGACATCTGGATCGCGCGTTCGCTTCTACAGGCCATCAGATGGCAGGATGTTCGTAATGCACGCACCTCATCCATCTGACGAATTGACAGCGGGGGCCATTCGAAACATCGTTCGCTTTCTGCAAGATGTCGGAGGTAGTCATGAGTAACGTTTTGGCATACAAGGGTTATTTCGCCCCGGTCGAGTTCGATGCCGAACAGCATGTGCTAACAGGTATGGTCGCCGGCATTAGGGACGCAATCGTATTTGAAGGCTCCACGGCTAAAGAAGTGGAGCAATGTTTCCACGACGCCGTCGACGATTACCTTGAGTTTTGCGCCGAGAAGGGCAAGGAACCCGAGCGGGCTTTTAAGGGCTCTTTCAACGTAAGAACGGGCTCTGAGCTCCACAAGCGAGCAGCGCTGGCAGCGGCAAAGAAGGGTGAATCGCTCAATAAGTTTGTGGCTGAAGCAATCGCTGCGGCGTTGTGAAGCCAACGTCGAGTCGAAGCCGCCACAAAGGACACCTTTGTGGCGGCTTCGACGTTTGCCCAGATAAAACCTGCCAAAATAA
>UQOY01000010.1 GCA_900542825.1 uncultured Collinsella sp. | reverse complement strand
AGAAGATCAATGCCGCCGAAGTTGAAAGGCAGATTGCTCGCTCTGGCGGGCTTTCGCTGTCCGCGCCAAAACATCGGCATTGCCTGGGTAGTCATTGGGGGCGTTCTTAAACGACTAGTCGAAAGGGACACTCTTGCACCAAATCTGCCGCCTGACACCAGACTCGTCCTTTACTTTACTGAGATAAAGTGAACGCGCAGATTCGTAACCCACTCGCAACTGTTCTATGGCACGATATTGAACGAATGTATGCTATGCGCCCGAGCCTTTCGGGCAGAGTGGGAGACAGTATGGTTAAGCTGTACGAGGACGGCATCTACCTGCGCGGCGGCAGCGAGGTTGTGCCTGCGGCCGAGGCTGCCGAGCGTGGTATTACGCAGACGCCCGAGGATGCCAAGCGCGGCACCATCGCGTATTCGATCCTCCAGGCACACAATACGTCCGGAGACCCCGAGGCGCTCAAGATTCGCTTCGATGCCATGGCGAGCCATGACATCACCTTTGTCGGCATCATCCAGACGGCGCGCGCCTCGGGCATGGAGCAGTTCCCGCTGCCCTACGTGCTCACCAACTGCCATAACTCGCTGTGCGCCGTGGGCGGCACCATCAACGAGGACGACCACGTCTTTGGCCTCTCGGCTGCCAAGAAGTACGGCGGCATCTTCGTTCCGCCACACATCGCCGTCATCCACTCCTTTATGCGTGAGAACTTCGCCGGTTGCGGCAAGATGATCTTAGGTTCCGACTCGCACACCCGCTACGGCGCCCTGGGCACCATGGCCGTGGGCGAGGGCGGCGGCGAGCTGGCAAAGCAGCTGCTGCGCGACACCTACGATGTTGCCTATCCCGGCGTTGTCGCCATCTACCTCACGGGCGCCCCGCGTCCCGGCGTCGGCCCGCACGACGTGGCGCTCGCCATCATTCGCGCCGTCTTTGCCAAGGGCTACGTCAAGAATAAGGTCATGGAGTTCGTGGGCCCCGGCATCGCGAGTATGACGACCGATTACCGCAACGGCGTCGACGTCATGACCACCGAGACCACCTGCCTTTCCTCCATTTGGGCAACTGACGAGGACACGCACGCATTCCTGACCATGCACGGCCGCGGCGACGACTACCGCGAGCTCAAGCCCGCCGATGTCGCCTACTACGACGGCTGCGTCGAGGTCGATCTGTCGAGCATCAAGCCCATGATCGCGCTGCCGTTCCATCCTTCCAACGGCTTTGAGATCGACGAGCTCAACGAGAACCTCGAGGACATCCTGCACGAGGTGGAGCTCGAGGCCGCCAAGATCGGCGAGGGTAAGACGCACTTTAGCCTGCTCGACAAGATCGTCGACGGCAAGCTGCACGTGCAGCAGGGCGTCATCGCCGGCTGCTCGGGCGGCAACTACGACTCCGTGGTTCAGGCTGCCCGCGTGCTCAAGGGCGCCAACACCGGCTGCGGCGAGTTCTCGCTGTCGGTCTATCCCACGAGCCAGCCCGTGGCACTCGAGCTTACACGCCGCGGCTATATCTACGACCTTATGGAGGCCGGCGCGATCGTGCGCACGGCATTCTGCGGTCCGTGCTTTGGCGCCGGCGACACGCCTGCCAACAACGGCCTTTCGATCCGCCACACTACGCGCAACTTCCCCAACCGTGAGGGCTCCAAGCCGGGCAATGGCCAGCTGAGCGCCGTGGCTCTGATGGACGCTCGCTCCATTGCGGCGACGGCTGCCAACGGCGGCGTCCTGACGCCGGCGACCGACCTACCCGAGGAGACTTGGGACGAGGCCTGCGAGTACACCTTCGACGACGCTCCCTACAAGAAGCGCGTGTACTGGGGCTTTGGCAAGGCTGAGCCCGCCGACGAGCTGGTCGAGGGCCCCAACATCAAGCCGTGGCCCGCGATGGAGCCGCTCAGCGACGATATCCTGCTCAAGGTTTGCTCCAAGATCATGGACCCGGTCACTACGACCGACGAGCTCATTCCCTCGGGCGAGACGAGCTCCTTCCGCTCCAACCCGCTGGGCCTGGCCGAGTTTACGCTCAGCCGTCGCGATCCGGCCTACGTGGGCCGTTCCAAGGAGGTTGACGCGGTAGAAAAGCGCCGCGTGGCCGGCGAGGCCGCAGGCGACCTGGCCGCGCTCGATACCGAGCTTGCCGGCGTGTTTGAGGCACTGGCCGGCGCGGGTGTCGCGGCCGATGCCAAGGCGACCGAGTACGGCTCCATGCTCTATGCCAAGAAGCCCGGTGACGGTTCTGCCCGCGAGCAGGCCGCGAGTTGCCAGCGCGTGATTGGCGGTCTGGCCAACATCGTCCACGAGTACGCCACCAAGCGCTATCGCTCCAACGTGATGAACTGGGGCATGGTGCCCTTCCAGATGGAGGCGGAGCCCAACTTTGAGGTGGGCGACTACGTCTTTGTGCCGGGTATCCGTGCCGCGCTCGATGGCGACCTGAAGAACATCGCTGCCTACGTGGTGCGTGCCGACGGTGCGGTCGAGCAGATTGAACTCTACATTGCCGATATGACGGCCGAGGAGCGTGCCATCGTCAAGGCCGGCTGCCTGATCAACTACAACAAGTTCAAGGCCGCTGCCGAGTAACTCTGCTGTACGCCCCGGCCACACCTTTCCCTCGTGCTCACGCGCTTCGCGAGGGTCGCCCGAGGGACAGGTGTGGCCGGGGCTACCGCGACGTTCTCGTTGGGTCTTGAGGGACGCTAATGAATAGACTTGCTTGATGCCGCCTCTGTTAATGGGGCGGCTTCTTTTTGTTGAAAACCACAACGTAGGGGACAGACACCTTTGTTGTGGTTCGAACAGTTGTTCTATACGTACATATGTTCTATAGTGATGGTGTTTGCATCAGCGCTAAATTGCAACTAAAATATAGTTGCAGAATGTGAGATCGAGATGACACGGGCCGATAAACTCATCGCTCAACTGCTTAGCTGCCCTTCGACGTATAGATTTGCCGACTTTCTTAAAGTTATGGCGTCATATGGTTTTGAGATGGACACCAAGGGCAGAACATCCGGATCGCGCATTCGCTTTTACAGGCCATCGGACGGCAGAATATTCGTGATGCACGCACCTCATCCATCTGATGAATTAACGGCGGGCACCATTCGAAACATTGTCCGATTTCTACAGGACGCTGGGGGCAACCATGAGTAACGTTTTAGCATATAAAGGGTATTTTGCCCCGGTCGAGTTCGATGCCGAGCAGCACATGTTAACCGGAATGGTCGCAGGCATTAAGGACGCAATCGTGTTTGAGGGCTCTACGGTTGTTGAAGTGGAGCAGTGCTTCCACGAAGCTGTCGACGATTACCTCGAGTTTTGCGCCGAGAAGGGCAAGGAACCCGAACGGGCTTTTAAGGGCTCGTTCAACGTAAGGACAGGCTCTGAGCTTCACAAGCAGGCGGCATTGGCAGCTGCCAAGAAGGGCGAGTCGCTCAATAAGTTTGTGACTGAAGCAATCGCCGCGGCGTTGTAGAACCACCGCAAAGATATTCGTTTCCTTCGCGGTGGTGAGGCGAGCGCGCCCGTTGAGCGACATTCCAATGAGCGCCTTTACAGGATTTCGTCCAGGCCGGGAGTCTTGGTTGTTTTGGGGATGCCGAGTTTGGATGACGCGAAATCGTCAATATTGTCCCCGATTCCGTCTTTGGTGTAGACGGTGACCGTATAGGTGCTGTGCCCGAATTCGCTCTTGTCGCGTATTGCCCAGGCCTGCCAGTAGGCGGCCCCACTTCGACCTTTGATTTTTCCGACACGGCGGAGTTCTGTTCGCTTTAATTGCTGGTCGCTATCGATGGTTCGACCGGCCTCCTCGGTGAGCCCGCACTGCCCAAGTAGCTTGTCGAGGACTTGGTTCATGTGGCACTCATCGGTGTTTGGAGCATAGTCGTAGGCGAGGGTGATGGAGTCGAGGGGCTGGTCGTCGATCAAATAATTCATCGTCTGAGGTTCAAGGCTGAAATGGGGGAAGCATCCATCAATCGTTCCGAGCAGCGGTAACTTTGACCGCCAAATTCCGGTGGGAATTGCATCTTCGTAGAACACGCCGCGATAGATAAAGGAGAGCGAGGTGGCACGCGAGCCGGCGTCGACCATTCCGCATAAATCGAAGGGCGAGGCGATACCAAGGGAAAAGGGCGTGATGGCGATAAGGAAGAGCATCACGATGGGTACAGCGAGAATGGCGATGACGTTGCGACCGGTGGAATGAGGCGGCTTCATATGCGCTCCTCGAGACAAAGATCTGTTGAGGATAGGCAGAAATGGATATGTTCAGAGAACAATTCAAGTTTAATCTCATGGCGCGAGATGGTCGACCGTTAGCGTCGAAAACCACCACAAAGGTGCCTGTCCCCTTTGTGGTGGTGAGGAGCGCGCGGTTTCTTTTGGTAATAGTGTTAGCTGGCGGTATCATTAGTGCAGGTGGCGAAGGTTTGCATTGTGGGGTGTTTTGCCGTGAGCCGTTCTGCCCGTATTGGATTGATTGTCTTGGCGCTTGCGATCGCTGTGGTTGGCGCGGGCGCTGTCGGTATGGCATTTCTACCTGCTGCGGTGACGGAGCCGGTGGTCAAGCCTGTGACTCAATCTGTCGAACTCCTGACCGGCGATGACAAGCCCGAGACCATTACCGTTGATTTTGATGAGCAACCGGCTGCGCTGGGCATTAGTAATTATCCAAGTATTCAGCTTGGGGCTATGCGCTATACCACGGATTCTAGTCTGATCGACAGAGCGTCCGTGCTGCTCAAGGGCAAAACCTTTAAGCGCTGGTATGGATATGCGTCCTATCGGGCAAAAGCGAACGACATGGTTGGCGGATGCCACTCGTCCATCGAGTTGGACACCGCGAATGGCGCCAAGTTATGTGATGTTTCGTACGATCCTGGCTACGAGGGCAATGAGGGGCCGGGTATCTACATCTTGGACGGCGATGTCGCCTATGTCATGGAGGGCGACCAGACCGAGCTCAACGATTTTATGGGTCAGTGTATCCAAGATGCCTATAAACAGACCTGCTTGCCTGACCCGCAGACTGCACGCGATAGTGGGTCTGCCCGTACATGGCTGTTCGAGGATGAGATGCCCTGGACCGTCGAATCGGGAAGTACGGGTTCGGCGAAGGAGTAGAGACCGCGACCACCACAAAGGTGCCTGTCCTCTTTGTGGTGGTTTTCGGTCTGTCTCGATTTGTAACATCTTGGCCGCTAAAAGTGGGCCTGGTGTTACAGATTTAGATTTTCGACTCAGGTGTCTTCGTTCGTCTCGATTTGTAACAGTTAGACCCTAATTTGCCGAGTAGATGTTACGGATTGAGACAAACGGTTGCCGCTGGTCATTTCATCTCGATCTGTAACATCTGGAGCCATAAACAGTCGCTAGATGTTACAGATTGAGATAGTAAAGGGATGAGGCCGCAGCTGGTGAGCGCGCCTGCCCCCTATCCCTCAATCACTCAGAAAATCTTATATATAGAGACTTAGATTTGTGTATAAGATCGTACAAAGCTGGCAACAATACTTCTCGAACAACGTGAAGCCGCCCCGTAGGGCGGCCGCCCCAAGAGAGGTGATTCCATGAGAATCGATAAGCTAGCAATGACGTCGCGCGAGGCGCTGCAGACCGCCATGAGCACGGCTGCCGATGCGCAGGCCGGCGCGGTGGAGCCGATTCACCTGCTGTCTGCCCTGCTCGGTGCCGGCGAGCGCAATATCTCCGTGATCATCGAGCGCATCGGCGCCGAACCGGCCCAGCTCGCACGCTCCACGCAAGATGCCATCGACCATGCGCCCAAGGTTTCGGGCGAGGGTCAGCAGATGGGTCTTTCCAATGAGCTCGTCCGCGTCATCGAGAAGGCCGAAAAGAAGGCTACCAAGATGGGCGACAGCTTTGTGGTGACCGAGCATCTGCTGATGGCACTTGCCGAGGACAAGGGCGAGGCTGGTCGTGTACTGCGCGATGCCGGCGTGACCAAGGAGCGCATCGAGCAGGTCTACGAGGAGCTGCGTGGCGATGACCGCGTGACGTCTGCCGAGGACAAGACCCAGTTTGAGGCGCTGGAGCAGTACGGACGCAACATCTGCGACCTTGCCCGCGCCGGCAAGCTCGACCCGGTCATCGGCCGTACCGATGAGATCCGTCGTACCATCCAGGTCCTGTCCCGTCGCACCAAGAACAACCCCGTGCTCATCGGTGAGCCGGGCGTCGGCAAGACGGCCATCGTCGAGGGCATCGCCCAGCGTATCGTGGCCGGCGACGTGCCGAGCACGCTGCGCGATCGCGACCTCATCGAGCTCGACATGAGCGCGCTGGTCGCCGGTGCCAAGTACCGCGGCGAGTTCGAGGACCGCTTAAAGGCCGTGCTCAAAGAAGTGCAAAAGTCCGAGGGCAAGGTCATCCTGTTCATCGATGAGCTCCACACCATCGTGGGCGCGGGTGCCACCGAGGGCTCCATGGACGCCGGCAACATCCTCAAGCCGGCGCTCGCCCGTGGCGACCTGCATGCGATCGGTGCGACTACGCTTGACGAATACCGCAAGTACATCGAGAAGGACGCGGCGCTCGCCCGTCGTTTCCAGACCGTTATGGTGAGCGAGCCTACCGTCGAGGACACCATCTCGATCCTGCGTGGCCTCAAGGAGAAGTACGAGATCTTCCACGGCGTGCACATCACCGATAGCGCGCTCGTGGCAGCTGCCGACCTCTCCGATCGCTACATCGCCGACCGCTTCCTGCCCGATAAGGCCATCGACCTGGTCGATGAGGCGGCAAGCCGCCTGCGCATGGAGCTCGATAGCATGCCGGTCGAGATCGACGCCACCACGCGTCAGCTCACCCAGCTGCAGATCGAGGAGCAGGCGCTCATGAAGGAGACCGACGACGCCTCCAAGGAGCGTCTGGAGGCCCTGCGCCAAGAGATTGCCGAGGTCCAGGAAAAGCTCAACGTGCAAAAGGCCGGCTGGCTCAACCAGAAGAACGCCATCGACCACGTGCAGGAGCTTAAGGGCCAGCTCGACGAGGCCAAGAGCGAAGAGGAGCGCGCGACGCGCAACGGCGACCTGGGCCGTGCGTCCGAGCTGCGCTACTCCGTGATTCCGGGTCTGCAGCAGCAGATTCAGGATTCCGAGGCTGCGCTCGAGGCGCAAAAGCAGCAGGACGGCGAGGGCCTCAACGAACAGGTGACCTCCGATGAGATCGCCGAGGTCGTGAGTGCCTGGACCGGCGTGCCCGTGTCCAAGATGATGCAGGGCGAGCTCGACAAGCTGAAGGGCTTGGAGGGTGAGCTGCATAAGCGCGTCATCGGCCAGGACGAGGCCGTCTCCGCCGTGGCCGCGGCCGTGCGTCGCAGCCGTGCGGGCCTCTCCGATCCGGACAAGCCCATCGGCAGCTTCTTCTTCCTGGGCCCCACCGGCGTGGGCAAGACCGAGCTCGCCAAGGCGCTGGCCGAGTGCCTGTTCGATGACGAGCGTGCGCTCGTGCGTATCGACATGTCCGAGTACATGGAGAAGTTCAGCGTCCAGCGTCTGATCGGTGCGCCCCCGGGATATGTGGGCTACGACGAGGGCGGCCAGCTCACCGAGGCCGTGCGCCGTCGTCCGTACTCGGTGATTTTGCTCGACGAGATGGAGAAGGCCCATCCGGATGTCTTCAACGTGCTGCTGCAGGTGCTCGACGACGGTCGCCTGACCGATGGCCAGGGTCGCCAGGTGTCCTTCAAGAACACGATCATCATCATGACGAGCAACGTGGGCTCCAAGGCCATCGCCGAGCTTTCCGGCAAGGACGAGGAGGAGATGCGCCATCAGGTCGACGCGGCCATGGCTCAAACCTTCCGCCCCGAGTTCCTCAACCGTATCGACGATATCGTGGTGTTCCATCCGCTCGGTATGGCGCAGATCGAAAAGATCGTCGACATCCAGCTTGCCGACGTCCGCGCGCGCCTGGCCAAGGAGCGCATGACGCTTGCCATCACCCCGGCGGCCAAGCAGATGCTCGCCGTGGGTGGCCTGGACCCCGTGTTCGGTGCCCGTCCGCTCAAGCGTCTGGTGCAGCGCGAGGTCGTGGATGCCATCGCCGCCGCTATCATCGACGGCACGGTGCGCGAGGGCGATCAGGTGACGGTCGATGTCGACAAGGACGGCGGCTTTACCGTCGTGTGCGACAACACGCCGGCGGCCACCTACGAGGTCCCCGACGCCGAGTAGATTTTGGGCTATGCCTTAAAATCTACCAGCCGTCTCTAAACGCCAAGGGCGGCGGATCCAATTGGGTCCGCCGCCCTTTTTCGTGCGACAATCGATGATGCTGAACGGATGCGATGCAAGGAGCTATGCAGATGATAGACAAGAACAAGACGAATGCGCCGGCGACCGATGCCGCACCCGCCGCGCCCAAGCCTGCGCCTAAGCCGGCACCCAAGCCGCGCGACCCCTACATCCGTGCCGAGAACGAGGACGACGACGGCTACGATCCCTACAACGACCGCCGTCCCGAGCGCGAGCCGCTGTTCGAAGCCGATCCGTGGCGCTGAGTGCCACCCAAAAGGCCACTAATAAGTTGCGGTGAAATAGGGCCTGTTTTGCGGTTTGACCAGCAAAAACAGTCCCTATTTCACCGCAACTGCGTTAGGGATGTGGGTGTTGGGCGGCTGTCTTTGGGCCGGCTAGTCCTGGGCCTTGATGCTCGGCATCAGAATCTGGGCGAGGTAGTCGGTCTCGAGTTTGGTCGCGGCGTCTGCCTTACCGTCTTTACCGACCAGCACGTTTTTGATCTGGCTATAGGTATAGCGGTTGCCGGTCGTAAGTTCGACAAGCTCAACTGCAGTGTCCATGGGGTAGGTCGACACGGGGTCTTGCGTGCGTCCGTTGATGGTCTGGGGCACCACATACGGATAAACGGGGCCGCTGGCGTAGACGGTGTAGCCGTTGCCGAGGTTTGCCGCACCCAAAACCGCGTCGCCCTCATCGGGCGTAAAGCTCTCGCCGTCGCGCACCGTGACAAGCGTCACAAGCGGCGTGTTCGTGTCGCCGGCAAGATATATGCACAGCGTGCTGCCGTTTTGCCAAGTCGCGACTTTGCCGTACCACTCAACGGGAATATCGAGCTGATACAGATCCGTCGCCTTATGTCGAGCATCGGCGTCGCGGGCCGCCTGCGCCTTGCGGGAGCTCACGGCGTTGGTCGCGGCGTCGCGTCGCGCGGTTGCCGCCTGCTGGAGTACCTTTGCGACCGCGGCGGAATTCACCCCACCTTCCTCGGCATACTTGGCGGCGGCATCGATCTGGTCGTCAGTCACCGTGTCGGCCGAAGGCACCTTGAGCTTAAAGGTTGCCTGGGCACTCAAATCCTGCCCATCTCTCTTAATGGCGACCTGCGCCTTGGTGGTCGGGACGGTGTAGATGGTGCCGTCGGCCGCGATGGGGGAGGCGGCAATGGAGAGCGTGTAATCGCCGGGCAGCAGCTTAATGCCGCGACCGTGCTCGTCAACGTAGAGCGTTTCGCTCACGGAAGAACCGTCGGAATCCTGCCCGCTCACCTGCACGGGAATCTTGGAGCCAGTTGAGCAGTCGAGGCCCGCGGCATGCACGCCAATCTGCACCGACATCATCGTGTGGGCATTGGCGGCGACAGCGGCAGCCTGCTCTTGCTGATATCCGTTCCAGGCAGCATAGCCTGCACCGCCGGCGACAAGCGCGACGGCCACGACGCCGGCGACCATCAGATTGCGGCGCTTTGGCGACATCTTGCGATGGCGGACCTCGGCTTCGCGTGCCGAGGGAACGGACGGCAGGGGAATATCGCCCATGGCGATGGTCTCATCGACGACAGGAGCAGAACCTAGGCCGGGGAGCTCGCGGGTCAGCGAATCCTCGGCCGGTAAGCTGTCGAGCAAGATGGTTTCCTCGCTCGTATCGGATTCGGTCTGGTCGTCGGCCTCACATTCGGATTCCTCGTGCCCCGCCTCGTCTTCGGTGGGCGCGGCGCCATCGTCTTTTGCATCCTGATCATCGGGCTGCGCCTCGATTTCCGGCTCATCCTGCACATCGACGCTCGAATCGTCAAACGCAATCTCGGCCAGCGCGATCTGGTCTAGGCTCTCCAGGGCCTCAGCGCATGCCTCTGCATCTTGGGCCGCATCCTCTTGGCCCATCGTCTCATCTTTCATATATCCCCCAAGCTCAATATCGGGACAACACTGTACCCAAAAACGGGACCCCATAGAGCCGCCGCATGATTTGAAATCCGATTTTATATATGCGCATGTTTTTGAATAGATGAATAGGGACGCAACGACAAAAGCCCCCGGAAAGCGAGCGAAACGCTTTCCGGGGGCTCTGCGAGACATTGGATTGAAAATCTGGCAGGCGGGCCTATGCCCAAGTGCCGACAGCGACCAACATGTTACTCGGCGTGCGCGTAATCAACCTTGGCGCGGCGAGCGGTGGCCTTCTCCCAATCGCTGGTGCCCTCAAAGACATCCTGCTTGTAGGGATTGCGGCCGAGCTTCTTGGCGCGGTAGGCGATGTAGATGATTGCGGCGACGTTGGCGATCAGCGCGGCAATCGAGACCGCGGTGGCGGCGCTGGGGTCGAGCGTGGAGTGGGTCACAAAGATGGACTCCTCCTGGAAGTACGGGAACACCTGGGCAAACATGCACCAAATGGCCAGCGTAAAGGCGCGGTTCTGGATCCAGCCGCCCTTGTTCCAGATAAAGGCGGCGACGGTGGGCGCCAGCAGCAGCGCAAAGCCGCAGAACCAGGAGTGGGTGGGCAGGCAGTTGTAGGTGTAGCAGAAGTTCCAGATATCGTAGGCGATGATGTAGACCCAGGTCATGTCGGGCCACAGCATGTCGGTCTGATCCTCGGAGGCGTAGACGCTCCACCAACCGGTCATGCAGAAGATGTTGATGATACCGGCGGTGCCGTTGAACACGTTGTTCCAGCCGGCGAGCTGCGTGGCGCCCTCGGAGGTGACCCAGGTGGACTCGCCCAGGACAAAGAAGTGATAGGCGCTCTCAAAGTCGGACACGACGGCGATCATGATGTTGATGGCGACGATCACAAACGGCCACGCGCGGAACCAATGCGCCTTGCCGATCTTGCCCCACTGGTACTTAATGGCAATGAAGCCCCAGCACCCGGCCAGCGCCGCGTATACCTTGGCGTAGTGGAACCAGCTGTTCTGGTACACATGGGTGGGGTTGGTGAGCGCCCACTCGGCACCCTGTGAGACGCCGATGGCGATGGCGACGCAGTAGATGGTCATGGCCAGCGGAGCCACGCCAAAGATGATTGCCGCGCCCAGCTTGGTGCGGCGGCCGACCTCGTTGAGCACGATCAGGCCAATAAAGACCATGGCCCAGCCGGCCCAGTGGATAAGGGTATCGCTACCCCAAACATCGAACAGCATGCTGCTCTCCTTTCACACGCCCGCGGCCCCTCTTCCGATCGCGGGCAGTTTGGCCAAATGTCGTTAGTTCTGGGGCTTGCGCTCCGGATACTTGGCGGTATAGCCCTCGATGTGGAGTGTCGAGGCGATGATTTCCTTGACCGTCTCGTCGGGCACATCGGGGTGCGTGCGGATATACATCAAAAGACCCATGATGAGGGTGTAGAACGTCTCGTAGACATGGTCGATGCGTAGCTCATGATGGGCGACAAAATCCACCACGGTGGTGTCGCAGATGTACTGAGCCACGCGCTGAACCACGTTGTGCAAAAAGCCGCCGTAGAGCGCGCCGCTGCTCGAGGTGAGCGTACTCGGCAGTTCGTGGCCGCTGGCGACCAGACGCTTAAAGAGCGGGGCGACGGTATCGAGCGCGCCCTCGATATCGCCGACGGTGCGCCCGGCGTTCCACTGCTCGAGTTCGGAGATAAAACCGTCGATTGCCTCGTCCATAACAGCGGTGACGGCGGCGTCCATGTCGGCGAAGTAGTGGTAGAACAGCGAGCGCGTGCAGCCGGCTCGCTTGGTTACGGCCGAGACGGATAGATGCGACACGCCCAGCTCGGAGCTCACGGTGCGCACGGCGGCGAGGATCTCGCGACGGCGTTCGTCGCCCGTCAAGCGCTTTGCCGCGCTATCGGATGCGGGGACGGTATCGACCACAGAGGTATCTGCTGTGTTGTTGCCCATGTTTTGCCGCCTTTCATCCGTTTGTGCCCGACCGTTCGCCTAACAGTCTTGAATATTGTTGACGGTTCGTCAATACTGTTTTTGACACAATGTCAACTAATGGCGGGTGAACGGCATGGGGGCATGCCCGGCCTGCAAAAAAGAGGGGCGCTGCGTGCCTGCTAGGCTGCGGCAAGAGAAGGGACAACCATGATTCTCAACGGACCGGGGATTAGCTACACCGAGCCCGATATCGGTGCGGAGTTCGTGCCGCCGCTGCCGGAGCATCCGCGCGAGGCAATCGTCAAGCTGTGCGAGCATTGCACCAACCGCCTGCTGCACCGCGACGAGCTGCTGGGCTACGAGTACTGGTCGTTTGCCGAGGCCGCGACTGACGAGCAGGCCGAGGTACTCTGCAAGATGAAGATGCGCCGTCCCTACACGCTGCCCGAGATGGTCAAGCTCACCGGCATGCCCGAGGCCGATATCGAGAAGATGCTCGACGACATGAGCTACACGGGTCTGCTCGAGTACAACTGGGAAAATCCCGAGCGCGCCAAGCAGTGGGTGCTGCCCATGCTGGTGCCGGGTTCCGCTGAGTTCCTCAATATGCGCGTGAGCCAGCTCGAGGAGCATCCGGTCTATGCCAAGTTCTTTGAGCAGGCGTCCAAGGGGCCGCTGTCCAAAGCCACGCCGATGGTGCCGCCCGGAGGCGCCGGTATCGGCATGCACGTCATTCCAGTCGAGAAGGCTATCGATGCTTCGAGCACCTCGGTGCCGATTGAGCATATCGAGCATTGGCTCGACAAATACGAGGGTAAGTATGCGGCCAGCACCTGCAGCTGCCGCGCGAGCCGTCGTGTGATGGGCGAGGGCTGCGCCGACGACCCCGCCGACTGGTGCATTGCCGTGGGCGATATGGCCGACTATGTGGTCGAGACCGACCGCGGCCACTATGTGACGCGCGAGGAGGTCTACGACATTTTGCGCCAGGCCGAGGACAACGGCTTTGTGCACCAGATCACCAATATCGACGGCGAGAACAAGATCTTCGCCATCTGCAACTGCAACGTCAACGTGTGCTACGCCCTGCGCACCTCGCAGCTGTTCAACACGCCCAACCTGTCGCGCTCGGCCTATGTCGCCAAGGTCGAGAAGGACAAGTGCGTGGCCTGCGGTCGCTGCGTTGAGGTGTGCCCGGCCGGTGCCGCCAAGCTCGGCCAGAAGCTCTGCAGCAAAAAGGCCGGCGGACAGGTGCCCGAGTATCCGCGCCAGGAGCTGCCCGATGCCACCAAGTGGGACCACACCAAGTGGTCGCCCAACTACCGCAACGATAACCGTATCGAGACGCATGAGTCCGGGACTGCGCCCTGCAAGACGGCCTGCCCCGCGCACGTTGCCGTTCAGGGCTACTTAAAGCTCGCGGCGCAGGGCCGCTATGACGAGGCGCTGGCGCTCATCAAGCGTGAGAACCCGCTGCCCGCCATCTGCGGCCGAGTGTGCAACCGCCGCTGTGAGGATGCCTGCACCCGCGGCCGCGTGGATGCCGCCGTGGCTATCGACGAGGTCAAGAAGTTCATCGCCCAGCGCGATCTGGATGCCGCGACTCGCTATGTCCCACCTGTGGTGACCCCGACGCGTGCCGGCGGCTTCGACCAGAAGATCGCCATCATCGGTGCCGGTCCGGCCGGCCTGTCCTGCGCTTTCTACCTGGCCGAGAAGGGCTACAAGCCCGTCGTGTTCGAGAAGAACGAGCGCCCGGGCGGCATGCTCACCTACGGTATTCCCAGCTTTAAGCTGGAGAAGGACGTTATCGAGGCAGAGGTCGAGATCATTCGCCTGATGGGCGCCGAGTTCCGCTATGGCGTGGAGGTCGGTCGCGATGTGACGCTCGACGAGCTGCGCGAGCAGGGCTTTAAGGCCTTTTATGTTGCCATCGGCTGCCAGGGTGGTCGCCTTGCCGGTATTCCGAGCGAGGATGCCGAGGACGTGACCGTGGCTGTCGACTTTTTGCGCGAGGTCAACAGTGGCAAGATCGATGCGCTGTCCGGCCGCACCATCGTGGTGGGCGGCGGCAACGTTGCTATCGATGTCGCGCGAAACGCCTGCCGTCTGGGCTCCGAGCACATTGAGATGTTCTGCCTGGAGAGCGAGGCTCAGATGCCCGCCAGCGAGGAGGAGCGTCGCGAGGCCGTTGAGGACGGCGCCCACATCAGCTGCGGCTGGGGTCCCAAGGAGATTCACCTGGACGAGGCTGGTCGTGTGTGCGGTATCACCTTCAAGCGCTGCACGCGTGTCTTTGACGACGAGGGCCGGTTTGCGCCCGAGTACGACGAGAACGATCTGCGTCGTGTCGATGCCGACCGCGTGGTCATGTCGATTGGCCAGTCCATTGTGTGGGGCGATCTGCTGGCTGGCTCCAAGGTGGAGCTCGGCCGCGGCCAGGGTGCTCTTGCCGACCCCCAGACCTATCAGACCGCTGAGCCCGACATCTTTGTGGGCGGCGACGTCTACACCGGTCCGAGCTTTGCCATCGACGCCATCGCCGCCGGTCACGAGGCCGCCGTGTCCATCCATCGCTTTGTGCAGCCGGGCTCCACGCTTACCATCGGCCGCAATCAGCGCCGCTACACCGCGCTCGACCGCGACGATGTCATGATTGAGGGCTATGACAACGCGAGCCGCGAGGTGGCACATATCGACCGCGAGCGCGAGAAGGCTGCGCCCTTTAGCGAGTACGTCGAGACCTTTACCGAGGAGCAGGTGCGCGCCGAGACCGCCCGCTGCTTGGGCTGCGGTGCCTCGATCGTCGACCCCAACAAGTGCATCGGCTGCGGTCTGTGCACCACCAAGTGCGCGTTCGATGCCATCCACCTGGATCGAGATCGCCCCGAGTGCTCCACGATGGTCAAATACGAGCAAAAGCTCCCCAGCCTGGGCAAGTACGCGCTCAAGCGTGCCATCAAGATCAAATTCGGTCATTAGGTTCCGCCGTTCTAACGAACGGCGGAACTGCCGACGCTGCGCGGCGCCCAGGCACCCCATCTTGCCCCTCAACTTCGGCGCCGCGGGCAAAAGCCCAGCGGACGCCTTGTTTCGGGGCAACCTGGGGCACCTGGATCGCCGCTCGCTGACGTTTGGCTGACATCGCATCAACCATTGTTGAAAGGTATTCGCCTTGCATGAATTGGGAATCGTCTATCACATCATTCGCGATGTCGAGAACGTGGCGCGCGCCAATGGCGTGCGTCGCGTTTCGAGCGTCACGCTGCTGCTGGGCGAGGTCTCGGGCGTCGTTCCCGACTTGCTGCTCGACGCTTGGCGCTGGGCGGCAGATAAAAAGCCGATCACCGAGGGTGCGGAGCTTCTTGTGGAGCCTGTCGAGGCCGTGACGCATTGCGAGGCGTGCGGCCGCGACTATGCGACAGTCGAGCACGGCAAGACCTGCCCCCATTGCGGTAGCGGCGATACCTATTTGCTCCAGGGCCAAGAGGTCATGATCAAGCAGATCGAGACCCCCGACGAGGACCCGGCAGACGCTGCCCCCGACGTCCCTTCTGACGCCCCCGACGCCGTCGACGCCGCCAACCCTCTCCACATCGCCTAGCCCCCAGTCGTTGGGGACGTTCTTGTTTGACTAGTCGTTTAAGAACGTCCCCAACGACTACTTGCGCTAGAGCATAAGTCATACAATTAGTCAAGTTATGCCTGTTTAAACAAAATAGCGGCACGCAGGCGCATTGGGATTAACCCAAAAGCGGTATTAATGAACAGTGTGCCTGTATATGTCTTTAAAAGTAATCACAAATCACGTTTTAGCAGGCAATGAGCTGTAAGCCAGCAACGTAATCAATTTGTAACAAACATAGACGTTTAAACAAATAATGCAACCTTTTGCAAATTTAGCGATAATTCCACAAACTAAACAGGTATACTTCCTTAATGTCGTGTAGGGAATACGTAGACAAAAAGGAGGTTATGTGATGGTAAGTATTGTTCTTGCTAGCCACGGGGACTTGGCAGCTGGAATCAAGCAGACGGGCTCGATGGTCTTTGGCGATCAGCCGTCTGTTGCCGTGGTCTCGCTCGAGCCGAGCATGGGCCCCGACGACTTCCGTGCCAAGGTCGAGGAAGCAATCGCTTCCTTCGAGGACCAGGAGCAGGTGCTCTTCCTCGTTGATCTGTGGGGCGGCACGCCGTTCAACCAGATCAGCGGGCTCATCGAGGGCCATGATTCCTGGGCTATCGTCACCGGTGTCAACCTGCCTATGCTCATCGAGGCATATTCGCAGCGCTTTGACGCAAAGAACACTGCACATGCGATCGCAAAACATCTCGTGACTGAGGCTAAGGCTGGCGTGCGCGTCAAGCCCGAGTCTCTGGAGCCCGAGGAGAAGAAGCCGGCTGCGGCCGCCGCTGCTCCTGCAGGCGCCATCCCTCCGGGAACGGTCATCGGCGACGGGCACATCAAGATCGCCCACGTCCGTATCGACACCCGTCTGCTTCATGGTCAGGTGGCTACCACGTGGACCAAGCAGATCAACCCCAACCGCATCATCGTGGTTTCCGACGGCGTTGCTCACGACGAGCTCCGCAAGACCATGATCGAGCAGGCTGCCCCTCCGGGAGTCCATGCCAACGTCGTGCCCATCAAGAAGATGGCCGAGGTCGTCAAGGACACGCGCTTTGGTGACACCAAGGCCATGCTGCTCTTCGAGAACCCGCAGGATCTGCTCAAGGCCATCGAGGCCGGCGTCGACATCAAGGAAGTCAACATCGGTTCCATGGCTCACTCCAAGGGCAAGGTCGTCGTCACCAACGCCGTCGCTATGGGCGATGACGACGTCAAGACCCTCGAGGCCCTCAAGGCCAAGGGCGTCAAGTTCGAGGTCCGCAAGGTTCCTTCAGATTCCTCCGAGGATCTCGACGCCATGTTGAAGAAAGCTAAGGCCGAACTGGCCGCTCAAGCATAGTAAAGGAGGGTCCGATACATGTCTGCAATCACTATTCTGCTTGTTGCGATTGTCGCGTTGCTTGCCGGTATGGAAGGCATTCTGGATGAGTTCCAGTTCCATCAGCCGCTCGTGGCGTGCACGCTTATCGGTCTCGTAACCGGTCACCTTCAGGAGGGCATCCTCCTGGGCGGTTCGCTCCAGATGATGGCCCTTGGCTGGGCTAACGTCGGCGCCGCTGTCGCGCCTGACGCCGCTCTGGCCTCGGTCGCTTCTTCGATCATCATGGTGCTCGCCCTCAACGGTGGCGCCACCGATTCGGCCAAGGCTGTTACCGCCGCTATCGCCGTCGCCGTCCCGCTGTCGGTCGCTGGTCTGTTCCTGACCATGATCTGCCGTACCATTGCTACCGCTATCGCTCACGCCATGGACGGTTGCGCCGAGAAGGGCGACTTCTCCGGCATCGAGCGCTGGCAGTACGCTGCCATCCTCATGCAGGGCCTTCGTATCGCCATCCCGGCAGTACTTCTGTGCGTTATCCCGGCCGAGGCTGTTACCAACGCGCTTAACGCTATGCCCGACTGGCTGTCCGGCGGCATGGCTGTCGGCGGCGGCATGGTCGCTTCCGTCGGCTACGCCATGGTCATCAACATGATGGCCACCAAGGAGACCTGGCCGTTCTTCATCCTCGGCTTTGTCCTTGCTGCCATCCCTCAGCTCACGCTGATCGCCCTTGGTCTCATCGGCATCTCCCTTGCCCTCATCTACCTTGGCCTTAAGGATCTGGCCAAGCAGGGTGGCGGCATGGGCGGTGGCTCCGGCGACCCGCTCGGCGACATTCTGAACGATTACGAGTAGGAGGGGAGTGATACATATGGCAGAGAACAAGATTCAGCTCACCAAGGCTGACCGCAAGAAGGTTTGCTTCCGTCATCAGTTCCTTCAGGGCTCGTGGAACTACGAGCGTATGCAGAACGGCGGCTGGTGCTTCGCAATGATCCCTGCGATCAAGAAGCTCTACACCAGCAAGGATGACCAGATTGCCGCTCTTAAGCGCCACCTGGAGTTCTATAACACCCACCCCTATGTTTCCGCCCCCGTCATTGGCGTCACCCTCGCTCTCGAGGAGGAGCGCGCCAACGGTGCTCCGATCGACGACGTCGCCATTCAGGGCGTCAAGGTCGGTATGATGGGCCCGCTCGCCGGCGTCGGCGACCCCGCCTTCTGGTTCACCCTTCGCCCGATTCTGGGCGCTCTGGGCGCTTCCCTGGCCCTGTCCGGCAGCATCGCCGGTCCGCTGCTGTTCTTCTTCGCGTGGAACATCATCCGTTACGCTTTCCTGTGGTACACGCAGGAGTTTGGCTACAAGGTCGGCTCCTCCATCGCCAAGGACCTCTCCGGCGGTCTGATGGGCAAGGTTACCGAGGGTGCTTCCATCCTGGGTATGTTCATCATCGGCGCCCTGGTCGAGCGTTGGGTGTCCATCTCCTTCACCCCGGTCGTCTCCAAGGTCACGCAGTCTGCTGGCGCCTTTATCGACTGGGCCAGCCTGCCCTCCGGCTCCGAGGGCATCAAGGAAGCGCTGACGATGTACAACTCCGTCGGTGCTACCGCCCTTGATCAGGTGAAGGTCACCACGCTTCAGGCTAACCTCGATCAGCTCATCCCCGGCCTTGCCGCCGTGTGCCTGACCCTGTTGGTCTGCAAGCTCCTCAAGAAGAAGGTCAGCCCGATCGTCATCATCCTGGCTCTCTTCGCCGTTGGCATTATCGGTCGCGTCTGCGGCTTCATGTAAGCGCGCTTCGGCTTAAGACCGAGAGTTACTAGGCAAGGGCTTTTGAGCCATTGAAACGGACCGCACCCGGTGGGTACACTGGATGCGGTCCGATTGTTTTTATAGGAGGGCGAGGCGCGTATGGCGCAATCTCAGAACAGCAAGGTCGATCTGGCAACGCCGGCAACCTGCCTGATGGGGCTTACCAGTCACGGTAACGTAATGGTGGGCAATAAGGCGTTTGAGTACTATAACGAGCGCAATCCCGAGGATTATATTCAAATCCCGTGGGACGAGGTCGACTATATTGCCGCCGAGGTTTTGCGAGGCACCAAGAAGATCACGCGTTTTGCCATCTTTACCAAGGACAACGGCCACTTTACGTTTTCGACGCGCGACGACAAAGAGACGCTTCGTGCGGTTCGCAAGTACGTTGACGAGGATAAGCTCGTGCGTTCGCCCGACTTTATCGACGTGACCGCCAAGGGAGCCAAGAGCATCCCCAGTGTCATCAAGAGCCTCTTTCACAAGGATAACTAGTCATTAAAGAGCACCTTCCCCTCAAAGTGGGACGCAGTTTCCCATGGGGCTCGAACGGGAAAGTGCATCCCAGGTCGAGCGTTGATCCCGGGATGTAGTTTCCGGAACGGGGTCGTTTGGGAAACCGTGTCCCGTTTCGAGCCGAAATTCTGGGACACAGTTTCCCAGCGAGGTCCCATGGGGAAAGTCTGACCCAGAATTTGCCTGGATAGTGGGACGCACTTTCCGGAGGGCTGTTCCACCGCAGCTTCGAAGAGTGGCTATACGCTGCATTACAACGGTGTAAATCTGCTACACTAGTACAACATGCCTCCGTAGCTCAGGGGATAGAGCACCGCTCTCCTAAAGCGGGTGTCGACGGTTCGAATCCGCCCGGGGGCACCAGGGAATATGACGGCGTCGCGAGAGCGGCGCCGTTTCTGGTTTGTGGGGGCCGCCGGCGGATTCGGGCCGTCGACACCCGCGTCACCAATTTCCCCGCGGGGGGAGTTTTCGAATCCGCCCGGGGGCACCAGGGAATATGACGGCGTCGCGAGAGCGGCGCCGTTTCTGGTTTGTGGGGGCCGCCGGCGGATTCGGGCCGTCGGCGCCCGCGTCACCAAAGGTTCGATTGCGATATGAAATAAGAACCCGAGCCCGACGTTCGGTCTTAGAAACCGATGGAAGCAACCATCATGCTTGTCATCGTCGTAACATCTGCGCTATTGCCGAGCAGAACAACATGGCTATCGCGGCGTTTAACACGTCGAGCCTTGAAGCCGTTCGCGCTGCGATTGATGCTGCCGAAGCCACGGGCGATCCCGTCCCCCCCCGAGTCCATGGTCGAGACCATGGTGAAGTTCTGCGGCCAATCAATCCATGAGATGAGGTTTTGACTTGTTGGGAGGCTCGCTTTGGCGAGCCTCTTTGCGTTTACGTACGGGAGAGCCGACGATGGACAAGACACTAATATATAGGCATCGATGTTCGACAAAAGTTTAAGCGTCACAAAGAGCTCAATTGCATATTATTCTAAAGGTATGCTTAATTAAGTACCTTTAATTGCAGGTATAACCGTTCATCGATTTGTTGCCCAAATTATTAAATGCATATTCTCATTAAATAGAAATAGTTTTATGAATATCAGTAGAATGTATGCATATCGGTATGCTGCCCAGCTGCTCCGAATTGGGCATCTGAGCTTACGGTTTATACTGCCGCCTCAAAAGATGTTTGCGTTAACACCTCGCTGACCATGGATAACGGCGCTCAGATCCCCAAAACCGTTCGCCGCTCACCGCTCGAGAAGCGGATTGTTTTTAAGTTACAAGTAAAGCGTATTTTTAGTATCAGTCCACTCTGTGTCGAGGCTGCGCAGGGTGCGCTTACGCAACGCGTGGACGAGCAAGCCGCAATAGACAACGGTCCTCTTTGCGGAGCTTTAGAAAGGGGCGCTGCTGCCATGGTAAGTAACGGTCGTGTAGTTAGGTGGGCACGGGGGGCGGTGTGCGCGGCGGCATTTGCTGCGGCTGCGTTCACCCTTCCCGTGGCCCAGGCGTGGGCAGCGGGCGATGTTTCGCCCGAGTTGCGCTCGCAGACGCAGACTCAGATGAGTTCTGCGCCCGAGATCGCTTATGTGAGCAACGTGAGCGATCCGTCTCAACGTACGGTTTCGTTTAACGACAACTGGAAATTCAACCTGGGCGACGCCAGCGGCGCTCAGGCCGGCTCTTTCGATGACTCGTCGTGGCAGTACGTCACGCTTCCGCATGACTACAGCATCGATCAGGACTATGCGTCCAACCTCGAGGCCGAGAGCGCCTATAAGCCGGGCGGTATCGGCTGGTATCGCAAGAGCTTCTTTCTCGATAGCACTCTTGCGGGCAAGCAGATTCGCATCGATTTCGATGGTGTCTACATGGATGCCACCGTTTGGGTCAACGGTACCGAGCTGGGCAACCATCCGTATGGCTACACGCCCTTCTCGTTCGACCTCACCCCGTACCTCAAGACGGGCGAGGAGAATACCATCGCCGTCAAGGTCAACCATCAGGTTCCTTCCAGCCGTTGGTATTCTGGCTCGGGCATCGGTCGCAATGTCGACCTCGTGGTGACCGACAAGGTTTCTGTGACCAGAGATGGCGTCCACGTGAGCGCTCCTCAGCTCCAGAGCGAGAACGGTGGCAACGTGACCACCAAGCTCTCGTCCACCATTGTTAATAATGGTGACAAGGACGCTAACGTGACGCTCGTGCAGACCATCTTCCCTAAGGGTGGCAAGGTCGAGCAGGCCATCGGCACTGTGACTACCGACGCTCAGGCTGTTGCCGCAGGCGAGTCCAAGACCATCGAGTCTCAGATCAGTGCTGCCAACCCGAGCCTTTGGTCCACCGAGTCCCCCAACCTCTACACGGTTCGCACCGATGTCAAGGTTGATGACAAGGTCGTCGACACGTATGACACGGTGTTCGGTTACCGCTGGTTTAACTACGATGTCACCAACGGCTTCTCCCTTAACGGTAAGAATGTCAAGCTCAAGGGCGTCTGCATGCACCACGATCAGGGCGCCCTGGGTTCCGTCGATAGCCGTGCGGCTGTCGAGCGCCAGGTGCGTATCCTGAAGGAGATGGGCTGCAACTCCATCCGCACGTCTCACAACACGCCGTCTCGCGTGCTCGTTGAGGTGTGCGAGGAGCAGGGTATCCTGCTCGACGAGGAGGTCTTCGACGGCTGGACCGATGCGAAGAACGGCAACAGCTTCGACTACGCTCGTTTCTTCAATAAGAAGGTCGGCGACTCCAAGATCATCGGTGCCAAGTCCGATCAGGTCTGGGCCGAGTTCGATCTTAAGGCGACCATCGCCCGTGACTTTAACTCTCCCTCGGTCATCATGTGGTCCGTGGGTAATGAGATGATCACCGGCGGCACCAAGCCGTTTGACGAGACTGCTCAGCTCAACCTTATCAAGTGGACCAAAGAGGCCGACACCTCTCGTCCCGTGACGCTTGGCGACAACCAGCTCAAGGGTGGCTCGTGGAATTATCATCCCGACAACCTCGCCAACGCTGGTGGTCTGATCGGTATCAATTACGCCGACGGCAGCAGGTACGATCAGCTGCACGCCAACAATCCGTCTTGGAAGTTCTACGGTTCTGAGACCGTCTCGTCCGTTAACAGTCGTGGCGTTTATAACACGCTCGGCAGCATGGCCGATGCAGGCGGACACCAGCTTACTTCTTATGACACGTCTTACGTGAGCTGGGGCCACACGGCCTCCCAGGCATGGTATGACACCATCACTCGCGACTTTGTTGCCGGTGAGTATGTCTGGACTGGCTTCGACTACCTGGGCGAGCCCACTCCGTGGAACGGCGTTACTGCCGGTGTCCAGGGTGGCGACTGGAGCATCGCGCCGAAGAACTCCTACTTCGGCATCATCGATACTGCCGGCCTGCCCAAGGATACGTACTATCTGTATCAGAGCCAGTGGAACGACAACCTGCACACACTGCATATCCTTCCTGCATGGAAAAACGATATGGTCAAGAAGGATGGCAGCGGCAAGGTCAAGGTCGTTGTCTACACCGACGCCGCCGGCGTTGAGCTCTTCTTTACGCCTAAGGGTTCCACGACTCCGCAGTCGCTGGGCAAGAAGACGTTTACCAAGAAGACCACCGCTGCTGGCTACACCTATCAGATTTATGAGGGTGAGGGCAAGAGCGGTAAGACGGCCGAGAACCTCTGGCTCAGCTGGAACGTTCCGTATGCCGATGGCACCATTACCGCCAAGGCCTATGACGAGAACGGCAACGTTGTCTCGACCGAGAACTGGGATGGCCGTCAGAGCGTGACGACCACCGGTGCTGCCGCCAAGCTCGACGCTTCGGTCGATCGTGCCGATCTTTCTGGCAAGGGCGACCTGGCTTATGTCACCGTGAGCGTCAAGGACCAGAACGGCAACATCGTTCCCGACGCCAAGAACAACGTGAAGTTTAAGGTGAGCGGCGCAGGCGAGCTCGCCGGTATCGACAACGGTAGTTCCCCCGACCATCAGTCCTACCGCGACAACAACCGCAACGCCTGGGCCGGTCAGCTGGTGGGCATTGTGCGCTCCAACGGCAAGGGCGGCGACATCACCGTTACCGTGACCGCCGACGGTCTCGATTCCAAGACGGTGACGATCTCCTCTACGGGTTCCAGCGATCCTGCTGCTCCCAAGTCGATTTCGAGCCTGCTCTACTCCCGTTTCTACTATGTGAAAACGGGCAGTGAGCTTTCCCTGCCCAAGCAGGTTGACGTCAACTACTCTGACGGCACGTCCGAGAAGAAGGATGTTGCATGGGACAACATCAACAAGGACGCTCTCTCCAAGCCTGGCACCTTCCAGGTTTCCGGCGAGGTCGAGGGTGCCAAGGTCTCTTGCACCGTAACCGTGCTTGATGAGGTCGCGGCGCTTCTGAACTATTCGGCCACCACCCCGGTTGGTACCGCCGCATCGCTTCCCGATGCGCGTCCTGCCGCTATGGCCGACGGCACCGTCCTTAACGCGAGCTTCCCCGTTACGTGGGATACCCCAGCTGAGGATGCTTACAACAAGGCCGGCACTGTGACCGTCAAGGGCACCGCCAATGTCTTTGGTAAGGATCTGGCTGTTACCGCTACGATTCGCGTTCAGAACGAGAAGGTCACCATCGGTGACAACGTCGCTAACTGCGGCGCACTTATGAGCGTTACGCAGGACGTTCCCGAGAACAAGCAGTCCGACTCCTTGAATGCAATCAACGACGGTGTTACCGCCTTCACCCCTGGTGCAGGCGATGGCAGCGCAAATACCACGTGCTGGTCCAACTATGCTTATGCACAGGAGGGCAACACCAAGTCGAGCGTGACCTTCAACTACAACACCCAGCAGCGCCTGGGCCGCGCCGTGGTGTACTTCGTTGAGGATTCTTGGTCTGCGAGCTATCCCGATGCCGGCACCACCAAGGTTGAGGTTTCCGAGGACGGCAACACTTGGCGCGAGGTCACTACGACCGAGACCATCGGCTCGGCCAGCAATCGCGTTAAGCCCTACACGTATGAATTCGAGCCCACGCTTGCTACGTTTGTGAGGTTCACCTTCACCAACAAGAACGTGACGCTCCCCAACGCCAAGCCCTGCACCTGCATCACCGAGATTCAGCTGTTTGAGGCCAAGGGCAGCTTCGACACCAATACCGAGGCTACGCTCGATAGCCTGACGGTCAATGGCAAGAAGCTCAGCGCCAGCAACCTCGAGAAGGGTAGCTACTCCACTGCCGCCCTCTTTGCGACGGTTGATGCCGTCCCGGCCAAGAACACCGCCGTTACCGTGCTGCCGGCTCACGACAACAAGATCAACATCATCCTTGAGTCCGAAGACCACGCCACGCGCAAGACCTTCGTCATTAACCTGGCGGCGGACAGCAGCTCGAGTGTTTTGCCCGACGACAACGACGAGCGCGACGTTCCCAACGATGACGTTAAGAACACGGCTGCCGGCAGCGAATTGAACCCCGCTTCTGGCAACGAGGGTCCTGTTTCGTTTGCGTTCGACAAGAACAACGCCACGTACTTCCATACCAACTGGAGGAACGGCTTTAAGCCCAGGGCCGAAGATCTGTGGGTCTCCATGGAGCTCAAGGAGGCCACGAGCGTCGAGGCGCTGCGCTACCTGCCGCGTAACTCCGGTGGCGACGGCGGCTACAACGGCATCGTTACCGATTACGAGATTCAGTATCGCGAGAACGAGTCTGACGAGTGGAAGCCCATCTCCACTGGTCGCTGGAAGGGCTACAAGGACGAGGGCTTTGAGATGGGCTGGCGTGTTGCTCAGTTCGATCACCCCGTTACGGCTAAGTACTTCCGCTTTAAGGCCAACGGCACCCAGGCTGCCAGCGGCGACAATGAGCACATGAGTGCCGCCGAGATCCGCCTGCGCAAGACGAGCCCGGCTGTCGAGATCAAGACCGAGCAGGTTGCTGCTACCGATGCTCTTGAGGTCGCGAACATCAACGACGAAGAGGACATTAAGGCTCAAATCGCCAAGACGGTCGAGGTTACGGTCGACGGCGAGAAGCTCACCTATGGCCTGGACTACAAGCTTGGCTTTGAGATGGGCGACGTGAGCGAGAACGGCCGTCAGGTCACCGTTACCGTGACCGGCATCGAGGACTACACGGGTTCTGTCGATAAGGTCGTAAACGTTACCGAGACCAAGCCGACGCTCGAGGGCATTGCGGTGAACGCCGATGCCGCCAAGCGCGCATACGCCGAGGGCGACAAGCTCGACCCGACCGGCCTGGTTCTGACGCTGTCCTACAGCAATGGCACCACGGACCAGGTTGAGTACAGCGAGTCGACCAAGAACGACTTTACATTCAATCCGAGTCTGGACACGGAGCTGACGGAGAATGGCAACCTTGAGGTGACCGTTACCTATGGTGGCAAGTCCAACAGCTACGTCGTTACCGTAAGCAAGAAGGCTCCGACCGATCCGGACAAGCCCAAGCCGGAGCAGCCCAACCCCGATCAGCCTAAGCCGGAGCAGCCCGGTGGCGGTAACCTGGGTGGCAACGGCAACCAGGGCAACACCGGTAATACCGGAAACAAGCCCGATGCATCTACCAAGCCCGGCGCCTCTGGCAAGCCTGGCAAGGGCAATGGAGTCATGCCCGGCACGGGCGACTCCACGCTGATCGCAGTTGCGATGGCTGGCTTTGCTGGCGTGACGGCTATCGCTTGGGGCATCGTTGCCCGCAAGCGTCGTCAGAACTAGCGCGCCCTGATAGACGCGCCCCTTATAAGGAGGGGCGCGTCATCGTGCGTCAGGGCACTTCATCTATTTTGTAAGACATAAAGACAGGAAGGGAACGTGAGTATGACGATACATAAGACCAAACTGCTTTGGCGTGTAACCGCCACGATTGCCTGCGTGTTTGCAATCGTGTTTGCGTCTTCGCTGCTCTATGCTCGCCCTGCTGTGGCGGCTGAGGCAAATCTCGCCCTCAATAAAACCGCCATAGCGGATAGCGAGGAGGCGGATTCGGTTCGTGCGGCCCTGGCCGTCGACGGCAGCGACTCCACGCGTTGGGGCAGTGCCAAGGATAACGCCGGTGGCGCCCATTGGATTTATGTCGACCTCGGGTCTTCTAAGACTGTAAAGAGGGCGACAATCAAGTGGGAGTCCTACAAGGCAACTGGCTACAAGCTACAGTGTGCGACGGGCAATACTGCCCCCGCCGCCAATAGCGCCGACTGGAAAGACGTCCACACGTCTACCAATCGCCCGGCATCGCTTACCGACGCCATTACGTTTAACGCCCCCGTGACGGGACGCTTCTTCCGCCTGTACGTTACGGGCTTTACGAGCGTTGATCCCAACGGTGCTGTTCCCGAGTGGCCCACCATCGCGGTTAACGAGTTCGAGCTCTACGGCGATGAGACCGCTGCTCCCTCTACCCAGGATCCGCAGCAGAATGTTGCTCGCGGCAAGAACGCTGTTGCCGATAGCCAAGAGGCAGGCACCCTCAACGCCGCCAAGGCCGTTGATGGCGATACGTCTTCTTCGAGCTCCCGCTGGGCGAGTGCGGTTGACGCTACTGCCTCCCAGGACGGCGGTCCTCACTGGATTTATGTCGATCTGGGCCAGCAGCGCGACGTCAAGTGCGTCCGTGTATTCTGGGAGCTGCGCAAGGCCAAGGGCTACAAGATTCAGATTGCCAATGGCGCGACCGCTCCGGCTGCCGATAGCTCTGACTGGCAGACCGTTTACACCAACGACGGTCATCCTGCAAGCAAGACCGACCTGATTACCCTTGACCAGGTGCATCAGGCCCGCTTTGTCCGTCTGTATATCGATCACAACACCTATGACGACCCCGATGGCGGTGTCGCATGGGGCAACGTTTCCATCTTTGAGCTCGAGGTCTATGGCGGCACGCCCAAGATGGACATGAACGGCCTGGCTGATGCCATCAAGATCGAGGCTCCCAAGCAGGGCGATACGCAGCTCAAGGTCACCCTGCCGACCTCCGACGAGTACGACGTCACCTATAACGGTACCGACTATGAGCAGGTCATTGGCGCTCAGGCCGAGGATGGAACCATCCCCATCTATCAACCGATCGTCGATACGCAGGTCAAGGCCTCTTTTAAGGTGACCAAGAAGAGCGACAAGAACACCTATGCGTTCAAGGAGATTCCCGTTACCGTTCCTGGTAAGTTCCAGGTCGAGGCGGGCGACAACGTCGCTCCCGAGGTTCTGCCGCAGCTTCGTGAGTGGAAGGGCCGCTCCGGTTCCTTTGCTCCTACTGCGCAGACGCGCGTTGTTTACGACAACGATGAGTTCAAGACGGCTGCCGACGAACTGGCCGCCGATTACAAGGACCTGTTTGGCTCCGAGCTTGCCGTCGTAAAGGGCGGCGCCGCCAACGCAGGCGATATCTTCCTGTCCAAGACCACTGACAAGTCTCTTGGTCTTCAGGACGAGGGCTATCTCATGGAGATTGGTGACTCCGTGAGCGTTAAGGCCGAGACCAAGACCGGTGCCTACTGGTCTACCCGTACAATCCTGCAGGCCCTTAAGACCGGTAATGGTTCTATCCCGCAGGGCACCACCCGCGATTATCCGCTGTATAAGGTGCGTGGCCTGATCCTCGATGTGGGTCGTAAGACCTTCTCGCTCGACTGGCTCAAGCAGATGAGCAAGCAGCTCTCCTGGTTCAAGCTTAACGACTTCCAGGTCCACCTTTCCGACAACTACATTTGGGTCGAGGAGTATTCTGACGACACCGTTAACACTGCTTACAACGGATTCCGTCTGGAGTCCGACATCAAGAAGGGCGGCAACAACGGTAAGAACAAGGCCGATCTGACGAGCACCGACGTGTGGTACTCCAAGGACGATTTCCGCGAGTTCATCAAACACTCGCGTGATCTCGGTGTCAACATCGTCCCCGAGTTCGACATGCCGGCACATTCCCTGGCACTCACCAACGTGCGTCCCGACCTGCGTACGCCTAAGTCCATGACGCATCGCGGCAACGACCACCTTAATCTGGCCGGAAAGTACGATGAGTCCCTGGCCTTTGCGCTTTCCATCTGGGATGAGTACCTTACCGGTTCCAATCCCGTCTTCGACAACCAGACCATGGTTGATATTGGTGCTGACGAGTACGAGGCCGACGGCAACGCGTATCGCAACTTCGTCAACGACCTCTTTAAGCACATGGAGGATTCGGGCCGCACCGCTCGCGTGTGGGGCAGCCTCAGCTGGATCAAGGGTTCCGTTGACGTTCAGGGTAAGGGTGCTGCCGGTCAGCACCGCCAGATGAACCTCTGGAGCAAGGACTGGGCCAAGATGGACGAGATGTACAAGCTCGGCTTTGACCTGATCAACTGCATCGACAGCAGGTACTACATCGTTCCCAACGCCGGTTATTACTTCGATTACCTCAACGACAACACCATCTATAACTCTGCGATCAATAACTACAACAACGTTACGATTCCTGCTGGCGACGAGCAGATGATCGGTGGTGCCTTTGCCGTCTGGAACGACATGTGCGGCAAGAAGGAAAATGGCATCTCCGAGTACGATGTCTACGATCGCATCACCAACTCCGCGGGTCTGTACGCCGCTGCTACCTGGGGCAAGGGCTCTGCCGACGTTTCCGGCGCCAAGGCTACGGCCAAGAAGCTCGGCGATTCCCCCAACACCAACTTTGGTTACAAGACCACGGCCAACGCCGAGGGTACCGTCATGCAGCTTGGCATGGACGATGCCAAGGACGCTTCGGGCAACGGCAACAATCTCAACCTGAAGTCTGCCAAGAACGCCGAGGTCGTCGACGTCGACTTTAAGAAGGCGCTCGAGCTCAAGGGCGGCAAGAGCTATGTCGCGCTGGATTCCGATCTTGAGACCGCTGGTCTTGGTAACGATCTGCGCGTGAAGGTCAAGCGTACCGACGCCACGAGCGACAAGGATCAGATCCTGTTCGAGAGCCCCTATGGCTCCATCAAGGCCGTTCAGGCAAAGACCGGCAAGGTCGGTATTACCCGTGAAAACCGTGACTACTCGTTTAACTACACGCTGCCCATGAACGAGTGGGTCGAGCTTGAGTTTAAGAACGAGGGCATGGGCAAGGTTTCGCTCTATGTGAATGGCGAGCTCAAGGAGACCATCGGTCAGGACGGCGGCACCAAGCTCAAGGCTACGTGCATGCTTCCTGTCCAGCGTATCGGTAGCGAGACTGCTGCCTTTACGGGCTACGTCGACGACGTTCGCTTGACGCGCAGCACTACGTTTGCGACCACCATGGCGCTCGACAACGCCGAGCTCAAGGCACGCTCCGTGCTGGCTGCCGGCGCCGACGACGCCGAGCTCGAGATGCTCGTCGAGCAGGCTCGCGACCTTATCAACCAAGTCAACCCCGATGCCGCCGAGATCGCCAATCTCGCGCAGCAGATCAACGACCGCGTTGCCAACGCCAAGTACAAGCCTGCCGATTACAGCAAGCTCGACGCTTTGCTCGCCGCAATTCCTTCCGATCTGTCTGTCTATACCGACGAGTCCGTTGCGGCACTCACGTCTGCGCGCGATAGCATCCAGCGCGATCTGCCGGTGAGCATGCAGGATACGGTTGATGCCTACACGAAGACGCTCATCGAGGCAATTGAGGGCCTCGAGCTTAAGTCTGCAGACAACAACTTCGCTCAGAGCGTGACCGCTACAGCCTGCTCCGAGGAGAAGACCGGCGAGACCGCTCCCAACGGTCCTGCTGCGGCTGCCGTCGACGGCGACGAGTCCAGCTTCTGGCACAGCCAATGGAGCGCTCCCGCCGACAATGACATGCCTCACTGGTTCAACGTTAAGCTTGCTGCTCCCGCCAAGGTGAGCGGTATGGTGTACGTGCCGCGTACCGGTAGCTCCAATGGTCGTTTGACCAAGTACCATGTCGAGGTAAGCACCGACGGTGGTAGCACCTATACGAAGGTTGCCGAGGGTACGCTCGAGTCCAGTGTGGGCGCCAAGAACATTACCTTCGACGAGCCTGTTGCCGGTGCAACCGACGTCAAGCTCTACTTCGACGAGACCGATGGCGATAGCGCCGCAAATAGGAACAAGTTTGCAACCGCTGGTGAAATCCGCGTTCGCGTCATCGACGAGACGGTTGACCTCGATGGTCTTGCCGCTCTGATCGAGCAGGCCGAGGGCCTCGACAAGGATTCGTACACTACGGAGACTTGGAAGAAGCTCCAGGTCGCCCTTAAGGATGCCAAGGATGTTGCCGCAGACGAGAACCCCTCGTTTGAGGCTGTGAACGGAGCCAAGGGCAAACTCCGTTCCGCGATGCTGGGCCTGCGCCCTGGCACCCCGGATCCCGTTACTCCCGACCCCGACAAGCCGAATCCGGATAAGCCCAATCCGGATAAGCCGAATCCCGACAAGCCGGGCACCTCTGATGGCGGCAATGGCGGCTCCGGTACCGCTGGGTCTAACAAGGGCGATTCGACTACGGGTAACAAGGGCGATAAGAAGCCTGGCACCCTGGTTAAGACCGGTGATGATCAGGCAATGTACATCGCGGTCGCGGGTGTCGTGGGTCTGCTTGTTGTCGGTGCCGGTGTCGTGCCGTATGTCAAGAACCGGCGTCAATGGCACGAAGTCGGATGAAGACCTGCCTCAAGAAAGGGTTTAAGAGATGAAGAAACGGATGATAGCCAAGCTGCTCGCTGTCATAGCGGTTATGCTTGCCTGCTTGGGCGGCCTGGCTCCGTTTTCGGCCTATGCCGATGATACGGCGGCCGAATATAAGCTGTACCCCACGCCGCACAGCATGGTGTACGGCAACGGTGCGCAGACGCTGCGCAACAAGGCAAGCGTGCTTACAGAGTCCGGCATCGATGCCGATACCATCAACCGCCTTGATGAAGCTTTGGCGCTGAAGGGCATCAAAGCAAAGAGCGTTGACGCCATTCCTTCCAAGAGCACCGTGACGACGGTTCTTGTGGGCGTCAAGGGCTCCGGCGGCGCGGTTGACACCTATGTTGACCAGCTGGTGCAAGATGGCAAGCTGTCCTATACGGACGGCCTGTTCGACCACAACGATTCCTATGCCTTGGCTTCGCTTCCGTCTGACGGCAACGAGCCCGACCGCGTTATCGTTTTGGGCAAGACCACCGATGCCGCCTACTATGGACTGACCACGCTTTATCAGATTCTGCAGCAGACTTCCGATGCCAAGCTGCGCACCTTTACCATGTCCGACTATGCGGACGTGGTGACGCGCGGCTTTATCGAGGGCTACTATGGTAATCCTTGGAGCACCGAGGATCGCGTGAACCTGATGCAGTGGGGTGGCTACTACAAGCTCAACGCATATGTCTACGCCCCCAAGGATGACCCCAAGCACAATGCCAAGTGGCGTGAGCTCTACACCGAGGAAGAGCTGACCGAGAAGATCGAACCGCTTGCAGAGGCCGGCAACACCTCCAAGTGCCGCTTTGTGTTCGCGCTTCATCCGTTTATGCACAACCCCATTACGAACTCTAACTACGACGAGTCCGTGGCTGTTCTCAAGGAAAAATTCACCCAGGTCATGGACCATGGCGTTAGGCAGATTTCCATCCTGGCAGATGACGCCGGCAACCAGGGCAGCGCTCTGTACACCAGGCTTTGCAATGACATGACCGATTGGCTGCACGAGAAGCAGACCGAGAAGAACGCCGACGGATCGCTTAAGTACCCTGGCCTCAAAGACACGCTTATCTTCTGCCCTGTGAACTATATGGGCTGGGGCGAGTCTTGGTATGCCAACCTCCCCAAGAGCGTCCAGGTCATCAACACCGGTGGCCGCGTGTGGGGCAAGGTCGACAATAACTTCACGTCGTCCTTCACCAACAATTCTGGCGTTGCTCCCTTTATGTGGATCAACTGGCCGTGCACCGACAACAGCAAGGACACCCTGTCCATGGGCGGCTATGAGAACGCCCTGGGCACCGATGTCCAGCCCGGCAAGGTTCAGGGCGTCGTGCTCAACCCCATGCAGCAGTCCGAGCCTTCCAAGGCCGCTATCTTCATGAACGCCGATTTCTCTTGGAATCTGTGGAAGAGCCAGGAGCACGCCGATCAGGCTTGGGAAGATTCGTTCTCCTACGTCGACCACAATTCTCCCATCGCCACGAAGGGCTCCAACGCGCTGCGCGAGCTAAGCCGCCACATGAAGCGCTATACCGGTGGTGGCGTGGTCTTCGAGAGCCGTGAGTCCGCCAATATCAAGACCGAGCTCCAGGCTTTCCAGAGCAAGGTTACCTCTGGTATCGTAACCGCCGAGGATTGCGACCAGATGATTGAGCTTTTCCGTGGTCTGCAGAAGTCCTCCAAGACCTATCGTTCCAATGCCGGCAACAAGGCCATGCTCGACCAGATCGTGTATTGGATCGATGCTTGGGATGACGTGACGCGTGCCGCCATTGCCGAGCTTCAGGCACTCAAGGCCGACCTCTCGGGCGACAGCTCTCAGATGCTTTCTAAGTATTCCGAGGGTTCCGAGGCGCTCGCTGCCTCTCACAAGCACGGCTTCCACTATGTGGACCATACCGAGTATGCATCGGTGGGCAAGGCCTACATCATGCCGATGCTTAATGCCCTCAACAACTACCTGGGTCAGCGCGCTACGCTTGCTGCCGACCCCAATGCCGATACCACGCAGTTTGTGACTAGCCGTACCGACACTCCCGAGGGCAAGGTCGAGAACGTCTTTGACGGTAAAGCCAACACGGGCGTTATCTACAAGACCCCCAACAAGCTCACGGCGGGTACGTACTTTGGCATGATCAAGAACAAGCCGTTCGATCTGACCAACGTGACCTTTATCCAGGGCAATGGCGCTGACTATATGCAGCATGCCAAGCTCCAGACCTATGATGGCAAGAACTGGAATGACGTTGAGGGGCAGGGCGATCTGACTGGCACGACCGTCACCGTTACCGGCCTGGACGTCAAGGGCGTCTATGGTGTTCGCCTCATCGCCACGCAGGATAACAGCCGCGATGCTTGGCCGACCATCTACGAGATCCAGGTCAACAAAGAAGAGCAGACTCCCGAGGGTCAGCCCGTCGCAGGCGCGGTGACCATCGATGGCCAGGTTTTGGCCGCACAGTCGCTCTCCAACATCAACGACGGCAACGTCTCGACCTATGCGCACCTGCAGTACAAGAAGGCTAATGCCGGCGACCCCGAGTACGATATCCGCGATACCACGCAGCCTAACGCCACGGTGACCCTTACGTTTACCAAGACCTCCGAGGTCGATACGTTCACCTTCGTGCAGGCGGCACGCAACGGCAACGAGCCCACTTCTGGTGATGGTATCAACGCCGGCGTGCTCGAGTACCAAAACGAGGCGGGCACGTGGATCAAGGCCGGCGATATCGACGGCACGGCCACCCAGACCATCACACTGCCCAGCGCCGTCAAGGCCAAGGCTATCCGTGTCAGGAACACCGTCGCCACTAAGTCTTGGTGGAAGGTCTTTGAGCTTTCTGCTACCAAGGGTGCTTCCACCGAGCCCGAGCCGACCGCTACGGTTACGAGCACGGGCCTGGATGTGTACCAGTCCTACGCGCTTTCCCGTGTTGTCGACGGTGACGAGGGCTCGTATGCTTGGGTCAAGCACAACTCCGGCGGCGGAAACATCAAGAGCGGCGACACCATCACCGTCACCTACTCCGCTCCCAAGACCGTGGGCCACGTGCGCTATATCCAGGGTAACGACAACCTTTCTGCCGGTGCGCTCGAGTACACCGTCGATGGTGCCAACTGGGTCCCGTGCGGCGATATAACGTCGAGCCGTGAGCAAGAGTTTGATTTCGAGAACGTGCAGATTCGCGGCATTCGCGTGCGTGCGACTGAGGACACCGCCAAGTGGTGGCAGGTCTACGAGATCGCTACCTCTAAGGGCAAGGAAGCCAGCACGGGCACCATCCGCTCCGATATCTCTGGCGTGAGCCTCAAGGCCACGGGCGAGGATGGTAACGTCAGGCTCTCCGATGGCACCGTTTCTTTTGGTTCCAATAACTATCTGGCAGTTGATCTGGGCGCCGTGCGCAACGACGTCACCATCAACACCGACGGCATGACGCTTCCCGCAGGTGCCAAGGTTGTGTACTCCCAGAACGCACTCGAGTGGATCGACTATGCCAGTGCCAAGAAGCCTGTCCAGGCCCGTTTTGTGGGCGTCAAGGCATCCGCTGCCTGCGATGTGGCGTTTGTCAATTTCTCCGCGAGCTACAAGACGGTCAAGGCTCCCTCTTATGTAAAGGGCGACCTGGGCAACTTTGACGCTTCGAAGATCTTCGACGGCGACCTTTCCACCACCTTCAAGAACACGCAGGGTGCCACCGAGGGCAGCACGATTGTGTTCGATCTTGGCCAGGAGCGCAAGATCAACTCCATCGCATACTACGTGCCCGAGACGACCTACGACTTCATCCGCAAGGGTGTTATCGAGGTCGCCGACAGCCCGGATGCTGCTGATGATCAGTGGACCGAGGTTCTCAAGATCAACAGCGATGCCGCTACAATCGAGAATACGTTTAACAGCGATACCGCTAAGAACGCAGCTTGGCTCACGCACGACACCAAGAATCCGGGCAACATGTGCACGGCCAACCCCAAGACCGATGTTACCGCTACCAACGAGAACGATCCCAACGGTACCGAGAAGCTCAATGTGACCGGTCGCTACATGCGCATTCGCTTTACCGCGACCTACACACAGCGCTGGATCGAGATCGGTGAGATCCGTATCAACGGCGGCGAGTATGTAAGCACCTATGGCGATGCCGACTTCGATTCCTCGAGCACCGAGGTCGAGGGCAAGACGCCGGCTAACCTTGCCGATGGCGATACCAAGACCGCCTGGCGTCCGCAGGACAACAACGGCACCCTGGTGTATCACGTCTCCGAGCCCATTGCCGAGGGTGGCAAGGTGTTCTCGGGCGTGCGCGTCGTCTCTGCCGGTACGCCCTCCAACGCAAAGGTGACTGCTACGGTTTATACCGATGCCGCCTATAGCAAGACGGAGGACATCGACCTGGGCACGTTGAGCCAGCCCGTAAGCGAGTTCTGCTTTGGCACGCTCACCCGCGCTGCCGGTTCGACCTTCTCTGCCGTTAAGGACATCAAGGTCACGTGGGACGGCACGGCCCCCGAGATCGCCGAGTTCTTCCTGATCGACGATGCCAACCCCGCCGATACCACGGCGCTGCAGGCTGCTGTCGATGAACTTGACGGTAAGGACGTGAGCGGTTGGACCAAGTCGACTGCCGACGCCTTCAACAAGGCTCTCGCCACCGCAAAGGAGACGCTCGCCAACACCAAGGCTACGCAGACGACGGTCGATTCCGTGACCGCCGCTCTGAGGTCCGCCAACGCCGCCGGCGTCGAGAAGTATACAGGCGAGGCTCTTCCCGAGAAGATTTCTAACGACGATGGCCAGTACACCGTTGCGAGCTACCAGGCATATGCAGATGCCTATGTCGAGGCCGAGCAGGCGTTCGCCAACCCCGATGAGCTTGCTAAGTCCGAGGGCGAGGCTTTGCTTGCCGCGCTCAAGGCAAAGAAGGACGCGCTGGTCTTTGACCAGAGCGCTCAGCAGCGTGCCGAGGTCGCTCTTGCCGACGCCAAGCTGGTGTACGGCGAGGCCGACGCCGCCGCCGACAAGTACACGACCGATAGCGCTGCCGCCTATCGCGATGCCATGAGCGCGCTTGAGGGCCTGATCGCCGATGCCAAGGTGACCCCGAAGCAGCTCAAGGCAGCACAGGCTGCGCTCGAGGACGCCGAGGGCAAGCTGGTCGATGCCAGCGAGCTTATCGCCGCCCGTGCCGAGTTTAAGAAGACCAACGGCAAGCTGTATACCGATGAGTCTTATAACGCCTACAAGGCGGCTTTCGACGACTCCGCCGCTGCCCTTAAGAACGGTACTGCCGAGCAGGTTGCTGCTGCGGCCGCGAAGCTCAACGACGCCAAGACCGGTCTTGCCCTGCGTGAGGCCGTCGATCTGAACAAGGTCATCGCCGAGGCCGAGAAGCTCGACAAGGCCGACTACACCGAGGCAAGCTGGGCGCCGTTTGCTGCCGCCATCGACGCGGCCAAGGCTCCGCACGATTCCGCCAACGACGCTGACCTGGCCCAGGCAATCAACGATGCCAAGGCCGCTCTGGTCAACGTCAAGGCGCTCAAGGCCGATATCGCTTCTGCCAAGAATGCTCGTGCTGAGGACTACACCGATGATTCGATGGCTCAGCTCAACGCTGCTGTCGCCGATGCCGAGGAAGTTCTCAAGAACGGTTCCGTCGACGATGTTGCCGCCGCGCGCGCCAAGATCGCCGATGCTCTGAAGGCGCTGGTCAACGTGAGCGCCCTTAAGGACGCTATCGTCAAGGCCGAAAACATGGATACCTCCAACGGCACCGATGAGCAGAAGGCCCAGCTTGCCGATGCCATCGCCGCCGCTAAGGGGCTGCTTGAGCGCGGCTCTGCCGATGAGGTCTCCGCCGCACTCGAGTCATTGAATGTCGCAATGGCCAACTTTGGCGGCTCGGGCACCGATAAGCCCGGGCAGCCCGAGAAGCCCGGTACGACTGGTGGCAGCCAGCAGGGTGGTTCCGACCACAACAAGAAGCCTGGTAAGCCTTCGAAGGGTTCGGGCCTGCCGGGTACTGGTGATGCATCGATTCTTGCAGCCGCACTTGCCGGTGGCTCCGGTGTCACCGCACTGGCGGCGGCCCGTGTGATCGACCGCAAGCGTCGTCGCTAA
Source organism: uncultured Collinsella sp. (assembly GCA_900542825.1). Lineage (GTDB taxonomy): Bacteria > Actinomycetota > Coriobacteriia > Coriobacteriales > Coriobacteriaceae > Collinsella. Next base: position 39,972 of record UQOY01000010.1, on the reverse strand, counting down.
CGGCTCGCATCATACCGAGCAAAAAGGCGTCCCTCCGGGGTGAACTGCCTCCCATTTCTTGGACACGAGAAATGGGAGGCTTTTTATGCGTGTCGACTTGAGGGTGAAACACGACATCGAGGCCAGGAAGGCGGCGATCGCACTCTTCGAGCGAGGGCACGGCTCCGAGTCGGCGGCGAAGACGCTGTCGGTCCCTCGCAACACCGTGAGACAATGGCTCTACGTATACCGGTCGTTCGGAAGCGAGGTGCTGCTATCCATGGACGGCAAGCAGACCAGGTACACATACGAGCAGAAGGTCGCCGCCGCCTCGGCCGTGGTCGACGGCGGCATGGGCAAGCAGGACGCCATGAAGGCGTTCGGGGTCATGTCCCTGGCGCCGCTCAAGCTGAGGAGCCTGCTGGAGTGCGCCGGCCTGGCCCGGTCCAGCTACTACTACGCCCTCGCGCACCCGCCGAGGCCGACGCGCCCGGAGCTGCGGGGCGCGGTGGCGGAGATCTTCTCGCGCACGGCCAACGGGTGCGGCCACCGCCAGGTCGCCATGTGCCCGCGCGCCGAGCTGGGCGCGCGCATAGCCGACAAGACCGTGCTCAAGATGATGCGGGAGACGGGGGTCCGCTGCGGCATCCGCCGCGAGACCGACTACCGTAGGTACAACACGTACAGGGGCGTCGTGGGCGAGACGTTCGAGAACGTCATCGGGCGCGACTTCGCCGCCGACGGGCCGTGGCAGAAGATGGGCGCCGACGTTACCGAGTTCAAGCAGCCCTGGGGCAAGGCCTACTTCGCGCCGGTGTACGACTTCGGCAGCAAGGAGATAGCCGCGTGGTCGACGTCGACCAGCCCGGGCATGGCGCAGTAGGCCGAGCTACTCGACCGGCTGCTGGCGAAGATGCCCGAGGGCGCGAAACCGGTGCTTCACGGCGACATGGGCTGGCAGTACCAGCACGCCGCATGGTGCGGGAGGTTGAGGGACGCCGGGATCGTCCAGAGCATGTCCAGAAAGGGCAACTGCATCGACAACGGCGCCACCGAGCAGGTCTTCGGCCACATGAAGGACGAGTTCTTCCGGGGAAGGACATGGCCCGACTTCGAGTCCTTCAAGGCGGACCTGGACGCATACGTCGCCCATTGGAACACGAGGCGGAGGCAGGTTAAACTGAAGGGGCTGACCCCGGAGGAGTTCCGGAGCCAGCCCCTTGCGGCGTAGTTCTTATTTAAGCCGTCCAAGTTTTGGGGTGCAGTTCATTTGTGGGGGCCGCTGTCGGATTCGGACAGTCGACACCCGTGTCACCAATTTCCCCGCGGGGGAGTTTTCGAATCCGCCCGGGGGCACCAGAGGAATATCGAGCCCGGTACCGCTACGGTGCCGGGTTCTTCTGGTTCAATGCCATGTCAAAAACGAAGCGCCCGCTTGCTGGGGGAGCAAGCGGGCGCCTGTGAGCGAATATGTTTGCGGCGAGAGCCGTGATGAGCGGTGGGGTGGCGACTAGTTGGTCGTACCGGAATCGTCACCCGTGCCCGAGCCAGAGCCCGAACCCGAGCCAGAAAGTGCGACCGTCAGCGTAATCGTGCTGTCGGTGGACTGCTTGCCAGTGGGGGAGACGCCCGTAACGGTGGCATCCTCGTTACCGCTTACGGGATTGCCGTTCTGGTCACAGAAGCCGATGTTATAGAAACCGGCGTTGTTGAGCGCGGTGACGGCGGCGGAGATGCTCTTGCCGTACAGGTTGCCCGGAACACTGGCCTTGCCGGACTTCTTGGCAATGACGACGGTAATCGTGGCGCCGGGCTTCTGCTTGCCACTGGGGTTCCAGCTGATCACGGTGCCCTCGGTAACCGAGTCGTTCTCCTGGTAGCTAACGTCGACGCCAAAGCCTGCCATATCGAGGGCGTTGCGCGCCTGGGCCTCGGTCATGTCGGTCAGATCGGGGACGGACGTGGTATCCGGGCCGCTCGAGACCTTGTACGAGATGGTCGTGCCCTTCGCGACTTCCTTACCGGCTTCGGTGCCCTGCTCAAAGACCTGGCCCTCATCGGCCTCGTTGGCCTCCTCGGAGGCGTTGCCCTTCAGGCCAACGCTTGCCAGTGCGGCTTCTGCCTGGTCCTTGGTCAGGCCGACAAGCCGGGGAACCTCAACCTTCTCGGAGGGCTTGGGGCCCTTGGAGATTACCAGGTTCACCTTGGTGCCCTTGGCCTTCTTGGTGTTGCCGTTGGGCGTCTGCTCGGCGACCTTGCCCTCGTCGACATCGTCGTTGTAGCTTTGGTCGATGGTGCCGACCTCGAGGCCGGCTTCCTTGATCAGCTCGACGGCAGTCTGCTGGTCCTTGCCCAGCACATCGGGCACGGTGACCTGCTCGCCGCCAAAGAGTCCTGTGGCAAAGGCCACCACGATGCCGATGACGGCAACGGCTGCCACCACGGCGGCGATGATCTTGTTCTTGTTGGATTTGGGCTCTTCGACCTCGTAGGAGCCGGTGGAGCCCGAAACCGAGCTACGGGCGGTATTCTGGCCGCTCACGCCCGAGACGGGACGCACCATGGCGCGCGTCTGATCGGAAAGCTCGCGAGTCTTGGTGGCGCCCAGCTCACCGGGGGCACCGATGATGCGCGTGGGCTCCGAGACGTTGACGGCACGGCCCGACAGGTAGCTGTTGAGCACCTGACGCAGCTCGTCGGCGGTCTGGAAGCGGTTTGCCGGATCCTTCTCCATGCACTTGAGGATGATGCGCTCAAGGTCGGCGTCGACACCGGAGTTGATCTGGCTCGGCGGAATAGGCAGCTCGTTGACCTGCTTGAGTGCGACTGAGATAGCGTCGTCACCGTCAAAGGGAACGCGGCCGGTGGCGCACTCGTACATCACGACGCCCAGCGAGTAGATATCCGAGGTGGGGCCGAGGTCCTGACCGCGGGTCTGCTCGGGGCTGACGTAGTGGGCGGTTCCCAGCACGTTGTTGTCTTGCGTGAGGTGGCTGTTCTTGGCGCGCGCGATGCCAAAGTCCATCACCTTGATGTTGCCGTCGGGCAGCACCATGATGTTCTGCGGCTTAATGTCGCGGTGGATGATCTCGTGCTTGTGGGCGACCGAAAGCGCAGAGCTGATCTGCGAGCCGATCTGGGCGACCTTCTTGGGGTCGAGGGCGCCGTGGCTCTTGATGCCGCTCTTAAGGTCGGTGCCGCGCAGGTACTCCATGACGATGTAATAGGTGTCGCCGTCCTTGCCCCAATCGTAGACGCCCACGATATAGGGGGAGGAGAGACCGGCTGCTGCCTGGGCCTCCTGCTTAAAGCGTGCGGCGAAGGTTGCGTCGCCAGCATACTGCGGCAGCATGATCTTGACAGCAACCGTGCGGTCGAGGACCTGGTCCTGTGCACGGTAGACGGTCGCCATGCCGCCTGTCCCCACCTTATCCTTGAGGAGGTATCTTCCCCCGAGGACCCTCTGTTCCATTCCTGCTCCTAACATAACTATTCGCTCAACGATGTGTGTAGTACCTATGATGTGGCCGCTGGGGCCGTGTGGCGCGTTGCCGCTAACTCTTCGGCCGCGGCGCGCCTCGGGTGTCCGATTCGATCATGGGCATCACGCTCCCTGTGCGGCAAGCGCCGCGGTCAGGACGATACCGGCGATCTTGGCGGCCTTGACGTCATGCTTGTCGAAATCCTCCAAGGCCACCGAGATGGCGACCGTGGGTGAATCGTAAGGTGCAAAGCCAACGAACATAGAGTTGACGTTGGTGCCGCCGATCTCGGCCGAGCCGGTCTTGCCGGCGACCTTGACGCCGGGGATCTGGGCATCGGTGCCGGTGCCGGACTGGACGACGGCAAGCATGGCCTGCTTGACCTGGTCGGCCGTGGCGGAGCTGACGGCCTGCCCCAGCGAGCGGGACTGCGTGGTCTTGACCACGGTTCCGTCCGGGGCAAGTACCTGGGCTACAAAGTACGGGTCCATGACTACGCCACTGTTAGCGATGGCGGCGGCAATCACGGCGTTTTGCATGACGGTGGTCTGCGGGCCGGGCGTGTGGTCCATGCCGACAGGCTGGCCGGCGCCGGCCCAGGCGGTCTCCCACTCGGTCATGAGCGACGGGTCGGCCATGATGGAGGCCGCGGAGGTCAGGTCCTGGCCGAGCTTTTGGCCGTAGCCAAAGGCGTTGGCAAACTGCACGAGCGTGTTTGCGCCAACTTCGTTTGCCACCTGGCCAAAGACGACGTTGGAGGACACGGCAAAGGCCTGCTGCAGGCTGATGGTGCCGTAGCTCTCGTTGGCATAGTTGGTGACCTGTGCGTTGCCGATGTCCATGGAGCCGGGCGCCTGGTAGGTGCTGGTAAGGCTGGCGGTACCGGTCTCGAGTGCCGCGGAGAGTGTGACGACCTTAAAGGTCGAGCCCGGCGTGTACAGCGCGTCCATGGCGCGATTGTACATGGAGCCGTCCTCGCCGCCGCCCGTCTGCAGCAGGGCATCGATGTTGGTGTTGTCGTAGGTGGGCGAGCTGGCACATGCGAGCACCGCGCCGGTACGCGGGTCGATGACCACCACAGCGCCCTTAAAGCCCTTGAGCGCCTGCTCGGCCGCCGTCTGGATGCGCGAGTCGATGGTGAGCTTGGCGGTGTTGCCCGGCTGGGTCTGGCCCGCGAGCGACGCGATGGCGTTGTTCCAGCTGGAGTAATCCTTAGAGCCGGTGAGCGTGTCGTTCATGACGCTCTCGATGGCGGTGGTGCCATACTGCTGGCTCACGTAGCCAACCACGTGCGCTGCCAGGTTACCGTTGGGGTAGGAGCGTACGTAGGTGCCGTCCTCCTGCTGCAGCGACTCGGCCAGCGTCACGCCGTCGGACGTGATGATGGAGCCGCGCTGGATGTACTTGGAGCGGGCGATGGTGTGGTTGTTGGTCGGCATGTCCTGATAGTCCTTGGCCTTAATGACCTGGACATAGGTGAGGTTGCCGATAAGGATGGCGAACAGCGCCGTAAAGGCGAGCACCGCGCGGGTTAGACGGTTGGCGAGCGCAACGCGGCCGAGCACACCGGATTCAGGCGTGTCGAGCAGGCGACGTCGCATGCGCGAGCCGACGGAATGGCTGCCGCTGCCGTAGGAAGACGAGGTGGCAAAGCGCGTGCCCGTCGGGGCGGCGGCAGATGCGACCTGATCATCGGTGATGGCGGCCATGGTGCCGGTGCCGGTAAGCTCGGCCTCGCGTCCGGTAGCCTCGTCACCGGCGCGCAGCAGGAGCGCGACGATGATAAAGCTCGCCAGCAGCGAGGAGCCGCCCTGGCTCATAAAGGGCAGGGTGACGCCGGTCAGCGGGATCAGGCGGGTGACGCCGCCCACGATCAAAAAGGCCTGGAAGCTGATGGCTGCCGTAAGACCCGTGGCGCTAAAGGCGGCGAGGTCGGATTTAGCGCGGGCAGCTGTGGTGAGGCCACGCACGGCAAAGAGCATAAACAGGATGAGCACGGCGCCGCCGCCCAAAAGGCCCATCTCCTCGCCGATAGCCGAGAAGATAAAGTCGGACTCGACGACAGGGATGTTGTTGGCCATGCCGTTGCCGATGCCAACACCGACCAGACCGCCATCGGCAAGCGAGAAGAGCGACTGGACGATCTGGTAGCCCTGGCCCTGGGCGTCCTTAAACGGATCGACCCAAACCTGGAAACGCACCTGAACGTGCGATAGGAACTTGTAGGCGCCCACGGCTCCGACAGCTAAGAGCGCAAGGCCGATAACGACATACGAAAAGCGCCCCGTGGCAACGTAGAGCATCAGCAAGAAGATGGTGTAGAACAGCACGGCCGAACCCAGGTCGCGTTCGAAGACGACGACGAGCAGGCACACACCCCACACGGCAAACAGCGGCAGCAGCAGTCGCAGACGAGGGATCTTAAAGCCCAGGATCTTGCGGTTGGAGATGGAGAGCAGCTCGCGGTTCTCGGCCAAGTAGCCGGCCAGGAACAGCACGATAAAGACCTTGGCGAACTCGCCAGGCTGGATGGTAAAGCCCGCGATGCGAATCCACAGCTTGGAGCCCGAGATCGTGGTGCCGATAAAGATGGGCAGCATCAGCAGGATGATGCCGATAATGCCAAAGGTGTACTTGTAGCGCATGACCACGTCGAGGTTTTTGACCAGTGCAAGCGTTCCCACCATCAGGGCCACCGAGACAAACAGGATGATGAGCTGTGAGATGGCGAGAGCGGGGGCGAGACGCGTCACGAACGTGATGCCGATGCCCGAAAGTATAAATACGATGGGTAGGATGGCGGGGTCGGCACCGGGCGCCAAGATGCGCACGGCAATGTGGGCCGCGGCAAAGGCGGCAAAGAGGCCGATCGGTACGGCGAGCGTCTCAAAGGAGATGGCAGCGCCCGCGGTGAGGACGTACATCGCATACAGCAGGATGACGGGGAACGCCGAGGCGATGAGCAAGAGCAGCTCGGTGTTGCGGCGACTCATAAGCGGCACTCCCTTTCTAATTCTTATCGGAGGCTTCGGCCTCGGCGGACTGTTCGGCGGTTTTCTCGGAATCTGATTCGGAGGTCGATCCCTGATTGGTGTTGTCGCGAATCGTTTGCGCGTCGATCACCTGGCGGGTCTGCTCCTCGTCGATCTGGTGGCGGTACTTGGATATCGTGTCCTGTGCATCGTCGACACTTGTTTGCGGAATGCCCGCCTTGAGGCGGTTTTGCGTGTCTTCGGGCAGGTCGGACAGCTTAATGCTGGTTTCGCTTTCGAGCCAGTGGAGCTTGAGTCCGAGCGGCTTGCCGGGCAGGCCGCGCCAGACGGCGACATTGCCCTGGTAGGTACCCAGGTAGTACGAGCCGGTGACACCCGTGTAGGCCCAGATGCCAGCTGCCAGCACAAAGACGAGGGCCAGGATGGCGGCGATGGTAATGTTGCGGCGACGCACGCGTTGCGCCTCGCGCATAACGCCATCGTCAACCAGGTCAACGACTACTACGGTCACGTTGTCGTGGCCGCCGGCGGCAAGCGCCGCGTCCACTAGGTTGTCGACGCAGATTTGCGCGGTTGAGGACTGCGTGGCGATGTTCTCGATATCGCTATCGGGAATCATGCTCGAAAGGCCGTCAGAGCACAGGATCAGACGGTCGCCTTCCTCGATATGCAGAGTGAAGTGGTCGGCATACATGGCGGGGTCCGAGCCCAGCGCACGGGTGATGACCGAACGGTTGGGGTGGACGCGAGCCTCGTCTGCCGTGATCTCGCCGGCGTCCACGAGCTCCTCCACGTAGGAGTGGTCGCGGGTCACGCGGATGAGCGTGCCCTCGTGGAGCAGATAGGCGCGAGAGTCGCCCACGTGGGCGATGGCGAGCGTGTCGTTTTCGATGTAGGCGCAGGTGGCTGTGCAGCCCATGCCGGGCTTGCCCAGGCCGTTCAGGGCCGCCTCGATTACGGCGGCGTTGGCTGCCTCGACGGCTGCGGTCAGGCGTGCTGCGTCGGCGGACTGCGGGGCCGTCTTGGCTATAGTCTCGACAGCGATAGAAGAGGCTACCTCGCCGGCGGCGTGACCACCCATGCCGTCGCATACGCAAAAGAGCGGCGACTGCACCAGGTAGGAATCCTCATTGTGCGGGCGCACGCAGCCAACGTCGGAGCGGGCGCCCCACATGAGTTGCGTGGTGGTGCCGGCATCATAGGTCGAGTCGGTCTCGATGCGCTCCTCGGTCAGGGGCTCAAAGCTCATGGTCGAGCCGGGGTCTTTGAGCTTGGCCTCAACGGCGGCAACGTCGATCTCGGCTGTGTCACCGGGAGAGACGGTGCCGGTCTCGGCGTTTGATTCGGAATCGCCGGTGTCCGGGGAGTCGGACTCCTCGGACACGCGGGCGGTCGACTCGTCTTCTTGCGGGCTGACGTCTATAGGCTCGGGCGCCGGCGTAGACGCGGGCGCAACCTCGGATGCCGGGGCCATGGGAAACGCCGGCGCGGCGGGCTCGGGTGCCGCAAACACCGCAGCGCTCTCGTTGATTGCCGCGGCGACGGGCTCTGCAAAGTGAGCCGGCGCCGGGGTTGCTTCGGGCGCTGTGGGCTGTTCCGCAGCATGTGCGCCGATGGGCGCCGCTACGGCATCCTCTTCGTCCTCGTTATCGGCGAGATCCGAAATATCATGTGTTACATGCGAAAGAGGCAGGGAGAACACGGTGTCCTCGGGCTCCACGGGTGCGGAGCCCGCCGGAGCGGCGTGGGCCGGCGCAGCTGTGGCGGCGGCCGGTGCCTCGGTCATAGTTGCGGACTTGTTCTCCTCGTCGATCATCGACGGTTCACCTTCATGACCACGTCGCCAATCTGGACTTCGTCGCCCTCACGCAGCGTCGCGGGCTCCACGAGCTGGCGGCCGTTGACGAGCGTGCCGTTAAGCGAGTTGAGGTCCTCGATGATGAGCGCCGGGCCCTGCAGCGAAAAGCGCGCATGCGAGGCCGAGACGAACGGTTCGTTGATGCAGATGTCCGAAGACGGCGAGCGACCGACGATGACGGGGCCGAGCATGTCTACGTGGATGCCGCGGATACCGCGCGGACCCTTGTCCACATCAATCGTCCAGATAGCCGAGTCGCGGCGCTGCCCGCGCACAAGTCCCACGCCGGTCTTCATGACGGCGAACAGGAAGATATAGAGCAGGGCGACCAAGACGATGCGGCCTGCAAAAAGGACGATATCGATGTTCATAAGCGACTATCCCCTAAATTCAAAGGTACTCAGGCCAAACGTCAGCAGATCGCCGTTGCGCAGCGGGCAGCGCGTAATGCGGCGGTTGTTGACGAGCGTGCCGTTGGTGGAATTGAGGTCCTCGATCGACCAATCCGAGCCCGTAAAGGTGAGCTGGGCGTGGCGGCGCGACACGTTGGGGTCGCGCAGGGCAATGTCGGAAACTGAGCGCTCGCGACCGATGGTCACCTGTGCGGAGGTGATGCTATGGCTCTCGCCGCTCACGACGTCGACGAGCTGGGCGAGCGGGCGCTGCGGGGCGCGAGTGCTCGCCATGTTGGAGGCGATGCCGGCTGCGGCGCCTAGGCCCACGGCGGCACCGGTCGCGGCGGCTCCGCCCATGCCGGCAAGCGCGTCGCGCGAGACGGTCTGCGGCACCGGGATAGGAGCGGCGGGGTCGGGGACGCTAGGCGCGAAGGGGTCTGCCACGGCAAGCGGGTCGGGAGCGGCGGCGCGAGGCGTCGGCTGCTGCTGGGGCATGGCGGCGGGGCGCTGCTGCTGCGGGGCAGCAAACTGCTGCTGGCCGGCGCGCGGGGCGCTGGCGGCACGGCTTACCGCGGAGTTGTTCTGGCCCAGGCCGTTTTGATAGGCGCGCTCTTCTTCGTACAGGCGGCCGAGCGTGGGGGCATCGACGTTCTCGGCAAAGACCGAGAACTTGCCGGCGCGCAGCTGCGGATCGATCATAAAGCGCACGAGGGGCTCGCCGACAAAGACATAGCGGCGCTTTTCGGCCTGCGCCTTCACGAACTCGCGGACCTCGCGCGAAAGCTCGGGGTAGAACGGGGCGAGCATGGGATCGTCGTCGGCGGCGATAAGGATGGTATAGAGTGCCGGCGCCGTGTTGACGCCGTTGATCACCAGAGTCTGATCCTCCATGTCGCGAGCGGCCTGCTTGGCAAGCTTCTTAAAGGAGAACGGGGCACGGGTGGCACCGAAGATGCCGGCCACGTGGTCCTCGAAGATGTTCAGGAAGTTCACGAAAGATCACTCTCCGTATAGGTTCTTTGGTATCCGAGCAAATATAGGCATATCCCAACGATTATAGAGGATAGGATTCCCGCAACCGCCGCCTTGGCGATGACCGCGGCTGCAAGGCTGGCAATTTCCATATGGTGTGCAAGACAGGATGCCGCTGCGTAGCCGATGCCGGTGACAGCGATGGCGGCGATTGCGGCAAGGTTTGAGCCCTGATCGGCACGCTTGGCATGGGCATTGAGCAGCGCGGATGACGCTGCGGCAGTTGCCGCGACCAGCACAAAGGCAGCCCAAAGGAGCGGGTCTCCCAGCGCTGCGGCAACGTTACCGAGCCCCAGCACGCCTCCAGCTGAAAGCGCGACCGTGGCCAGACGGGCAAAAAGCGCGCCCATGCCCGTTGCCGCGGCGGCGCTTGCCGGGCCGAGCCAAAATGACGCGACGCCGGCGGCGACCCCAGCTGCCAGGAAGGTATTGCCGGTCAGACAGCCAAGCGCGAGTGCACAGGTGAGCGTGGCGCTCGCGGCAGTCTCGGTGCGACCCCAGGCGATCCACCAACCGGACATGGCGGCGGCAAAGATCACCGCGACGGGCAGCATCGACAGGATGCCCTGTGCCTGCATGGTGGCGTTGGCCATGAGCACCAAAAAGCCCACAGCCGAGATGGCCGAGCCAATCTGGGGGGCCAGGCCAGCCGCCGCTCCGATCGCGATGGCCGCAATGACCAGGCCGGGAAGCGCCGCGACCCCGGCCGTTTGCATCAGCAAAAAGCTAAAGGTGCCGCACGTTAGCGCCGAGATAGTGCGCATGGTGTAGTCGCGCGCATGGCTCCAGCGCGTGCCCGCCCAGCCGAGTGCGGGGTCGACCTCGATGGCGTCGTCCTCGTAGTGCGACGGCTCGATATCGTCGAGCTTCTGCTCGTCATCCGAAAGCTCGCCAACCATTTGCTCCAGGCTGCGACGGCCCTCGCGTACGCTGCCCAGACCGGCAAGGAACTGGTCGCAAAATGCCTCGATGCTGTTGGGGCGGTCCTGCGGCATGGGGGAGAGCGCGCTCATGAGCGCGGCCTCGGCTCCCGGGGGAAAGTGTGGTATCAGCTCGCTGGGATAGGTGGCGCCGCCGATGATGCGGTCGAGCGAGTCGGCGGGCGTGGCCGCCATAAAGGGAGCGCTGCCGCACAGGCCCTCGTAGATCATACAGGCGAGGGCAAAGACATCGGCGCGCTCGTCGACCGTGCCGGTCTCGATATCGAGCTGCTCGGGCGGCATGTAGCCGATGGTGCCGCCGCGCGAGCCGCCAAAGCCACCGGCGGACGACAGTCGCGCCATGCCAAAGTCGGTGAGCTTTACATTGCCCGAGTGGTCGATGAGCACGTTGGCGGGCTTAATGTCCAGGTGGAGCACGCCATTACTATGGGCGAAGGTGAGTGCCTGGCCCAGGGCATCGGCAATGGCCGCGGCCTCGTCAAAGGTAAGTGAGTGGCCGTCCACGCGGTGCAAAAACTCGGCCAGCGACATGCCATCGACATATTCCATAACCAGGTAGGCATAGGCTGTGTCGTGTGTAAAGTCGATGACCTGCACGATATTGGGATGTTGAAGCATGGCGGCAGTGTGCGCCTCGCGCAGGACATCCATGATGTCGCTGGCGGGCATGCCGGCACCGTTGATAAGGGGGATGCGCTTAATAGCGACGCGGCGGCGCAGGTGCGTGTCGCGGCAGATCTCGATGGAGCCAAAACCGCCGGTCGCAAGTGTCTCGAGCGGCTGGTACCGCTTGAGCAGCTCGCGAGAGCTGGTGCCCTCCAAAGGAACGTCCGGCGAGAACCGGGCGGTATGTTGCGAGAAAAGCGGCATGGCCAACCCTCGTGCGTTTAAAGTTCGTTTGCGAGCGGCGGGCGCGGAGCCGAGCCGTTCGCGGTGGCATAGATGCTGCTAGTGTAGCACGCTCGGGTGCATGGGGAGGATAGCGGGATGCGAGGTTGCCTGTCTGGCTTGGCTCTGTTTTGGCTCGCTCGGAAAGCGCACCCCACTTTGCGACCAAATTAAGGGATGCACTTTCCGAATGGGGTGGTCTGCGGAAACTGCGTCCCAGAATATTGGCGTAGAGCGGGATGCGCTTTCCGGATGGGCGCTCAAAAGGAAACCGCATCCCACTTTGGAGCGCCAAAACGGGATGCGGTTTCCGCTGTCAATCTAAGTTACGCCTAAGCAGGCGGCCGGAGTTTGGACCCCGGCTCGGGTTAGCGCTTCTTCTTGTTCTTCTTCTGCTTGCGCTGCTTGCCCTTGGTCTCCTGGGGCTTGTCGCCCTGTTTGGCTTCGGCGGCGGCCTTTTCTGCCTTCATCTTCTTGCGTTTGGTCTCGATGCGGAGTTTTTTGTTGATGCGTGCCTTAAGGAAGGTGCCAAACTGCTCGGCATCGCCGCGAACAAAGGTGTCCTTAGGGATCGTCACGCCCTGGTCGGCGAACATGGCCACAAAGATGCGCTCGCCGTCGAGCACGTGGTCGAGCTTTTCAAACGGGAAGAACTGCGACTTGCCGCTCTTGCCCCAAACCATCAGGCCGTCCTCGTTGGCGGCGACGCGGCGATAGCGGCCACCCATGGACTCGTCGGCCTCGACGGCGTCGATAAAGTCGCGGGCGAGGGTGTGGTGCAGGTTTTTGCTCCACCAGGCCAAAAAGGCGCCGAATACGATCAGGACGACGCCAAACTTGATCCAGTTGCCGCCGGCCACCAACATGCCGATGCCGATGAGCGCGGCAATCGCGGCGGCGACATACAGCGAGCCACGGCGCCTGGGCGAGGCGACCAGGCGGGCGAAGTCGGTGACGAGGTCGTTTTCGTACTGGTACTCGTTGAGGTACAGGATGCCGTCGTCGGCTGCGGCCTGCTCCTCGAGCGCGACCTCGACCTGGTCGGCTGCTTCGGAGGGAAGGAGGTTGCTCTCTGCGTCTGCCATGCTCTTTGGACTCCTATCGCGGCGGGCTCGCCGTACGGGTTATTATGAATGCAGTATGCCGTGCGACCGCATGGCCGTCGCGGCAACAAGACTCAGTATACCCGGGGGAGCACCCATGGAATCGTTGTACCGAAAGTATCGCCCGCTCACCTTCGACTCCGTGGTGGGCCAGCAGCATATCGTCTCGACGCTCGAGCACGCCATCACCGAGGGGCGCCTGTCCCACGCCTACCTGTTCTGCGGACCGCGCGGCACGGGCAAGACCACCATGGCGCGCATTCTGGCCAAGGCACTGCTGTGCCGCAATGCCGAGGCGGCGCGCGCCGAGGGTGCAAGCGGCTGCATGCCCGACGGTACTTGCGAGGAGTGCGAGCTCATTGCCGAGGGCAACCACCCGGATGTCTACGAGCTCGATGCCGCAAGCCGCACGGGCGTGGACAATGTGCGCGAGGAGATCATCAACTCCGTCAACTTTGCCCCGGTGCGCGGCAAGTACAAGATCTATATCATCGACGAGGTCCACATGCTCACGACGGCGGCGTTCAACGCGCTGCTCAAGACGCTTGAGGAGCCGCCGGCGCACGTGATCTTTGTGCTGTGCACCACCGACCCGCAAAAGATTCTGGAGACCATCCTCTCGCGCTGCCAGCGTTTCGATTTCCATCGCATCGGCAACGAGGATATCGAGCACCGCCTGGCATACGTGTGCGAGCAGGAGGGCTTCGATTACGACGATGAGGCGCTGGCTATCGTGGCGCGCCATGCCAAGGGCGGCATGCGCGACGCGTTGTCCACGCTGGAGCAGCTGAGCGTCTTTGGCAACGGTTCTGTGCATGCGGACGACGCCCGCTCTCTTTTAGGCGAGGTTTCGGACCAGATTCTGGGCGAGTTTTCCCGCGCCATTGCCGATCGCGATGTTGCCGAGCTCTATGGACTGATCCGTACGCAGGTCGAGGAAGGAAACGACCTGCTGGAGCTGACGCGCGACCTGGTGGCGCACGTGCGTGACGTGTACGTTGCCTGCGTTGCCGGTGCTCGTGCCGAGCTGTTTGAGGGCGGCTCCGAGCAGGCCGAGGCGCTTGCTGCCGAGGCCGCTGCCTTTGGCGAGCATCCTGCCGACCGCCTGGCCCGTGTGCTGACGGTGCTCGACGATGCCGCACTGGAGATGAGGGGCGCGAGCGACGTGCGCCTGGTGCTCGAGATTGCCTGCACGCGTCTGGCGCGTCCCGAGGCCGATTTAACGATTGAGGCATTGGCCGAGCGCGTGGCACGCCTGGAGGCCATGGTTGCCAACGGCGCCGTGCCGGCGAGCGTGGCTGCTGCTCAGGCCGCCGCGCCTGCAGCATCCGTACCCGCTGCTGCCCAACAGCCGACGCTCATTTCGGGCGCTCGTGCTGCCGCTCCGGCGGTATCCGCTGCCCCTGCTGCTACGTCCGCGCGCCAGGGTGGCATGCCTTGGGACCGTGGTGCTGCCGCTCCGGCGGCTCAGCCTGCACCCGTGTCAGCTTCCAAGCCTGCAGCGCCTGCACCTCAGCCTGCGCCGGCTCCGACGCCTCAGCCCCAGTCCAACAATGCCGCCCAGGTTGCTGCCGCCGGCGCCGCCGAGACCCCCGCGGTCGAGGACGCCGGCGAGCTGCAGCGCAAATGGGCCGAGGTCGTCGAGCGCGTCAAGGCGCGTCAGGCTTCCTACGCAGGGCTTCTGCTCAACGCCCGCGCCACGGCCGACGACGGCTCCAAGCTCACGGTCTCGTTCCCCGCGGGTTCGACTTTTGCCATTAAGATGCTCGGTCGCGCCGATACGCAGTCGGTGGTCCTACCGACGGTCTGCGCGGTCTTCGGTCGTCGTACCGTCGACTATGTCCTGGATGGGGGTGGCACGCCGGCTCCTCAACATGAGGAGCATTCTCCATCTGCACGGGCTGCGGCATCTGCGGACCCGCAACCCGTGTCCTCGGCGGCCCCTGTATCCTCGAGCGCCAGCGCGCCGCAGCAGCAAGCGGCACCGGTAACGGCATCGACCTCGTCGGCGCCTAAGCCCGCGGCGCCCAAACCGGCTGCTCCGACACCCGCGCCCAAGCCCGTCTCGCCCGCGCCCAAGTCGTCTGACCTGGGCAAAGCCCCCTGGCTACGCTCCGACAACCCCGCCGGTGCTCCTGCCACGGGTAAGCTCCCGACCGAGCCCGCACCCCGTGCGCCCGAGCGCTCGGCTGCCCCCAAAGCTCAGCCTGTCGCGCAGTCCGCGCCGTGGGAATCCGAGCAGGTGCCCTACGACGACGCTATGGTCGGCGGCTTCGCTGGCGATGCGAGCGGGGACGATCTGCCTCCGTTCGACGTGCCGGGTGCGACGCCCGCGCCCAAGTCCGCTGTAGCTGCCCCCAAAGAGGAGGACGCTCCTGCAGCTCCCTGGGAGTCCAACCCCGGCGCCGGCAGCCCCTTCGGCCACCAGGGCGCAGCCCCGAGCATCCCGCAGACCGAGGACGAGGCCAAAGACCTCATCCGCAGCGTCTTCGGTCAGGCCACCATCTTCAAACCGGTGGAGTAGCCGTACGGGCGGGTATACTGCTCAAGAAGAGAACCCCTTGCCCGGGCGCATTTGTATTTCGGACATGTGTAGTGTGGTGCCGCGTATGTCGCATTTGAGCAGACAGGTGCGTGACGGTCGGCCTAGGATGCTGAGGTCGATACGATACGTCGCATGGCTGTCCGTGTACTCGACTTGCTCGGCGTTAATGGTTGCTCCGATTGCCAAATAAACGCCTAGCTCGGCATCGACAATCTTGAAGTCCTTTATCTTGACCTTGAACTCTTGATAGAGGGACGGGCTGTTGTAGTAGACGGTTCGGGTTCCGTCGGTGCACTCATCGGTCGTCTCCCATTTGACGACGGGCTGGTCCGAGCTGGCTATCAGCAGTTCTGCTCCAAAAGCTATGGCATGGGTGATGACAACCAGCAATGCCCAGCCGACAAAGAGATAGAGAACCACATATGCAACGGGGTGTTTTGAGCGGATGTTTTGGAGCGCGTTGGGGGCATTCATGGGGCACCTCCAAATTACTATCTATGGCAATCAAATTATACCCCGCTGCCATGCGCGTCACCGTGAGCAACGGATCGGCATGCAGGTCTTTAGCGGTGCACATGAAATGTCGGATTCCGGCTCTACAAGATTTAGCTTTCAATATTATGCAGATGCGAATTATTCAACTTTGCATAATCTTCGGGTGCGGCTTGCACTCCAGGACATGTATATCGACTGAGGTAGCGTGACTGCCCCGCTTGCTGGCCGCGCGCCGTGGTACGATTTTTGAGTTTGAAAGTCCCGCCGCGTCCCGGCTGCCCTTGCAGCTCGGCGTGCGGCCGCACGTAAAGGAGCCATCATGGCCGGTATGAACATGCAGCAGATGATGAAGCAGGCCCGCAAGATGCAGGAGCAGCTTGCCGCCGCGCAGGAGAACCTCAAGTCCCAGACCGTCGACGCCTCTGCCGGCGGCGGCATGGTCAAGGTGACCGTTAACGGCGAGATGGAGCTCGTCAACCTCACCATCGATCCCGATGCCCTCGATCCCGAGGACGTCGATATGCTGCAGGACATGATTATGGCTGCCGTCAACGAGGCCGTCCGCGGCGTCAACGAGCTCGCCAACAAGCAGATGGGCGCCATCACCGGCGGCCTCAACATCCCGGGCATGCCGTTCTAAGACACGCATATATATATGAGTGCGAATCACAGTCTGCAAAAACTGCTCGATGAGCTGGGCCGCCTGCCGGGCATTGGTCCCAAGTCGGCCCAGCGCATCGCCTATTACCTGTTGGAGGCCGACGCCGAGGAGGCGCGCCGCCTGGCCGAGGCCATCCTGGAGGTTAAGCAGGAGGTCCACTTTTGCAGCCGTTGCTTTAACTACGCCACGGCCGACGAGTGCTCCATCTGCCAGGACCCGATGCGCGATACCACTCGCATTTGTGTGGTGGGCGAGCCGCGCGACGTCCAGGCAATCGAGCGCACGGGCAGCTACCATGGCCTGTACCATGTGCTGGGCGGCGTGATCAGTCCCATGGACAAGATTGGTCCCGAGCAGTTGCACATCCGCGAGCTGCTGGCGCGTCTGGGCCACGAGGATATCCATGAGGTCATCATCGCCACCAACCCCAACATCGAGGGCGAGACCACGGCGAGCTACCTGGCCCGCACTATCAAGCCGTTGGGCGTCGAGGTGTCGCGTCTGGCAAGCGGCCTTCCCGTGGGCGGCGACCTGGAGTATGCCGACGAGCTTACGCTTGGCCGCGCCATCGAGGCCCGTCGCGCGATTTAGGTGGCGTCAGCTCCGCGACATGTTCCGTTGGCCTGCCGCACGGGGCGCTCATAATTGGGCATGCGTTCATGCATTTGTTGTGCAACAAACCTGCTTTTCATCCGCTTATCGCATGGATGGGTCCGCTCACACCTCGTATTTGCTCATTCGTTGCGCAACCTTTTAGGTTCGCTGATACACTCAAATGTGGATATGAAAGAATGCGCCGCTTTTAAGCGGCGTGTTTTTGTTGGAGGAGAACGCATGCGGCCCGGGGGCACTCAGACAAAGCGCGGCGCCGCGGTGCGCGTGCGACGCCGGTTGGGCCTGGCGCCTCGGGCGTATGTGCTGCTGTCTTGCTCGCTCGTGCTGGTCATAGCCGGTGTTTCGGCTTATGGCATGACGGTGCCGTCCATGGTGCAGGCGCATGCTGCGCGCGAGCTGCATATTGGGCGCAAGGCCAAAAGCGACTTGGGAACGACAACTGGATATGCGTGGGCGAGCGTGGTCGGGCGCACCGTGTTTGGCGTCGATCTCGCGGACGAGGGCGAGCGGGCGTCCAACGAGATCACGCTGGCAAACGGCAAGACCATCGTGCCCACCAACACCAAGGTCATTACGAAGCTTTCCAATAACAGCGTGGCTTCTGTCGTTAACAAGACCGAGCAGCAGAAGGGGCAGGACGCCCAACAGGCAGGCAAGCCCGGCGGTTCAGGTTCGTCGGGCGCCAGTTCCGATTCGTCGAACTCGAGCGGCGGCTCTGGTTCGGGCTCCGCCTCTGGCGGTGGATCTTCGAGTGGTGGCTCGACGGACGGCGGTGCCGGCGGCGATACAGGCTCGGGTGGCCTCTCGGCTGCCGAGGAGGAGAGTATCCACAGTTGGCTCGTGGCCAAATACAACATGCTCGATGACTATGTCGCCCGCGCCAATAGCGTGGTGTCGACCTATAACGCAACGGGCGATACCGGGCCGTGCGATAGCCTGGCCAACGATATGTTTGTCATCCGTGCCGAGTTTGGCCGGCAAACGTTTTCTCCCAAGTCAAAGTGGTATCAGCAATACGCCAACCTATGGGGCTGCTACACCAATCTGTGCCAATGGGTGGGGCATTACGGCGATGACGACGTCGCGTTCAACAACTTCAATATCAAAGTGGCGGCGATCGCCCTATGACGAATAGCCTTGCTTCTAGCGCATCGTGCGCGCTAAACCGCGACCCTATGGTAGGCCTGCGCCTGGCGCGCGTTGGAGGGTTTGAGCCTGCTATTGCGCTGAGCCCGGATGAGCTGCCCGTCTACCAGCGTCGATTTGCGATGCTGTTTGCCGACGACGCCACCATGCGCCGTGGCGGCATCGGCCGCGTGACGCGTGCCGTCAATGCCCAAGGCGAGGCCGTGGCACTCAAGCAGCTCATCTTGCCGGCGCGCGATGAGTTCGACGACGATGCCGCTCACGAGGCGCTGGTCGCCAAGTTCAAGGCAGCGTTTCGCGAGGAATACGAATGCCATCGCGCCCTTTCGGGCCTCAAGGGCTTTCCCCGCCTCTATGGCTGGGGCGAGGTCGACGGTGTGCCTGCAATTGTCATGGAATGGGTCGAGGGCGAGACGCTTGCCCGCTTGCGTTCGCGACTTGCCGTGGACGATGCCGGACGCCTGTCGCCGCTTGTGGCGGCGCGTCTGGGTCGCGACCTGTTCGATCTGCTCTGCCGTATGAGCCTGGTGGGCGAGGGCTTTGTCCATCGCGATATCTCGCCCGCTAATATTATGGTGCGCACGGCGCGTCTACCGCTTGACCGGCAGCTTGCCGAGGGCACCTTTGACCTGTGCCTGATTGACTTTGGCTCATCGCTGGCGCTTGAGCCTGCGTCGGCCGTGGCCGGTACCGGCGGCAAGGCATCCTTTACCGAGCGTTATGCCACGCTGCGTCGCGCGACGGTTGCCTATGCCCCGCCCGAGATGCTCACCGACGATATTGCCGACCTGCGTGCTTTGCGTATGTCGCCGGCGATTGACGTCTATGCCGCGGCAAGCACGGTTTACGAGCTCATTGCCGGCGTCGCGCCATACGAAGCCGCGCCGAGCACTTCGGGCGCCTCGGGTTCGCGCAAAAGGACGCGCGACATCGCGAGCCCCTACCGTCTTAAGATGGACACGCGGCCCGACTATCCCATTGGTGCCCATGCGCCCGGTTGCGATTTGACTCAGCTGCTTCGTCGTGAGCCCGATGTGGCGCTCGCCGCGGTCGAGCAGGCCCAGCAGCTAGGGCTTGAGCCGGATTCCGAAGAGCTACGCGATGCGCTGGCGTTTGTCGATGCCCAGCTGTTCGACGTGGTGATGGCCTGTCTGTCCAGCCATCAAAAAAATCGTCCCGAGCCGGCGGCGGTCGAGGCGGCGCTCTCGGCGTTTTGTGACCACTATGCGCAAAATGTCGGTCGTTCGCTCCGCGGCGAGCCGCTCACGCCGTGCCCCATGGATGCGTCCGGCCGCGCGGTTCGTCGCGCGCTGATGGTCGGCGCGACGGTCGCCTGTGGCGTGGTTTGGGCTGTGGTCGTGGTTTCGGCCGCGCTGCTGGCGTCGGGCGCTCGCGTGACGGCGACTTTGGGATCGCTCGTGTGGTCTGGGTCGCTACCGGGTATTATTGCCGCACTGGCGTTGGCGCTGCCAGGCATAGCCGGCGTTGCCGCGGGGGCACTTGCGCGCGATCGGCGCTCGGGCTTCCTGCAGGGTGTGCTTGCGCTTTCTGCCTGCGAGGTTCCGGTGCTGGTTGTGGCTGCATGTAGCGTATTTTCCCAACGCGCCGTGATGGGCGGCCTTGTTGCCGCTCTGGTTGCAACCTATACGCTTACGTGGTTTTTGCTTGCGATGGGCTTTGCCTTTGAACTTCCCGTTTCGGCACCGCGACGCACAAAAGCCCAGATGGCGACTCCGCTTGCCGGTGGAGCCGCAGCTGCCCGTACTTTTGGCGGACCTGTCGAAGTATCGTCCGATTCTATTTCTACGACCAAGGAGGCCTAGGTCATGGCATCTCAAGTTGAGCTCACCCCATGCGGGGCCATGTTTGACATCTTTAAGCGCGCGGCGCATCTGAGCCATATCGAGCTGTGCGGCTTGGTGCTTTCGTCCCGTCCGCTCGCCGACGGCCGCAGCCCGCAGAGCCGAGCCGCCGATCGCTCTTGGGTTTCCCGCTTTATCGTTCGCGCGCCGGTCGGCACGCTTCAGCAGCGCTACTTTGCCGAATACGGTACCTCGGCTGCGCGTATTATGTCGCAACTGGCCCTGCGCCAGCGCAATCCCATGGACTCCACGGCTGTGATCAATATGGTGTGCGGTCCTGCAGGTGAACCGATGGTACGCGCGCTCGAAGAGTGCCACCAGGACACGAATCTCTATCGCAACGCGCTCGATCGCCTGTCCCAGGCGGCGGAACTCATGCCCGCCGAGCGCGCCGAGGCCGTGCTGGTGCTGTTTGTCGCCGTCGGTTGTTCGGCGGATGTGCGGTCCTCGGTGAACTATGCCATCGACTACGCGCACGCGACCTGTGGCGGAGGCACATCCACGCCGCGTTCGCTTGGCATGTCGATGACCGCGGGCGAACGCGAACCCGCCCCGGCGCACCCCTTGGGCTTGCTGCGCGTGCAAAACAGTTTTGTCGTGAGCGCCCCGCGCTGGATTCAGCCGAGTGAGCAGGGTGTTGAGATTGGCGCGCTGGCCACTGGTGAGGGCGATATTACCGACGTCGGCGACGATGTCTCGGCCCGCCATGCCCATATCTGGTGCGATGCTCAAAATATCTGGCACGTCGAGGACTTGTCGTCCACCAACGGAACCGTGGTGGTAAACGGGGCCACGCGCGTCTGCATTCAGGTCGAGCCCGGCCGTTCCGCCCAACTCAATCCCGGCGACGAGCTCAAGCTCGGCGAATCCACTACCTACGCCATCCTCTTCGGTGCCCTCTAGCCGGCAGATAGGGACGTTCCTTTTCTCTGCCGGCTGGGGACACTCCTTGGCGCGCCAGAGCCGGTCGCCCGGGGATGGAGGGGCCATTTTGGCCCTTGGCGGTCACCCGAGGTAAACCTTTACCGCCCGCCTATATTTGCCGAAATTACACTTGACGGCGGGGTACAATAAACCCGCATGCGGATTTCCGTTGCGGGCGCTTCCCATCGCCGGGGCGTGCCCGGGAGCATCCGGCATGCGGCCTTTGCGGCGCTCGGTCATGTGCAAGACGGGCGGTCGGGTCTGTGGGGCGCATCAACTGTCCCTCGCCTCGGCATGTCTTCTCTCCACGCCACGTACCTGCTGCTGAGCCTGCCTGCCAGATGATTGGAAGCAACAGCGTAAATCCCATCACGCCAACATCCCGGCGATCGCCGGGGCCTGTATACCTATATGAGAGGAGAGGGGTATATGGCGCGTAAGTTTAAGTCTATGGACGGCAACGAGGCGGCCGCATATGTTTCGTATGCGTACACCGAGGTAGCGGGAATCTATCCCATTACGCCGTCCAGCCCGATGGCCGACCATGTCGACCAGTGGGCGGCCCAGGGTCGCAAGAACATCTTCGGCACCCCGGTCAAGGTCGTCGAGATGGAGTCCGAGGCAGGTGCAGCCGGTACCGTTCACGGTTCGCTGGGCGCCGGTGCTCTGACCACCACCTACACGGCTTCTCAGGGTCTGCTCCTGATGATTCCGAACATGTACAAGATCGCGGGCGAGCAGCTCCCGGGCGTCTTCCACGTCTCCGCGCGTTGCGTCGCTTCCCACGCCCTGAACATTTTTGGCGATCACTCCGACGTCATGGCCTGTCGTCAGACCGGCTTCGCCATGCTCGCCGAGGGCAACGTCCAGGAGGTCATGGACCTCTCGCCGGTGGCTCACCTTGCCGCCATCGAGGGTAAGACCCCGTTCCTTAACTTCTTCGACGGCTTCCGCACCAGCCACGAGATCCAGAAGGTCGCCATGTGGGACTACAAGGATCTGGCAGAGATGTGCGACATGGACGCCGTCCAGGCTTTCCGCGACCACGCGCTCAACCCTGAGCACCCGCACACCCGCGGCAGCCACGAGAACGGCGATATCTTCTTCCAGAACCGTGAGGCCTGCAACAAGGTCTACGACGAGCTTCCCGCCGTCGTCGAGGGCTACATGAAGAAGATCAACGAGAAGCTCGGCACCGATTACGGCCTGTTCAACTACTACGGCGCTCCCGATGCCGATCGCGTCGTCGTGTGCATGGGCTCCTTCTGCGACGTGCTCGAGGAAGTCATCGACTACCTCAACGCTCACGGCGAGAAGGTCGGCCTGGTCAAGGTTCGTCTGTTCCGTCCGTTCTCCATCAAGCACTTCGTCGACGTTCTCCCCGAGACCGTCCAGAAGATCGCCGTCATGGACCGTACCAAGGAGCCGGGTTCCATCGGCGAGCCGCTCTACCAGGACGTCGTCTCCGCTCTCTACGAGGCCGGCAAGACGGGCATCAAGGTCGTCGGCGGCCGTTATGGCCTGGGCAGCAAGGACACGCCTCCCGCGTCCGCGTTCGCTGTCTTCGAGGAGCTCAAGAAGGACGAGCCCAAGCGCGAGTTCACCATCGGCATTGTCGATGACGTGACCAACCTGAGCCTGCCCGAGGCCGAGGATGCGCCCAACACCGCAGCCCCCGGCACCATCGAGTGCAAGTTCTGGGGTCTGGGTGGCGACGGTACCGTCGGTGCCAACAAGAACTCGATCAAGATCATCGGCGACCACACCGACAAGTACGTCCAGGCCTACTTCCAGTACGACTCCAAGAAGACCGGCGGCGTCACCGTCTCGCACCTGCGCTTTGGTGATTCTCCGATCCGTTCGCCGTACTACGTGACCAAGGCCGACTTTGTCGCCTGCCATAACCCCAGCTACATCGTTAAGGGCTTCAAGATGGTCCGCGACGTCAAGCCGGGCGGCACCTTCCTGGTCAACTGCCAGTGGAGCGACGAGGAGTTCGCCGAGCACATGCCCGCCGTGGCCAAGCGCTACATCGCGAACAACAACGTCAACGTCTACCTGATCGACGCTATCGACCTGGCCGCTAAGGTCGGCATGGGCAAGCGCACCAACACGGTGCTCCAGTCCGCCTTCTTCGCGCTGGCCAAGGTCCTGCCCGCCGAGGACGCCCTGCAGTACATGAAGGACGCGGCTACCAAGTCCTACATGAAGAAGGGCCAGGCCATCGTCGACGCCAACCACAAGGCCATCGATGCCGGCGCTACCGCCTTCCGTAAGTTCGAGGTTCCGGCCGACTGGGCTACCGCCGAGGACGCCGCTCCCGTCGAGCTCTCCGAGGAGACCAAGTCCGCTATCGCCCAGCAGGTCAAGAACCTGCTCGAGCCCATCGATCGCATGGACGGCGACAGCCTGCCTGTTTCCGCCTTCGTCGATTGCGCTGACGGCCAGTTTGAGCTGGGCGCCTCCGCATACGAGAAGCGCGGCGTCGCCGTGGTCGTTCCCCACTGGGACGAGACCAAGTGCATCCAGTGCAACCAGTGCGCCTATGTGTGCCCGCATGCCACCATCCGTCCGTTCGCGATGACCGAGGACGAGGCTGCCGCCGCGCCCGAGGCTACCCGCACGCTCGACGCCATGGGCCCCAAGGCCAAGGGCATGAAGTTCACCATGGCTGTGTCCCCGCTCGACTGCATGGGCTGCACCAACTGCGTCAAGGTCTGCCCCAAGGGCGCCCTCGAGATGGTTCCCACCGAGCAGGAGATGGACCAGCAGCCCGTTTGGGACTACATGGTCGAGAACGTCTCCGAGAAGAAGGAGCTCATCGCGGCCAACGTCAAGGGCAGCCAGTTTAAGCAGCCCTACCTGGAGTTCTCCGGCTCCTGCGCCGGCTGCGCCGAGACCGCCTATGCACGTCTGGTGACCCAGGTCGCCGGCGACCGCATGTTCATTTCCAACGCCACCGGCTGCTCCTCCATTTGGGGCAACCCCGCTGCCACCGCTCCTTACTGCAAGGACAAGGACGGTCACGGCCCGGCGTGGAACAACTCCCTGTTCGAGGACAATGCCGAGCACGGTCTGGGCATGGCCGTCGGTTACGAGGCCGTCCAGAAGAAGCTGATCGCCGCTACCCAGGACATCATCGCTGCCGATGGTCCGTCCGATGAGCTCAAGGCTGCCGGCCAGGCTTGGATCGACTCCGTCAACGACACCGAGGCTTCCAAGACCGCTGCCGCTGCCTACGTTGCCGAGCTCGAGAAGTGCGGCTGCGACGCTTCCAAGGCGATCCTCGCCGACAAGGCTTACCTCACCAAGAAGTCCTTCTGGATCTTCGGCGGCGACGGTTGGGCCTACGACATCGGCTTCGGTGGCCTGGATCACGTCTTGGCTTCCGGCCACAACGTCAACGTCTTCGTCTTCGACACCGAGGTTTACTCCAACACCGGTGGTCAGGCCTCCAAGGCCTCGAACCTGGGCCAGGTCGCTCAGTTCGCCGCTGCCGGTAAGGTGACCAAGAAGAAGTCCCTGGCCGAGATTGCCATGAGCTACGGCTACGTCTACGTGGCGCAGGTCGCCATGGGCGCCAACCCGGCTCAGACCCTCAAGGCCATCCACGAGGCCGAGGCCTACGACGGTCCGTCCCTCATCATCGGCTACAGCCCCTGCGAGATGCACTCCATCAAGAAGGGTGGCATGCAGAACTGCCAGGCCGAGATGAAGAAGGCTGTCGAGTGCGGTTACTGGAACCTCTTCCGCTTCAACCCCGAGGCTGCTGCCGGCAAGAAGTTCTCGCTCGATTCCAAGGAGCCCGCGGGCGGTTATCAGGAGTTCCTGATGAACGAGGCCCGTTACGCTTCGCTGACGCGTTCCTTCCCCGAGCGCGCTGAGGAGCTCTTCAAGGAGAACGAGCAGGCCGCCATGGACCGCTACGCTCACCTGCTGAAGCTCAAGACGGTGTACAACGAGGCCTAGGTCTCCCACCGCAGGATCTGAGGGCTGACCTTCGCGGACGTCCTCGGACATGAAAGAACCCCCGCTGCGCACTACGTGCGGCGGGGGTTCTTTCGTCCTGCGGAGTGTCCGCGAAGGTCAGCCCTCAGATCCTGCTACGACTACATCCTCGGATTGTGTGGGCTGATGAAGGACGTGGTTGTGGAGGCCTTTGGTCCCCTTCGCTGTTTCGCGGCTTTGCCGCGAAACCTCGCGCCACTTTGGGGCTGATTGCTTTTTGGAGCTCATCTATATTCCTTATGCTGGATGAAAAGCCCCATGTTTTTGTCGGAGTGCATACTCGTCTTATTAATGCATAGAATCTCGTATAGTGCGAGTAAGATATTGCGCTGTCCGTTTTGTGTTTAGCAGAGATATAGTTTGCATAATCTGGTCTAATCCCTGCTCTATTAAAATAAAGTCGCACGTAAATGGCATAGATATACCTGAGCTGGGCTTCTATACGCTGAGCGGGTAAAAACGACCGTTCACCGTTCAACTGTTTTCAAAATGAATAAAATGAGGGATAACAAGAATATAAACCTTAATAAACTCGCGTATCGCACGGACACGGGTTATTAATGGGTTGTAGGCCTTTTACAGAAGGGATTCCAGCAATGTCTAAGCCTCTTGGCAAGCCCGATCGTATTGTCGTCGCCCTTGGCGGCAACGCCCTCGGCAACAACCCCGTCGAGCAGATCGAGGCCGTGAGCAACACCGCCCACGCTCTCCTTGGTCTCATCGAGCAGGGTAACGAGATCATCATCACCCACGGCAACGGCCCGCAGGTCGGCATGATCCAGAACGCCTTCGCCGCTGCCCACGATGCCATCGGTACCCCCGAGATGCCGCTGCCCGAGTGCGGCGCCATGTCCCAGGGCTACATTGGTTATCACCTGCAGCAGGGCATCGGCCGCGAGATGCACAAGCGCTATAAGCGTTGGCACGCCGCCACCGTCGTCACCCAGATCGAGTGCGACCCGGATGATCCCGCGTTCAAGAACCCGACCAAGCCGATCGGCCCCTTCTACACCGAGGAGCAGGCCAAGGAGTTCATGGCCGAGGATCCCTCCAAGGTCTTCGTCGAGGATTCCGGCCGCGGCTGGCGTCGCGTCGTCGCTTCCCCCGATCCCAAGAAGATCGTCGAGGCTGACTCCATCCTCAACCTGCTCGACAACGAGTTCATCGTCATCGCCTGCGGTGGCGGCGGCATCCCCGTCGTCCGCGACTACGAGAACAAGGGCTGCTACAAGGGCGTTCCCGCCGTCATCGACAAGGACCTGGGCGGCGAGCTGCTGGCCGAGGACTGCGACGCCGACGTTCTGTTCCTGCTGACCGCCGTTGAGCATGTCGCCATCAACTTTGGCAAGCCCAACCAGGAGGAGCTCGAGGACCTCACCGCCGACGAGGCCGAGCGCCTGGCCGACGAGGGCCAGTTCGGCAAGGGTTCCATGGAGCCCAAGGTTCGCGCTGCCATCAAGTTCGCGCGTTCTCGCAAGGGCCGCACCTGCATCATCGGCGCTCTAGACAAGGCCGCCGAGACCATGGCCGGCCTCTCCGGTACCCGCATCCACGAGTAGTCTCTACTCTGTTGACTCTCTCGTGGGCGCCAGGCAAAGCGCCCACAAACTAGCCTCTCTTCATGAGCCCCGCAGTCCGCTCCGGCTGCGGGGCTTTTGTTTCAACCCGGCACTTAGGGACGTTCCTTTCCTGCCGGCAGTCTAGGGCTGGTCATTGGGGACAGACTTAAATGCGTGGCACCGATCAACTGCGGAAAGCGCATCCCACAATGAGTGTCCAAAGCGGGGCACAGTTTCCCAGGTACTCATTTAAGTCTGTCCCCAATGAGTGTCCTGTCCCCAATGAGTGCCCAATGACTAGTAGTAGGCCCACATGGCTTCGACTTCGTTGAGGACCTCTACGACGCCCCAGCGGCGGGCGCTGCGGCTGGCCGAGTTGGGGTCGTAGACGCCAATCTGGTTGGCATCGTCGATGCCGTAGAGCACGATGTAGTGGCCTACGTTGGTAAACGTACCGGGGCGCACTGCGGCGATGACGGGCGCACCCGAGCGAAGTGCTTGGGTAATCGATTCGCGATCGTTATAGAGCTGTGTTCCGTTGAGCCCCAGCTGCCACGCACCGCCTGTCATAAACGACCACTCGGTGGCACCAGTGGGGGCGTAGTTGCCGGCTTCGGCCAGTGCGCATATATCGACCGGTGTCTTATCGGTGTGGCCGGTCTTAAAGATATAGACCATGGTGAGGCAAGTGGGACCGCAAGCGTTTTCGCGAATAGTGCCACCGGCATAGGGCAGCTCCGACCATGCGGGGTCAATTTGGTAGATGTGGGGCATGGTGCCGGCCTGCCATTGCGAGCGTGGGGTCGAGAACGCAAATGAGTAACCGGGCGCGACGGGAGCTTTAAGCAGCTTGTCCTCGGCAGTGGGCTCAAGACCAGCTGATCCGTGGGAGATACAGGATCCCAAAAACACAAAGACGAGGCAGGCGGCGATGGAGCAAAGCGCAAGGCGTAGGCGGCGGGCCGGAAGCGCGTGGCTTGTGGTGTGCGACGCGGGGTGAGGGGCGGAATTGCCGCGATCGCGTTGAGGTCGCGAAAAGGAGCGCTTGACGTAGTAGTCGGTCTTATGCCGATCGTAGCGGCGTGGCTGCGATGTGTCGGTCTGGCGTTGGCGTGTGCTCGTACTCACGCGGTCTGACTGCTGCACGGTACGGCTTTGTTGCCGCGAAGAAGCCCCGAGCTGCTCTTGGGGGCGCTGCGGGTTGTCGTTGTCGGAGGTGCTTCTGGGCGTTGGCGTGGTGCGGCCGGCAAGGCGCACGCTTTGTGGCCGTTGGTCGCCGTCATTGTATCCGTATGCCATTCGAATCACCTTGCCTCATGTGTAACTTGTCTATCCTACATAAAATGATGCACGACACATGGGTATGTGCGCCAAAAGCCTGACAAATGGTATGAACGTTGCCGCGCCGCGCGCCAAGTGTCACGGCAACAGGTATTCAAAAGCAGACAAGATGAAAGCGTCCAAGACGAATGACGTCTCCCGCCGTTCGTCCCAAAAACGGTGCCGCTCGTTTTGCAGTTCTGCCTTCGGTCGAGCTGCGAGCGGCGCTGCTGCGCCAAGGCCGTATCTTAAAGCCATGGAAAAAAGCGCGCGGCAAAACGGACCGCGCAAGGGGTGACGCCAAGGGGCGTCAAAAAGGAAAGGAGGGGAACAATGGCGGACAAGAATGCAGAAGTTGCAGTCGAGGATAACGGCGGCATGAAGAAAACGCTTTCGCTCTGGAACTTCTTCACCATCGGCTTCGGTGCCATCATCGGTACCGGTTGGGTTCTGCAGGTCGGCGACTGGATGGTCGTGGGCGGCGGTCCCGTTCCCGCTATGATCGCATTCCTCTTGGGTGCAATCTTCCTCGTGCCCGTCGGAGCTGTTTTCGGTGAGC
This sequence comes from uncultured Collinsella sp., assembly GCA_900542825.1. Classification (GTDB taxonomy): domain Bacteria; phylum Actinomycetota; class Coriobacteriia; order Coriobacteriales; family Coriobacteriaceae; genus Collinsella. Next base: position 11,607 of record UQOY01000010.1, on the reverse strand, counting down.
TCACGGCTGCTATCCCCATCTCGGGCGGCATCGTCGAGTATGTCGATCGTAGCTTTGGCCGTACGCTGAGCTACATCACCGGATGGCTTTTGGCCCTGGGCAACGGCATCCTGTGCCCGTGGGAGGCCATCGCCATTTCGACCCTTGTGTCCGAGATGTTCGGCAGCCTGCCCGGCCTTGAGTGGCTGCGCGCCGTCAAGCTCTACACCATCCTGGGGGCCGACGTTTACCTGTTCCCGACGCTGATCGCGCTCGGCTTTGCAGTCTACGTCATCTTCCTCAACTTCCGCGGTGCCAGCTCGGCTGCCAAGCTCCAGGCCTTCCTGACCAAGGCTCTGCTCTGCGGCATGCTGCTCGCCATGGGCGTCTCGCTGTTCACCGGCTCGCCGGACAATGCCATGCCCGTATTCTCCCAGGTCACCGGCGCTGGCGGCGGCAAGGCCGCTACCGAGAGCTCCAGCCTGTTTGCCGGCATCGTGTCGGTCCTGGTTCTGACCCCGTTCTTCTACGCCGGTTTCGACACCATTCCCCAGCAGGCTGAGGAAGCAGCCGAGGGCCTCAACTGGAACAAGTTCGGCAAGATCATCTCCCTGGCTCTGCTGGCCGCCGGCGGCTTCTACATGGTCTGCATCTACTCGTTCGGCACCATCCTCGACTGGCATGAGTTCGTTAAGAGCCCGGTTCCCGCGCTTGCCTGCCTCAAGGGCATCAACATGCTTCTGTACCTGGCCATGCTCGTCATCGCCACGCTTGGACCCATGGGCCCGATGAACTCCTTCTACGGCGCCACGAGCCGCATCATGCTCGCCATGGGCCGCAAGGGCCAGCTGCCCGAGCAGTTCGCCGAGGTCGACCCCAAGTCCGGCGCTCCCAAGCTCGCCTGCGTCGTTCTGGGCGTCATCACCGTCGTCGGTCCGTTCCTGGGCAAGAACATGCTCATCCCTCTGACCAACGTGTCGGCTCTCGCCTTCATCTTCTCCTGCGGCATGGTCGCCCTCGCATGCCTGCGTATGCGCTTCACCGAGCCCGACCTGCCTCGTCCCTACGAGGTGCCCGGCGGCAAGTTTGGCATCGGCCTCGCTATCGCCGCCTGCGCCATCATCATCGGCCTGCTCGTGATTCCGTTCTCTCCCGCCTCCCTCAACATGGTGGAGTGGAGCATCGTGATCGGCTGGCTGGCCGTCGGCCTGGCTCTCATGGCCTTCACCAATTCCCGCAAAAAGTAACGCCGAGCCGGGGCGGATCAGGTGCGCGGGCCCCTCTCTTCCGCGCACCGAACCCGGCACCACTTGGGTAGCTTTGTGAGGCCTTAACCCAACACGGCCTCGCCCACTATATGGATCCATAAGGAGGAACCATGTCCACTAAGTATGCAATCGTTGGCGGTAAGCTCATCGACGGTACCGGTGCCGAGCCGGTCGAGAACTCCCTCGTTCTCGTCGACGACAACGGCAAGATCGAGTACGCCGGTGCTATGCAGGACCTTCCCGAGGGCGTTGAGGTTATCGACGCCGCCGGCAAGACCGTCCTTCCCGGCCTGATCGACACCCACCTGCACTTCTCGGGCAACTTGACCGACGATGACACCGACTGGGTCATGCAGCCGCTCCTCGAGAAGCAGGCCGTCGCCGTCAAGCAGGCCTACGACTGCCTCACCCACGGCCTCACCACCGTCTGCGAGATCGGTCGCTTTGGTATCCAGATCCGTGACTGCATCGACAAGGGCGTCTTCAAGGGCCCGCGCGTTCTGGCCACCGGCCTTGGCTTCTGCCGCGTTGCCGGCCACGGCGACTCCCACCACTGCAGCCAGGAGCTCAACAAGGAATCGCACCCCTGGGGCGATCAGGTCGACGGTCCTTGGGATCTGCGCAAGGCCGTCCGTCGTCGCCTGCGTGAGAACCCCGATGCCATCAAGATCTGGGCTACCGGTGGCGGCATCTGGCGCTGGGACTCCGGCCGCGACCAGCACTACTGCTCCGAGGAGATTCAGGCTGTGGTCGAAGAGGCCAAGATGGTCGGCATCCCCGTGTGGAGCCACTGCTACAACAACCACGCCGCTGCCTACGATTCCGTCCGCTTTGGCTGCGAGCAGCTGATCCACGGCTTCGATATCGATGAGCGCACCATGGACCTCATGGCCGAGCAGGGCACCTTCTTCACCCCGACGATCGCCTTCCTGCCCACCTGGTACGCCACCTATCCGCCCGTCTACGTCCCCGAGCTGCACGACAAGTACGAGGGCACCCTGGTCGAGAAGGAGCTGCAGCGCAACTACGACTGCCTGCGCGAGGCCAAGAAGCGCGGCGTCGTCATGACGATCGGCTCCGATTCCTTCTCCTTCGTCACCCCGTACGGCACCTGCTCCATCGAGGAGATGTACGAGTTCGTCGACAAGATCGGCTTCACCCCGGTCGAGACCATCACCTGTGCCACCCTCAACGGTGCCAAGATGTGCCACATCGAGGACGAGACCGGTTCCATCGAGGCCGGCAAGTGCGCCGACCTGCTGGTCGTCAACGGTGACGTCGCCGCCGACATCCACGTGCTCAACACCGACAACATGGACGTCATCATGAAGGACGGCTGGATTGTCGAGGCCGGCACCTTCGGCGAGGCAAACAAGTACAGCGCCTAAGCTACCGTTCATCGATGACTGGATGTAAAACACAGTATTTGATTGCATAATGCAATGGAGAGGGTCGCTTGCGGCCCTCTTTATTGCTATGGGGTGCGTCAGTAAGAAGGGGATGACGGTGGATCTCAATAGGCTGATTCTGGGCAAGAGCTACAACTCTACCAAGGTCTTTCGTACCGCTCAGCATGTGGTTCAAGCCATCTTGCTCGGTATTGTCGTTCCGCTGCTTATCCTGCTGCTCATCTGGGATCTAACCGATAATCCCAATCCCGTTCCGGCCGTTGTCGTCATTGCCGGCTTGGTCATGCTGTGCTTCTTCTTCTCATACGTCTTTGTCGTTCCCGACGACCTCACATCGAGCGCTACCGACCGCACGCTCGCCATCGCTTCAAAAATATTCGCCTACACGTCGCGCGGCCTTACGCCCGAAGCTGCCCTAGGCGCCTCTAAGATCATCCTGTCCGAAACTATCGCCTCTGCCATCTGCTTTACCGACGGCAAGCAGGTGTTGGCAAGCTGGGGCGAGGACTCGGCAAAATGCCCCGCGGGCACCCCGGTGGTGCTGCGGACTACGCTCAACGTGATCAACAGCGGTGAGCAAAGCGTGTTCTCGCGCGACGCCTCCAATGAGACGGGCGGCTATTTTCCCCGTCTGCGCGCCGGCATTGTCGCGCCGCTTACCGTGCGCGGGCATTGCGTGGGCACACTCGAGCTGTATTACCCCCGCCTGAGCAGCATCGATATGCGCCAGACGGCCCTTGCCTCGGGTTTTGCCGATCTCATCTCCACGCAGCTCGCCAGCTTTGAGCTCGAGCGCCAGGACGAGCTCACGGCCCGCGTTGAGCTTCGCGCCCTGCAGTCGCAGGTCGACCCGCATTTTCTATTCAATACCATCAGCACGATCGTGTCGCTCGTTCGAACCGAGCCCGACAAGGCGCGATCGCTGCTGATCGACTTTTCCAACTACTATCGTCAGACGCTTTCTGATTCCGATACGCTCACCACGCTCGAGCACGAGGTGGAACAGGGCACTCGTTATATCAATCTTATGCAGGCCCGGTATGGCGACGGCCGTCTGCGCGTTTCGGTCGACATCGACTTTGAGGTGCGCGACAGCCTGGTGCCGCCGTTTATCTTGCAGCCGCTGCTCGAAAACTGTATCAAGCATGCTCAGCGCGAGACCGAGCCGCTTTCTATTCGTGTTAGGGCTTTTGAGACCGATGACGGCTTGGAGATCATCGTCGAAGATGACGGCATCGGGATGAGCGAAGAAGTCTGCGCGCATCTGTTTGAGCAGCATCGCCGAGAGGAGCCCGAGAGCATTACCGCCGACGGCTCCGTCAAGCGAGGTTGCGGCCTGGCGCTCTTCAACGTGCTTCAGCGCATCCATTTCTTTTACGGAGAAGATTCCGGCATGCGCGTGAAGTCCCAGGAGGGCGTGGGAACGCAGGTCATCGTTGAGTTGAACGGCGAGCCGCATGAGCCGGCGCCGCTAACGGTGTAGCACGCGGTTGGATTGAGAGAAAAAGAGGGGAAGCGCATATGTCCGAAGGCTGGAACATCTTGGTGGTTGATGACGAGCCTCCAATTAGGGCTGAGCTACGCTATCTGTTGGAAAAGGATATGCGTGTGGGCCAGATTGCCGAGGCGGGCAATGTCACCGAAGCCGTGGAGTCGATTCTGTCGAACAAGCCCGACGTGCTGTTTTTAGACATTACTATGCCCGGTCGCTCGGGAATTGAGCTTGCCGAGACGCTGCAGAACCTAAAGACGCCGCCGGTCGTGGTGTTTGTGACGGCATTTGCCGAGTATGCGGCCGATGCCTATAACCTCGATGCTGTCGATTACGTCGTCAAACCGGTCGAGGATGCCCGCTTGTCAAAGGCGCTCGACAAGATTGAGACTGCCCTGGGTGCTCGCCGTGTCGTTCATGCTCCGCGCCAGCCCTTGCGCCTGACGGTGGATCGCGGGGGCAAAAAGGTGTTCATTCCCGTGGCGGATGTCTGCTACTTTGAGGCACGCGCCGATTTTTGCAACGCCGTCTGCGCCGAGGCGACGTATCTGATCAATGAGTCGATTTCCTCGCTCGAGCGGCGTCTGGCCTCCGAGGGCTTTATTCGTGTCCACCGCAGCTATCTGGTCAATTTGGAAGACGTGCATAATGTCGAGATCGGCTCCACGGGCCTGATGGAGCTCAGGCTCGATCGCGTAGCCTCAGCAGTGCCTGTGTCGCGTCGTCGCGCTGCCGAGGTTAAGGCGCACCTGGGGCTTGCGTAGGCGGTTCGCATGCCAACGTTTACCGGCGTAGGTTTGGCATGGCCGTGCGGTGGGCATAATGGGTGGCATCGAATGAAATCGAAAGGAACAATATGCCCGCGCTCATTACGCATCATCTGTTTGGCGAGGAAAGCATCGACCGTCTTCCACAGGGCGTTATCACGTCCGACGAGGAGCGCATCGCCTTTATCCTGGGAAACCAAGGTCCCGACCCGTTCTTCTTCCACATCCTGACGCCGCGCGTTTCCGACTGCACGCTGCTGGCGCAGGTTATGCACCGCTCGCGCATGTCGCGTCAGTTCTCGTGCCTGCGCGATGGCGTGTCGCACCTGCTGCCGCGCGATGCCAGCCTGGGTCGTGCGTTTGCGCTGGGCCTGCTGTCGCACTATGTGCTCGACCGCAATGCCCATCCCTTTGTCTACGAGCAGCAGTTTGGCATTGTCGAGTCCGACCCCGAGCTCGAGGCTTCGGGCAGTCAAGTTCACGCCGTGCTCGAAAGCGACTTGGACGTGCTGATGCTGCAGCTCAAGCGCGATGGGGCAACGGTGGAGGATTATCCGCCGGCGGGCGAGATCGTCACTACCGACCGCATCAATCGTGTTGCCGGCGTGCTGATGAGCTACGTCGCCGGGCGCGTGTACGGCATCGATGTCCCGGCGGGGGAGTACGGCGGCGCCGTAGCCGACATGCAGCTGCTCTACCGCACTATCGAGCCGGCCGGTTCGGCCAAGACGCGCGCGATTGCCCTGCTCGAGGGCTTGGTACACGATTATTCGCTGCTCGACGGCCTTGCGCACCGCGTGACGACTGAGCTGCCCGAGCGTACCGGCAATCTGGGCCACTTGGCATGGAAGAACCCCTTTACCGATGAAGTCTCGACCGAGAGCTTCCCCGAGGTTTTTGACCGCGCACTGCTCGATTACGAGCTCACCGTCGCCCGCTTTATCGAGACCGGCGATATGGAAGCCGTGACCAACCACGTCAATTACAGCGGTCGCGTGCTCGGCGCCGACGAAGAGTTCGACCGCGAGGAGTAGGGCTCGTGCGTGCCCCTTTGCCGAATCCTTACCGGCGCCTCTGGACAATTGGGGTACGATGAACTAACTGCATATCGGGCGAATACGAAGGGGCCCTGTCCATGAAATACACCAAGCTCGAGCGTAACTGGGTTATGTACGATGTGGGCAACTCGGCCCTCGTGCTGCTCAATACCTCGGTGGTGCCCATCTACTTTAACGCCATCAATACCGGTGCTTCCTCGGCAGACCTGGTGGTCGCTTGGGGCAACGCGCAGACGATTGCCTCGCTGGTCATTGCCATGCTCATGCCCATTTTGGGCGCGCTTGCCGATTACGCCGGCAACAAGATCAAGTTCTTCCTGGGCTTCTTCCTCACGGGCCTGGTTCTTTGCCTGGCGCAGGCTATCCCCATGTCCGCCATGGCATTTTTGACCGTGTACGTGCTGTGCACCATCGGCCTTAACTCTTCTATGACGTTCTACGACGCCATGCTGCCCGACATTACCACCGACGAGCGCATGGACGCCGTGTCCAGCTCGGGCTATGCCTGGGGCTACATCGGTTCCACCGTACCGTTCATCATCTGCCTGGCGCTTATCATGGGTGGCCCCGCCCTTGGCGTCCCCACCATGCTGGCAACGCGTCTGTCGTTTATCATCACCGGTGCCTGGTGGCTCATCTTTACCCTGCCGCTCATTCGTACCTATAAGCAAAAGTACGGTCGCGAGCGCGGTCCCCAGGACACCATCGGTCACATCGTGGGCGGCGTGTTCTCCGAGGTCGGACACACCATGCGCGAGATCGCCCACAACAAGACCGTGCTGGTCTACATGATCGCGTTCTTCTTCTACATCGACGGTGTGCACACGGTCATCTCCATGGCAACCAGCTACGGATCGGCTCTGGGTATCGACTCGACCCAGCTGGTGCTGGCGCTGCTCGTTACGCAGTTTGTGGCCTTCCCGTCCGCCATTATCTACGGCAAGCTCGCCGGTCGCGTGGGCACACTCAATATGATCTTGGTGGCCGTCGCCGCCTACATGGGCATTGTGCTCTTTGCCGCGTTTTTCTTAAAGACTGCCTTTGAGTTCTGGGTGCTCGCCATTTTGGTCGGCTTGTTCCAGGGTGGCGTGCAGGCGCTGAGCCGCAGCTATTTTGGCCGCATCATCCCCAAGGAAAAGTCCAACGAGTACTATGGCTTCTTCGATATCTTTGGCCGTTACGCAAGCGTTATGGGCACCTTCCTGGTGTCGGTTGTCACCTCGCTGACCGGCAACCCGTCGCTGGGTGTCCTTTCTATTGGTGTTCTGCTGGTTGTTGGCTTTGTGCTGCTGGTCCGTCTGTCCCGCATGGCTCAGGCGGCGGCGTAAGGCAACCGGGCTCAGTACAGCAATTGTGCCTATCTGCAGTACTCTTTTGGAAGTAGCCGCATAAATCATTCTGACTTCCGAGCAATGTTTAGCCCAAGTGGGTATGATGGAATCAGCTAGGTCGCGGGGCGTCGCCTGTGTTTGGCTGCGCCCCGTTTTTGTGTTGCAAGGAGGGTAAAGGTATGAACGCCACGGTTGTGATCCCAACATATTGGGCGGGCGATGATACCCAAGCAAACGCTCCCGGCACCTACGATCACTCGACGTCGCTCAATGCCGCCAACCCGGAACTCGATCGCTGCCTGACTTCGCTCGAACAGGTGCGCGACATTCCGCGCATCATTCTCTTGGTGGTCTGTCCGGTTTCTGCCACGGCCGACGTATCTCATCGCGTGCACGAAATCGTTAATGCGCATCCCACACTTAAGGTCACCGTCGTTACCAATACGCAGGCTTCGCGTGTTGCCGACCGCGTGGCACAGATTGCGCCCAAAGGCTCGGGCGAGTGCGTGAGCCTGCGCGGCTACGGCGCCATCCGCAACATGGGTCTTGCCTGCGCGGCGGTGCTGGGGCACGACGCGGTTGTGTTTTTGGATGACGACGAGACCGTCATCGATGCCGACTTTATGAAGCGTGCGACCTATGCGCTGGGCCAGCAGACGCGTCAGGGCCTGCCGATTTTAGTCAAGAGCGGATACTTTTACGATCGCGACGGGTCGCCGCTGGCTCCCACGGACAAAGTGGGCATTTGCCATCGCTGGTGGACCAAGCGTATCGAGTTCAATCGCTGGATGAAAAAGGCGCTCTCGGGTACCCGCATCTCGCGCTCCAATTACGTATGCGGCGGCCTGATGGCCCTGCACGCCCGCGCCTTTACGCGTGTGGCCTTCGATCCGTTTATCACCCGCGGCGAGGATCTGGACTACCTGTTTAACATGCGCATGTTCGGCTATGACGTGTGGTTCGATAACGAGTGGACCGTGCGCCACCTGCCGCCCGAGTCCGAGAAGCGTTCGCCGCGCTTTATGCAGGACGTGTACCGTTGGTACTACGAGCGGGCCAAGCTGACGTTCGCTGCGCACCAAAAGGAGCTTATTCCGGTTACGGCCGCATCACTCATGCCCTATCCGGGTCCGTGGATCTCGCGCGAGCTCGACGACCGCGTGCGCAAGACCGCCATGGTTCGCAGCATGTTTACCCGCGAGCACGAGGGGTATCTGCGCATCTGGCGTCATGGTATTGACGAGGCCAAGACCTATGCCCGCCAAAACGCCGCAAGCTACCTGCGTTTTCAGAGTTTCTGGCCCAAGATTATGGACGAACTTTGGCGCGACGCACAACTGATTAGCATCCTGGAGGGGGCTGAATGATCGACCGCCGCGCCCAGCGCGATAATTCAATTTCAATCTTTCGCATCATCGCCGTTGTCTGTGCCGTTTGCGTGTTGGCGTACTTTATCTTTGCCCTGGCGACTGGCATTGAGCCGATTGCCACGGTGATCGCCTGTGCGCTGCTGTGCATCTTCCTGTGCATCTTTATCTATTTGACGCTCAATCCCGATTCGGTACGCTCCCAGTACACCGAGGAGACGCTCTCGGTTGCCTCGGCCATGCTCGAGGACATTAAGGGCGGCCTGACGCAGGAATCGGCGCTTTTGGTGTGCCGGCGTATCCTGCCCGAGACACGTGCCATGACCGTTGCCATCACCGATGAGAGCAACGTGTTGGCCTGCGCGGGCGAGTTCGAGGAAAAGCTGCTGCCCGATTCGCCCATCCACACGCTTGCCACGCGCTACGTCATTGAGCACGGCATCGTGCAGTCGTTCAACCGCGTGGTGGACGTGGTGGGTTCGGATGGCTCGCACAACCATGTCCCCGCCGGTATCATCGCGCCCATCAAGGTGGGCGACCGCACCGTCGGCACGCTCAAGTTCTACTACAAGACCCCGCGTGCCGTCGACCGTACCCAGTATGCGCTCGCCTCGGGTTTTGCCGAGATCCTGTCCACGCAGCTCGCCATCCACGAGCTCGAGGTGCAAAAGGAGCTCACGGCCCGTGCCGAGGTTCGTGCCCTGCAAGCGCAGATCAATCCGCACTTTCTGTTCAACACGCTCAATACCATCGCGTCGTTTACACGCACCGATCCGCTGCGTGCCCGCGAGCTGCTGCGCGAGTTCTCCTCGTTCTATCGCGCCACGCTCGACAACTCGGGGTCGCTTATCCCGGTCTCGCGCGAGGTTGCCCAGACCAAGCGCTACCTGACGTTTGAGAAGGCGCGCTTTGGCGAGGACCGCGTACTGGCGACCTTCGATGTCTCCGAGGATGTTGAGGACACGTTGGTCCCGGCCTTTGTAATCCAGCCCATCGTCGAGAACGCCGTGCGGCATGGCATGGGCGATGACGATGCCCTGCGGATTGACGTGACCGTCCATCAAGACGGCGACGACGCAATCCTGATTGCCGTGGCCGACAACGGCGTGGGCATGGACGAGGGCACCGCCGCTAGGCTGTTTGATGAGCGCTCCGCCCGCCCCGATGCCAGTTCCCCGCAAGGCGGCGGCGCCGGCGTGGCCATGCACAATATTTCTGAGCGCATCCATCGCTTTTATGGACCGCACTCTTATACGCGCGTCGAATCGGCGCCGGGCAAGGGCACCAAAGTGCTCCTGCATCTTGATTTGTCAGAGAGCATCTTTGACATTCAAGAGTAAAATGAAAGGCTATGGGCTCAACGCCAAGCGGCGGATGCCCAGCCTAGTTTGTTGACGAAAGGTTTAATCCCTATGCTGCGTGCGATGATTGTGGATGATGAGGCCCCGGCCCGTTCGGAACTTCGCTTCTTGCTCGAGCAGACGGGCAAGATCGGCACGATCACTGAGGCGTCGAGCGTCCGCTCCGCCATTGAGATGTTGATGGAAAGCCGCGTCGATGTCGTATTTCTCGATATCTCGATGCCCGGCGCTTCTGGTCTGCAGCTTGCCGAGGCACTGCATAAGCTTAAGAATCCGCCGGCGATTGTGTTTGTGACCGCGTATAGCGATCATGCCGTCGAGGCGTTCGACGTGGATGCCGTCGATTACCTAATGAAGCCGGTTGAGGAAGCACGCCTGGATCGCGCGATCGAGAAGGTCATGCAGCACGCCAAGCCCGTCACGGACAGCAAAGCCACCATTGAGCGCATTCCGGTGGAAAAGGGCGGCCGTAAGGTCCTCATCCCCGTGGATGACATTCGCTTCATCATGGCCAAGGACGATTACTCCTGTATCTATACCGTCGATGATCGCTTTTTGTCGACGACCTCTCTGGCACAGTTCGAGGCCAAGCTCTGTGATTTTGGCTTCTTCCGCGTTCACCGTCGCTATATCGTCAACTTGGCGTGCGTCACAGATGTCGAGACGGTGCCCTCGGGCGCTATCCAGTTGGGCATTACGGGCGTCGACGAACGCGTGCCGGTCTCGCGCCGTCGCGTTGTGCCGCTCAAGAAGGCCCTGAGCCTCTAGCACGCTGGCCCCGCAGCCCTGTAGACAATTGTCTGCGGAGCCGTGGGGCTTTTTGTATATACGTCGAATCGGTTTTGAAGAAGGGATCCCATGAACAGTGCAAGCGCCAAGCGCATCGACATCATCTCGGACACCCACGGCTATCTTTCGCCCGCGCTTCTGGACGAGCTCAAGGGCGCAGATCTGATCATCCACGCCGGAGACCTCACCTCAGAGATGGATTACGAGCATCTATGCACCATCGCCCCCGTGCGAGCGGTCCTAGGCAACAACGACTACTACCGCGACTATGGCCCGGATGTAGACCGTCTGGCCCTCTTCACCTACGAAGGCCTCAAATTCGCCGTAGCCCACTACCGTGAAGACCTGCCCGTGGGATCCGTAGACGTAGCCATCAACGGTCACACCCACGTAACCAAAGAAGCCCAAGTGGGCCGCTGCCTGGTTCTCAACCCGGGTAGTGCCAGCTACCCCAGAGGCAGCCGAGGCCCCACCATGGCCAGAATGCTCGTAAAGGACGGCAAGATTTTGAGCACCAAGTTTATTGACTTGGAGTAACCGCAACAAAAACGGGGGATGCAGATTGCATCTCCCGTTTTTCTTTCAGCAAAAGGCAGAGCTTCAGCGACAACCTTAGACAACCCCGCCGAGGAGCACGCGGGCTAGCCGCGCAGCGGCGCACGCCCGCAAAACTGGTTGAATAATGTGACGGCAGGGAGGGTCTCCGGGGCTGGGGGCGGGGGTTAAGTTTGTCGCGAGTTCCGCACGCAAAGGAAAGCACTTAATGTGCTTTCCGTCTTGCGCAGG
>UQOY01000009.1 GCA_900542825.1 uncultured Collinsella sp. | reverse complement strand
TAAAAGTAACAGACCGGATGAAGATACGTGCGACGGGGGCGAGGCGAATGGCTGAGCGGTATCGATATGCGGGTTCAACGGTATCACATTGGCCACATAGATTTTTAACTTGCATTTCTACCCGCCCTTTTCGTAGAGTCGCCGATACGTGCTTAGCGCACCCTCGGCGCGTCCGGCAGGCTTTGCGAAATGGGATCCAGGAGACTTCGGCGCAGCATCATCTTGCGGAATGCTTCTAATGAGCCTCCCATCCTTCAAAAACAGAATCTCATCGCACAGCCTATCGACCGAATCCAAGATGTGGGATGACATGATGATGCACGTACCAGAATCGGCCAGCTTCCTGAGAATCTCGGAATGCAAGTCCACCCTGCTGGGGTCGAGCGCGTTCATGGGCTCATCTAATAGAAGGTACCGCGCGCCCGTCGCATACGCAATCGCCAGGGTAAGCTGCTGCTTCATGCCCTGGCTCAGAGTGCGGATCCTCATCTTCGCGAACTCGCCTATCTGCGTTTGTTCCACTATCTCTTCGATATCGCGAGCATGCGGCCACATATCGCAAACCATCTTGAGGTGATCTTCCGCACGCAATCCGGGATACAGCAGCGTCCCCTCACCAGGTGCATAGAAGATCATAGAACGGACCTCTCTCGCACCCGTACCCTGCACCTCATCCAGAACGATGCTCCCGTCCACGCGAGGACCCGGCAAACCTGCCATCGCACGCAGCAACGTCGTCTTTCCATGCCCGTTCGGAGCGACGAGACCGTAGACCGTACCCGGGGCAAACTCAGCGTTCACCGAATCTACGAGCACCTTCTTTCCATAAGAGATCGTCAGCGTTTGAAGGTCAATCATCGAGATCATCCCCTTTCGATCTTTGGAACACTCAGGCGCACCATCAACGGAGATACGGCGCCCAAGACCACCAGCAGAGCGCCCGATGCGCCGACGACCTCTCCAAAAGGCGTCGCGTTCGTCCCTCGCCCAAGGAACCCAATCGTCCCCACCTGGGAAGCGGGATCAAACGAGGCGAATGGAGCCAGCAGCGCGACGCCCATGCCCACGCTTTCAACATGAGCGCTCAACGAACCCAACACCAAGAGAACCGCGCAAACCATTCCGGTGACAACGGGGTTGCGGCTAATCGCTGCTGTCAACGCAGCGACGACGGAAATCACGCCGTATGCCATGACCAGCAACGGAATACTGCACAACACCGCCTCCCCCACCATGGACGTTGTCGAAGCTCCCGCCCGAATGAGAGCGACGGGATACTCCGATCCACCCGCACCGTTCTTAATCACGGACACAACGACAGCGGGAACCATCGACACCAAAAGCAGCACCAAGCCAAGCAGGAGAGCCAGCGCAACAGCCGTCAGAAAACGCACATGCGCTGTTGCGGGGATCTGGAGAACCAGAAGGGAACGACACTGCAGGTGGGTGCACGCGAGCGATGTGACAACCACGGGCAACAGCAAAAATAAGGAGGGAAGCGCTGCCTGGAGATACGAAAGGAGGATTAATGGGGGCATCTTCGTACTTAACTCGTAAACCTTGGGGTCCGGCAAGCTCGCGATCGACTCAAGCAGAAGGGCGCGCGCCTCCGCACGAGAAGGAGTCTCCGGCTCGATTCCGATCGATTGCAGGAGAGTCGCATCTGCCGCGCCCAGCTCACCTCGAGCGCGCTCGTACGTCGCAAGGCTTCGAAACCCCTCCGCAGGCATAGGCGCGTACACGAAACCCGAAAGAGCATCCCGCATGTCTTCCAGGGCCGCTTTGCCCTCGACGTCCATATTCGCAGCGTTCTGCTCTAGATACCGATCTATTGAACGGAGCTCCCCATCCCTATACCGAACAGCGGAAACGTTATCAGCGTCAGGAAACATCTCGACCAGAGCCGGGGCCAGCATCGTCGTCGACATTGCAATCGCGCATACGGCGAGGGTAGGAGAACGCAGGAGCAGTTTCCCCATCGTTCTTACGTATGCAACGGCGGAGGCACAAGCACTCGAACGAGTTGCCGTTCTCGATGCAGTGAAGGAACCTCTCTCAAGACAAATCGGGGATATCGGGCACGCGAAGCCGCTCTTTCCAGCAACGCAAAGCAGGCTAATTGCCAGCACCTCGATCCCGATTGCGCATACGAGGGCAATCGCGCCACGCTCGAAGCAAAGTCCAGGCAGATTCACTATCTGCGTTGTCGGGTACGGGCTATAGGCGCCGACGGTCAACTCAGTGTTCGCATACGTAAGGGGATTCAACAGGGCGAACTCACGTAAAGCGATGGATCTTCCGTAATACCCGGGAACCATCGTCACCCCCATCAGGGCACATACGAACACGATTCCAAGCGTAGGGTTATTGGCAATCTTCACGGCAAGGTGAACGACAAGCGAGATGAACGCTGCCACCAAGAATTGCAAGATGGCCGTCTGCGCGAACACCAGCCAAGCCGGTTTGATAACCGGAGTCGCATATTGAATGTAGCCTATCGGATAGAACGGCGAGCCCGGGCCATTCTTCACAAGCGCGGCGATTATCCCTGGAAGATTGATGGCGAGGACGGCAAGCATTGCAAAAACACTCGCCCATACGCTCGATGCAACAAGTCTACCCAGCTCGCCCATCGGTGCCTGGATGATGAGCTTTTCACGTTTGTTAAGACGCGCGGCAAGGAACGAGACGGCAACGGCCGTTGCGACCCATAGCAAGTACTCCTTCGATCCGTCATAATAGGTGTACTCTCCATCCGATATCTGCAGAAACGGAAGTAGGGGAGAGAGCGGTGCCAAGATAAGACGTCCCGCGGCAAGAGGGTACAGAAGCGCGGGCATGCTTGATGAAGAGGTATAGACACCGTCCTCCCCCGCATTCACAAGCGCATCCGCATAGGATGCTGACAATTCCTGCTCAACACGGGTTATTCCCGACTCGAGGTATTCGACCCGTCCGTCGATGCCAGCCGCGCTCCTGAAGACGGGCAGAGCACAAAGAACCATCAACGCAACAACGACAACACAGAGCGACCTGGAGGAGAGAAGCGACCTAAAGATCGCCTTCGAGATTTTGAGCATATTCATCGCCAACCTTAACCTCATCCAGTCGGAACAGAGGGGCCGAACAAAATGCTCGGCCCTTCCTCGCATCTAGTAGGTGCTATAGACAAATTGCCATTTATCAGTTGTGCCAAGAACACCACAGGAGCACATTGCAGCGAGGCGGGATTCCCTATGATGCGCGGATCGGCGATAGCCATTTCGGTAGGAGATCGTCTTGTAAGAGATGTTGAACATCGAGATGCTGTGCCCGCTTACGCCGCGAGGACAGCTGTAGCTCCAGTAGGTATCGACGACGTCGTCCGTATACCCGAGGGGCTCAACGAGGGCACACTGGCTGCTCTCCTGGGAAGGAGGCATCGGGGTATCCGCAAAAGCGGGGGCTCCCGGCAGCAACAAACTAAAGAGCGAGGCCGAGGAAAACCAAGAGCTTACACGACTTAACAGTACTGAACATAATCCTCTCCAATCTAGAGGGGTTTCGGTTGCAGCATGCTGTGATTACTTGCCGGCAAAGTCAATTTAACATAAACTGTTAAAAAGTAACCTGAGTTTTTTAAATTCTTCGGAGGTTATTATGAGTTCCGACAATCGCACTCCCCGGCTTCATTCCTTCCGCATCGCATGTGCGATAGCCTCTGCGACCCTTTGCGCCACCGCCATCGCACAAGTGGCGTTCTCCTTAAAGCCAGCAATCGAAGTGCTCGACAACCCTGTAATTGCAGACTCCCCCGCGTATCCAGCCCTTGCGATCTCGACATTGGTCCCTGCCGTCATCGGTATCGCTACGACCATCCTCAGCGCCGTTCTCGTGTGGACGATCAAGAGCGCAGACCCCTTCAAGAAAGGGTCTGCGACATGCTTGAAGGTGCTCGGCATTCTCTTCGTTGTTCAAGCTGCCACCAGCCTCTACGCCGGCTCACTCAAAACCTCCGTTTCGATGTTTGGCGGCGAGGGGGCCGTCGGCGCCCAAGAGATCGCTTCATCATTCGATTGGACCTCTCTGGTTCTCGGCATCGTCCTGTTCATGCTTTCCCAGCTCTTCTTGTACGCCCGAGAGCTGTACCTCGACTCCGACGAGATTGCGTAAGGAAACGCCATGCCCGTAATTGTTCGCCTCGACAAGATCATGGCCGAGCGAAAGATTTCCTCGAACGAACTTGCCGAAAGGATTGGAACCACGCCCGTGAACCTGTCCCGTATTAAAAAAGGGCATATTCGCGGCATTCGCTTCAACACACTCGAGCAGCTATGCCTCGCCCTTCGTTGCCAACCCGGAGACCTTCTCGAAGTCATGAGCGAAGAGGATGCCCGAAAGGAGTTCGGACTCGATTGGTCCGCCGAGGATTAGAGGGCGGTCGTACTCGCCCTGCACACGGGGATGCGAATCGGCGAGGTCTGCGGCCTTCGGTGGTGCGATGTGGATTTCGAGACGGGCCTGATCTCGATCAGACACTCGGTGGCGTACGCGAAGGGAATGGGTTCGTTCATCAAGGACACCAAGACCCATGACGCCAGGGGTATCCCCATCGACCCGGTCGGCCTACTCCCCTTCCTGAAGGAGACCCACGAGATCGACTGCGGAAAGCTGCGCTTGCGCGACCTTACCGGGGCGGTCGAGATCGGGGACTGCTACATCCTGTCGGAGCCGGGCGCGACCTTCGCGACGACAAGCTATATCCGCAGGGCGTTCAAGACGTTCTCGGAGACCAACGGCCTCATGGGCACCAACGACGAGCTGATCACGTTCCACGGCCTTCGCCACACGTTCGCAACGCAGTGGATCCGCCAAGGCGGCGATATCAAGGCGCTCCAATCGATCCTCGGCCACAAGGACGCCATGGCGACGCTCAACGTCTACGCCGGCATCGAGCCCATCTCCAAAATCCATAACATGCTGCGCGCCACGCCGTGCCTTTGGCGCGGGCACCTCGGGCCGAGGGTCGATCCGGGTCCCATGTTCCAACAGAGGATCCAGGAGTCCATCGAGACGCTCCAGGCGTTCGGCTACGGCATCACCGAGCCGGACGACCGAAATATCGCCATACGCGACGTGAAGACGAACAGTTGGCTCTAGCTCACCGAGTACGCGGCAGTGCTGGGCCCATCCCAACTGAGGTCACGGTGGTCCGATAGGGGCGCCGCCCGCGGCATGCGCCGCGGAGCGGTATCCCCTAACGAAGGGCGGGGATGCCCTCCGCTTCCAGTTCGGAATCAGCCGTCGGAGGCGTTCGGCTGACTGCGGGAACGGCCTGTCCGCTCAATGTGTTCGGCCGAGATCGGAAATCAACCCAACACGAGCCGGACACGCGCCAGACGGCTCTTCCCCGTGCGGCCTTCCCCCTTACGCTCATGTTGCAGGCATGTAACGCCGCAGCGAGCGCGCCTTTTTTGCGCCAGACAGGTACAATGATGAACACTGTACCGTAGCGGAGCGCCCCGCGCGCGCCGCAATCACGCGAAAGGGTTTCCCATGGCCGAGATCTCGTCCTCCCGTATCGTCATCACCGTCCTTGGCAAGAACCGCCCCGGCATCGTCGCCGGCGTCACCCGTGTCCTAGGCGAGGCCAACGTCGACATCCGCGACATCACGCAGTCCATTATCGAGGACATCTTCACCATGACCATGCTGGCCGATACCGCCGAGTCCAAGCTCGACTTCGCCGAGCTGCAGAAGGCGCTGGCCGAGGCCGGCGAGCTTTCGGGCGTCAACGTGTCCATCCAGCGCGAGGACGTCTTCAACTTTATGTACCGCCTGTAGCGAACAGGCCGTACGGGAACAGGCCGGCGCATCTGCACCCAAGCACGCCGCCCCCACACGGCCCCGAGAGGAGCGCGCATGGCTTACGACGCCAAGAAAATCTACTACCGCTTCGATGACCATCTGAGCCGCCTGGTCTTGGATTATGAGGCGAGCCGCCAGATTTCGCCCGAGAGCGAAAACCTCTACCACGGCATGCCGACTGATCCGTATGACGAGGGTCTGTTCGTCGAGCATAACGTCAAGCGCGGCCTGCGCAACGCCGACGGCTCGGGTGTGGTTGCGGGCCTTACCCGCATCTCGGACGTGCACGGCTACAACAAGGTCGACGGCAAGGTCGTGCCCGACCAGGGCAAGCTCACGCTGCGCGGCTATAGCATCGAGGATCTGGTCAACAACGCCCAGGCCGAGAATCGCTACGGCTACGAAGAGGTCGCCTACCTGCTAATCACGGGCTCGCTGCCCACCAAAGAGGAACTCGACGGTTTTTGCGAACGCCTGGGTGCTTTTAGGCATCTGAGCGACGAATACGTCCGCGAGTTCCCCATGACCACGGTGTCGTCGAGCATCATGAACGTGCTCCAGCGCGCCGTGCTGCTGCTCTACGCCTTCGATGCCGAGCCCGACGCCATTACACCCGAGCACGAAATCGACGTCGCCATCTCCATGCTCGCCCGTCTCCCCCGTATCGCCGCCTTCGCGCATATGGCCTCGGTCGCCAAGCGCCGCGGCTCCGAGGTTCATGTACCGCACCCCACACCCGGCCTCTCCACCGCCGAGACCATCCTGCAGGTGCTGCGCGGCGGTATGGCATTCACCCGCGACGAAGCCATGCTGCTCGATGTGATGCTCATGCTGCATGCCGAGCACGGCGGCGGCAACAACTCCACGTTTGCCTGCCGCGTGCTGTCCTCCTCGGCCACCGACCCGTATTCCGCCTACGCCGCGGCCATCGGCTCGCTCAAGGGCCCGCGCCACGGCGGCGCCAACGCCAAGGTCGTGTCCATGCACGAGGACATCCGTGCGCATGTCTCCAATTGGGAGGACGAGGACGAGGTCGCAGCCTACCTGGGCAAGATCCTCGACAAGCAGGCCTTCGACGGCACGGGCCTCATCTACGGCATGGGCCACGCCGTCTACACGCTGAGCGACCCGCGTGCCGAGGTGTGCCGCCGTTACGCGCGCACGCTTGCCGCCAAGAAGGACCTGGGCGAGGAGTTCGCGCTCATCGAGCGTATCGAGCGCCTGGCCCCGCAAGTAATGCGTGATCACGGCATGACCAAGCCCATCTGCGCCAACATCGACCTGTACACGGGCTTTATCTACAAGATGCTCGGCGTGCCCGAGACGCTCTTTACGCCGCTGTTCGCCGTCGCCCGTATGGCCGGCTGGTCGGCGCACCGCATGGAAGAGCTCTTCTGCGCGCATCGCATCATCCGTCCCGCGTATCGCCCGGTTATCGAGCCGCTGGAGTACAAGCCGCTCGCCGATCGCTAAGACGCGGACCGTAATAGAACCCGAACGTGGCCAGGGCATCACCGCCCTCGGCCACGCTTTTTATGCCAGCAGAAAGGGCTGCATCAAATGATTGTATTTTCCGATATGGACGGAACGCTGCTGACGAGCGATAAGCAGATGAGCGACGCCACCTGGGCGATGCTCGACGAGCTTGCACGCCGCGGTATTGAGTTTGTGCCCTGCACGGGACGCCCGCTGTCGGGCATCTTTGAGCCCATCCTCGCCCACCCCGCCGTACACTACGCGGTCTGCGCCAACGGTGCCAGCGTCTGGCAGCTCGACGACGGTACGCCCACCGATGCCTCACGTGCTACGCGCATTTTGAGCCGACCGCTCGATCGCGGCATTGCCCATCGCGTCCATCGCATCACCGCCGGCCACGATGTGACCTTCGATATCTTCGCGGATGGGCAGTGCTTCCTCCCCCGCTCGCTCTACACGCGCCTGGACGAATTCTGCGGCGGCGACCCCCACATCGCGGCTTCGCTCAAGCGCACACGGACACCAATCGACATGGATATCGACAGCAAGATCGACGAGGTCGAGACGCTCGAACGCATCGCCATGTACTGGCACGACCCAGCCGATCGCAACGCCATCGCGGCGGAGCTCGAAACGCTCGGAGGCATTGAGGTCACACGTTCGTACGCCATGAATATCGAGGTCATGGGCGAGGGAGCCACCAAGGGAACGGCACTCACGTGGCTGTGCGAGCATCTGGGCGAGCGTCTCGCCGACGCCTGGGCCTTCGGCGACAACATCAACGACATCCCCATGCTGCAGGCAGCGGGGCACGGCATGGCCATGATCAACGCCGAGCCCGAGGACCGCGAGGCCGCCGACGCCATCACCGAATACGACAACGACCACGACGGCGTCGCCCGCACCATCATGGCTGCCCTCGCCTAGCAGCAGCAACCCGGTAGTCATTGGGGACGTTCTTAAATGGCTAGTCGCTGGCGGCACTCATTTAAGTCTGTCCCCAATGAGTGGTTTCACTCACTTAAGTCTGTCCCGAACTGCCGGCGCATAAGGAATGTCCCCAACTACCGGTCTAGCAGAGGCTCTTCAGCACGCGACGGAGCTCCTGCTGAACGGCGTGGTCGCGGTTGCAGCCTACGACGCGATCGGCAACCGCTTTGAGCGCGGGGCGCGCGTTTTCCATCGCGCAGCCCGTGCCGACAAAGCGAATGATCTCGTAGTCGTTCATCGAGTCGCCAAACGCCATAACCTCGTCGCGTCCAATGCCGTAATGCTCCGCGAGCTGCGCGATACCCGAGGCCTTCGACACACCGGGCTGCATGGCATCGATCCACGCGTTGCCCGAAGGCGCAAAAGTAAAGAGCTGACCAAGTTCGCGCTGTAGCACGTAGGCGCTGTCCATAACGACACCGTCATCGCAAAAGATACTCGCCTTGATGATGTTTACACTGGGATCGGGCAGCTCCCAAATACGCTCGGCATTGGGAAGGTCCTTATCGACCTCACGCACGAACTTGCTCTCGTCATCGAGCAAAAAGGATTTGGTTCGGTCAAAAAGCGCAAGATGCAGATTGGGAAACGTCGCGACAGCCTGGGCGAGCCTTCGAATCGCCAGGTGTGAATACACCTCACGGTCTACCATCTTGCCGTCGGCGTAGACCTGGGCGCCGTTGGCGGCGACAAAGTCCATCTTGTCGTGAACGGGCGCAAAGAACTCGCACAGGCGATCGTAGCGACGACCTGACGATGCGGCGAAATGCACGCCATGCTCGTGTAGCGCCAGAATCAGTTCGTAGGTCTCGGGAGGCACCTGGCCGTTTTCGTCAAGCAACGTGCCGTCCATATCGGATGCAATCAGTTTAAACATAGAAAAGCTCCCTTCGGGGTTGTTGGAATCGAACGTGTATCCGATTCCAACGTACCCAAAGGGAGCTCAAATAAGACTCCGCGGTCATAAACGTTACATGGACCTAGTAAATAGCTCACGCGTGCCAGAGGTCCCACGGTCGCGGCGTCAGGCGGCACGCCAAAGAGTGTCCCCGACGGCTAGTCGTTTAAGAACGTCCCCGATGACTAGTCGGCGTAGGTGAAGGTGGTGACGTCGAACATGCCCTCGGGGCGGATGCGGAGCGTCGGAATCACCGGCAGGGGCAGAAAGATGATGCCCATGATGGGGTCGAGCGGCGGCTCGATGCCCATGGCGCGCGCCTTGACCATAAAGTCGTCGTGCTGCGCGGCAACGTCCTCGGCCGTGCCCTCGCTCATCAGGCCACCGAGCGCCAGCGGAATGCGCGCCACGACCTCGCCGTTGCGCACCAGCACGTGACCGCCCTGGCCCACGGCCTCAACGGCGGCCATCATATCGGCGGCGTTGTCGCCCACGACGCACACGTTGTGCGAGTCGTGTCCGATCGTCGAGGCGATGGCACCACCGGTGATGGTAAAGCCGCGCACCCAGCCGCGGCCGATATGCTTGCCAACGAGTCCCAGGCCAGCGGGGCCGTCACCGTCGGCGCCCTCGGCCTGCAGCGACACGCCGCGGCCGTGGCGCTCGATCAGCATAATGCGGCGCAGGCCCTCGGCGTTCTCGGGGCGAACCATGCCCGTGATGGCCTTACCCGGCACCACGTCAATCACGGCCTCGCCCGGCTTAAAGGCATAGTCGAATACGTCGAGCGAAAGCTTCGGCAGCTTAACGGAAGCACGCAGCTCATCGGCAAGCGCTGCGACCTCGGCCATCTCGGGTGCGATCTCGCCCACAAAGGTGCCGTCCTGCGCCACCAGAGCACCGGCGGCATAAACACGATGCGGAGCCTTGGCAAACGTCAGGTCATTGAGCACCAGCAGGTCGGCGCGCTTGCCCGGGGCGATCGCGCCACGGAGCTCGTGCGGGTCGCGACAACCGTGGTCCAGGCCAAATGCCTCAGCCGTGGAAAGGGACGCCATGGAGATGGCGACCACCGGGTCGATGCCGGCCTCGATAGCCACGCGGCAGGCGTTATCGATCATACCGGTCGAAAGCGCGTCGGAGGGAGCACGGTCGTCGGTCGCAAAGCAGCAGCGGCGGGCACGGGCGGGGTTTTCCAGCAGCATCGGAGACAGGTTGGCCAGGTCATGGCTGCACGTGCCTTCGCGCAGCATCACATACATGCCGCGGGACAGCTTGTCGAGTGCCTCCTCGGGAATCGTCGACTCATGGTCAGCGATAATGCCAGCCGCGGCATAGGCGTTGAGGTCCTTGCCGGCAACGAGCGGGGCGTGACCGTCGACCTGTTTGGACGGCGTCTGGTTGGCAGCGTCGATACGAGCACAGGTCTCGGGATCGGCCATAAAGACGCCCGGCAGGTTCATCATCTCGCCCAGGCCAAAGACATCACCCGGATGCTCGGCAAAAAACGCCTGCATATCGGCGGCGGTAATCACGGCACCGGCCTGCTCGTCGGGCAGTGCGGGCACACACGAGGGCATCATGTACTTGATGGAAATAGGAGCGCGATGACCATCCTCGATCATAAAGCGCAGGCCATCGAGCCCCGCCACGTTGGCAATCTCGTGGCTGTCGGCAATAGCGGTGGTGGTACCGCGCGTCGCCGCCATGCGCGCATACTCGGCAGGGCGGATGTTCGAAGACTCGATATGCAAGTGTCCGTCAATAAAACCGGGGGCAAGATAGCGGCCCTGGCAATCGATGACCTCGGCAGCCTCATACGTACCGGCGGCGTCGTCGCGACCATCGTAGAGCACACCGACGATCACGCCATCCTTGACGGCAACGCTACCGGGCGCCACGCGCTGGCCGTACACATCGACGATCTGCGCGTTGGCAAACAGCGTGTCGACAGGAACACGCCCCTCGGCGGCCTCGATCACAGACCTCATGACCTCAACGGACATATATACTCCTTTAACCGTAGAAAAAAGCTGCGGAGCGGACAGGCCTTCACCGCAGCAAACCAATAGCCATTGTATGCCCAAAAGGAGGCCGCCGATAACACCCCTTCCGCTTAACGGCACCGCCAAATGATCCCTTGGGGACGGAGGAAAACGGATCACCGGGCCAGACCGACCCCCTCGGTGATCCGTTTTCCTCCGTCCCCAAGGGATCATCCAAAAAGGGCCGCAGCCGGAATCGTTCCGGCTGCGGCCCTATTGCACATGTTAGGTTGACCTACTTGCTAGACCAGCTTGAAGCCCTTGCGCTTGCCAACGGAGAGGGTGTCGCCCAGCTTGAGGGCGCTGGGGTCGATGTTGTAGCTCTTGGGAGCCACGGCCTTGCCGTTGATCTTGACGCCGCCGCCGTCGATGTCGCGACGGGCCTGACCGGCGCTGGCCGAAAGACCCAGGTCCTTGAGCAGGCCGGCGAGGTAGATCTGGCCCTCGTCGTTAACAGTCAGCTCAACGTGCTTCTCGGGGAAGTCGGCGAGCTGGCCCTCCTTGAACACGCGGTCGAACTCGGCCTGAGCCTCGTCGCCGGCACCGGCGCCGTGGTAGGTGTCGCACAGGTCGCGGCCCAGAGCGCGCTTGAGCTCATAGGGATCGGCAGAGCCGTCGGCCAGAGCAGCGTCGATCTTGTCGACCTCGGCCGGGGTGAGCGAGCTCGCCAGGCGGTAGTACTTGCCAATCATCTCGTCAGGGATAGACATGGTCTTGCCGAACATATCCTTGGGCGCGTCGGTCAGGCCGATGTAGTTACCGTAGGACTTGGACATCTTGCGCACGCCATCGGTGCCCTCGAGCAGCGGCATGGTGAGCGCGATCTGGGGCTCCATGCCCATCTTCTCCATGAGCTCACGGCCGGCGAGCAGGTTGAAGAGCTGATCGGTGCCGCCCATCTCCACGTCAGCCTTGATCTGCACGGAGTCGTAAGCCTGCATCACGGGATACAGGAACTCATGCAGGGCGATCGGCGTCTGAGACTGGTAGCGCTTGGTAAAGTCGTCGCGCTCGAGGATGCGGGCGACGGTGAACTTGGAGCACACCTGCAGCAGACCGGCCAGATCCATCGACAAGATCCAGTCACCGTTGTGCACGATGGTGGTCTTCTCGGGATCCAGAATCTTCATGGCCTGGCTCACGTAGGTCTCGGCATTGGCCTCGATCTGCTCCTGCGAAAGCTGCGGGCGGGTGGAGTTCTTGCCCGAAGGATCGCCGATCAGTGCGGTGCCGTTACCGATGATGAGGGTGACGTTGTGGCCCAGGTCCTGGAACTGACGCATCTTGCGCAGCGGCACGGCGTGGCCCAGGTGCAGGTCGGGGCTGGTGGGATCGACGCCGAGCTTGATGTTGAGGGGCTCGCCCTTCTCAAGCTTCTTGCGAAGGTCGGCCTCGGGAACGATCTGCGCGGCGCCCGAGGTGATGATACGCATTTGCTCGTCAACAGACAGCATTGGGTATCCTCCTTTTGCTATAGCACCCTCGCCGAAAACGGCGGTGCTGGAAGTCCATAAACTCTCTTATGATAACAAACTGACGCGACGCAGCATCTACGACAGGAAAATCCTCGTCCTGCCACATGCGTCGATGGCAACTGGCAGACGTGTACCGTCACGCTCGACCAGATAGTGCACCTGCCGACGACGCAAGCAGTCACGGCAACAAACCTGCCCCGTCGCATCGGTGGCGCAGACGCCCTCGGCGGTCAGCAGGCAGTGCTCGCACACCATGAGCTCGGGACGGTCGGCGTCGACCGGACCCAAGACGCCGGGTTCAGCAGCCAGCTCGGCAATACGCTCCTTGTCATTGCCGAGCAATTCGGCAGGCAAGTATACCCACCCCGCCCCAAGCCCGCGCAGCCAGGCAAGCGTGGCCCGATTGGCGCAGAACACCGGCGCCGCCACGTCAAACGTCGTGCCCAGCTCGCGGGCCATCGCCACCTGCCCCAGGTTGCGGCAGACGACGCGCCCGGCACGTTGCATGAGCGCTCGGGTCCGCTCGGCGTCGCCTGCGCGGCACACTTCGTCGAGCACCACCGTCGCATCGGACAGATCCCGCTCATCGCGCGGATCTACATCCATCAGCTCCCAGGCAAAGACCATACGAGCAAAAGCCTCACGCTTTGCCGGCTCCGCCGGTCCCGCCAACTCCGCCGGTACATCGCCATCTGCCAGAACGCCCTCAAACGGCAGCACCTCAACGGACTGCTCAACAGGCGCGACCGCATCTGCCTCGAGCCGCATGTGCTCCAACACCGTTGCCGTCTGCCCCAGCACGCCGGCACTGCGAATCAGATAGACCTCGCAGCCCGCGTCCACCTTGCGTTTGCAATGCACGACGATGCGCTCTCCCGCAGCGGCATCCACGGGGCAAGGCACCTGCGGCCAGCGCTTGGGCACATCGGGACGCGCGTCGGCACCCGGGTAAAATCGGATTTCGAGCGTATCGCCCGCCGCCACGGCGGCATCAAGCTCAACCGTCACCTCTTCGTGACCCACCGTCACCAAGTGGCCCACGCGCACGCCCTGGTTGATCGCGCGCTCAAAGCTCATGAGCTCGGCGCCCGAACGACCCCGCAGATACGCATCGGTAAAGCCGCGGTTGAACGACCTTCCCAGCTCGCGCTCAAGCGTCGGCACCGCATCGGCATCCCATGTGCCGTCGCGCAGCATATCGAGCGCCCGACGCCACACCCTCACCACGTTAAAGACGTAGTCGGGATTCTTCATGCGGCCCTCGATCTTGAGCGATGCCACGCCGGCGGCAACAAGCTCGGGCAGGTGTGCGATGCCCAGATAGTCACGCGGACAAAGCAGGCGATCCCCTTCGACAGCGACAACACTCTGCCCCATCTCGTCCACCAAGTCATAGGATAGACGGCACGGTTGCGTGCAATCACCGCGCATCGCAGAGCGGCCACGTCGAAGGGCAGAGAACCCGCACGCACCCGAGTATCCAATGCAAATAGCGCCGTGACAGAACACCTCGATGGGCACACCAGTAGCGCAAAGCGTCTCAATTTCCGCCACGCTCAGCTCGCGCGCCGTCGTCACGCGCTCAACGCCCAGCTCCTTGGCAGCCAACTGCACGGCACCCTCGCTATGAGCGCCCGCCTGAGTAGACAGGTGAATCTCGACCCCCGGAATCGCCGCACGAAGTGCACAAGCCAGCCCGGCATCGGCCACAATCAACGCATCGGCACCCAACGCGTGCGCATGCGCCCCCAACGTCACGGCGTCGGCAAGCTCATCATCGAACACGAACACGTTGAGCGTCACGTACACACGCACGCCATGGGCATGGGCCACGGCACAACCGCGCGTGAACTCATCATCGCTAAAGCCATGCGCGCTCACTCGAGCGTTGAATCCGTCCAGCCCCGCATAGATGGCATCGGCACCCGCCGCAATCGCCGCGAGCATCTGGTCGAGTCCGCCAGCAGGCGCCAGCAGTTCGGGCAGTGCCACTCCAGCCGCCGCCAACTCGCTTTCGCATTGTCCGCTCGGTTCCATCGGCCGAATCGCCATCGGTAAACTCCTTGCCAAGGTGTGCTTTCACTCTGAAAATTGCTGCCAACCAGCATACACGAGGCCCCGCGTGCCCCGATTGGTTTATCGTGTAATAACTTATGTCCATCCTGCCAGGCATAACACCTGCCGCCTGACACGACATACCTGGAGGTCAATATATGGGTCCTCGCCAACGACAGGGGCGCGGTCGCTCTAAGACGCATGCCCTTCCCATCATCTTGCTCTCGTTTTTGAGCTTTCTGCTTATCGCGGGCGTAGCGTTTGGCATCGGCATGATCGGCAACGTCAACCGTTGGCTGTCCGATCTGCCCGACTACACCGACGCCAATGCCTATCTGGTCAGTGAGCCCACCGACATCGTCGACTGCAACGGCAATACCATTGCGAGCTTCTACACGCAAAACCGCAAGTCCATTACCAAGGACCAAGTGTCCCCGTACGTGCTGCAGGGCACTGTCGACGTTGAGGATGAGCGCTTCTACGAGCATGGCGGCATCGACCTCTGGGGCATTGCACGCGCATCGGTGGCAACCCTCACCGGCGGCCACGAGGGCGCATCGACCATCACCCAGCAGCTGGTTCGCAACACCATCTTGCAGGAGGAACAATTCGACTCGACCATCGAGCGTAAGGTGCGCGAGGCCTATATCGCCATCAAGATGGAGGATATGTACTCCAAAGACGATATCCTCATGATGTACCTCAACACCATCTACTACGGCCATGGAGCATATGGCATCGAGGCCGCCGCCGAGACCTATCTGTCCAAGACCGCCGCCGACCTCACCCTGAGCGAGGCCGCGCTGCTGATCGGCCTTCCCAACTCGCCCTCGCAGTACGACCCCACGGTTAATCCCGACCTGGCGCTGTCCCGCCGCAACAAGGTTCTGGACAACATG
The DNA here is from genome assembly GCA_900542825.1 of uncultured Collinsella sp. Taxonomy (GTDB): domain Bacteria; phylum Actinomycetota; class Coriobacteriia; order Coriobacteriales; family Coriobacteriaceae; genus Collinsella. The sequence continues at coordinate 68,299 of UQOY01000009.1, read as the reverse complement.
CTGCGTCTGGGCCACATCACGCAGGAAGAGCACGATGCCGCGCAGGCTGAGCCCATCACGCTTAACGTGACGGAGATTTCGGGCAGTGGCGTCGATGTGTACTCTCAACCCTACTTTGTCTCCTACGTTAAGCAGTTGCTTGAGCAGGAGTTCTCCACCGACGTGCTCTTTAAGGGCGGTCTGACCGTCAAGACCACCATCGACCCCACCATGCAGCAGGTGGCCGAGGAGGCCGTGCGCTCGCAGCTCGACACGCTTTCGCTCGACGGCCTGGACATGGGCATGGTCGTCGTTGACCCCAAGACTGGCTACATCAAGTGCATGGTGGGCGGCTACGACTACAACGCCGACGAGAATCACGTGAACCACGCTACGGCAAAGCGCCCCGTGGGCTCCACGTTTAAGGCCTTTACGCTGGCAACTGCCATCCAAAACGGTATGAACCCCAACGTCACCCTTAACTGCAACTCGCCGCTCAAGGCCAAGGGCACCACGACCGAGGTGCAAAACTATGGCAACCAGAGCTATGGCAACATCACACTTAAGCAGGCAACGGCATACTCATCCAACACCGGCTACATTCAGGTGGCCGAAGCCATCGGCAATGACAAGATCATGTCGCTCGTCAAAAAGCTCGGCATCGATCCCGCCAAGGACAATATCGAGGACGTTCCCGTCATGACGCTCGGCACCGGGTCCATCTCACCGCTCGAGATGGCATCGGCCTACTCCACTTTTGCCAACGGCGGCTATTATCGCCAGCCGATCGCCATCACCGAGATTGACTCGCGTACCGACTCGGTTCTGTACCAGCACACCGACAATCCCACGCAGGTGCTCACCGAAGGCGAGGCTGCCGCGGTTACCGACGTTCTATCCGGCGTCATGCAGGGCAGCGGCACGGGTGCCGCCGGCGCGCTGAGCGTCAACCAGCCCTATGCCGGCAAGACGGGCACCACTGACAACACCACCAACCTGTGGTTCTGCGGCTTCACGCCGCAACTGGCATGCGCCCTGTGGACCGGTTATTCCGCAGGCGAGATTCCCATCCAAAAGTACGGTTCGGACCTGCTGGGCGACAGCACCAACCTGCCCGTCTTTAAGAAGTTCATGAACACCGTTCTTGCGGGCACCGAGCGCGAGGAATTCCCGACCGGAACGGCTCCCACGTACAAGAACAATAACGTCTGGAAGTTCTACGGCACAAACAACAAAAAGGAAGACAAAGAGGACAAAGAGGACAAAGACGAGGAAAAGGAAGAGACCACCACGACAACCACGACGACAACCACGACCACTGAAACCCCGGGCGGCAACACCACCGGCGGTAGCGATAGCGGTACGACGGGTGGCGACGGTGGCACGGGTGGCGATGGCGGCACGGGCGGCGACGGTGGCACGCCGACGCCTACCCCCGATCCTACGCCTACGCCTACGCCCACGCCCGACCCCTCTACGGGCCAGTAAGCGCAAAGCGGCATCTGACACCAAGGCGCCCGAGCAGCACGTACGTTGCTCGGGCGCCTCTTTATTTCGGCAGATGCCACAAGATGCCGCGACGGCCCCGGCTGCAAGACCGATAGGGCAACAGGCGCCGGCATGCAAAAAGGGCGCTGACCTTCGTCAACGCCCTCGGCAATTACCTATAGCAACAATCGGCGCAGTAGCAGTGCCGCTACTCCCCTACTTGTGAGAGTTACTTAGCTTGTTGATGAGTGCCTCAAGGCGTTCGCCGTCCTCGGCCGTCTGCGCAATGACCAAGATCGTGTCGTTGCCGGCAAGCGAACCGAGCACGTCGGGCAGCTCCGCGGCATCGACCGCTGCGGCAATACCAGAAGCCGTACCGGGCTGTGCCTTGATCATAACCAGATTATCGGTGCGCAGTACGCCGGTAACCAACTCGGAAACCATGCGCTGCAGATGAAGGTCCTCGGCAAGGACATAGATGCCCTCGGGGAGCTTACGCAGTCCCATGTCCGCGATATCGCGCGAAACGGTCGCCTGCGTGCAATCGAAACCCATGGCGCGAAGCTCGTCTACCAAAACGCGCTGCGTACGTACGTCCTTATTGCGAACAATATCTCTGATGGCATCCTGGCGCCCATTGCGTTTTTTGGCCATACAAAACCTCACTCCAAAAGATGGCGGAGACAATCACCTAGTGATTGAATAGTTTAGCGCTATTTGAGGGTTTTAGTGAATAAGAACGCATTTCGAAACAATTCCATGCAATTTTTTTCAAAAATCACGCTACTAGACAGTCCTGGCACCCGAACGATTGAAAAAGGCCGCCAGATGCGTATACAACGCACACCGCATGGGCTTGGCACTAGCTATCGAACCATAGAGCAAACCTAGGCCACGATGATTGCCTTTAAGAGCCGCAACCATCTGACGGGTACGCTGTGCTTCGAGCATATCATGCAAACGGGCCGAACGCTCTATTGAAGACACCCCGTGGGGGCTCAGACACAAATTTTCGATGCAGGCGACCAGGCCGGCGTAGTAATACCGCTGGCAGACCAGTTTTAACTGATCGCCACCGCCCGCGACGGCAAGCGAGTCGGCAAGCCTATCGAGCGACCCGATATCATCAGAAAGCCTGGCAAACATCGTGGGGTCAAACGTCTCCGTAATCGACGGCGCCACTGCATGAAAACGGGCACGGCCATATCCCGAAACGCGCTTTGCCTGCGAAAGCGCGAACGTCAAAAAAGACACCGTGCGAAACGCGTCGCCATGCGCAAGACACGCCTCAAAGAGGGCGCGATCGTACAGCACGCCAGAGGTCTGTCGGATTAAACCACAGGAAACCAATTGAGTCAGGCAAGCCGCCCGGTCCTCGTCGCCAGAAACGGATGTCGCGTCCAAAACTCGGGAATGACGTTCGCGGTGAACATCGTAGCGATCGAGCGAAACAGAGGGAAACACGATGTCAGCCGAAGCGTCGCAGGAGCTTTCGACCATCTGCGAAAGGGACTGCGGCGCAAACCACTCATTGGCATTCATCGCAATGATCTGGGAGCCGCGCGAAGCCGCAAAGCCGGCACGCAGGCAGGCGCCAGGCGCTGGGTCCTCAACATCAATCAAATCAATATGAATGTCTCTGTCGGCAGCAACTTCGAGCGAATGGCGCACACCAGCTACCACGCCGCGGCAGGCGACGACAATTTGCAAATCGTAGAGGTCTTGGTTCTGGATGCTCTCGAGAGCGCGCATCGTATAACTGGGCGAACCCTCAACAATCAGGATCACCGAAAGTCGCGGATGCGAACCACGTCGAACCAAGTTTTCCGTCCTCTCGACAGCCAGTAACAAACTGTCGTTCATGGTACACCCCGTCATTTAATGCGGATGGTCGCCCGTCGCGATGCACGTCAAGAACAGATGTTGCACACGCCCCGCCCACAGGCGCCGCACACAAAGATCGCCGTCAGGCAGCCACTTCCCTAATCGAGCACCACAAGTTCGGTGGGGTCGTAGTCCACGCCCATAAAGGTAAGACCGCATGCGGGCGCCGTGGGACCGGCAGCGGAGCGATCGCAGGCATCAATTACCTCGCGCATCCACTCGGGATCGCGGCGATGCATGCCGATCTCGACAAGGGTGCCCACAATGGTTCGCACCATCGAATGCAAAAACGCATTGCCCTCGATGGTAAACGTAAGGATGTCCTCGCCAAAGGCGACCTCATGGCCAAACTCGGCACGCATTACGCAACGGTGTGTAGGTTTGCCCACGGCAGAGGCGACCTTGCAAAAGCTCTTAAAGTCCTGCTCGCCCAAAAGCGCAGGGCAGGCGGCCGCCATCGCATCGACGTCGAGGGGATAGCGATGCCACCACACAGCACCGCGTGACAGCACGGGCCGAGCATCACGGTCGGCAATGCGATAGGTGTAAGTGCGAGAGCGCGCGTCAAAACGTGCAGAAAAGCCCTTACGAGCCTTGTAGACCTCGTTTATGGCGATATCTTTGGGAAGGAGGGCATCCATAGCTCTCAGCCACCTACGGCGCGTCAGAGATAGCTCAGCGTCCGTTACGGGAACGCTGATGTATTGGGCCACCGCATGCACGCCGGCATCGGTACGCCCCGCGCACGTCAGATCGATTGGGCGGCGCAGCAACGTCTCGATTGCACGGCGCAGCTCGCCCGCAACCGTCGTCTGGCCCGGTTGCTCGGCAAATCCGCTATAGGAGGATCCATCGTAGGCGACGCGAAATACAAGGGTGGCGTCGAGCTCGGAGGTCGAATTGAAATCAGACGGCGCAATCATGGGCGCTCCCAACAAACTAGCAACGGTATTGCGACAAAAAAAAGAGGGGTACGCGAACGTACCCCTCGAATATAGCCTATGCAGACAGAAAGTCTACTCAGCGGTCTCCTCAGCAGGAGCCTCCTCGACAGCCTCAACCTTCTTGGGAGCAGCGGCCTTCTTGGGGGCCGGAGCAGCCTTCTTGGCCTTAGGCGTGCAAGGCTCGGTGACGAGCTCCATGATAACGATAGGAGCGTTATCGCCCTTACGGTTACCGAGCTTCATGATGCGGGTGTAACCGCCGTTGCGGTCCTGCCACATACCCTGAGCAGCCTTGTCGAAGATCTCGGCAACGAGCTGCTTATCGCCGAGCTTGGCGATAGCCAGACGACGAGAGTGCAGGTCGCCCTTCTTGGCCCAGGTGATGATCGGGTCGACGACCGAACGCAGCGCCTTAGCGCGGGTCTCGGTGGTCTTGATGCGGTCGTTCTCGAAGAGGGCCTTAGCAAGGCTCTTCTTCATGGCCTTGGTGTGGCTCGCATCGGTGCCGAGCTTCAGGCCCTTCTTAACGTTGTGACGCATGGTCTAGTTTCTCCTCAAATATGCGAAGCATTAAGCCTTCAGGCTCAGGCCCATGGACTCAAGCTTGTCCTTCACTTCCTCGATCGACTTAACACCGAAGTTACGGATGTTGAGCAGATCGTTCTCCGAGAACTCAACGAGCTGACGGACCGAGTGAATGCTGGCGCGCTTAAGGCAGTTGTAGGAACGGACGGAAAGGTCCAGGTCCTCGATCTGCTTGTCCAGCTCGGCGTTATCGTTGGTGACCTCGGGAGCGAAGATCGAAGCCTCCTCCTCGACCTCGGGGGTCTCGGCAAGGTTCATAAAGGCGGCCATATGCTGGTTGATGATATTGGCAGCCTGGACCACGGCGTCGCGCGGGGCGATGGAACCGTTGGTCTCGATCTCGAGGACAAGGCGGTCGTAGTCGGTATGCTGGCCGACACGGCAAGCCTCAACGAGCTTGGCGCAACGGGACACCGGCGAGTACAGCGAGTCGACGTTGATCACACCGATGGGATCGTTGTCACGCTTGTTAGCCTCGCCAGAGACATAGCCGCGGCCATAGCCGATGCGCATGCTCATGGTGAGATGGCCACCCTCGGTGAGCGTAGCAATGTGCTGCTCGGGGTTGACCAGCTCAAACTCGGACGGAATAAAGAAGTCCGCACCGGTGACCTCGCAGGGGCCGTCAACCGAGATGGTGGCGGTCGCCTCGTCGGTCGTGCCGAGAGCCCTGAAGACAAGACCCTTGACATTCAGGACGATGTCGGTGACATCCTCGACCATGTTAGGGATGGTCATGAACTCGTGCTGCGCACCATCGATCTGAATGGCCTCGACGGCGGCACCCTCGAGCGAGGACAGAAGAACACGACGAAGCGAGTTACCCAGTGTATCGCCGTAGCCACGCTCGAGCGGCTCGACGGAGACACGAGCAGAGGTCTCGTTGATCTCTTCGACCTGAACCTGAGGCCTAATGAATTCTGACATGTATTACCTCCAGCCTCAGCAGCCCGGATGGACTACTTAGAGTAGAGCTCGACGATGAGCTGCTCGTTGATATCACCGCTGATCTGCTCACGCGTCGGCAGAGCGAGCACGTTACCAGACAGCTTCTCGATATCGACCTCGAGCCAGCCAGGGACCTCAAAGCGCTCGGAGGAAATCAGGGCCTCCTTGATGGGGAGGAGGTCACGGAACTTCTCGCCGACAGCGACGACGTCGCCGGCCTTGACGCGGTAGGACGGGATGTCCACGCGCTTGCCGTTCACGGTGAAGTGACCGTGACGGACGGACTGACGAGCCTCTTTGCGGGTGCGGGCGAAGCCAAGACGGAAGACGACGTTATCGAGGCGAGACTCAAGGATGATCATGAGGTTCTCACCGGTGACGCCGTTCATCTTACGGGCCTTGTTGAAGTAGCCGTGGAACTGCTTCTCCAGAACGCCATAGATGAACTTGACCTTCTGCTTCTCACGCAGCTGCATGCCGTACTCAGATTCCTTGCGACGGCGCTTGGGCTGACGGATAGATTCCTTCTTGCTGCTGTAACCGAGCTCAGCGGGATCGATCCCGAGCTGACGGCAGCGCTTAAGAACAGGAGTCCTGTCGATTGCCATATTGATACGATCCTTTCAGTTACACGCGGCGACGCTTCTTGGGGCGGCAGCCGTTGTGCGGAATGGGGGTCTTGTCCTGGATGCTCGAGACCTCGAGGCCAGCAGCCTGGAGGGAGCGGATGGCGGTCTCACGACCGGAGCCGGGGCCCTTGACGAAGACGGAAACCTTCTTCATACCGTGCTCCATGGCCTGCTTGGCAGCAGCCTCGGCAGCCATCTGGGCAGCGAACGGCGTGGACTTACGGGAGCCCTTGAAGCCCACCTGGCCAGCCGACTTCCAGGAAATGACGTTGCCCTGGGGATCGGTGATCGAAACGATCGTGTTGTTGAACGTAGAACGAATGTGAGCCTGGCCCACGGAAATGTTCTTACGGTCCGCGCGCTTCAGACGGGCAGCGCGAACGTTCTTCTTAGCAGTAGCCATCTATCTAGCGCTCCTTATTTCTTCTTCTTAGCACCGATCTGACGCTTCGGGCCCTTGCGGGTACGAGCGTTAGTGTGGGTGCGCTGGCCGCGGACCGGGAGGCCCTTGCGGTGACGAAGGCCGCGGTTGCAGCCGATGTCCATAAGGCGCTTGACGTTCTGGTTGCGCTCACGGCGGAGGTCGCCCTCAACCATGATCTGATTCTTATCGATATAATCGCGGATGGCGTTTACCTCATCCTCGGTGAGGTCCTTAACGCGCGTATCCACGTTAACGTTGCACTCGACGCAGATCTTCGTCGCAGTGGTGCGGCCGATGCCGTAAATGTAGGTCAGACCGATCTCAACGCGCTTCTCACGCGGGAGGTCGACACCATTAATACGGGCCAACGTAGTCTCCTCTCTTAACCCTGACGCTGCTTATGACGGGGGTTCTCGCAAATGACGAGGACCTTGCCATGGCGCCTAATGATTTTGCACTTATCGCACATCTTCTTGACCGAAGGACGTACCTTCATCGTTCTTCCTTTCGGTAGCGCTCAAACTACTTCCCTACTATCTACTCGCCCAGCCGCAGGCGTTTAAAACTATGGCTGGTCTTCACACGCAAACCGACCGTAGGTTGAGCTAAGCCTGCAGTCGGAAAAGAGCGTGTATGCGTGTCGCTATTTATAGCGATAGGTGATGCGACCGCGGGTCAGGTCGTACGGGGAAAGCTCCACGACAACCCTGTCACCGGGGAGAATGCGGATGTAATTCATTCGGATCTTGCCAGAAATGTTGCACAGAACCGAATGACCGTTCTCGAGCTCGACCTTAAACATGGCGTTAGGCAGCGGTTCCTTTACCGTACCCTCGAGCTCAATTGCGTCTTCCTTCTTCACAAGCAATCATCTTTCTCTAGAAAACGACAGCGATTGAGTATTCTACAATACGCATGCACGTATCGTAATATCTTCGTAATGGCTCCACATCTAAGTGGAACTTGTTACATTTGAAATATAAAACAAAGCCGTTCCCTGATGCCCAAGATCGCCTTGAAATGAGAAGGCATAGACCTTGGGGTCATGCCTTCAAAATTGAAAGGCGAGGTTGGACATCAGGGGGCGGCGACTTTTACATTTCACCGCCCTGCAAGGAACACCAAGCACCCTGGGCATCCGTGGTAAGAATCACCGGACCGTCATTGGTAATGGCGACGGTGTTCTCGTAGTGCGCGGCGGGCAGGTGGTCGTTGGTCGTAACGATCCAACCATCGGAGCCCGTGCTCACATGATTGGAACCCATCGTAACCATCGGCTCGATGGCGATGACCATACCGGCCTGAAGGCGAACACCTCTCCCCTTCTTTCCATAATTTGGAACGTTGGGGTCCTCGTGCATCACACGGCCGATACCATGCCCCACGTAATCGCGAAGCACACCGTAGCCGTGAGACTCGGCGAGGGATTGAACGGCATACCCGACGTCCCCGATATGGTTACCGGGAACAGCCTGCTCGATGGCAGCCTTTAGGCAATCGCGCGTAACCTCGCACAGGGCCTTGGCCTCGGGCGTGGGGGTGCCGACGAAAAACGTCCAGGCGTTATCGCCGACCCAACCGTCGAAAATGGCTCCCGTATCGATGGAGATGATATCGCCATCGCGCAGAATCATGTCGGGATTAGGAATACCGTGGACCACGGCATCGTTGATCGATGCGCAAATGGTTCCTGGGAACCCACCGTAACCCTTAAAGGCCGGGGTGCCGCCATGCATGCGGATAATCTGCTCCGCAAGCTGATCGAGCTCAAAGGTCGACACGCCGGGGCGAACCATGGCTCCAACGTGGCGGAGCGCCATCTTAGATAGCGCTCCTGCCTTCTTCATCTGCTCAATTTGCGTTGCAGACTTAATCTTGATCATAGACCGAGAGCCTCTTTGACATCCCCGTACACGGTCTCGCGAGCCTGGTCACCGTTGACCGACTTGAGCAGACCCTGGCCACGATAGTAGTCGACGAGCGGGCTCGTGGACTTCTCGTAGACGTCGAGACGGTTCTTGATGGTCTCGGGCTTGTCGTCGTCGCGCTGATACATCTCGCCGCCGCACTTGGGGCAGGTGGCATCGGCAGCAGTGCCGGTGTATCCGCAGGCGCGGCAGGTGCGACGCGAAGACAGACGATCGATGATGACCTCGGGGGCCACATCGACCAGAAGGGCGCAGTCGATCTCACGACCCATAGCAGAGAGCTCAGAATCGAGCGTCACAGCCTGGGCGGTGTTGCGCGGGAAGCCATCGAGGATGAAGCCCTGCTGGGCGTCATCGGCGGCAAGGCGCTCCTTGACAAGGTCGATCACGAGCTGGTCGGGAACGAGCTCGCCAGCGTCCATGTACTTCTTAGCCTGAATACCAAGCTCAGTGCCACCCTTGACGGCAGCACGCAGCAGGTCGCCCGTGGAAATGTGAGCGACGCCAAACTCGGCGACGAGCTCCTGCGCGACGGTGCCCTTACCGGCACCCGGAGCTCCGAGCAATACGAGGTTCATGAGCAATCCTCCTCTAGCCTATTTAAAGAATCCATCGTAATCATACATCTTGATCTGGCCTTCGAGCTTATCGACCGTGTCGAGCACGACGCCGACCATGATGAGGATGGACGTGCCGCCAAATGCCTGGATCAGCTGGTTACCCGTGAAGGAGAAGATGATCGAAGGCACGATGGCGATGAGCGCCAAAAAGACAGCGCTGGGAAGCGTGATCTTGTTGAGCGCGTTCTTGATGTAGGCCGCGGTAGCCCTACCCGGACGCACGCCCGGAATAAAGCCGCCCTGCTTCTTAAGGTTGTCGGCCGTGTCATCGGGGTTAAACACCATGGAGGTGTAGAAGTACGCGAAGAACACAATGAGGACAACGTTAAGCACCCAGTTGAGCCAACCGGTCGAAAGCGCAGAGGCAACTGCCTGAATCCAGCCGATGCCGGGGAAGAACACGGCAATCTGAGCCGGGAAGTACAGCAGCGCCGAAGCGAAGATGATCGGCACGACGCCCGCGGTGTTGACCTTGATGGGCAGGTAGGTGGTCTGGCCACCCATCATGCGACGGCCCACGACGCGCTTAGCGTAGGAGACCGGAATGCGGCGCTGGCCGCGCTCAAGGAAAACAATCAGCGGGATAACCAGCAGGATGATGGCACAGATGATCACCATGGTGATGATGCCACCGGCATTGCCCTCGGTGCTGGAGAAGATCGCCTGCGGCAGACCGGCCATGATGTTCGCAAAGATGATCAGCGACATGCCATTGCCGATACCGCGTTGGGTGATGAGCTCACCAATCCACATGATCAGCATGGCGCCCGCGGTGAGCGTGCCGACGATCATGAGGTCGAAGATGATCTCGGGAGCGCCGGCGCCATTAAAGCTGATGCCGAAGCTCTTAAAGAGGAAGAGGTAACCCACGGAGTTGAGGATTGCCAAAGCCAGGGTGAGGTAACGCGAATACTGCGTAATCTTGGTCTGACCGACCTCGCCCTCGCGGGCAAGCTCATGCAGGGAAGGCACAACGGCCTGGAGCATCTGGAGGATGATCGAGCTGGTGATGTAAGGCATGATGCCCAGGGAGAACACCGACACATAGCTCAACGCGCCACCAGAGAAAAGATTCAGGAGGGCCATAGCACCTGCGGCGACCGAATTGTTATCGGTCGAGAAAAGGCCCAGCATCCCCTGGAAGGGAATGCCGGGCACAGGAACGTGCGCACCAATGCGGTACACGACGAGCATAGCTATGGTAAAAAGAATCTTTTCGCGCAATTCTTTGATGCGGAAAGCATTCTTAAGACCATTTAGCACGGCAGCTCGACCTTTCCGCCGGCGGCCTCGATCTTGGCCTGCGCAGAAGCGCTGACCTTGTCGACCTTGACCGTGAACTTCTTGGTGAGCTCACCATTGCCGAGCACCTTGACGGGCTCGAACTCGCTCTTGGTGATGCGAGCGGCCTTAAGAGCGGCACCGTCGATCACAGCGCCGTCCTCGAACTTGCGCTCGAGACGATCAACGTTAACAGCGGTGTACTCGATACGACGGGGGTTGCGGAAGCCCGGAAGCTTGGGCAGGCGCATAGCCAGCGGAGTCTGGCCACCCTCGAAGCCGGCACCCTTGGTGCCGCCAGAGCGGGAACCCTGGCCCTTCTGACCGCGGCCAGAAGTGGTGCCGTGACCCGAAGAATTGCCACGGCCGACGCGCTTGCGGTTCTTGGTGGAACCGGGCGCGGGAGTAAGATCGTGAAGCTGCATTTGCTACTCCTCTACAATCTCGACAAGGTGCTTGACCTTGAAGATCATGCCGCGGACGGACTCGTTGTCAGCAATCTCGCGAACCTCGCGGATCCTGTGGAGACCGAGGGCACGGACAGTACGGACCTGGTCCTGCTTGCAACCGTTGGTGCTGCGGACCTGCTTGATCTTGATGGTGTCAGCCATGCTTAGTTCTCCTTACCGACGAACATCTCGGAGACCGTCAGGCCACGGCGAGCCGCGACGTCCTCAGGGCTGGAGAGCTCCTTGAGGCCCTCGACGGCAGCCTTGATGATGTTGAGGCCGTTGTCGGTACCGAGGGACTTGGACAGGACGTTCTTGATGCCAGCAAGCTCGAAGAGGGGACGCACAGCGCCGCCGGCGATAACGCCGGTACCCTCGACAGCGGGCTTGATGATGATGCGGCCGGCACCAAAGTGGCCGAGAACCTCGTGCGGAATGGTGCCCTGCTCGGTCACCGGCACGTGGAACATGTTCTTCTTGGCATCGAGAGACGCCTTGGAGATGGCCATGGGCACCTCAGCGGACTTGCCCATGCCAACGCCGACGTTGCCCTTGCCGTCGCCAACGACGACGAGAGCGACGAGGCTCATGCGACGACCACCCTTGACGGTCTTCGACACGCGGTTGATGTAAACGACGCGCTCCTCGAACTCGGAGGCCTCGCGCTGCTGCTTCTGATTACGAGCCATGTGCTACATACCTCCTAGAACTCGAGACCGGCGGCACGAGCACCGTCGGCGAGGGCCTTGACGCGGCCATGGTAGATACGGCCACCACGATCGAAAGCGACCTTGGTGATGCCGGCCTCGATGGCACGCTTGCCAACGAGCTGACCGACCTTCTCCGCAGCCTCCTTGTTCGAGGTGTGGGTGCCCTTGAACTCGGCCTCGAGGGTCGAGGCGGAGACGAGCGTCAGGCTGGAGCCCTTGCTGTCGTCGATGATCTGGGCATAGATGTTGGCGTTGGTACGGGTCACGCGAAGACGCGGACGCTCGGCGGTACCCGAGACCTTGCCGCGAACACGACGCTGACGACGCTTGAGGCCTTCCAGCTTCGCCTTATGCTTGTTCATACGTAAACTCCTAAAAAGGTTGATCTTGCCAGCACCTAACGGGGTGCTGGTCTTATGCGAGTAAGTCGGTTACGACTACTTGGCGGCCTTACCCAGCTTGCGGCGGATGTGCTCGCCAACATAGTGGATACCCTTGCCCTTGTAAGGCTCGGGAGGACGATGGCCGCGGATCTCAGCGGCGATCTGACCGACCTGCTGCTTGTTGATACCCTTGACGTTCACGTGGGTGTTGTCGGGAACCTCGAAGGTGATGCCCTCGGGAGCCTCGACGATCACGGGGTGCGAGAAGCCCAGGGAGAACTCGAGGTTCTTGCCCTTCTGCTGCACGCGGTAACCGACGCCGGCGAGCTCGAGCTTCTTCTCGAAGCCCTCGGAAACGCCAACAACCATGTTGTGGATGAGGGCGCGGGTGAGGCCGTGGCGGGCACGGGTCTCACGCTCGTCGTCGGGACGGGAAACGGTGAGGACGTTGTCCTCGACGTTGATAGCGAGCTTCTCAAAGACATCGAGCTCGAGCTGGCCCTTGGGGCCCTTGACGACAACGTTGTTGCCGTTGACTGCCACTTCGACTCCGGCGGGAATCTGGACAGGCTTATTACCGATACGAGACACGGTGATCTCCTTTCCTTCTACCTACCGACCGAATTACCAGACGTAGGCGATGATCTCGCCGCCGACGTTGTGCTTGCGAGCATCGCGGTCGGTCATGACGCCATGGCTGGTGGAAATAATGGCGGTACCAAGGCCACCGCGGACGCGGGGCATGTCGGCAACGCCGGTGTACTTACGCAGGCCCGGCTTGGAAATGCGGCGGATGCCGTTGATGACCTTAGCCTTCTTGGGACCATACTTAAGCGTGATGTGCAGAGTCTTCTGGGGAACGGTGTCCTCGACATCGTAGCCCTCGATGTAGCCCTCCTCGTGCAGAACACGAGCGATCTCGACGAGCTTCTTGCTGCTCGGCATGGAGACCGTGGCCTTGTTCACAGAGTTAGCGTTACGGATGCGCGTAAGCATATCTGCGATCGGGTCTGTAAGGTTCATACAGATTCTCCTTCGTTCTTGATGAACACGTGCTCTTGGTTCTTCGCCGCCCTTAACGGCAAAGCCTATTTAGCGCGTTTTCCCTGTTCCAAACTGATGCTTGAAACGCTGGTAGTGACTTACCAGCTGGCCTTCTTAACGCCGGGAAGCTCGCCCTTGAGTGCAAGCTCACGGAAGCAGACACGGCACAGGCCGAACTTGCGGTACACAGAGTGCGGACGGCCGCAGCGCTGGCAGCGCGTGTACTCACGAGTAGAGAACTTCTGCTTGCGATTGCACTTGACGATCATCGATGTCTTAGCCACTTATATCCTCCTCACATAGAGTATTGTTCGCCCCAAGCGCCGCCCCCTTGTGGGAACGGCGCTTACAGGGCAGGTGAACCTATTTCTTGAACGGGAAACCGAAGGCGTCCAGAAGGGCCTTGGCCTCCTCATCGGTGTTGGCGGTGGTCACGAAAGTGATGTCCATACCACGCTGGTGATCGACGGAGTCGAAGTCGATCTCGGGGAAGATGAGCTGCTCGGTGACGCCCATGGAGAAGTTACCACGGCCGTCGAAGCTCTTGGCGGAGATGCCGCGGAAGTCGCGGATACGGGGAATCGCGACGGAAGTCAGACGATCGAAGAACTCCCACATACGGTCGCCACGCAGGGTAACCTTGCAGCCGATCGGCATACCGGCGCGCAGGCGGAAGGTAGCGATGGACTTGCGGGCACGGGTGATCATCGGCTGCTGGCCGGTGATGGCGCGCAGGTCGCGCACGGCACCGTCGATGGCCTTGGAATCGGTAGCGGCCTCGCCGACACCCATGTTCACGACGATCTTCTCAAACTTGGGGATCATCATGACGTTCTCGTACTGGAACTTTTCCTGAAGCTGCTGCTTGACCTCGTTGTTGTACTTGGTCTTCAGACGCGGCACATACTTCTCTTCTGCCATTGTTCACTCCTTCTTGGGGTTTTAAGCACGGGGCGTGGCCACGATGGGTTGTCCTCGTGCCTCCTGGCTGCATCCGCGCCGCTCATGGCATTTCGCGGTTTGGACTCGACGCAGCAGGAGCCGACAAAACAATCGGTACTATACGCGCATTGGGAGCGTATTTCCAGAAAAACCTCGTCTGCCTGCACAACTCCACAACTCCCCCGCACAAACTGATCCCTTGGGGACGGAGGAAAACGGATCACTTGGGTCACCTGACTCCTTGAGTGATCCGTTTTCCTCCGTCCCCAAGGGATCAACATGGCAGTTGCGGTGAAATAGGGACTGTTTGACGGCTTAACAGGCTTAAACAGTCCCTATTCCACCGCAACTTATTGATGGGGATGCGATTAGCGCTTGCGGGGGACGAGCTTGGTGCGGCGCAGGTGGATCATCTCGGCGGCGATGGAGATGGCGATCTCCTCGGGATCCTCGGCCTCGATGGCAACACCGATCGGCAGGTGCAACCCGTCGATCTGCTCCTGCGTAAAGCCCTCCTGCTCCAGGCGAGCCCGCACAAAGGCCGTCTTGCGGCGCGAGCCCAGGCAACCCAGATAGGCGGGCTTGGCGCGCATGGCCTGAATCACCACATCGATATCGGACTTGTGGCCTGCTGTGGCCACAACCACCAAGTCGCGCGGACCGATGGGACATAGCTCGTCCAGGTTCTTGTAATCGACCAGGCGACGATCGTAGACACCGGGCACCCATTCGGGCGTCAGCGTGCCGGGGCGGTCATCGCACGCCACAACGGCAAAGCCCGCCGCCGTGAGCACGCGCGCCGTCGCGGCGCCCACGTGTCCGCAGCCAAAGATGTAGGTCAGGCCCTCGGGGCAGAGCGTCTCGATGTGCGCCGGGGGAATCTCGGAGGCGGCGTTGGTGTGGGTGACCTTGCTCCCCTCCTCCACCAGCGAAAGCTCGGGGCAGCCGTCAATGGTGCGGCGTGACTCCTCACCATGGTATTCGGCCACATCGCCCTCGAGCGCGCTTGCGATAAACGGCTCAAAGTCGATGGTGAAGTCGCCGATACGGCGATACGCCAGTACATCGGCAATCTCCTGGAACAACGGTGCCTTGGTCGCGTCCAGGTGCAGATAGCACAGGCAGATGGCTCCGCCGCAGATCATGCCGGTATCGGAGCTCTCGCCGCCCATGGTATAGCGGACCAGGCGCGACTGCCCCGCGCCCAGCAGCTCGCGGGCCTCGTCCAGCGCAAAGAGCTCAATCTTGCCGCCGCCGATGGTGCCCGCTTGGCTACCGTCGGCAAAGACGACCATCCAGGCACCCACGCCGCGTGGCGAAGACCCCGCCGTACCGGCCACGACCACGAGCTCGCACGTCTTACCAGCCTTCAGAGCGCCAAGCGTAGCATTCACCACATCGAGCTTTTCCATTGCCGCCTTCTATCCTCTAAAGACATCGGTGAGCATAGCGAGTGCCTCGAGCACGCCGCCGCCGACCGACGTCGCTTTGTCCGAAATGTAGTTGATATAGCTGGCATCGCCGCGGGGATCGACATCGGCGCATTTAAAGCCCTCAGTCACCTGCACGCCGTTCGCCAAAAGCCCGCGCAGACAGCCATCGATCTGCGTGCACATGGGCGTATCGCCCGCGTAGCCAATCACGTCTCCGGCACTCACGATGTCGCCGATCGCATGGTCGGACCGAAACACGCCGGCGGCGGGGCTGTGGATAACACGCTCTTTGCCATAGCCGGCGATAATGCCCGGCACGCCCGTGTTGGGCTGGGGCGAACCTTGGGTAATAACACGGCCGAGAAAATGCCCGCGCATGGTCTCGACCACGGCGTCGCAGTCAACCGGCGCGGTAAAGCCCGGCCCCACGGCGATGACGGCAGGCGCCATGTCGCGCGTGGTGCCCAAGTTGCGCTTAGCCAAAATCGCGTCGACCACAGCCGCGGGTTTCAACTCGCCGAGCATCTTGGCCTGGGGGTCCACTACAACGGCGACGTCTCCAGCCTCGGTAATCGCAAGCGCCTCAGCCGGCGTCTGTGCCAAGCGAGCGCGAATGCCTTCGATCTCGACCTCGCCCAGGCGAATGGCCTCGCAAAAACAGATTGTGCGGCGGATGCACGTGGGAACCGCGATATCGGCCATAACGACCGACACGCCGGCGCGCACCAAGCGAGCGGCGACACCCGTGGCGATATCGCCAGCGCCGCGAACATAAACGAGCATTCCCGGGGCACCTCCCTGTGCTACGGTTTGAACAGAGCAAAAGCGGTTCGACCGCTACTCTGATGATTATTTATTATCACAGTATTATACGGCGGTGAACAGATGGAAACGGTTAACGGCAGCCTTGCCTCCACGCTCAAGATTGAGCCGGGCATCACCGCGATCATCGGCAGCGGTGGCAAGTCGACCTTGCTAAAGACGCTCGGCCTTGAGCTTATGCGCGCTGGCGGCCGCGTGCTCCTCTGCACCACCACGCACATGTTCCCCGTCGCCGGCGTGCCATGGGACGGGTCGAGCCGTCGCCTGGACGCCGTACCTTGGAAGCCGGGTACCTTACACGCCCCAGGCTGCACCTGCGAGGCCTGCGTGGGACCTGTGCGGGGAAGCATCTGCCAGGCAGGCGTCTTGGACCCCCAGACGGGCAAGCTCTCCTCCCCTGCCGAGCCGCTCGACCAGCTGGCGCAGCGCTTTGACTACGTCCTGGCCGAGGCGGACGGCAGCAAGCGGCTCCCGCTCAAGGCGCACGCCGCCTGGGAGCCGGTAATCCCCTCTGGCACAGCCAACATCGCCTGGATCGTCGGCGCCTCGGGGCTCGGCAAGCCCATCGCCGAGGTTGTCCACCGCCCCGAGCTCTTCTGCGAGCGCTGCGGCTGCGAGCTCACCGACATCGCCACGCCCGAGCGCGTCGCCACGGTGCTCAATGCCGAGCTGCGGATGCTGAACCTCAACAATGCCCGCATCATGCTCAACCAAGTCGACACGCTTGCCGACCCAACGATGGCAGACCGCTTTGAGGCCGCCCTCGGCCGCCCCATCGTCGCCACCAGCCTCCAGGGGCAGCCCTGCTAGCGGGGGACGTAGCGGCCGGGCTGGGCTCCGGTGGGCTCGCCGTCGCGTGCCGCCAGTACGCCGTTGACGTAGACGGCCTTGGCGCGACCATGCGCCTCAAAGCCCTCGAGCGGCGTGTAGTCCACAGCCTGATGCTGCGTCGCCGCGCGAATGGTCCAGCGTGCTTGGGGATCCCACACGCACACGTCGGCATCGGAGCCCTCGGCAAGACAGCCCTTGCGCGGATACATGCCAAAGACGCGCGCCGGGTTCTCGCTCATCAGGCGGCAGAGGTCCTCGGGGCCCAGCTGCCCCTCAAAGCTCGTGGCAATGGCGACGGGACGATGCTCCACGCCGGGACCGCCGTTGGGAATCGCGCGGAAGTCATCGCGCCCGCGGTCCTTTTGCCCGTGCAGGTTAAAGCTGCAGTGGTCGGTGGCGATGGTATCGATCTCGCCGGCCACAAGCGCCTCGCGCAGGGCCGCACGGTCGCCGGCATGACGCAGCGGCGGGCTCATCACATACTTGGCACCCGCAAAGCCGTCCTCGCCCTGCTCTAAATAGCAGGTGTCGTCGAGCATCAGATACTGAGGGCAGGTTTCGACATAGATGTTCTTCTGCCCGCGCGCCTTGGCCGCACGAATGGCCTCGAGCCCCAGCTTGGTCGAAAGGTGCACCACGTTGACCGGAGCGTCGCCGGCCAGGTGCGCCAGATATAGCAGACGGCTCACTGCCTCGGCCTCGCACACATCCGGACGGCTGAGCGCATGGCCCTCGGGCCCGTGGACACCCTGCTCAAACACGCGCTTCTGCAGCTCATTCACCAGCGTACCGTTCTCGCAATGCACGCATAGTATGCCGCCAATTCGCTTGAGCTCCTCGAGCACCTCGAGCGTCTCGGCATCGTCCAAGCGCAGGTGGTCATAGGCAAAGTAGGTCTTGAACGACGATACGCCCGCCTCGCGCATGGCCGAAAGGTCGGCGCGGTTGCGCTCGTTCCACTCGGCGAGTGCCATATGAAAGGCGTAGTTGGCCGTGCAGGTTCCGTCGGCGCGGCGATGCCACTCGGCCAAGGCATCGGGCATAGTCACGCCGCGATCGGCCGTCGCGTAGTCCACGATGGTCGTCGTGCCGCCGCAGGCAGCCGCGCGCGTGCCGGTCTCAAAGCTATCGGCTGTCCAATCCATGCCGGTCCAGCACTGCATGTGCGTGTGGCCGTCGATAAAGCCGGGAAACACCCAGCAGCCCGCGGCATCCTCGACGGTATCGTCGGCGCCCGGCTCAATCGCCGCGGCGATCCGCACGATCTTATCGCCCTCCATGGCAAGATCGGCGCGGCAAAGTCCCTGTGGCGTCACGAGCGCGCCGTTTTTGATGATGATCATGTTGCTCCTTATTGATTGATGCAGTTGGCCACGCGATCAAAATACGAGCAGGCGGCGATATGCTCCGCTATGCGTCGCTGTCCCTTGGCGGTGTCGACGTCCCACAGCTCGTAGGCACGCGCCTCGACCAGCACCACATCGGTACGGCCTTCGAGGATCGAACCGCCGCCGTCCTTGCCCTCAAGACACATAAGTGCATCGAACAGTTCCGCCGGAAAGAGCACTGGGCTCGAAGGCTCACCGTTGCACGCAAGACGTACCGGACGCTTGCGGCCACGCTCGTCAAATGCACGAACCATAGCCTCAAAAGAATCCGCACTCACGAGCGGCTGGTCGCCCGGCAAAAAGAGACAACCTTTCCAGTTGCGTTCGACTCCCCACGAAAGGCCCGCACGGACGCTTTCGCTGCGCAGCTCGCCATCGTGCAGCACGCACGAACAATGCTTGTCCTCGCAAATCTGGGCGACCTCGGGCCAACGCGTCGAAACCACAACGTCAAAGCCCCGGGGAACCGAATCGATGGTCCGGGCAATCAGCGGCTCGCCATAGATATCGGCGAGCATCTTGTTGGAGCCAAATCGCTTGCCCTCGCCCGAGGCCATAATCACGCAACCGAGTTTCATCTCCGCAAACCTCCCCTGGCTGCCTTGGACACCATAGTTGCTATACCCACCATACCAAGCTCGCACTCCGTCGGAACAGGTATGCGCTCGTTTTCCAGCGAACGCCCCTTGGCTCTCCATAGCACAAAGGAGGGCACCCCGCGACGCAGGGCACCCTCCTCAATGGTGCAGATATGCCTACTCAGCGTCGCCGGTAAACGTGGTACCGGTCTTGCCGGCAAGGCCATCGCGCGCCTTCTCGAGCAGCGTGATGAGCGCCGTGCGGCCCGGCTTGCTCTCGGCAAATGTCGAGGCTGCCTGGACCTTGGGCAGCATGGAGCCGCGACCGAACTCGTTGGCCTCGGACAGACGCTTTACGTCAGCCGCGGTCAGCGTGTCGAGCCACTGCTCGTGGTCGGTGCCAAAGCCAATGGCAACCTTCTCAACGGCCGTCAGGATGATCAGGGCATCGGCGTCAAGCTGCTCGGCGAGCTTCTCGGCCGCAAAGTCCTTATCGATGACGGCGGCAGCGCCCTTAAGGTGGTTGCCCTGGGCCTTGGTGACGGGAATGCCGCCACCGCCGCAGGAGATCACCACATGGTTGGACTCGACGAGCGACTTAATGGTGTCGAGCTCGACGATGTTCACGGGCTTGGGCGAGGCAACCACGCGACGGAAGCCCTGCTTCTCGTCGTGGATGAACTGATAGCCGCGATCGGCCTCCAGCTCCTTGGCCTCGGCCTCGCTCATCCACGGACCGATCGGCTTGACCGGGTCGGCAAAGGCCGGGTCGTCCGCCGCAACCTCGACCTGGGTGAGCACGGTCGCGACACCCTTGTCGATATTGCGGTCGAGCATTTCCTCGCGCAGCGCATTTTGCAGGTCATAGCCAATGTAGCCCTGGCTCATGGCGCCGCAAACGGACAGCGGGCAGGGAATGTACTTCTGAGGGTTAGAGCGCGTGAGCTCTGCCATCGCGTTGGCGATCATACCCACCTGGGGACCGTTGCCATGCACGACGACGACCTCGTTGCCCTCCTCGATTAGGTCAACGATAGCCTTGGAAGTCGTCTTGACGGCCTCCATCTGCTCGGGAAGGTTGGCGCCGAGGGCGTTTCCACCCAGGGCGACAACAATACGCTTAGCCATTTCTCAGCCCAGCTTTAGGCCTGGAACCAGCGGGCGGTGTTGCGCTCGTCGAGGGCCTTGAGGGTAGCGGCGGGATCGGCAACCTTCTGCAGGAACATCATGGCTGCGATGGCATACGGCTTGTAGCTGGCCTCCTTGTACATGCCCACACGGTGCATGTCGAAGACGTCGGCGTTGACCTCGCCGTGCTCGCAGGAGACACCGGAGATGTCGGCGGGCAGCGGATGCATAAAGATGGTGTCCTGGCCGTTGGCGGTCTTCTCCATGAGCTCGGTCGTGGAGCACCAATCCTGATGCGTAGCGTTCTGAGCGAGCAGCTCCTTCTCGAGCGCAGCGATGCCGGCGTCGTCGCCCTCGGCGTACAGGTTGGTGCGCTTCTCCATGGCGGCAAACGGAGCCCAGCTCTTGGGGATCACGATGTCGGCGCCCTCGAAGGCCTCGGCCATGGTGTTGACCTGCTTAAAGGTGGTGCCGGACTCGGCGGCATAACCCTTGGCGCGCTCGACGACCTCGGGCATGAGGTCGTAGCCCTCGGGGTGGGCCAGGGTGACGTCCATGCCAAAACGGGGCAGCAGGCTGATCAGCGACTGCGGGCAGGACAGCGGCTTGCCGTAAGAGGGCGAATAGGCCCAGGTAACGGCAACCTTCTTGCCCTTGAGGTTCTCAAGACCGCCAAACTCGTTGATGAGGTAGAGCATGTCGGCAGAGGACTGCGTGGGGTGATCGGAGTCGGACTGCAGGGAGATGAGCGTGGGGCGGTGATCCAGAACGCCGTCCTCGTAAGCCTGCTGGACAGACTCGGAGACCTCGGCCATGTAGGCGTCGCCCTTGCCGATGTACATGTCGTCGCGGATGCCGATGACGTCGGCCATGAAGGAGATCATGGTAGCGGTCTCGCGGACGGTCTCGCCGTGAGCGATCTGGGACTTCTTCTCGTCCAGGTCCTGCAGCTCAAGGCCGAGCAGGTTGGCGGCCTTGGAGAAGGAGAAGCGCGTACGGGTGGAGTTATCGCGGAACAGGGAGACGGCCAGACCCGAGTCGAAGATCTTGGACGAAACGTTGTTCTCGCGCAGCTCGCGCAGGGCGTCGGCGACGATGTAGAGCGCCTTGAGCTCATCGGTGGTCTTATCCCAGGTGTGCAGGAAGTCGCTGCCGTACATACCCTTAAAATCGAGGCCGTTCAACTGCTCGACGAGCTCGGTAAACTTAGCGTCCATGTAAATATCCTTTCCAAAGATGAAACGATCGCAATGAGTAGATATGCTCCGGCATGCGCGTGTGGCTAGAACATGCAGAGCGCTATGACGAGGACCCGCTACCGTCGAGGAAGCATGGGAGATAACGACCGCGGGCCCCAAGTCAACAGGGGGTGCCGGGGACACAGGCTGTCCCCGGCTCAACAAGATCGAGGAATGGGACTAATCGATCTTGTTGTTGGTCAGACCGGCGCGGAAGACGGTGGCGTCGCCATCGACCTGGCTCGGATCGTAGAGGTTCAGGGCAGCTACATACATGGCGGCAGCGGTGACCAGGTCGTCCTTGTAGGTGACCTCGTTGGGAGCGTGAGCCTGAGACTCGGCACCCGGGCCAAAGCCGACGCAGGGGATGCCATAGCGGCCCTGGATGGAAACGCAGTTCGTGGAGAAGGTCCACTTGTCGCACAGCGGACGACCGGTGCGCTTATCCATGCTGGGCTCGCAGCCGATGCGCTCGTCACCGAACATGGCCTTGTGGGCGTCGACGAGGGCCTTGACGTGCGGAGCGGTCTCCTTGTTGATCCACGTGGGGAAGTAAGCCTCGGTCTCGTAGACCTCGCCGGTCCAGGACGGACGGTCGTACATGTACATGGAGACCTTCACGTCGTCGCCGTACTTCTTGGCGGCCGGCAGGTTGCGAATCTCGTCCAGGCAGGACTCCCAGGTCTCACCGGCGGTCATGCGACGGTCGATGGAGATGGCGCAGGAGTCAGCGACAGCGCAGCGGCTGGGGCTGGTGTAGAAGATCTGGCTGACGGTGCAGGTGCCGCGGCCCAGGAAGCGGGCGTCCTCGAAGTGCTCGGGGTTGTACTTGGGGTCGAGCATCTTGACGAGGCCCTTGATGTCGGTCGACTCGTCGCAGCCGTTGTTGTTGAGGGCGCGGACGTCGGCGATGATGTCGGCCATCTTGTAGATGGCGTTGTCGCCGCGGTCGGGAGCGGAGCCGTGGCAGGAGGTGCCGTGAACGTCGACGCGGATCTCCATGCGGCCGCGGTGACCGCGATAGATGCCGCCGTCGGTGGGCTCGGTGGAAATGACGAACTCAGGCTTAATGCCGTCCTTGTTGTAGATGTACTGCCAGCACATGCCGTCGCAGTCCTCTTCCTGGACGGTGCCGACGACCATAATCTTGTAGCCCTCGGGGATGAGGCCCATGTCCTTCATCATCTTGGCAGCGTAGGTAGCAGAAGCCATGCCACCCTCCTGGTCGGAGCCGCCGCGGCCGTAGATGATCTCGTCGGTCTCGTAGCCCTCATAGGGATCGGCATCCCAGTTCTCGATGTTGCCGATGCCGACGGTGTCGATGTGGGAGTCGATGGCGATGATCTTGTCGCCCTCGCCCATAAAGCCCATAACATTGCCCAGGCCGTCGACCTTGACCTCGTCATAGCCAAGGCTCTCCATCTCGGCTTTGATGCAGGCGACAACCTCGCCCTCCTCGCAAGACTCAGAGGGATGGGAGATCATAGCGCGAAGAAAACGCGTCATATCAGCACGGTGGGACTCAGCAGCAGCCTTAATGGCATCAAAATCGAGTTCTTTAGTCATAACAGTTAACCTTTCTACAAGGATTTACCTACAGGTAGATATTTCAGATAGATCACTTGTGCCAAGCAGCGTGAGGTCGAGTACCCGGCAAGCAAGTAAGCGTAGGGTGGCGGAGCATATGTTTGCTCCGTCGCGAGTTCCGCACGAGCCGGAGAGCACTTAATGTGCTCTCCGTGCGAGCAGGACTGTCCGAGCAGGGAGTAAACATATGCTCCGCCACCCGGACAGGTTAGGCTCGCTAGCAGGTGGGGTACTCGCCCTCCCAGACGATGCGACGGTACTGATCGGGGTCCGTGTCACCTTCCGTGGAGAAGCAGAGCACGGAGCTCGTCTTGTCCAGGCCGATGAGCTCCTTGAGCTCGGCATACTCGGGATCGAGCATGAGGGTCTCGACCAGGCCGGTGGTCACTGCGCCGGACTCGCCGGAGATGACGCGCGGGTCACCCTTCTCGGGAGCGCCCAGGGTGCGCATGCCGCGAGCGGTGACCCAGTCGGGGCAGGACACGAAGGCGGTGGTGTGGTTGCGCAGGATATCCCAGCCCAGGATGTTGGGCTCGCCGCAGCACAGGCCCGCCATGATGGAGGGCATGTCGCCGTCCACGATGCGCGGATCGCCGTCGCCGGCGGCAGCGCCCTTGTACAGGCAGGCGGCAGGAGCGCACTCGACCACAACGAAGGTGGGCGGGTTATCGGGATACAGGTTGGTGAAGTAGCCCACCACGGCGCCGGCGAGCGAGCCCACGCCAGCCTGGACAAAAACGTGCGTCGGGCGGTTGATGGCCATCTCGCGCAGCTGCTCGGCAGCCTCGGAAGCCATGGTGCCGTAGCCCTCCATGATCCAGGACGGAATCTTCTCGTAGCCCTCCCAGGCGGTGTCCTGAACGATGACGCCGCGCTCGCAGGCATCGGCCTCGGCGGCGGCCATGCGCACGCACTCATCGTAGTTGACCTCTTCGATGGTCACCGTGGCGCCCTCGGCGGCGATGTTATCGAAGCGGGGCTTGGTGGAGCCCTTGGGCATGTGCACGACGGCCTTCTGGCCCAGCTTGTTGGCAGCCCATGCCACGCCGCGGCCATGGTTGCCGTCGGTGGCGGTAAAGAAGGTAGCCTGGCCAAAATCCTTGGCAAGCTGATCGGAGGTCAGGTAATCGAAGGTGCAGTCGGCAACGTCCTTGCCGGTCTCGTCGGCAATGTAGTTGGCCATGGCAAACGAACCGCCCAGGACCTTAAAGGCGTTGAGGCCAAAGCGATAGCTCTCGTCCTTAACGCACAGGTTGGACAGGCCCAGGCGCGCGGCCTGGCCGTCCAGGCGGGCAAGCGGAGTGACGGTGTACTGGGGGAACGACTGGTGGAAGGCGCGGGCCTTCTTCACGTGGTCGAGGCTCATGATTCCCAAGTGCTTGTCATCGCTCTTGGGCATCGTGTTGCCCGCCCACTGGATCTTATCGGCCATACGGTGAACTCCTTAAGTTCTCTCTTGCCGGCCCCCGCATACGCGTTTCAGCCCATTCCCATTCCTGCGACTGAACTTTTATGTGGATGCCAAACAAAAAGTTTGTTATCACTGTTCTATCACACTTTTTGATTGCTAAACCTAACAAGTTGTTTGTTGCCGTAATCGGTACTTTTTCGCCGCCGAACGGTTACATAACGCAGCGACGCTTTCGTTATTTGCGAACAAGTGGGGTTTATGGCAAAGTGAGCCCAAACTAATTTTTAGGAAGGCACCCATGACCCCCGCACAGATTGAGTTTTACAAGCGCCTTGCACACGGCCTGGCGCTCCAGTTTGGCCCCAACTGCGAAATCGTCGTCCACGATCTGGAGACCGAGGACGTGGACCACTCCATCGTAGTGATCGAAAACGGCCACGTCAGCGGGCGCAAACTGGGTGACGGCCCCAGCCATATTGTGTTTGAGTCCATGCACGAGGGCACCACCGACGTGCATGACCGCGAGCCATACCTCACCAAAACCACCGATGGCAAGCTGCTCAAGTCCTCGACGATCTTTATCCGCAACGATGAGGGCAAACCCGTCGGCATTTTGGGCATTAACTTTGATATTACGCTCATGAAGGCTTTTGAGCGCTCGCTCGATGCCTTTACCGGCACCGGCGGCTCGGGCTACACCGAGCCCGAGCCCATCACCAAAAACATCGGCGACCTGCTCGAAGACCTGCTGCGCGAGTGCGAACAGTTTGTGGGCAAGCCCGCGGCGCTCATGACCAAAGACGAGCGCATCCGCGCCATTGGCTACCTCGACCGTCGCGGCGCCTTCCTCATCTCCAAGTCGAGCGAACGCGCCTGCGAGTTCTTTGGCATCTCTAAGTACAGCTTCTATAGCTACCTCAACGAGGCGAAGGCTGCCGCCGGCGACAAGTAGGCAACTCGGCCGGGTCACCCCTCCCCTTTTGGGCGCGAGTTCTGGAATGCGCGAATCCGAGAGTCGGCCGCAAGGCAAGTTCCATATAATCGATGAATGTGAGTATTTCGAAAGGATGGGACAAGATGGGGTCGAGCAACGCATCACGCAACGGCCGCGGAGGCACCGCTTCTGGCGCCAGGCATGCGAAACACGCGTTTGACGAGGGCGAAGAGGACCTTTTTGCGCTGAGCCTCGACGACGTGATGAGTGACCGCCCCTGGAACGCCGAGGAACTCATGGGCGGCGGACCTCGCCCGACAAGTGCAAAGCCCGCACCTTCCGCCACGCCCGCACCGGCATCCGTGCCCGCGGACGACTTTGCCACCCGTCCCATCGTGCAGACGACGCGTAAAGCCGCCCCTGCAACCCGTCCTGCTAGCGATCCGTCCGAGACGGCGGCGTTTCTCGCTGCAGCGGCACAGCGCCCCACGGCAGACAACACGATTCGCTACGCTGCCCCGCAGCGGTCGGCATACACGGCTCCCGAGCCCGAGCTCGAGCCGCCTGTCATGGATCTGGATAATCTTTCCAACCGCCAGTTTGCCTTTGATTCCCGGGCGGCGGCAGATCTGGACGAGACCTCGGGCGATATGCCGGCGCTCGACATTCCGGTAAACCCCCTATTTGCGGCTGCTGAAGAACGCAACTCCGCATACGACAACACCGCAGCATACGCCAACCGCCCGAGCGAACAGCCTCGCGCCGGCCGTATCGAAACCGAGGATTACGGCCAAACGTCGAGCGGCTATTCTCGCGGCCCGTTTGCCGCCACGCCCGCTCCCGATTACAACCAAGCGAGCGTAAAGGCAGCCTCGGCATCGTCGTATACCCACGGCACCGATGATCCCGAGGCTGCCGATTACCACACCGAGGAAGAATCGCCGCGCTTTTCGGAGTTTTCGCAGGCGGCAAAGGTTGTCTTTATCGCCATCATCATCGCTCTGTTCGGCGTGATCGCGTTTGAGGGATTCCAGCTGTTCCGTGGCCCCACCGCGTCCGAATCGGCAACGCAGCAAAAGGAGGACGACAACCAGTACCTGGACATCAACACCCTCAAAGGCGACCCCAACGACGGAGACGACGAATAACAAATGCCAAAAATTGAGGGCCGTAGACCAAATCAACCCCGCGCGCTCATTGCCGCACGGGGTTGATTTTTGTCCGCGTGCGCTGATAGACTTCCTTTTGCCCGCAAGGAGCGGGCACGTTTTATCCAGAGTCGGGGTAGAGAGTTGGCTCCACGATCCCGACGCCAACCGGCCAAGAGGCACGGTGGCCCTGCCAACATCGATGAAAGGAGTCCGTATGGACAATTTCTCCGTGCGCAGCGAGCGCAATTTCCACAACCTGGCAACCAAGCCAAAACGAATGCATCTTCTGGACGAGCCAAGCGGCTACGCCTCGGCCATGGCCAAGAGCAGCCTCTCCCACCAGATGCGCTTTACCGTGCAGGTGCTCGAGGAAGAGCTCTGCGCTGCCGGCAATCCGCACGTACTGCAGATCAAGCTGCTCGGAGATGACTCGCGCGAGCCGTCGAGTTGGAAGCTCTTTGCCGACGGCAAGTGCATCGCGGACGGATCCGGCGCCTTTGCCCGCGAGTGCTTCTGCGAGAGAGCCGAGGTATTCCTGGACCTGTGCCGCGACGCCGTCGATGCCGCTGAGCTGCATCAGTGGAATCAAAGGGAGTATGAGCTACTGAGTGCGGCGCGCGGGATCGCGATGGCGTAGGCAGACAGATCAGACAGCCCGTCATACTGGTTGACGCTTCGATTCAAACAGCAGGGCGAAGTCGCGCTTACAGCCCCGCCATGCCAAACCGAATGGCGTTCTCAAAAGGCCTATCTCCCCTCCGCCTTAAGCCTCAGCAGCAGGTCGCTCAGCTCGGGGCACTTGCTGGAAAGGCACGTCCGGGCTCGCTCGCCCATCCCCCACCGTTGGCGGACTTCCTGGGCGCGCGGACTCACGCGGTAGTTCCCGTCCATCACCTGCTTGAGCAACTTGGCGGTTACGCGCGCATCGGCCAGGGCGCTGTGGGCGTGGCCCGTCGACTCGTCGAACTCGATGCCAAACCACGTTGCCGCGTCACTCAAAGAGACACACCCGTGGCTGCCTACATCCATGATCGAGGTGTAAAACGCCTGCAGGTCGACCCAGTCCGTAGGAAATGTGGAAAGGTCGATGCGCTTTGCCTGGCACTCGGTCAAAAGCTGTCGACGGTCCGTCCCGCTCCAACAGACCACTTGGGCGGAGTAGCGACCGATCCAATCGCTGAGCCTTTTGATCACCACGTAGAGCGGATCGGCCATCGCGGTGTCCACAGCCGATATCCCCGTAAGCTCGCGGACGGGAAACGCAACGCCTTCGGTAAATTCCGTCTGCACAAACTGCGAGAACTCGCCCATAACGTTGCCGTGATAATCGAGCTTGACGGCGCCGACCTCGATAATCTCATGGCGCAGTCCACGGCGCTGGCGCTGCTTTGGCACCGGCGCAAACTCAAAGTCCAGCACAATCTGGCGCGCAAAGTTCGTCGTATCGATAGCCGAGATACACGGCGTCTTTTCAGCTGACACGGTTATGGCCTCTCTCCGTTGCCTGCCGCTTGCTACATAGGCGGCTACATTGCCGTAAGGATAAGCGCTCGTGCGGACACGAAATCGCCCAGCGCGGCCACCCGGCACCCTTGCGTAAAGCCGCGCTTTGAGATGGCCACGTCGCTGTTATTAGCGAACATATATTCGTATTTATGACTGCAGTTTGATAGACTGGTTATTGTTGACGGCAGCTCCATGTGCCGGGCAGCGCCCTCCATGCGACGGGAGGTGATGCCCATGACCGATCTGACTGATTTCGTGAAGCTCCTGACCGCTTTGGTCTCGCTCCTCACGGCGCTTATCGGGCTTACCGAGGCACTCAAGCAGCGTACGAAGCAGAAAAAGAGGGGTCGACGCCACTAAGGCATTGACCCCTTAATCGAAGTAACGGCGCTGCCCAGCTATCACCCTTGGGCTGCCGTCGACCTTATTCTACCCACGGCTGCCAGGTTTACCAAATGGATTTTCGGTAAAGGAAGCACGGCACTCCCGCAAAACCACTACGCCCCAAGTGCCGCCATGGGGATCACCGCCACGCCGTCGTCGCGTGTGTAGGCAATGCTCCCCTTTCCAACCACGACCGCCAAAAACGCCGGCGCGGCATTCTGAGCGGCAGGATTGGAGAGCACTTTCCTCTCCAGCGCCTTGAGATTTCTCGCTCCATCGTCTGCTTTCGCATCACTCAGCTTGACCTCGATGGCTCCCCAGCGCCCGTCGTGCTCAACGATCAGATCGACCTCAAGGCCCTTCTCATCTCGGAAATAATGGACACTGTTGTCGACACCGCCGTAGGTGGAAAGGAACACGCGCACGTCGCGCAGAACGAGGTTCTCAAAGAGCATCCCCAGCGTTTGCATATCGCCAAGCAGCCGCTCAGGGGTAGCCCCCAGCAACGCCGCCGCAAGTGACGGGTCGCAAAAGTAGCGCTTGGGGCGCACGCGAACGCGGGCCTTCGAGCGCATGGGCGGCTCCCATCCGCACAGGTCCTCGGTCAGCTTGAGCCTGTTGAAGAGATCCAGGTACGCAGCGATGGTCCTCTCGTCGGGGCCCGCCTCACCGTACGAGGCGTCCTTTATGAGCGTCTTCTACGTGACAGCCTGGCTCTCGTTCATGGCAAGAGCTCGCAAAAGGCCGTGTGCAAGCTCGGGCGATCATGCGATATACGAAATTACGCCATTCTCAATGCTGTTTTTACGCTACTTTCAATGTAGTTTTTACGCCATGACCGATGTAGTTTTTACGCTCTTTTCATTGAAGGTTTTACGCTTGGCATCCTTAGCGCGACGCTCGCTCAACCCCTGACCACCGGATTGCCTGAATTCCGGGATGCAGTTTCCACTCCAAACAAAAAGCCCCGACTCGCGATGGAGCCGGGGCCAAAGGCGCAGCGTATGCAGTTGATGCTGAGCATGGACAGCCCGTCAGTAATGGCCATCCGCGCTCTACCCTACCCGCGGTGACGGGCGCGGCTGTACGGCGTATCCACCATGGGCAGATCCGGACGCAGCTTGCCGTCAAACGCGCGGTAGGCGTTCTGCACGGCGGGCGCCGTGGGGATCGTCGCGATCTCGCCGATGCCCTTGCCGCCGTATGCCACGGGCAGTAGCTCGTCCTTCTCCACATAGATGGCGTGGATATCCGGAATCTCGGGCGCACGGAACAGCCCGAGCGTGCCGTACCTTGCCTGGGGCACGCAGTCCTTGAGCGGCCAGTCCTCGGTAAGCGCATAGCCCATACCCATGAGCACGCCGCCTTCGATCTGGCCCTGGATGGAGATGGGGTTGACCACCTTGCCGGAATCGTGCGCGGCATAGACCTCGCTCACGCGGCCATCGTCGTCCAAAATGACCACATGCGTGGCAAAGCCGTAGCAGATGTGGCTCTTGGGGTTGGGAACGTCGGCGCCCAGCTTGTCGGTCGGCTCCAGATACACGTAACCAAACTCGCATCCCTCGAGCGCCTTGATGGCGGCCGCGGGATCCTGAGGATGCATACCCTGGCCGGCAACGAGTTCTTGTGTGCGCAACTGGTAGGCGCGACCGTCGTCGTACTCGATCTTGACGCCGTCGCCATGCGCGCTCACGGGAGCATCGGGCGCAGGCTTGCCAGCCTCGATGCCAACCATGGCATCGCGCAGCAGGAAGGCGGCACCGCGCACGGCCTCGCCGGTCACGACCGTCTGACGCGAGCCAGACGTGGTACCGGAGTCGGGAGCGTTCTCGGTGGAGCACTCGCCATTGGCAATGCAGCGAAGCGGCAGACCGCAGGCCTCGGCAACATCCTGCAAAAAGACGGTGTTGCAGCCCTGGCCGATGTCGGACGTGGCGGCATAGACCACGGCGCGGCCATCCTCGATGCGGATCTTGCAGCGGCCGGCAT
Source organism: uncultured Collinsella sp. (assembly GCA_900542825.1). Lineage (GTDB taxonomy): Bacteria > Actinomycetota > Coriobacteriia > Coriobacteriales > Coriobacteriaceae > Collinsella. The sequence goes on along the minus strand of UQOY01000009.1, from coordinate 37,678 downwards.
CGGGCAGGCCCACTCCCACGCCGGCATTCTTCATGGCGCAGGCAATGCCGGCGTGTCCGGGATGCGCATAGTAGGCATCCTTGACCTCGAGCAGCGTCTCCTTAAGCGCCGTGGAGCAGTCGGCAATCTGGCCGTTGGGCAAAACCTCACCCGGCTCGATGGCGTTACGGTAGCGGATCTCCCACGGATCCAGGCCGACCTTCTCTGCCAGCAGGTCGATCAGACTCTCGAGCGCAAACTCGGACTGGCAAACGCCAAAGCCGCGGTACGCGCCGGCGGGCGGGTTGTTGGTGTAGTAGCCAAAGCCGCGAATGTCGGTGTTCTGGTACTTGTAGGGACCGACGGCATGCGTGCAGGCGCGCTCGAGCACCGGACCGCATAGCGACGCGTAGGCGCCGGTATCAAAGTTGATCTCGCAGTCCAGGCCGGTAAAGTTGCCCTCGGCGTCGCAACCCAGCGTAAAGGTGCCGTCCATGGCGTGGCGCTTGGGATGGAAAACGAGCGACTCGGCACGCGTGAGCTTGCACTTCACCGGACGCTGGAACTTATATGCGGCGAGCGCGGCCAGGTGCTGGATGGACACGTCCTCCTTGCCGCCAAAGCCACCGCCCACGAGCATGGTCTCGACGACCACGCGCTCGGGCTCGTTGTCCCAGCCAAACATGTGGGCACACTCTTTGCGCGTGTCGTAGGCACCTTGGTCGGTCGACTGCACCTTGACGCCGTTCTTATACGGGAAGGCAACGGCGCACTCGGGCTCCAAGAAGGCATGCTCGGTAAAAGGCGTGGTAAAGCGCTGCGTCACGGTAAACGCGCTCTCTGCCAGCGCCTTGGCGGCGTCGCCGCGCGTCACATGGCGGCTCTGGCACACGTTGTCCTTGAGCTCCACCGTGTTGCCAAAGGCAAAGAAGCTGTCGTGCAGGCGCGGCGCGTCGGCAGCCTTGGCCTCAGCGATGTTGCGCACGGGCTCCAGCGGCTCGTAATCGATCTTTACGAGCTTCTTGGCCTTCTCGAGCGTCGCCTCGTCCTCGGCGACCACCAGCACGATGGCATCGCCCACGCAGCGGGTAATATCGCCCTGGGCGATCATGACGTCCCAGTCCTGGATAAGGTGGCCGACCTGGTTGACCGGCACGTCCTCGGCGCGCAGAATGCCCACCACGCCGGGCAGGGCCTCGGCCTTGGAGGTATCGATGGAGAGCACGCGGGCGCGCGGATACTTGGAGCGCACGGCGCTGGCGTAGGTCAGGCCCGGCTGGTCGATCTCGTCGATGTCGTCGGGGTACTTGCCCTCGCCGAGCACCTTCTTGCGCACGTCGATACGGAAGGCGCGCTTGCCCACGCCGTAGTCGTCGCCACGCTCCAAGTCCTCGTCGATCTGCTTTTCGCCGCGGAGCACCGCGGCGGCCAGCGAGATGCCCTCGATGATCTTCTTGTAGCCGGTGCAACGGCAGACGTTGCCGCGAATGGCGTACTTGATCTGCTCCTCGGTGGGCTCGGGGTCCTCGGCGATGAGCGCTGCACCCGCCATGACCATACCGGGGATGCAAAAACCGCACTGTACGGCGCCCACGGCGCCAAAGGCGTACACAAAGGCCTCGCGCACGTCCTCGGGCAGGCCCTCAACGGTCACGATGTTGCGGCCGGCGGCAAGAGCGGTGGTCAGCACGCACGCCTTGACGGCCGCACCGTCCACATGGATGGTGCAGGTGCCGCACGCGCCCTCAGAGCAGCCGTCCTTGGCGGAGTGGATGTGCAGGTCGTCGCGCAGGTAGCGCAGCAACGGTTTGTTTTGGGTCGTCGTGCGCTCGACGCCGTTAACGGTAAAAGTGAATTCCTGTGCCATGGTGATTCCCCTCTACACGCCGGCGGCGATGCCGGTGCGATCGTGGATGGCGCCATGCGGGCAGACGACGGCGCACATGCCGCACGACAGGCAGTCTGCGCCGTCGATATGGGCGCAGTTGTCCTCGATGCGGATAGCGCCGGCGGGGCACTTTTTGGCGCACATGCCGCAACCGATGCAGCTCGTGTCGCAGATCTTGCGGGCAATGGCGCCCTTATCGGTGTTGTTGCAGCGCACCAGGATGTTCTGGTAGCCGGGAACAAAGGCGATCACGCGCTGCGGGCACGCCATGCCGCACAGGCCACAGCCCGTGCACTTGGAGCGATCCACGCGGGCGATGCCATCGACCAGCGCAATGGCGCCGTGGGGGCAGGCCGTGACGCAGGCGCCACAGCCAATGCAGCCTTCGCTGCAGCGGGCGTCGCCGCCTGCGGAGGCGCAACCGCTTCCGCAGGCAACGTAGGCCACGTTATGTTGAATGGATTTGGCCATAAGAGACTCGCCTATTTCTTAAGAAGGTACGAATAGTTATCGCGCACAGCCCTGATGGTCAGGCGGACGGCCTCGGGAAGACCGGTGTTGACGGCATCGACCGAGACGGTGCGGACCGTGCCGGCGACGCGGACCTTAAAGTGATCCTCGTCCACGGCCAGGAAGCCCTCGTTCTCGGAGTTCTCCATGTCCTCCTCGCTCCAGAACAGGGTGAGCTTGTCCTTGTAGGGACGACCCTCCTGGTAGGGGCAGAACACGGCGCAGTTGCCGCACTCGTTGCACATGCCATCGACGTGGACGACCTGATGCTTGACCAGGCCCGGCACCTTAATGGCAACGTTAGCGCGGTTGGGGCACACGTCGCAGCAAACCTCGCACACCGAGCCGCAGCCCAGGCAGCGGGTCTTGGTGCAGTTGCGCTTGTCGCGGCACAGCGACCCCTTGCGCTCGTAGCAGGTGTCCTCGCGACCGGCCTGCTCGTTGCAGTCGGCGTACTTGTTAAAGTCCACGCCGGCGATGGCACGGGCGACCTCGGCGGCATCGGCGATAGCCTCGACCACGGTGGCAGGACCGCGACGGCAGTCACCTGCAGCCCAAACGCCCTCAACGCCGGTGGAGGTGGCGGCAAGGCGGCCGCGACGGTCGTGCTCAACGCCCGCGGCATCGTACAGGCTGGCATCGATGCCCTCGCCCACGGCGCAGATCACCGTGGTGGCGGCAAGCTCGACGGTCTCGCCCGTGGCGACGGGGCTGCGACGGCCGCTTGCATCCGGCTCGCCAAGCTCCATAACGTCGCAGGTCAGCACGGCGCCGTTGAGTGCCTTGGGCGCCAGCAGCTCGCAGAACTCAACGCCGTCGGCAAGAGCAAGATCAAGCTCTTCCTCGTCGGCGGGCATCTGCTTCTTGGTGCGGCGATACACCAGGCGCACGTTCTTCACGCCGGCCAGGCGCTTGGCCACGCGGGCGGCGTCCATAGCGGTGTTGCCGGCGCCAATAACCACGACGTCCTCGCCCAGCTCGAGCTTCTCGCCCTTCTTGGCGGCCTCCAGGAACTCCAGCACGTCGAGCTCGGCACCCTCGCCCAGACCGGCGGAACCGGGCATCCAGGCACCGGTGGCAACGACAACGTCGGTAAAGCCCTGGGCCTTGAGTTCGTCAATGGACTCCACGTGAGCGTTAAGCTGAACCTTGGCGCCAAAGGCCAGGCAGAGCTCGGCATCGTGGGAGATATCGTCGCTCGCGATACGGAACTCGGGGATCACGTGACGGACCACGCCGCCGAGCGAATCGCGGGCCTCGAAGATGGTTACGGGCACGCCGGCACGCGTCAGGAAGAACGCCGTCGCCAGACCGGCCGGGCCGCCGCCGATAACGGCAACGCTGCGCTCGCCGTCGTTGGCGATGGCCTGGGCGCGCAGCTTGGGCAGCACGGCGGTCATGGCCTCGCGGGCGGCCTTGAGCTTGCTGGCGCGGATCTGGGCGCCCTCGGGCTCGTAGAATGCACGCTCGCAGGCACGGCCGCAGGGATGCGGGCAGATGGTGCCGGTAATGAACGGCAGGGCGTTGCGCTCGATGATGATGTTGAGCGCGTCCTCGTAGCGGCCCTCGTCAACAGCCGCCAGGTAGGCGGGAATATCCTGCTGGATGGGGCAGCTCGTACGGCACGGCGTGGTAAAGCAGTCGGAAAGCGGACTCTTGCCGGCGACCTTGCGGTCGGGCAGCGGACGCAGCGGCTTCTTGTAGAGCGGGTTGGTGAGCGAGTCGGCCTGAATCGCAGTCACGGCCTCGAGAGAGACGCCCGCGAACGGCTTGCCATCCAGGTCGGTAAACTCGCCAGCCATCTGGCTAAAGCGCTCGTAGCCACCGGGCTTGAGCACGTCGGTCGCCAGGGTAACGGGCCAAATGCCGGCGTCATACAGGGCGCGGATGTTGTAGACCGTAGCACCGCCGGAATAGCTGATGCGCAGCTTGCCATCGAACTGCTCGGTAATGCGACGGGCGGCCTCGATGGTCAGCGAGAACAGCGAACGGCCGGACATGTACATCTCGGTGGAGGGCAGCTCGTTCCTCGTCACGTCGACGGGGAAGGTGTTGGTGAGCTTGACGCCAAACTCCAGGCCGCGCTCGGCGCACAGGGCAATCAGGCGCTCGAACATAGGCACGGCATCGGCCCACTGCAGGTCCTCGCGGAAGTGCGTGTCATCGAAGACGATGTAGTCAAAGCCCAGCTCGTTGAGGCGCTGGCGGGCAAACTCATAGCCCAGCAGCGTGGGGTTGCACTTGATGTAGGTGTTGAGGCCCTTCTCGGTGATCAGATAGGTCGCGATGCGCTCGATCTCCGCCGGCGGGCAGCCGTGCAGGGTAGACTCGGTGATGGAGTTGGAGATGCGTGCCGGGATGGACTCGACAAACGCTGCGTCGACATGCTCAAACTTGTCCAGGTTGGCGAGCGCCCATGCGCGGCACTCGTTCCAGACGTCAGAGCCGCTGGCGTCCTTCATGCCCTCGATGTACGCATCGACCTTGGGGCTCTTGATACCCTCCAGGTCATAGCCCACGGACATGTTAAAGACAAAGCCGTCCGGGCTACCCAGGCCGTACTCGCGAGCGATCAGGTGGCATGCGAACCATGCCTTCACGTACTCGGCAAAGGCCTGCGGAACCTCGAGCTCGGTCGACCACTCGCAGTTGTAGCACTCGTCCTGCGCCACGATGCAGGGCTTGTTCACACACTTGGAGAGCTCCTCGCCGTCCATAACCTGGACGGTCTTGAGCTCAAAGAAGCGGGAACCGGCCACGTAGGATGCCACGATGTTCTGGGCAAGCTGCGTGTTGGGGCCGGCGGCCGGGCCAAACGGAGTCTCGATGCGCTCGTCAAAAATGGGAAGCGCGCCCTCCTGGTTGGTCGTGACCATCTTGCGCACGCCAAAGACGGCGCCCTGGGTCTTGTGCTCCTCGATGATCCAGTTCATCAGCTGCGAAAACGGGATCGGCCTCATGATGTCGCTCATAATGAGCTCCTCTCTGTAACGCCCGGCGAGACCGCGCGGCGGGCGCAAATACGGTGTAGCGCTAGCACAGCGCCGGCGACCCCGCGGAGGCCGCCTATACGCGCGTCAGATGCGGCGAAACATCCGGCGCGCGTGAATCTACTTGTGAATTAGTAGGTGCAATCGTTGAGCGTGCTCCAGAGCTTCTTGGACTCAGCCATGGTCCACGCGTTGATCTTGTCCTCATCGATACCGACAAACTCGCGATCCTTGTACAGAACCTTGCCGTTGATGATGGTGGTGCGGCAGTTTTTGCCCATCATGCCAAAGAGCATGTGGCCGTCGATGTTCTCCTCGCTCAGCGGCGTAAAGGGCTTGTAGTCCATAACGATGACGTCGGCGGCAGCGCCGGGCTCAAGCACACCGAGCTTGCGATCGAAGTACTTGCTGGCCATCTTGGCGTTATTCTCGAACAGCATGGTCACGGCCTCGCACCAGCCCACGTTGGGCATAGCGGCGTTGTGGCGCTGAATGATCAGGAAAACCTTGAGGCTCTCGAGCATATCGTGGGTGTAGGCGTCGGTGCCCATGCACACGGGGATGCCGCGGCGGAAGAACTCGAGCACGGGGGCGCAGCCCACGGCGTTGCCCATATTGGATTCGGGGTTGTTAACCAGCCAGGTGCCGGACTCCTTGACGATATCCATCTCGGCGGGCGTCACATGGATGCAGTGGCCGAGCATGGTGTCGGGACCGAGCAGGTTGTGCTGCAGCAGGCGCTCGACGGGGCTGATGCCGCCGCGGTTGAGGCGGGAGTCCCACACATCGTTCATGCCCTCGCACACGTGGATGTGGAAGCCGGTCAGACCGTTGTTGGCCTCGGCCATCTTATCCATGGTCTCGTCCGACAGCGTAAAGGTGGCGTGACCGCCAAACATTGCGGCGATCATGTGGTTGTCGTTATCGCGACGCTCCTTGGCGGCCCACTGGGCAAACTCGGCGTTCTCGGCAATAGCCTGATCGCACTTTTCCTGGCCACGGCGGTCGGAAACCTCGTAGCACAGGCACGAACGCATACCCAGCTCCTGAGCGGCGTCCTTAATGGTAAAGAGACTGCCCGGAATCTCGCAGAAGCTCGCGTGGTGATCGAAGATCGTGGTGACGCCGTCGCGGATGGAATCCAAAATCGTGGCATAGGCGCTTGCCTTGGTGCCGTCGAGCGTCAGGTTGTCGTCAATCTTCCACCACTGCTGCTCAAGATTTTCCAGGAAGTTGGTGGGGTTGCAGCCCTTAATGGCAAGACCGCGGGCCAGACCCGAATAGATGTGGGTGTGGCAGTTGATAAGTCCGGGCATGATGAGGTTGCCCTGGGCGTCGACGTACTCGGCATCCGGGTACTTGGCCTTGAGCTCGCGCTCGGGGCCCACTTCGACGATCGTATCTCCGTCAATAGCGACTGCACCGTTGGGAATAAACGGAGTCTGAGCGTTGCGGGTAAAGACGGAACCGTTAGCGACCAGAAGCATAAATGCTCCCTTCAACATCAGAGGCGGGGTTTGACACCTCTGACATGGCGGAAGTGCGAAGCGCCGGCCTACACCGGAAACGGGCCCTCTCCCGTCAACGCTTCACCAAAGGGACAAGCCCTTTGAAGTGCGGCTTGGCGCCGCATGGCGCCGGCGGACGAGGCGATGCGTCCGCCGGCGAATAGCACCGAATTGGTTACTTCTTGCTCTCGGGCAGGACCAGATCAACAGCGGCATCCTTGGCGGCATCGATGTGCTGAGCCACGACCGGCGTCTGCGGAAGGATCAGGTTAAGGACAATGGCCATGATGGCGGTGGGGGTTACGGCATTGGAGCCGATGACGGTGGACACCCAGGTGGGCATACCCTCGCCGGCAAGGCAACCGCTGGCCATCCAGATACCCAGGCCAAAGACGACGGAGGTACCGACGATGGTGGTAGTACGCTGCGTGAGGCCCTCGCGGGTGAACATGCGCACGCCGTTCATGGTGATGGTGCCAAAGACGCCGACGGTCGCGCCGCCGATGACGGGCTGCGGGATGGCGGAGAGCACGGCAGAGAGCTGCGGGAACAGACCGGCGATGGCAAAGACGGCCGCGATGATCACAAAGACCCACTTGTTGACGACCTTGTTGGAGCAGATGATGCCCACGTTCTGGCCAAGGGCGCTGGTGGGAAGACCGCCCAGCAGGCCGCCGACCATAGAGGTGAGGCCCTGGGACACAATAGCGCCGGAGAGCTCGCGCTCGGTGGGCATACGGTCGATGGAACCAAGGCAAGCAGCAGAGACGTCACCGATAACCTGAATGGCAACCATGGGGAACACGACGGCGAGGGTAATGCAGACCTCGGGATCAAACTCGAGCGCGTAGGGCATGAGCTTGGGAAGGGCGAAGACCTGAGCGGTGGCGACGCTGGAGAAGTCGATCATGCCAAAGGGGATGGAGACGATCATGCCAACGATCATGCCAAAGAACACAGATCCCAGCTTGAGCGCGCCCTTGCCAAAGTTGGCGAGCGCAAAGACCACAGCGAAGGTGATCAGGGCGACGCACCATGTCTGCGGGGTACCCCACAGCGGCGTGCCCATGCCACCGGCCATGTACTTGACGGCCGTGGGATAGAGAGAGACGCCAATGGAGAAGATGACCGTACCGGTCACGACGGGCGGGAACAGCCACTTGATCTTGCTGTAGGCCAGACCAAAGAGGACCGCAACGGCGCCGCCGACGATCTCGCCACCCAGCAGCGCGCCAAAGCTAAAGCCCGAGGCGCCCATGGCCTGAAGGGCCGGCAGGAACGCGAACGAAACGCCCATGACGATGGGCAGGCCGCCGCCGATACGACGGAAGGGAGCGAAGGCCTGAAGGGCCGTGTCGATTGCCGAAAGAATGAGCGCAACCTGAATGATGTCGGTGCTCTGCTGGCTATTAAAGCCGTAGACGCCGGCCATGATGACCGCCGGGGTAATGATGCCGGCAAACGATGCCAGTACGTGCTGAAGGGCACACGGGATCATTTCCTTAACGGGAGGCATGCCTTCGCGAGTGAACAGGGCTTCAGTGCCGTTCGTAACCGTCTCCTGGGTCATTTGACCACCAATCCTCGAAATAGTTGTTTTCGCATCTAACGCTCTATTGTGACGCAGTGCGGGGTTGAGGTTGTGCCTTCGTTGCATATCGTATTAAAGATGATTCTCATTCTCAATAATAATTTTTTGTTATCAGACTATTCTTCAGCTGAGATAACGCATTTCCGCAGGTCAGGAAAGTGTCTGGTCAAAATAACATCTAACTTTTCTTTTGGTCAACCGTTTACCGCCAAATTCCTACCGTTCGTCTGTATTACGCAATGTACCTGCGGATATACGAGATGATGAGCAGCGTGTTACCATGATAAAAAATTGTTATGAACACTTCGATAGAACCAAAAGGAGTTGCCCGTGAACGAGACCGTACGTCGCTTTTTGCCGATGGTCGATTTCCTGGAGCAGATACTCGGCAAAAACAGCGAGATCGTGCTGCATGATTTCTCGGATCCCGACCACGCCATCGTCGATATTCGCAACGGCATCGTAAGCGGCCGTAAGGTCGGCGGTCCCGCCACCGATCTGGCGCTCAAGATCATGCACGACCCCAATTATCGCGACCTGCCGTTTATTACGGGCTATGAGGGGCGCGGTGCCGGTGGCAAGACGTTGGAGTCGGCGACGTACTTTATCCGCGAGAATGACGAGATTGTCGGTATGCTCTGCGTCAACACCGACCTCTCGACCGTGCGCTCCATCAACGCCATGGCGCAGCAGCTCATGGCCTGCTTCGACGCGGCGCCTAGACAGGCGGAGCCCGCGTCTATCGAGGTCGAAAGCCTTTCGGAGTCTACGCAGGAACTCATCGACCGCAGTATTTCCGAGTTGCTGAGCGCGCGCGGGCTGGATGTAGCGTCGCTTGGTCAGAGCGACCGCGTGGACGTCATTCGCCACCTCAACGGCAACGGGGTGTTCATGCTCAAGGGCGCCGTGGCCTGCGCCGCCACCGCGCTGGGCATCTCGGAGCCCAGCGTCTACCGCTACCTGCAAAAAGTCCGCAAGGAAGGCTAACGAGCAAAATGGAGCGCGGGCAGTCTTTTTGGGACGGGGCTATTTTAGCTACCCTCCCTCTGCCCACGATTTCGATGAGCCGCAAGTAAAATCAATCCTGCATATAGGGGTAGCTAAAATGGCCCCGTCCCAAAAAGACTGCCCTTGGTGGCTCCGCAAGCGATCCGTCACGTGACAAAAGAACCCTGCAGTTCACACGCACTGCAGGGTTCTTTTTGCATGTCATGTTTAGTTGTTGTCAACACCTTAGAGAGCGGCGACGACCTCGATCTCGACCAGACCGCCGGCCGGAAGGGCGGCAACCTGGAAAGCGCTGCGCGCGGGGAACGGAGCCTCGAACTTGGATGCGTAGATCTCGTTCACGGCAGCGAAGTCGGCGATGTCGGCCAGGTAGACCGTGGTCTTGACGACATCGGCAAAGGTGGCGCCGGCAGCGGTCAGCAGGGCCTCGACGTTAGCAAGGGACTGCTTAGCCTGGGCCTCGACGCTCTCGGGCATCTTGCCGGTTGCGGGGTCGATGCCCAGCTGGCCGGACAGGAACACCATGTTGCCGGTCTGGATGCCGGGGGAATACGGGCCGATGGCTGCAGGTGCGTTATCGGAAGACACGACGGTCTTGCTCATGTTTATCTCCTTACGATCAATTGAGAGAGCGTGAGCGCGGTGTTCACACCGGGAGGCACAGTTCGGTCTGAACACCGCGCTTGATTTGGGATAGTACTCAAGGTTTCCGCGCGATGCAAGATTATTATCACGTTGCGAGAATATTTTATCGCCCAACGGCGCCTATCGACCGCTGAACGGCACGACCGAACGGTGAAGCTCAAAAGGATCCGTTTCCCTCCGTCCCCATCGGATCAGGTGATCCATAGGGGACGGAGGGAAACGGATCCTTTTTGCTGCAAGGGCTGCTGAAGACTTTATCCTGCTTGGGCCACAGGGCTCGTCCGCCGCAACAGCACCACTATACTTTTGAATATCTGAGCATTTTGAAAGGCAGGATATGACCGCAACCGCCAGTCGAACCACCAACCGCAGACCCGAGCTTTTGGCGCCCGCCGGAGGGCCCGAGCCCTTTGCCGCCGCACTCGCCGCCGGGGCAGACGCCATCTACTGCGGCATGGGCAGCTTCAACGCCCGCCGCAAGGCCACCAACTTTACCGACGAGGCCTTTGAGCAAGCCTGCCGTGCTGCACACCTGGCCGGGTCGCGCGTCTACGTCACGGTCAACATCGTCATCAAGCAGTCCGAGATGGGCGATGCGCTGCAACTCATCCATCGTTGCTCCACGCTGGGCGCCGACGCCTTCATCATCCAAGACTGGGGCCTGTTCTTTGAGGTCAAGCGCACGATGCCCGGCATCGAGACACATATCTCGACCCAGGCGAACATCCATGACGACCGCGGGGCTATCTGGTGCCGCGAGCAGGGCGCCGACCGCGTAACCCTCTCGCGCGAGCTTTCCATCGACGAGATTGCCGCCATTCACGATGCCGCGCCCGATGTGGACCTTGAAGTCTTTAGCCACGGTGCCATCTGCTTTTGCTACTCGGGCCTGTGCCTGCTCTCGAGCTTTGCCATGGCGGGCCGCTCGGCCAACCGCGGCATGTGCGCTCAGCCCTGTCGCCTGCCTTACGAGCTGATCGACGAGAACGGCCGCACGCTCTCCCCTGCCGGTCGCGAGCGCGCTCTATGCCCGCGTGACACCAACACCTCACAGCTTGTTCGCCGTCTGTATGATGCCGGCGCCGCGTCTCTCAAGCTCGAGGGCCGCATGAAGGCGCCCGATTACGTGTACTCCATCGTTGATGTGTATCGTCACGAAATTGATGACATGCTGGCAGGGGTCGCCGTTGCCAAGGACGAGGAAGCCGCCCGCCAGCGCCAGCTCAAGCGCTGCTTCAACCGCGACTTTACGCACGCCTATCAGGACGGCACCTCGGGCGACGAGATGATGAGCTACGAGCGCTCCAACAACCGCGGCCAGATCGTGGGCACGGTGCTGGGCAGCCGCCCGGCCAACCGCGATATGCGTGGCCTCAAGCCCGACGACCGCCGTCGCCGCGCCGCCATCGCCCGCATTGAGCTGTTTGAACCCGTGGGCAAGGGCGACTTGTTGGAACTTCGCCACGATGACGAGTTCGACCAGTTCCTAACCACTATCGCTACCGATGATGCCGCCGCCGGTGACATCATCGAGTGTCGCGTGCCCCGCAGCATGCCCGAGGGCTGCCGCGTGCGCGTCATCCGCAGCCAGCGCGCCATCGATGCCGCCGGCGCCGCGCTCAAACGCGATGTGCTGCGCCGCCGAGCTGTTGATGTGTCCGTCATGGCGCGTCTGGGCGAGCCGTTTACTGTCACACTCACCTGCTGTGACAACCCTTCGCTTGCGGCAACGGCCACGGGCTTTACCGTCGAGGCCGCCAAGACCCGTGCGGTCGAGGCGTCCGATCTGGTGGAGCATGTAGGCCGCATGGGCTCCTCGCCCTTTGAGGCAGCAAGCTTTGACATTTCGCTCGACGCCGGCTGCGGTATGGGCTTCTCCGCCGTGCACAAGGTGCGCGCCGCCGCCTGTAAAGCGCTCGAGGAGGCCATTCTGGCACCGTACGAGGAGCGTGCGAAAACGCTCGAGTTGCCGGCGATTGTAACCAGTGATTCCCGCCCCGCGCCCGAGCACTACCGCGATGAGTCGCAGATCTGCGCCACCGTCACCTCGCTCGAAGCCGCCGAGGCAGCGCGCGTGGAGGGTGCAACGCGCATCTACATGACCACCGACGCGCTCGATGCGGCCGAGCTCTCCCCCGCCGATGCATTTGGGCAGGGTATCGTGCCTGTACTCGACGAGGTCTGCCGCGCCGTCGACCACGAGCGCGTCGATCCCTGGATCAATGCTGGAGCCACCGTCGCCGTCGGCAATATCTCCGAGCTCGCCGTAGCCGCGCATGCCGGCGCCACAGCCGAGATTCGCTCTTGCCTGCCGGTGCACAACACGCCCTGCATGGAGGCGCTTGCCGAGCGCGGCGCCGGTGCGTTTTGGCTCTCGCCCGAGATCACGCTCGACGAGATTGTCTCGCTCGGCGCCGCCGCGCCCGCTGCTCTGGGCATCACCGTCTTTGGCCGCCCGCGCGTCATGACAAGCGAGCATTGCATTCTGCAGGTTGCCAATGGCTGCATCCACGATTGTGCCAACTGCCGCCTGCGTGCCCGCAAGCTCTCGCTCAAGAATATCGACGGAAAGGTCATGCCCGTCCGCACCGACATCCACGGCCGCTCTCGCCTGTACGATGCCTACCCCATCGACCTCACGCCGCAGGTTCCTCAGCTGCTCGACGCCGGCGTGCGTCGCCTCATGGTGGACGGAACGCTGCTCGAGACGGATGAGGTGGGCCGTGCCGTCGCCCGCGTCCGTCGTGCCGTCGAGGCAGCGCAGGCCGGCCGCAAGCCCGCCGCCCGCCTACGCGGGGCGACCTCGGGCTGCATGTTTGTGGGAATCAGCTAACCGAAAGGCTTACACGTGAACGAAGAACCTCAAGTCCTCTACTGCGACGCCTGGCTCATGGCCATCGACAAGCCCGCCGGCATGATCGTCCACGGCGACGGCACCGGCGAGCGCACGCTCACCGACTACGCCAGCGACCTGCTGCTGGCGATGGGCGACGGCTTTGCCGCGACCGACATGCAGCCGCTCAACCGCCTGGACCGCGACACCACCGGCGTGGTGCTGTTCTCGCTCGACAAGCAGACGCAGCCCGCCTTTGACCAGATGGTGATCGACCACGCTTTCGAAAAGCACTACCTGGCGCTCGCCGAGGGCAAGATCGACTGGAACGAAAAGCTCATCGACAAGCCCATCGCCCGCGACCGTCACGACAGCCGAAAGATGCGCGTCGGCGCCAGCGGCAAGCCGTCTCAAACGCGCGTGAAGGTGCTCAAGCGCCTTAAGAGCCGCCGAGGCCTGCCCACGCGTTCGTATATCGATGTCGAGCTGCTCACCGGCCGCAAACACCAGATCCGCGTGCACCTGGCGAGTGAGCGTCATCCCCTGGTGGGCGACGAGCTCTACGGCACGCCGCGTCCCTGCGGCCTGATGCTCCATGCCCACAGCGTGTCCTTTACGCATCCCGTAACCGGCGAGCCCATCCACATCGAAGCTCCCTGCCCCTGGGAGCCCTAAAACCTGCCAAAAAGGGCAGGCACCTTCGTGGTGGTTTTGCCGCAATGGCTCAGCCGCGATCCCAAAACGTCTCGATCTGTAACAGTTAGAACCCATTTTCCGGTCTATCCGTTACAGATCGAGACATTCGAATCCCCCTCAAGGGAAAATCTCAATCTGTAACAATAACTCGTCAAAATCGGCCCAAGATGTTACAGATTGAGATATTCGGATCCCACCGGAGAAATCATCTCGATCTGTAACATCTGGAGCCCGCATTTTGACCTTCCTGTTACAGATTGAGACGTTATGGGACCACCAGGAAAAACATCTCAGCTTGTAACATCTGGAACCCATATCCCTCTCTTCCTGTTACAGATCGAGACAAATCCCCAAACAGCAAAAGGCGGTAACGTCCCTGGTGGACGTTACCGCCTTTCCATTGGCAAGACCCTTCCGCTCCCGCTACTCGGTAGCCTTGTCGAGAGGCTTCTTAAGGAAGCTCAGAACCAAGCAGCCGACCACAGCGCCGATAGCAAGGGCCAACAGGTACTGCACCGGGTTCGTGATGACCGCGATAACCCAGGCGCCACCGTGCGGAGCGGGGCTCGCGCAACCAAAGAGCATCGACAGACCGCCGGCGGTCGCAGATCCCAGGATGCAGGCGGGCAACACGCGAAGCGGATCGGCCGCGGCAAAGGGAATGGCACCCTCGGTGATAAACGACAGACCCATGATGTAGTTCACCAGGCCTGCCTTGCGATCGGCCTCGGTCCAGCGGTTCTTAAAGAACGTCGTGGAGAGCGCGATGACCAGCGGCGGTACCATACCGCCCGCCATGACGGCAGCCATGATCATATTGCCCTGCAGCGTTTGCTCGGCAAGGGCCGCGGTGCCAAAGACATATGCGGCCTTGTTGATGGGACCACCCATGTCGGTCGCCTGCATGCCGGCGCAGATAATGCCCAAAAGAACGATGCTCGTGCCCGAAAGACCGTTGAGCGCGCCGCTAATGGCGGTGTTGATAACGCCCATAATCGGGTTAACGGCCATCATAAAGAGACTCGTAAAGAGAATGCCCAGCACGGGGTAGATGAGCATGGGCTTGATACCGTCGAGCGACTCGGGTAGCACGCTTGCGGCCTTCTTGAGCGCATTGACGATAATGCCGGCGGCAAAACCGACCAGCAGCGCGCCCAAAAAGCCAGCAGAGACAAGCTGAGTCTGGGCATCGGCATCCATTGCCGTGGTGAGATAGCCCAACGTAAAGCCCTGCTTTGCAATCCAGCCACCCACAAAGCCCGCGGCCAAGCCCGGACGGTCAGCAATGGACATGGCAATATAGCCCGCAAGGATGGGGAGCATAAAGTTGAACGCCTGGTTGCCCGCAAGGTTAAAGAAGGCCGCGACCGGAGTGCTGTGGCCGTATGCGCTCGTGCCCAACCCTGCCTGGTCCAGCAAGAACGAAAGCGCCATGAGGATGCCGCCGCCAACAACAAAGGGGAGCATGTGCGAAACGCCGTTCATCAGGTCCTTATAGACCCTGCGACCCAAACCCTCGGATTCGCCCTCGGCAGCCGCCTGTACCGCGGCGCCGCCGGACACATGATGAATAGGCGCATTGCCCGCAAGCGCAATATTGATAAGTTCCTCGGCGTCATTAATGCCACGCGTCACCGCACAGGAGTAAACCGACTTGCCATCGAAGCGATCGAGCTCGACATTTTTATCCGCCGCAATGATGACACCCTTGGCACCAGCGATGTCTGCCGCGGTCAGTACATTTTTAGCGCCGCCCGAACCCTGAGTCTCGACCTTAATGCTCACGCCCATCTTGGCTGCCTGGTCTTCCAACCCTTTGGCCGCCATAAATGTGTGAGCAATGCCCGTTGGACATGCCGTGATGGCAACGACATCGTAAGTGCCGCCCCCCCACCTTCTCGTTTGCAGCTGACATGTTTCCTCCTTTTGCACAAGCAGGCCCAGCCCTCCCCTTCTGAGGGTCACAACCTGCGTATTACCTTGTGTTTGAGTGATTGATAGCGCCGAAGTGACGGCGCTTTTAAGCGATATCTATACGATGGCCCCGGCGGGCATGATCACGTCGTATGGAAACAGGGGTACTGGGAAATCATGCCCGACGGGGCCATCGGAACCACCACAATGGGGACAGGCACCTTTGTGGTGGTTTTGGCCTTGCTTCGCCCCGTTGCTAAACCGTGATGACGTTTTCCATCGTCTGGTACTTAGCGGGCACCTCGCCCGCGGTGATAACCGTTACGTCACGGAAGTCCGCGAATTTTACGGGAGCCACCATGCCAAACTTACTGGCGTCCGAGATTACGAAGCGTTTGGCTGTATGGCGCATCGAGATACGCTTGACCTGCGCTTCCTCGATATCGGGCGTCGTAAAGCCCTGCTCGGCGGCAATGCCGTTAGAACCCCAAAAGCCGCAGTTAAAGTTGTAGCGGTCTAGGGTTGCCAGAGCATCGGGGCCAACGAGCGCCTCGGTCTCGGGTTTAAGCTCGCCGCCCAGCACCACGGTGCGCATGCCGCGCACAGCGAGATGCTGAGCATGGAGCACGGAATCAGTCACATAGGTGACCGATTCGAGATGCGGAAGATGCTCGATGAGTCTGAGCGTTGTCGAACCCGAATCGATGTACACAAAGCTCTCGGGCTCCACGAGCGCCGCGGCGCGGGCGCAGATACGCTCCTTGTCGTCGTTATGGAGATCACTGCGCTCACTGATCGTTAGGTCGCGCGTCACGTGCGCGCGCTCAAGACTTGTCGCGCCACCGTGCACCTTGGCGATGCGGTGCGCTCGGTCGAGCGTCTGTAGGTCGCGTCGAATGGTAGACGCCGTCACGCCCAGGGCATCGGCAAGCTCGGGCACCGTTACCGAGCCAGCCTGCCGCACCATCGACACGATCGTATTGAGCCTATCTTCCGCAAGCATCGCTTACTCCTCCTCGGGGTAGACGACTCCCCAATCGGCGCGGAGCTTGGTCATGAGCTCCATCACATCAGAAGCATAATCCAGAAGCTCACGCTTGGAATCGTCGCCGGCGACGGCCTGCTCGAGGTCAGCCATCTCGTAGCACAGGGCATAAGCCTCGGTGCCCGCGGCGACCTCCTCGCGATGACCGTCCGCGGTCCACACGATCGTCGCGTGATCGGCGCGCGGATACTCGTTGACCTCGACATAGCAATTGTCAAAGCTGATAACCGAGCGCTTTGGCTGCTTGGAGTGGAGCGTAAGGCTCACGACGCCCAGCTGCTGCTCGGCATTGCGGCAGACGATGCCGCCTGCAACGTCCACGCCGGTCTCGCAGATGTTACCCAGAGACACGACCTCGACGGGCTGGCTCGCCATAAACAGGCGCATGACGGACAGGGCGTATACGCCAATATCGAACATGGCACCGCCGGCGAGGTTACGATTGTAGAAACGGTTGGTCAGGTCGCCGTACTCCTTGTAGCTACCAAAGTTGAGCTGAGCGAGGTTCATGCGGCCAAACTCGCCGGCATCCATGCGGCGGCGCAGCTCTTGATACAAGGGCATGTGGAGCACCGTGGTAGCGTCCATAAGGACCACGTTGTGTTCGGCGGCAATGGCGCGGGCCTCATCGAGCTCGGCGGAGTTGAGCGTGATGGCCTTCTCGCAGAGAACGTGCTTGCCGGCCGCCAAGGCGGCGCGCAGATAGGTGATATGGGTGTTGTGCGGGGTGGCGATGTAGACGGCGTCGATGTCAGGATCGGCATAGAGGTCCTCAACCGTTTCATAGACCTTCTCGATGCCATACTGCTCAGCAAAAGCCTGGGCCTTGGACAGCGTGCGGTTGGCGACGCCCGCAAGCTTGCGGCCGGCCAGCGCGAGGGACTGGGCCATTTGGTTGGCAATAACGCCGCAACCGATCACAGCCCAACGGAGCTCGGGAGCCGTAAAGATGTCGTTAGGGAACGGCTTGTCCTGGACCGAAGCAAATGCCGCTTTGGCGGCTGCCGCGGCGTCGAGTGGAGCCTGCTTGGAATCTGCCATTATGTGTCTCCTGTGTCATAGAACGTCTTGCATTTCTGACAGCTCTATATTCGCACAAACACGCGCGTCTGTGCGCGTTTTTGCGTATCTCACCGCTAAACGGTCATTATTGCCCCGTAAACGGCGCATATATACGCATAGGTGCGTAATTAAACGCAATCTAACGCGCATAAACGCGCACACAAGCAATTTATACAGCACGACCCGCTCATTTATGCTTACCCAGTTAGGGTACTCATTTAAGTCTGTCCCCAATGAGTAGGGATAGAAAAAGGCCCGGGTGCCGTGGCATCCGGGCCTTTGCTAGCAACTTGATGTTGCGGACAGCTTAGAACTTGTGGCCGCACTTCTTGCAGACGCGCAGCTTGTTCTTGCCGTCCTTCTCGTGACCGACGCGGGTAACCTTACCGCACTCGGGGCAAACGAGATTGACGTTGGAGGCGTCGATGGGAGCCTCCTGCGAAACGATGCCGCCCTGCTGGTTGGCAGCGTTGGGCTTGACGGCCTTCTTAACGACCGAAACGCCCTCGACAACGACCTTGTTCTCGGCGGGGAGAGCACGCAGGACAACGCCCTGCTTGCCGCGATCCTTACCAGAGAGAACCTGGACCTTATCGCCCTTCTTGATATACATATATCTCCCCTAACTACAGGGTCTCGGGAGCGAGCGAGACGATCTTCATGTACTTCTTGTCACGAAGCTCGCGAGCGACGGGCCCGAAGATACGGGTGCCGACGGGCGAACCATCGTTGTTGATGACAACGCAGGCGTTCTCATCAAAGCGAATGTAGGAGCCATCCTTGCGGCGGATCTCCTTAACGGTGCGAACGACGACGCAACGGACAACGTCCTTCTTCTTGACGTTGGCGCCAGGGGTAGCCTCCTGGACAGCACCGATGAACACATCGCCGATGCCTGCATAACGACGCTTGGAACCGCCAAGCACCTTGATGCAGCGAATCTTGCGAGCGCCGGAGTTGTCGGCGACGTTCAGCATGGTTTGCATCTGAATCATGGTAGATGTTCCTCCGAACTAAGAACCGAAGAGAGGTGCGCAGCCTTTATACGGCCCGTGGTATGCAAGCCAGGCATACGCACATCTTCGGAAACGTACAAGTCGTAAGAGCGACTGCTTATTTAGCGCGCTCGACGACCTCGATGAGGCGCCAACGCTTCATCTTGGACATAGGACGGGTCTCCATAACGCGGACGGTATCGCCCACGCCGGCCGTGCACTCCTCGTCGTGAGCGTGCAGCTTCTTGGAGCTGGTCATCATCTTGCCGTACTTGGGGTGACGCTTGCGCTCGGTGATGGTGACAACAATGGTCTTGGCACCGGAGACGGAGGTAACGACACCCGTACGGACCTTACGCGAGTTACGCGAATCAGTCATGTTCTCTCCTTAGGTCCTACTCGGCGACAGCGGACTTCTCCGCTGCGATCTCGCGGGCGCGCTGCTCCGTGAGGACGCGAGCGATGTCCTTCTTCACGGTGTTGACGCGAGCGGTGTTGTCCAGCTGGCTGGTGGCCATCTGGAAACGAAGGTTAAAGAGCTCGGCGCGCATTTCCTTCAGCTTCTCAACGAGCTGAGCGTCCGAGAGCTCACGAATCTCTGCGGGCTTCATTAGTTCTCCTCCTTGGCGGCGGCGGCGTCCTCAGCAGCCCACTTGGCCTCGAGAGCGGCCTCCTCAGCCATCTCCTTCTCGATGCGCTGCTCAGCGTTCTTAGCAGCAACAATCTTGGTCTTGATGGGAAGCTTGTGCTGTGCAAGACGCAGAGCCTCGCGAGCGACCTCCTCGGGCACGCCCTTGACCTCGAACATGATGCGGCCGGGCTTGACGACGGCCACCCACTCCTCGGGGTTACCCTTACCAGAACCCATGCGAGTCTCAGCAGGCTTCTTGGTGATGGGCTTATCAGGGAAGATCGTGATGTAGACACGACCGCCACGCTTCATGTAGCGGGTCATGGCAATACGAGCGGCCTCGATCTGACGGTTGGTGATCCAATGGGCCTCGAGAGCCTGGATACCAAACTCGCCGAAATGCAGCTCGGTATTACCCTTGGCCTGGCCCTTCATGGAGCCACGCTGCACCTTGCGGTGAAGAATACGCTTAGGGGCAAGCACTACTGACCCCTCCTCTCGGAGTTACGACGACGAGGACGGGAAGAGCCCTCGAGTGCAGGGTTGGGAACAGGCTGGCCCGGGAGCTTCTCGCCCAGGTAGATCCAGACCTTCACGCCGCAAGCGCCCATGGTGGTGCTGGCGACAGCCGTGCCGTAGTCGATCTTGGCACGGAGGGTGTGCAGAGGCACGCGACCCTCGCGGTACCACTCACGACGGCCCATCTCGGCACCGCCGAGACGACCGGAGCACTGGATACGGATGCCCTTAGCGCCGGCCTTGCGGGCGGACTGGACAGCCTTGCGCATAGCGCGACGGAAGGCAACGCGGCCCTCGAGCTGCTCGGCGATAGACTGAGCAACGAGGTTGGCGTCGAGCTCGGGGCGCTTGATCTCGACAACGTCGACGGAGAGCTGGCCCTTGGAGACGCCAGCGACCTTCTCGAGCTCGGTGCGGAGGGTATCGATCTCGGCACCCTTCTTACCGATGACAACGCCGGGGCGAGCGGTGAGGATGATGACCTTCACCTTGTCGCCAGCGCGCTCGATCTCGACGCGGGAGACAGCTGCGCGGGAAAGACGCTTCTCGAGGTACTTGCGGATCTCGAGATCGTTACCGAGGGTCTTAGCGTAATCCTTCTCTGCGAACCAGCGGGAGCGCCAGTTCTCGGTGATGCCAAGACGGAAGCCGGTGGGGTAGACTTTCTGACCCATACAGCTTTACGCCTCCTTTCGAGGAGCAACGACGACGGTGATGTGGGAAGTACGCTTCAGAATGCGAGAAGCGGAACCCTTGGCGCGGGGACGGATGCGCTTAAGCGTCGGACCCTCGTCAACATAGGCAGCGGCGACAACCAGGTTGTCGGCACGCAGACCGTTGTTGTTCTCGGCGTTCGCAACGGCGGAACGGAGAACCTTCTCGACATCCACGGCGACGGCGCGGTCGCAGAAGTGGAGGATGTCGAAGGCCTGAGCGACAGGCTTGCGGCGGATCAGATCGACCACCAGGCGGGCCTTGCTGGGGGAAACACGCACGTACTTAGCGACGGCGCGAACCTCGGTGGCCTCAGTTTCAATAGACTTAGTTGCCATTTACGGTTAACCCCCTATTTGGCCTTGTGGCCACGGAACGTACGAGTCGGCGCGAACTCGCCGAGCTTGTGACCAACCATGGACTCGGTAACATACACGGGCACATGCTTGCGGCCGTCGTGGACGGCGATGGTGTGACCAACCATCTCGGGGAAGATGGTGGACGCGCGGGACCAGGTCTTCACGACGTCCTTCTTGCCAGCCTCGTTCATCGCGGTGATACGCGAGAGAAGGCGAGTCTCCACGAACGGGCCCTTTTTGAGACTTCTGCTCATAAGTGCTTTCTCCTAAAACTCGGTATCCGAAATTACTTCTTACGGCGACGAATGATGTGCTGGTTCGAGACCTTCTTCTTCTTGCGCGTACGAAGGCCCTTCGTCGGCTTACCCCAGGGGGTAACAGAGGGACGACCAGAGGTGTGGTTCTTGCCCTCGCCACCGCCGTGCGGGTGGTCGACAGGGTTCATGACGGTACCGCGGACGGTCGGGCGCACGTTCATGTGACGCTTACGGCCGGCCTTGCCGATGACGATGTTGGCGTGATCGGCGTTGCCGACCTCACCGACGGTGGCGCGGCAGGTAACGAGGATGCGGCGCATCTCGGAGGAAGGCATACGGACGATGGCGTACTTGCCCTCCTTACCCATCAGCTGGCAGGAGTTACCGGCGGAACGGGCGATAGCAGCGCCCTTGCCCGGCTGGAACTCGACGGCGTGGATGAGCGTACCGACGGGGATGTCGGCGAGGGGCAGAGCGTTGCCCGGCTTGATGTCGGCGTCAGAACCGGACATGACGGTCTGACCGACCTCGAGGCCCTTGGGGGCCAGGATGTAGCGCTTCTCACCGTCAGCGTAGTGCAGCAGAGCGATGCGAGCGGAACGGTTCGGATCGTACTCGATCGTGGCAACCTTGGCGGGCACGCCGTCCTTGTTGCGCTTGAAGTCGATCACGCGGTAACGACGCTTCACGCCGCCGCCCTGGTGGCGGGTGGTGATGCGGCCGTTGTTGTTACGACCGGCCTTCTTGGGCAGGGGCTCGAGAAGAGACTTCTCGGGCTTGGTGCAGGTGATCTCGGAGAAGTCGGAGATCGTCTGCCAACGCCTACCAGCGGAGGTCGGCTTAAGGTGCTTTACAGCCATTACAATCCCTTTCAATAGGAATCCGTTAGCCATCGCAGACAGGGATTCGAGGTTCTGCCTCGGGTGCGATGACACCGGACGTATACACGGTTCCGGGCGTGTCCATTTTATACGCCCAAAACCTTGAGCTCTCGCCTCCCCTATTTGGGAGGCATGAGCTCACTCAACAGCAGCGAGTCTTAGGCCTGGTTGCCAAAGACCTCGATGGTGTCGCCCTCGGCCAGCGTGACGATGGCCTTCTTCCAAGAACGGGTCTTGCCGGCGACATAGCGCACGCGCTTGGTCTTGGGCTTGACCGTCAGGGTGTTCACGCGAACGACCTTGACGCCGAAGATCTCCTCGACAGCGTCCTTGATCTGATACTTGTTAGCATCCTTGGCGACCTCGAACGTGTACTTGTTCTGCTCCATGCCGGAGAAGGAACGCTCGGACACGATCGGACGGATGATGATCTCGTGGGCGGTCATTTATGCAAGCACCTCCCCGAAGTGAGCGGCGATGTCGGCGGGCATCAGCACAGCGTTGTTGTTGACGAGATCGTAGGTGTTGGCCTCGTCGGCGGTGATGATGAACGTCTTGGGAATGTTGCGGAACGACAGGTAGGCGTTGACGTCCTCATCGCGAACGATGATGGTCAGACGCTTGCCCTCAAGGCCGAGAGCCTTGAGCATGGCAACGGCAGCCTTGGTGGAAGGCTTCTCGAAGCCGTAGTCGTCGACGAGCACGAGCTCGCCATCGGCCAGCTTGGCGGAAAGCGCGGAGCGCATAGCCAGCTTGACCTCCTTGTTGTTCATACGCTTAGCGTAAGAACGGGGCTTGGGGGCGAAGACAACGCCACCGTGACGCCACTGGGCAGCACGGATGGAACCCTGGCGGGCACGGCCGGTGCCCTTCTGACGCCAAGGCTTCTTGCCGCCACCGGAAACCTCAGAGCGGCCCTTAGCGGACTGGGTGCCCTGACGCCAAGAGGCCATCTGGCACTTGACGATGTGGTGCATAACGTGGATGTTCGGCTCGATGCCGTACACCTCAGCGGCGAGCTCGGCCTCGGCGACCTTCTTGCCCTCGCTGTTCTTTACTTCAAACTTTGCCATTTAAGTGTTCTCCTTGGTATGACGCTGGGCTAAATGGGCTGGGCCCTTAGGCCATACGGATGGCGACGAGACCATTCTTGGCACCCGGGACAGCGCCCTTGACCAAGATGAGGTTCTGCTCGGCATCGATGCGGACAACGGAAAGGTTCTTGACGGTAACGCGCTCGTTACCCATGTGACCGGCCATCTTGACGCCCTTGAGGACGCGCGCAGGATAGGCGCACTGACCGATAGAACCGGGGTGACGCTGGAAGTGAGAACCATGCGTCATAGGACCGCGGCGCTGACCCCAGCGCTTGATGCGACCCTGGAAGCCCTTACCCTTGGAGGTACCGATGACGTCGACCTTCTCGACATCAGCGAAATCAGCGACGGTGACGACCTCGCCGACCTTGTGCTCCTCGCCGTTCTCGACGCGGACCTCACGAAGGAAGCGGACAGGCTCGACGCCGGCCTTGGCGAAGTGACCAGCCATGGGCTTGTTCACGTTCTTGGCCTTGATGTCGCCGAAACCAATCTGGACGGCGTCATAGCCGTCGGTTGCCTGAGTTTTAACCTGCGAGACAGCGCAGGGGCCAGCCTGGATGACCGTGACGGGAACGACGTTGTCGTCCTCGTCCCAAACCTGGGTCATGCCAATCTTGCGGCCGAGAATCATGCTGATCAAGATATGATCCCAACTCTCGCGTGGTCTTGGGACAATGCGTACACCACCGAGCGTACGCCCCTAGAGGACCACTACTTACACGACGTGCTCCCCAGCCTTGTATTTCGCCCGGACTACCTGACAACCCTATTAAGCAGGCATTTTGTCCAGCCAGAATACTCCCCTGGTTTCACACAGCTGTTTAGTATACACGGCTGCGGGCGTATCCATCGAGATTCATATTTCACTCACATTGTTTACGCAGGTAAAGTGCGTGGAGTCGCCTGGGCTTGGCAGAGGGGCGGCGAAATATATTAAGTTTGCTGCTCTACAGTCCTGCGCAAGACGGAAAGCACATTAAGTGCTTTCCTTTGCGTGCGGAACTCGCGACAAACTTAATATATTTCGCCGCCCCTCTGCCAAGCTCGGGAGACGACACGTTGATGTCTGCTTAACTCTGCTCGCTCAGCTAATTACTTTGTTGGGGATCCACAATTTGCTGGAGGGTGAACTTGCATTGCATTGGCTCGCCTTCTGCTTGTGGCTTTGCCTCTTCAAAATCGAAGATCATGATGGCGCAGTTGGGAAGTTTTGTTGGGAGCTCGAAGCCCTCTGGGGCTGCAGCCTTGATGAATTGGCGGCTGGCGCTGCCGTGGCTTACTGCCAGGAGGGTTTCGATGCCCTCGACGCCCATGATATCGGTGAGAGTGTCTACCATGCGCTCTTGCAGCGCGCGGCTTCCTTCTCCTCCGAAGGGGACCAGGTCCTCGCCCGGATCCCAGACGTCGGTGGGAAGGGCGTCGTGGGGGCCTTCTTCGAAGGTGCCGTAGCAGCGCTCGATAATGCCTTTGCAGGGCTCGACTGCTGCGTCCGGGCCGATGAGCTCGCATGCGACGAGCTGAGCTGTGTCCATGGCTCGGCCTAAGGGTGATGAGACCACTTTGTCGGGAACGACGCCGTGGGCCTTGAGCCATGCGGCTGCCGCCCGTGCCTGCTGGCGGCCCAGATCGGTGAGCGGAGAATCGCAGCGACCCTGGACGAGCTTTTTGACGTTGAATTCCGTCTGACCATGACGAAGTAGATATAGACGCTTCATGCTCTCCCCTTCTGTATACCTAGCTTTACCGGCGCAGCCCTACTCGTGGGTATGGCCTACGTAGTCTTCGTCGATCGTGATCTTGGCAATCGACTTGGGGTATTCCGATTCGACCCGTTGTGCCAGCGCGTGCTTTAAGTCTTCGGCACTCATCTGCAGATCCGAGGGTCGCACGCAGTCAAAAATCACGTTGGTGTGCGTGGGACCCGGCACACAGCGCAGATCGTGAATTGTAAGACGGCTATCGATCTCTTGAGCCATGGCGTTGATGCGCAAACGCATGCTTGCCAGCTTGGGGTCATCGGTCACGATGGGATCGTAATGGAGCGTGACGATCATGCCGTCTTCGTTCCTAAACGCCTGCTCAATATTGTCGAGCGTGTCATGACTTTCCAGAGGGCTGGCCTCGGCTGCCATCTCGGCGTGAGCGCTTGCGAACTTCCTGCCCGGGCCGTAATCGTGAACCATCAGATCGTGAACGCCCAAAACGCCGGGATAGCTCATGATCTTGTCTCGAATGTGCTTGACCAGCTTAGGATTGGGCGTCTGGCCCAAAAGCGGGCTCACCGTATCCTGGATGAGTTCAAAACCGCTCCAGCCAATATAGGCACCAACGGCAAGGCCGACCCAAGCGTCAAGGTTGATGCCCGTCACCTGCGAAACGATTGCGCACGCCAGTACGGCGCCCGTGGCAAGAACATCGTTCTTGGAATCCTGCGCGGTCGCATGCAGCGTCTCGGACTCAATGCGATCGCCGAGCTTTTGGTTGAGGGCCGCCATCCAGAGCTTTACGACCATCGAAAGCACTAGAACTGCCACCAGGGCAAGCGAGAACTCGACAGGTTCGGGGTGGATGACGCGCTCGACCGAGGACTTCACCAGTTCAACGCCAATCAGCAGCACGAGCGCCGCCACGACCAATCCCGAGAGATACTCATAGCGACCGTGGCCGTAAGGATGCTCGGGGTCGGCCGGCTTGCTCGCCAGCTTAAAGCCCAGCACGCTCACGATATTCGAGCTGGCATCGGACAGGTTGTTCATGGCATCCGCCACAATCGAAACCGATCCCGAAACCACACCAATGGCACCCTTCGCAGCACAAAGTGCAACATTGGCGACAATACACACCATGCCCGCTAACGTGCCCACACGCGCACGATCGCCCTGTGCGCGCCTAACAATCCACTCGACCATCTACATCCGCCCCCACGGTACTACCTATATATCTATTGCTTGACCGGATTGTAGTGTAGCCACTTTGTCCCCCAGATACAAAAAGGCCGCAGCCCACACGGGCCGCGGCCTTGGAACACGACAAGGGATCGTCCTTTTGTCGCACTGGTTTATGCGCTTACTTCAGCAGCGCTCGCCACTGTTTCGGGCGAATCGGCTCCGTCCCCCGTCGCCTGCCCCTTCGCCGGCACCACGCCAAAGCAGTAGCTCAGCGCCGCAGACACCGCAAATGCCGTGCCGCCGGCAACGCAGCACCACAGCAGGTTCGAAAAACCACCTGTGGCAAAGCCAATGACCATGAGGACATTCGTCATGCCGATGGTATAGGCCGTAACGTGGCCCACGGCCGCAACAAGGCCTCCGACGGCACCGCCAATGGCCATGCACGTCAGGCACCTGCCGTATTTAAAGCCGCAACCGTACAGCGCCGGCTCGCTTACGCCGCCAAGCGCGCCCGAGATTGAATAGCCCAGCATGAGCGCCTTCTCGTCCTTATCCGCAACGCGGAGCGACGCGCCAAAGGGCATGCCCCAAACGGCGAACGTTGCCATCGTCGCGGCGATCAGGATGCACGAATCCGTTCCCACACTCATAAACTGCGCATAGGCGAGCGATAGGACGACGTTGCTGACGCCCGCGATCTTTAGGAACTCCCAGCCCGCGGCAAGCCCCATGAGCGTGAGCAGCGACACGATGCCACCGGAATTGCCAAGCATAAACATAAGCTGGCCCAACAGCATGCCCAGATAGCTGCCCGCCGGCGCCGTAATACACAGCGAAACCGGAACCATGACAAGCATGATCGCAAACGGAACGAACGAAAACGCCACGGCCTTAGGGATAACGTGCTGAAAGAAACACTCCACTCGCCACAGCACGGGCACCGAGATGAGAACCGGAATAACAGTCGTCGTGTAATCGTTGACCGGCGCGGGAAGCAGACCATACACGGAAGTCATCGATGCCCCCGTCGTCGATGCGGCATCGACGAGCTTAAGCAGATCGGGCGCAATCAATACGCCGCCCAGCATCATGCCCAGCTGCTCCGAACAACCGAGCTGGCGGGCGGCCGCCCAACCAAGATAAATGGGCAAAAAGTAGTAGCCGGCGTTATAGAGCCAACTGTAGAACAGGCGATAGATTTCGGAATCGGCAGACCACAGGCCCAGCATGCCTTCGCCCATAATGACGGCGACGGTGCGGAACAACGCCGCGCAGACAATAAACGGCAGCGCCGACATCATGCTTTTGGACAGATAGTCCACCACGGCCATGGCGTTTGATGAAACCGTCGTTGCAAACGTGGTGTTAGAAACTTGTGACATGGAACGCCTTTCCCAATGTGACATGCGGGCTGTCCCTTTGTCACATCGTGCGGTACCGACCGATTGCGCGGTACTTTTCGTAGCGGAGGTTTGTAAGGGTCGTGTCGTCGAGCTGTCCAAGCGCGTCGAAGGCCGTAAATGCCGAGGACACGACGGCGTCGGCAATCTCCTCATGCGACAGACCCCTATCGTCAACAATGCCGTCGATGATGCCGAGCGCCAACAGATCGGGAGCCGTGAGCTTCAGCGCCTCGGCGGCCTCATTCGCGCGCTCGGTATCCTTCCACAGGATCGACGCACAGGCCTCGGGGCTCACGACCGAATAGGCCGAGCTCGAGAGCATCAGGATGCGGTCGGCCACGGACAGCGCCAGCGCACCACCAGAGCCGCCCTCGCCTGTCACCACCGAGACAATCGGCGTCTTAAGGCCGCTCATCTCCATGAGATTCTGGGCAATCGCCTCGCCCTGGCCGCGCTCCTCGGCACCGATGCCGCAAAACGCGCCCGAAGTATCGACCAGGCACAGAACCGGTCGACCAAACTTTTCGGCCTGGCGCATAAGGCGACGCGCTTTGCGGTAGCCCTCGGGATGCGCCATGCCAAAGTTGCGGCGCATACGCTCTTTGGTCGTGGTGCCGCGCTCGATGGCGATAACCGTCACAGGACGTCCGTCTTTCCAGCCAATGCCACCCACCACGGCGGCGTCATCACCAAAGTAACGGTCGCCGTGCAGCTCCACAAATCCGTCCAAGCCCAGCGAGATCATCTCACCCGCCGTGGCACGATCTGCCGAGCGGGTCTGCTTGACAATCTCGAGCGCGGTTTTTGGTGCCGCCGAGCGCTTAAACAAGTGTCCCAGCTTTTTGCCGCGGCGACCCGCATGCACAATCTCGTGCGGTGCCCCCAGGCTGGGCGCGTGCCCTTCGTGCAGCGCCAGCAGCTCGCCTACCGTGAGCGCAATCTCGCCACGCGGAACAACGGCATCGCAAAAGCCGTGCTCCAGCAAAAACTCGGAGCGCTGGAATCCCTTGGGCAGACGCTTGTGCATGTTTTGCTCGATCACGCGCGGGCCGGCAAATGCCGTCAGGGCATCGGGCTCGGCCAGGATAATGTCACCCTCCATGGCAAAGCTCGCGGTTACACCTCCGGTCGTGGGGTCGGTGAGCACCGTGATATACAGGCCGCCCGCCTCGCTGTGGCGCCTAACCGCCGCAGAAATCTTGGCCATCTGCATAAGCGAGGTCACGCCCTCTTGCATGCGCGCACCGCCCGAAACGGTAAAGCCGACAACTGGCAATCCCAGCTCGGTCGCACGCTCAAATGCGCGACAGATCTTCTCGCCCACCACGGAGCCCATCGAGCCCATCATAAAGTTAGCGTCCATAAAGAAGAGCGCGGTATCGCAACCGCAGATTTTGCCCCTGCCGCACACAACGGCATCGCGCTCGCCCGAACGCTCGCTCACGCTCTTGAGCTTATCGGCATAGCCGGGAAACGAGAGGAAGTCCTCCGACGCCAGATTGGCATCCCATTCCTCAAACGTGCCCTCGTCGACCGTCATGCGCATGCGCGCGCGACCGCTCACGCGAAAGTGTTTGCCACAACGAGGGCAGACCTCGAGGTTGTCGTGTAGGCGTGCCTCATCGATCACACGGCGGCACTCCGGGCACTTGATAAACACGTGGCGCGCGGGAAACTCGGCGCACGACTCGGTTATCGGCCCCTCAAGGACATTGACCGTCTTCGCTTTTCTATTCATCAGCATAGAGATGCCCCATCAGATCGGTGTGATACATGCCCGACAAGAACTCGTCGTTTGCCAGCACGTCGAGCTGAAGCTCGCTGTTTTCGCTCACGCCCTCAATCACGAGCTCGCCCAGGGCCGAGCGCATCTTGCGAATGGCGCCGTCACGCGTGGGCGCACACACGATGAGCTTGCCGAGCATGGAGTCGTAGTACGGCGGAACTGTCGCACCGGTGAACATGGCCGAATCCCACCGCACGCGCGGACCACCCGGTACACGCAACGCGGTGACCGTTCCGCATGACGGCAGAAAGTCCGGCGTTTCGGCATTGATGCGGCACTCCATGGCGTGGTTGCGGACCGGCATGTCCTCCTGCTCAAAGGGCAGAGGCTGGCCGGCTGCCACGCGCAGCTGCCACTTGACCAAGTCGGTATCGGTCACAAACTCCGTAACCGGATGCTCCACCTGCAAGCGCGTGTTCATTTCCATAAAGTAGAAATTGCCGTCGTCCGAATACAGGAACTCGATGGTACCGGCTCCTTCGTAGCCGACGGCGCGAGCCAGGTCACGCGCCGCCTTGTGCATGCGAGCACGAATGTCGTCGTGTCCGTCGAGGCACGGCGCGGGGCTCTCCTCGATCAGCTTTTGGTTGCGACGCTGCACCGAGCACTCGCGCTCGCCGAGCGAAAACACATGGCCCTGCTTATCGGCCATAA
This sequence comes from uncultured Collinsella sp., assembly GCA_900542825.1. Taxonomy (GTDB): domain Bacteria; phylum Actinomycetota; class Coriobacteriia; order Coriobacteriales; family Coriobacteriaceae; genus Collinsella. The sequence continues at coordinate 7,819 of UQOY01000009.1, read as the reverse complement.
TCTGCACTTCGACGTGGTGCGCCGGCGCGACGAACTTCTCCATGTAGCACTCGCCGTCGCCAAAAACGGCCTCACCCTCGGCACGTGCTTCAATAAAGGCCTTTGCCGCGTCTCCCACGCGCTCGACCTTGCGAATGCCGCGACCGCCGCCACCTGCACGCGCCTTAATAAGCACGGGGCAGCCAATGCGCTCGGCCTCGGCCGTCGCCTCCTCGGGACTTTTGAGCAAATCGCAGCCCGGCACGATGGGCACGCCCGCCGCGGCAGCCGTTCGACGTGCGGCATCCTTGTCGCCCATGCTGTCGATCACCTCGGCCGAAGGACCGACAAACGCCAGGCCATACTTGTCGCAGTCGCGCACGAAGCTCGCCTTCTCGGAAAAGAAACCGTAGCCAGGATGGATTGCCTTTGCCCCCGACTTCACGGCACAGGTGAGCACGGCATCGTCGTTGAGGTAGCTCTCGGCAAGACGCGGGCCGCCGATGCAATACGCCTCGTCGGCAAGCTGCACGTGCAGCGCGTCCGCATCGGCCGTGGAATAAACGGCGACGGTCTTGATGCCCATATCGCGGCACGCGCGGATAACACGGACCGCGACCTCGCCGCGGTTGGCGATGAGCACTTTGTCGAACATGAAGCCTTCCTTAACTTTCGTGCATGAGTGCAAAAGACATATCGGCGCGGCAACAAACCTCACCGTTGACGCTCGCGGTGCCCGTCGCAAAGCGGAACGGCCCGCGCGCACGCGTGATGGAGCACACCAGATCCACCGTGTCGCCCGGTCGCACCGGACGCTTAAAGCGCACCTTGTCCAGACTCGTATAGAACGGCGTCGCGCCGCGCGCCTCCTCATCGCCCATCAGCAGCACGCAACAGTTTTGGGCGAGCATCTCGCACTGAATCACGCCGGGGACTACCGGGTTTCCCGGAAAATGCCCCTGCAAAAAGTACTCGTCACCCGTAATCGTGATCTTGCCGTGGGCCTCGTCGCCCACCAGCTCGGCTTCGTCGAGCAAAAGCATCGGCTCGCGATGCGGCAACAGCTTCTTGAGCTCTTCTTTGTTCATGGATATCACCTATCCGATCCTCATGAGGCAGCTGCCAAACTCCACGAGGTCTCCGTCGGCCACGCAGATCTCGAGCACCTCGCCATCCGCCTCTGCCGTCACCTCGTTGAGAACCTTCATGGCCTCGATGATGCAGAGGGTCTCGCCGGCCTTGACCTTGGAGCCCACGCGCACAAACGGTTCGTCGCCCGGCGCCGGGGCAGCATAGAAAACGCCGACCATGGGAGCGGTCACCTCGGTGCCCTTAGGCTCCGGTGCGGCGGCAGGCACCTGCGCGGCGGGCTCCGGCGCGGCGGCAGGCATGGCGACAGGAGCCACCGCCGGAGCAGTCACGGCACCCGGCATAGGCATGGGCACGGCAACCGGCTGTGCGACGCTCGCGCGCTCGAGTTCGACCGCGGTGCCATCGGGCTCCTCAACGCGCACGCGCGTGAGGCCACGGTCTTCCATAACATCGGCTATCTCGGCAAGTCTTTTGGAATCCATGCTCTAGCTCCTCGTATATCTACGCAGCGCGATGGCGGCGTTGTGTCCGCCAAAGCCCAGATTGGTCGAAAGCGCCCAGGTAAGGTCGGCGCGAACCGCTCGATTGGGCGTGTAATCAAGATCGCAGGCGGGATCGGGCGTGTGGTAGTTAATGGTCGGGGGCACCACGCCCTGCTCGAGCGCCATGGCACAGGCCATGACCTCGATAGCACCCGTAGCACCGATCATGTGGCCGGTCATCGACTTGGTCGACGAGACGTGCGCGGCGCGTGCCGCGTCCTCGCCGAGCGCACGCTTAATGCCCGCCGTCTCGGACGAATCGTTGAGTTTAGTCGAGGTTCCATGAGCGTTGATGTAGAGGCCCTCGGAAGGCTTAACGTCGCCCTCGGCCACCGCCAGCGATATCGCACGGGCAATGCCGGCAGCCTCGGGATCGGGGCTCGTGATGTGATAGGCATCATCGGTGTTGCCGTAGCCCACGACCTCGGCATAAATGTGCGCCCCGCGAGCCAGCGCATGCTCCATGCCCTCCAGCACGAGCACGCAGGCGCCCTCGCCCATCACAAAGCCGTCGCGATTCGCATCGAACGGACGGCAAGCCGTCGACGGGTCAGGATTAGTGGTGAGAGCACGGCAGGATGTAAAGCCCGCAACGGCATCGGGGATGATGGCGGCCTCGGTGCCGCCGGCGAGAATCGCATCGGCATAGCCATGCTTGATGGCGCGGAATGCCTCGCCCACGGCATGGGCCGAGGTCGCGCAGGCGGTCACCACGGGTAGGGTCGGGCCCTTTGCCTTGTGGCGGATTGCGATATTGCCCGAAGCCATATTGGGGATCATCATCGCGATCATATAGGGCGATGCGCGGCGGGGTCCCCGATCGGCGATCGTGTGGACGTTGTCGACAAGTGTCTGCATGCCGCCCACGCCCGAACCCACGTAGACGCCCAGGCGCTCGCGATCGATGGCGCCCTCGACATCAAAGCCCGCATCGTGCATGGCCTCGTCCGACGCTGCCAGGGCAAATTGAACGCAGGGGTCCAGGTGCTTGGCATCACGCTTGCCAAAGTACTCGTTGCCGTCAAAACCCTTGACCTCGGCCGCCACCTTAACGGCAAACGCATCGGTATCGAAGTGCGTGATCGAGCCGATGCCGCACGTGCCGGCGCACATGGCCGCCCAGGTGGCAAGCGCGGTATTGCCGAGTGGCGATACGGCACCGATACCGGTGATTGCAACTCTCTGTTCCATCTTGGTCTCCTCATCCAAGCCGTTGTTCGGCCCTGGTTTCTACATCGCCATTCCGCCGTCGACGCGCACGACCTCGCCCGTAATGTAGGCAGCCGCATCACTCGCCAAAAAGCGCACCACGCCGGCCACTTCCTCGGGGCGCGCCATGCGTTTTAGGGGAATCTGCTCCTCGCACGCCGCACGCACCTTATCCGATAGCTTTGCCGTCATATCGGTCTCGACAAACCCGGGTGCGACCGCGTTCACTCGTACGCCGCGGGGCGCAAGCTCGCGCGCCACCGCCTTGGTCAGACCGATGACGCCCGCCTTGGAGGCGGCATAGTTGGCCTGTCCGGCATTGCCCATCAGGCCCACAACCGAGCTCATGTTGATGACGCAACCGCCGCGCTGGCGCATAAAGGTCTTGGTGAGCGCGCGCGTCGTATTGAACGTGCCCTTGAGATTGACATCGAGCACGCGGTCGAAGGCATCGTCACCCATACGCATGAGCAGGCCGTCGCGCGTGATGCCGGCGTTGTTGACGAGCGCCCAAATGGAGCCAAAGTCGTTGAGGACCGTCTCCACGCATGTGTTGACGGCGGCGGGGTCGGCCACGTCACATTGATATGCGCGTGCCGTGGCGCCTGACGCCTCGCAGGCTTCGCACGTCTCGCGCGCCGCATCGACGCTGCCGGCATAGACGACCGCGATATCGTAGCCATCCTCCGCCAGGCCCACGGCACAAGCGCGACCGATGCCGCGCGAGCCGCCCGTGACCAGCGCCACGCGGCGCGATCCGTCGCGCTCGAGCGCGCCGTTGTTCAAGTTGCCCATGTCGTTCCTTTCGGGTTACAGCCCTGTGGGCTATGCGAGCTCGTCGGCAATAGCTGCGACCTGTTCGGCCGTTTCGCACGAATACACACGAACGTCGCTCAGCGTACGCTTGACCAAGCCGGACAGCGTTTTGCCGGGGCCGACCTCAATATACGTGTCGATGCCTTTATCCTGCAGAGCATGCAGCGTGTCGACCCAGCGCACGGCATGACTCACCTGGTTGGCCAAGACATCCGACGCTGCTCGCGGGTCCGCCGGATAGGGCGCCGCCGTCATATTTGCCATAACAGGAATGAGCAACGGGGACGGCGCGTGACCGGCATCGATATATGCAGCAAGGCCACAGGTCGCCTCGGCCATATAGGGGCTATGGAATGCACCCGACACCGCGACCTTCATGGCGCGACCGCCAGCCTCTTTTACCAGGACGTCGAGGGTCTGCAACGCATCGGGCGCTCCGGCCACAACCGTCTGCTGGGGGCTGTTGTAGTTGACCGGCCAACAGTCCTCGCCGGCCTGTTTTGCCAAGCCCTCGACCTGCGCCGCATCGAGTTTGATGACGGCGCGCATGCCGCCGGGGTGACGCTCAGCCGCCGTGGCCATCAATGCCGCGCGCTCACACACGAGCTCAAAGCCCGCTCGCGTATCGAACGTCCCCGCAAAGGTGAGCGCGGCGACCTCGCCCAGCGAGAATCCCGCACAGGCGGCAGGCACCACGCCGCGCTCACGCAGGGCGACGGCGACAGCCAAGTCGTGCACGAACACGCAAGGCTGCGTGTTCTCAGTCTGCGAGAGTTCCTCTTTCGAGGCACTCCGGCACTGCTCGCTCGTCCCCGGGCGTACCTCATCGGCGATTGCAAACACCTCGGCAGCCGCCGGTGATGCCTCGATGAGGTCAACGCCCATCGCGGGATGCTGGGCACCCTGACCGGCAAACAGAAACGCTACGCTACCCATGCGGACGCACCCTTCAGGACATGCTCGGCGCCATCGACCAGATCGTCGACGATTTCGCGTGCGCTCTGGCGTTCGTTGACCATGCCGGCAATCTGTCCGCACAAATACGAACCCTCTTCGTAATTACCGTCCTTTGCGGCTTTACGAAGCGCGCCCGTGCCCATGGCCCCAAGCTCCTCGGGGCTTGCGCCCGCCGCCTCGTTCTTGGCATACGCGTTGGTGAAGGGGCTCTTGAGAGCGCGAACCGGATGTCCCGTCGAGCGACCGGTCGCACGCGTCGACGTGTCGCCTGCCTTGAGCACCAACTCTTTGTACTGTTCGGATACGGTGCACTCGTTTGCGACCAGAAAGCGTGTTCCCACCTGGACTCCGGCAGCGCCGAGCATAAAGGCGGCCGCCACACCGCGGCCATCGGCGATGCCGCCAGCCGCAACCACGGGGATATCGACCGCATCGACAACCTGCGGGACAAGTGCCATCGTCGAGGTCTCGCCAATATGGCCGCCCGATTCGGTGCCCTCGGCAACCACAGCAGTGGCTCCGCGACGCGCCACGAGGCGCGCCAGCGCCACCGAGGCAACGACCGGGATGACCTTGATGCCCGCCTCGTTCCACGCCTTCATGTACTTGGCGGGATTGCCGGCGCCCGTCACGACGACCGGCACTCGCTCGTCAATCACGACCTGCGCGACCTCATCGGCAAACGGGCTCATGAGCATGACGTTGACGCCAAAGGGCTTATCCGTCTTGGCGCGCAGCTCATGAATCTGGTCGCGAAGCCAGTTGGCGTCGGCGTTCATGGCCGCGATGATGCCTAAGCCACCCGCCTCGGACACTGCGGACGCCAGCGAGGCATCGGCAATCCAGGCCATACCGCCCTGGAACACGGGCTTTTCGATGCCGAGCAGATCGCAGAGAGGAGTCTTGAGCATCTCTACTTCTCCAATGCCGCCTCAACCGTATCGGCGAACTCGCCGACCGTCTTGGGGTTCTCCTCGGTATCGAGCTGGATGCCAAACTCGTCCTCGACGGCAACGAGGATCTCGACGGTGCCCAGGCTGTCGAGACCAATCTCCTCGAGCGTGGACTCGGGCTTCATCTCGACATCGTCAAGACCGGCGGTCTCGCGGATAACGTCGCAAACGCGCTCGAAGGTCTTCTGATCTGCCATGGTAGTTCTCCTTTGTTTGTGCCCTAGGGGCGTTTTTATTTCCTATGTGCGACTACTTCCAACGAAGCAGATAGCCACCTATATCCAGACCGGCGCCAAATCCAACGAGGGCGATGGTGTCGTCCTCATTCAGTGCGTCGGTACGTGCCAGCCGGTCAAGCGCAAAGGGAATGCAGGCGCTCGAAATGTTGCCGGTCTCGCGTAGCGTTCGAACCACGCGCTCGTCTGGCACGCCGAGACGCTTGACCGCCTGACTCAGGATTCGTTCGTTAGCCTGATGGAATACAAAATGATCGATGTCTTCGACCGAAATGCCCGCATCGCTCGCAAGCTTATGGACCGTGTCGCAGATGGCGTTGACGCCGAACTTGAACACGCGGCGACCATTCATGGACAGCACGCTCGCGCTATCTGCGGAGTCCTTAAACGGCGAGGTGCCGACCAGACCGGGAACGCGCAACGTCTCGACGTCGGGCGCCGTCGAAAGCTCAACGGCAAGGGGGTTGTCTCCCCCAGCCCCTATCACTGCAGCGCCCGCGCCGTCGCCAAAGAGCACGCACGTGGCGCGGTCTGACCAGTCAAGGGCGCGCGTCATCTGCTCGGAGGCAACGACAAGCACATGCTTGGCTCGTCCTCGAGCGATATAGCCCTCGGCGACATCGAGCGCAAATACGAAGCCGGCACAAGCCGCCGAAACGTCGAAGGCTGGACATGTGGCACCCAGGCGCTCAGCAACGGCGCACGCTTCGGCAGGGACGAGATGATCGCCCGTCGTCGTCGAGCAGACGATCAGATCCAGCTGGCTCGCATCGAGTCCGGACGCCTGGAGCGCTTGCTCGCTCGCTGCCACGGCAAGGTCGTCGAGTGACTCGGCGGTGCACACATGGCGGCTCTTGATCCCCGTACGGGTAAAAATCCACTCATCCGAGGTGTCCAGGAACTCGGACAGCTCGTCGTTGGAAACGCTGCGCTCGGGAAGCGCCGAGCCCGTTCCCAGTATCGTGAAACCCATCACTAACCTCCTTTGAGTTGTTGACGTGTTTACATCGACCAAGAGAGGATAGCGCATTTTAGTCATTGTTGACGTGTTAACATTAAATTGTCCAAATGCGACAAAGGCTTCACATTGTGTCTGCCTCACGACACTATTGCGTTATTCACTTATTCATTAAGGAGGTAGCAGCCGCTATGGATGCCAAATTAACGATAGTCGACGTAACCGGATCGACCAACGATGACCTGCTCGAAGCAGGAAAACAAGGAGCGCCGCACGGCACAGGACTTGCCGCCCGGGCTCAGACGGCAGGACGCGGCCGGCGCGGCCACAAGTGGGATTCAACCGCCGGCAACCTATTGCTTTCGATTGTCCTGCGTCCATGCGTTAATCCTGCAAAGTACTCTGGTCTTGCCGCCGTCAGCGGCCTAGCGGTGCTCGAGGCGCTCGAAAAGCAGGGTCTTGCTAACGAGATCGGCCTCAAATGGCCCAACGACCTCGTCGCACGAGGACATAAGCTTGGCGGCATCTTAGTCGAGGCGGCTCGTGACAACGAGGGCGGGCCCTTCGCCGTCTGCGGCATTGGCGTCAACGTAAACTACACGCCCCAGGAGGTGCCCGATGGCGGCCTGGCGGCAATTGGCCTCTCGGACCTTAACGAAAACGTTCCTACCGTCGACATGCTCCTTGATGAGGTCTATCACGCCGTTATAGACGCCGTAGATGCCTGGGCAGAACGCCTCAACTCCATGGAAGAAAACACCGGACCGCTCGCGCCCGTCCACGGCGAATATGTCGCTCACCTCAATTGGATTGGAGAGCACGTTATCGCCCGCTCCCCCGCTGGAGACGAGCTGGCGCGAGGCATCTTTAAAACGGTCGATGGCTTTGGTCGCGCGTGCATCGAAACGAAAGACGGCTTGCGTTTCTTCCATTTTGAGGAGGCGTCTTTGCGCCACTTAAGCGATTAGGGCGCCGCAGCCATCGGCTCGGCAGCATTACCCGGCAGTCCAAACCATCATTCAAATCAGAACCACCCTTAAAAAGGGTGGTTTGCTCTTAGGGTATAACCCACGGGCC
>UQOY01000008.1 GCA_900542825.1 uncultured Collinsella sp. | reverse complement strand
TACAAATTCAATGTATACAGAAAGATATAAGGAGTGGGAGGGATTCCGCCGTAGTTGGCATTGTAGGAAAATCCAAAAGTTTAGATTTTCCCACAATGCTTATCTTTTGGTCTTTGGTTCGGAATAGTGTAGTGCTGGCGGTCTATCTCTTGTTTTCGGTTGCTTGCTTCCTTACCGTACATGAGCATTTAAGCACGGGTGATATTGTGCTTGATTTTTTCTCAGGCTCAGCATCGACCGCCCATGCCATGTTCCTGCAGGAGCTCGGAAAAGATGATCGCTATCAGTTTATCCTTGTCCAGCTTCCAGAGCCTTGTGACCCGAAACGCGACGCCTACAAGGACGGGTATGAGACTCTCTGCGACATAGGCGAAGGACGCATTCGCCGCGCAGGCGACAAAATCAAAACCGAGCTCGAGGAATCCAACCGTCAACTCAAGCTTGGCGAGGGACCCAAGCAGCTTCCCGACATCGGCTTCCGTGTGTTCGAGCTCGATGAGTCCGGCATTGAGAAGCCCGAGCCCGGTCAGCTCCTCTTCGACGTGGTCAAGCCCGATCGCTCCGATATGGATATCGTCTTCGAGATGATGCTCAAATGGGGCCTCGAGCTCACGCTGCCCGTCGAGAAGTCTGAAGCCGCGGGCTATCCCATCTGGTCCGTCGCTTGCGACGAGCTCGTCTGCTGCATGTCCCGAGGCCTCACCATTGAGGCGCTCGAGGCCATCGCCGACATGGAGCCCAGGCGCGTTCTCATCCTCGATTCCGTCCTCGACGACACCCTCAAGCTCAACGCCGTGCAGATCTTCAAGCACGCCGGCGAGCGCATGGGCTGTGAGATCGAATTGAGGACGGTCTAGCATGGCGGCGCTCGAGTTCAAGTTCTCATCCGACCAGCAGCACCAGCTGGAGGCCATCGAAGCAACCTGCGACCTGTTCCGCGGACAACAATTTATTGGCAGCGTATTCTCCGCCGATTCCGGCCGCAAAGGCCAGACGGCAATCGGCGAGCTCATGGTCGGCCACGGCAACGAGCTTCGCGTGGCGCCGGGCCAGCTCCTCGACAACCTGCACGCCGTGCAGGAGGAGGGCTGCCTCCCGGCAACCGACGTCCTCACCGATGGGCGCCTGCGAGACTTCACCGTCGAGATGGAGACCGGCACCGGCAAGACCTACGTCTACATCCGCTCCATCTACGAGCTAAACCGCCGCTACGGCATCACCAAGTTCGTTATCGTCGTGCCGAGCGTGGCCATCCGCGAGGGCGTCCTCAAGAGCCTCCAGACCACCCGCAGGCACTTCGAGACGCTCTACGACCGCACGCCGCTCGACTACTTCGTGTACGACTCGAAGGACATGGGGCCGGTGGGTAACTTCGCCACGTCGAGCTCCATCCAGGTCATGGTCATCAACATCGACGCGTTCAACAAGGGCCTCGAGAAGGATGGCACCGCGAAGGAGGGCAACCTCTTCCACCGTCCCAGCGAGAAGCTCACCGGCGGCTTCAGCCCTCGCGAGCTCGTGAGCGCCTGCAAGCCCGTCGTCATCATCGACGAGCCCCAGAGCGTCGACAACACCAAGCAGGCCAAGGCCGCCATCAAGAGCCTGAACCCGCTGTTCGTGCTGCGCTACTCGGCCACGCACAAGCAGGCCTACAACATGATCTACCGCCTCACGCCGGTCGACGCCTTCGAGCGCCACCTGGTGAAGGGCATCTGCGTGGACTCGATCAAGGCCGAGGCGAACCTCAACGGCGCGTACGTGAGGCTCGAGTCCGTCAAGTCCGACCCGTTCTCCGCCAAGGTGTCCATCGACGTGCGCCAGGCCGACGGCACGCAGAAGCGCAAGGCCGTCACGGTGAAGACCGGCAACGACCTCTACCAGAAGAGCGGCGAGAACAGCGACTACGAGAGCGGCTGGGTGGTCAACAACATCGGCGCCGCAGTGGGCGACGAGTTCATAGAGTTCCAGAACGGCGAGGTGCTCGAGCTCGGCGAGGCGCTGGGCGACGTCAACGAGGAGGTCGTCAAGCGCGCGCAGATCCGCCGCACCATCGAGGACCACCTGGCCCGCCAGTTCGAGCTGTGGCCGCGCGGCGTGAAGGTGCTCTCGCTCTTCTTCATCGACCGCGTCGACCGATACCGCGTCTACGAGCCCGAAGTCCACGACGGCCTGTACGCCCTGATGTTTGAGGAGGAGTACGCAGGTGCCCTGAACTCGAAGGCGCCTCGTCGCATCGCAAAGGCGGCGGGGATCGGCAAGGGCACGTGGCTCGAGTGCTACGAAGCCGTCGGCGCCCCGCTGGTGCGCGACCCCCACGCCGTGCACCAGGGATACTTCGCCAAGGACAAGAAGGGCAAGTTCAAGGACTCCAAGGGAGCCGCCGGCACCGCCGACGACGCCGGGGCCTTCGAGCTCATCATGCAGAAGAAGGAGACGCTCATCTCCTTCCCGGACGGCAAGGACGCGGACAAGGACGTCTCTTTCGTCTTCAGCCACTCCGCGCTCAAGGAGGGCTGGGACAACCCCAACGTGTTCCAGATCTGCACGCTCGTCGAGACAAAGGACAACCTGACCAAGCGCCAGAAGATCGGCCGCGGTCTGCGCCTGTGCGTGAACCAGGATGGCGAGCGCCTGTACGACCCAGAGGCGAACGTGCTCACCGTCATCGCGAACGAGAGCTACGACGACTTCGCCAACGGCCTGCAGAAGGAGCTTGAGGCTGAGGACTTCAAGTTCGGCGTCATCACTCCGGAGAGCTTCACGAAGGTCACGGTCAAGGGCGATGATGGCGTCGAGGAGCGCCTGGGCTACGAGAAGTCCAAGCAGGTCTACGACCACCTCGTCGCGACCGGCATGGTCGACGGCAAGGGCGCGGTGACGCCCGAGCTGAAGGCGGCCGCCGAGGAGGGCAAGGTCGAGCTCCCCGCCGAGCTCGAGCCTGCCAAGGAGCAGGTCGAGGCGATCATCATCCACAAGTCCCAGAGGGTCCAGATCCGTGACAAGGCCAAGGAGGTCTCGGTCGAGCTGCAGAAGGACGTCACGCTCGACCCTGCGTTCCAGGCCCTGTGGGACCGCATCCGCCAGCGCACGCGCTTCCAGGTCGAGGTCGACTCCGGCAAGCTCATCGAGCATGCCATCGAAGCTGTCGACGGCATGCTCGCCGTGCGCCCGCCCCAGGTGACGAGCGAGCGTGCCTCGCTGGGCATCGACGACGCGGGCGTGAGCGCCGAGGGCACGGGCACCTCCGTGGTGTCCGTTTCGGGAAAGGTGAAATACGACCTTCCCGACCCGATCGCAGAGCTGCAGGACGCCGTCGGGCTCACCCGCGGCACCATCAAGGCGATCCTCGAGGGCTGCAGCCGCCTCGACGAGTTCGAGATCGACCCCGCGACCTTCCTCGCGCAGGTCGGCGACAAGATCAACCGCGTGAAGAACGACCTCATCGCCCAGGGCATCAAGTACGTGCGCCTTCCCGAGGACGAGTGGTACACCATGCGCGACCTCGAGCTTGACGACTACACGGCCTACCTTGGGCAGAACGCGTGGAAGCCGGACATGACGAGCAAGAGCCTGTACAACTACGTGGTCTACGACTCGGCGGGGGTCGAGCGCTCCTTTGCCGAGGCTCTAGACAAGCAGGAGGAGGTTCTCGTGTTCGCGAAATTGCCCTCGGCGTTCAAGATCGACACGCCGCTCGGCAGTTACAACCCCGACTGGGCGTACGTCGAGGAGGCCGACGGCGAGCGCCGCGTGTACTTCGTGACCGAGACCAAGGGCGGCAAGAACGGCGAGCCCGCCCTGCGCGACGCGGAGAAGATCAAGATCGGCTGCGCCAAGAAGCACTTCGAGGCGCTGGACCTCGGAAACGACTTCCATTACAACGTGCGCACGACCTACCAATACGAGGCGGTGAAGGCTTAGGATGTCGAAGCTGCCCGGAAAGATGACGCGAAAGCAGCACTGGGTGCCGCGGTTCTACCTGCGCCATTTCGCGGATTCCTCCGGGCAGCTTCATGCCTACAGCAGACAGAAGGGCTCCTTCTTCCGCACGAATTGCGAGAACCTTTGCAGCATGCGCGATCTTTATGAGGTCGAGCATGCCGATGCGACAGGCGATGCGACAGACAGATTCTATGCGCAGAACCTCATCGAGGTTAAGCTATCTGAGCTCGAGAGCCGCATCGCGCCGCTTTACGATCGCTTTTTGGAACGCCAGAAAGAAGACCAGTGCGAAGACGAAGGGTATTCTGATGGGAAAGCCGCCGTTTGCGAGCTGGCAGCAAATATCATCGTCCGGCACCCTATCAGTATGCGCGTCGACAAGAAATGGTCACGCGAGACTGCCGAAGAGCTGCTCAGAAACGTTCATCTGACACCCTATGAGCTCGGCTTGCTCGATTGGTCGGATTGGCGCGGGGATTCCCAAGCGGTGGTCGAGCTTGCCGCCGCCGCAACCATGCTCTTCTCCAACGATGATATTGTGCCAGTTAACCGTATTCGAAAGGCTTTTTTTGAGAAGAGCTTCTCCATCCTTAGGGCACCCGTCGGCTCAGGGTTCGTTACGACGTCGATGCCTATGTTCATCATCGGGCCCGAGGACGACTCGTACGATTTTCATCTCGCGTATATGCCGTTGAGCAGTGAGTATGCTGCGGTCTTTTCAGATGACCCTCTATTTCCGCCGTTTGCGAGACTCGGTTTTTCGGGCGTCGAGTTCATGAACCGACTTCTTCTGCTTAACTGCGAGCATTGGGATGTCGCCATATCGAGGGGAAGCGGCCCGCTCGAGCACGCGGTACGCGATTGGAGTCAAGCGAACAGTGCCGAATTCATGCACGAGATGTTCACGCGCGACGGCAGGGAGCTATCCCTCGACACAGTGATCTACGACCGCTCGAAGAAGAAGGGGCAGACGATGATCGATACCATCGACCGTGGCTGCCTCGAGGGCGGCTGCCTTGATGACGAGGACCTGCGCATCATCTTCGAGCACCTTCTGGGGAGAAGACGGCAAGGACCGGGAACATTAAAGGGTCAAGCAGCGTATTGATAAAATTGACCCCGCCAGCAATAACCGCAAAGGATAGATAGGGCTTTAAGGATGGATGCAGGAAAAGCAACGATAAGCGGCGTGTTCAACGGATCGCGCCTGCTCGAAATACCTTTTTACCAAAGGGCGTACGTCTGGGGAGAAGAGCAATGGGAGCGTTTCCTCGGCGACATGGAGTTCGTCACGGCCTCGAAGCGGCCCTATTTCCTGGGCTCCATCATCCTGAAGCAGGCCTCCTCCGGCAACACCTGGTCCGAGGTCTCCGAGGTTCGCACCGTCATCGACGGCCAGCAGCGACTCACGACCATGGTCATCTTCTTCAAGGCACTCTGTGCAAAAAACGGCACCAACAATTTGTTTGAGCGAGATTTCGTCCTGGAGACCGGCGATGTCGCCTTGCGGCACGGCAAGTACGACCGGCAGGATTTCGAAAAGGTCGTCAGCGCCACGGGCTGCGAACCCCTCGAGGGCTCCTCGGCCATCGTCCTTGCCTACAACTACTTCCTCAAGAATATCGACCCGGAGAAGGTCGACAGGAACACGATCAAGTCGAACGTCCAGTTCGTCTGCATCGATCTTACCGAGGGCGAGGACGAGCAGCAGATATTCGACACCATCAACTCGCTCGGGGTGCGCCTGACGACGGCGGAGCTCCTTAAGAACTACTTCTTCAACCGCGAGAACGAGCAGGCGTTCAAGGAGTGCTGGGAAGACGTCTTCGAGCCCACGGCTGAGAAGAGGGAGTATTGAGAGCAGGAGATCGTTACCGGGCGCATCAAGCGCACGCTCGTCGACCTCTTCTTCGACGCGTTCCTCCAGATCCTGGTCCAGGACAAGAGGCGTGGCGTCACGACCGAGGACAAGCTCTTCTATTCGCGTACTTCGAACCTCTTCCAGTCCTACAAGGACTTCATCGGCAGGTACTGCAACGGAGACAAGGACGAGATCCTCAGCAGCATGAAGGCGTATGCCAAGGTGTTCGAGTCCACGTTTGACCCAAGCTGCTGCGACGCGGACATCCCCTCCGCTTCCGGCGTCGAGCGCCTGAACGTGCTGATATTCGGCCTCAAGAACTCGACGCTCATCCCGTACGTGCTCTACGTTCGCAAGAACGCGGAGTCTTCGGGCGAGGAATCCGAGGTCTTCGCCCTGCTTGAGACCTACATCGTCCGCCGAACGCTGGTTCAGGCGACCACGAAGAACTACAACAGGCTGTTCACCTCGCTGATCCTGAACGGGGTGAAGGACGCGGAGGCGCTGAGGAAGGCTCTCGAAGCCAATGACGAGGCGACGACGTACATGCCCGGCGACGCCGAGGTTCGAGCGGCATTCGAGGAATCGTGTCTGTACAACCTCCAGTCCAAGGGCGTCCTCTATCTGCTGGAAAGCGCCATTCGTCCGGGCATGAGCAGCACGGCCCTGCTCGGGTTCAACCAGTACACCCTCGAGCACATGATGCCCAAGAAGTGGCGAAACAAATGGGGAGCCCTCGACGATGAGGCTGCCACGCGAAGGGACCGGAAGCTCCTCACGCTCGGCAACCTCGCCATCATCACGCATTCGCTCAACGCCTCCATCCGCGATGCCGATTGGCCCACCAAGAAGCAGGGAAAGGGATACAAGGACGGCCTTGCCCTCTGCGCCGCCGGCCTTGCGACCATGGCCGGCGCCCTAGAGAAGGAGTCTTGGAACGAGGGCGATATCGCCGATCGCGCCGAATGGCTTGCGGACAAGGCGTTGGAGGTCTGGCGCTAGGCCCTACCTGCGTCCCATCTCGAAGATGCTTGCGGTGTCGGAACCCGCATCGATGACGGATGGAACCGGCTCTTCCAAAAACGTAGTTCGTGGCGATGTCTCTTCCGTCGGCGCGTCAACAGGCTCGCCGAGCGCTAGGAAGAACCTCATCACGTGCTCAATTCTCTGTTGCAGGGACTCGCTCAGCTCGCCGTAGGAGGCCGCCAGCCGCACCTCCTTGGCCAATTCCGCCATCGAGCCCCTCAGCGCCTTCTGAACGCTCACGGAGGGCCTCACCTCGACCTGGGTATCGGTGAGCTTGGCGATGATGTAGTCCTGCCTGCTCATACCGCTCCAAGCTGCCATCTCGCATATGAGCTTGCGCTCCTCGGGCGTGCAGCGGAACGCCATCGTCTTGCTGCGCTTGCGGGCGCTGTTCTCGCACGGCATCCTTCTTACCCCCTCGCCCCGTCGAGCGCGGCGGCCATCTCGTCCTGCTTCGTGGGGAACAGGTGCGCGTAGCGGTAGGTGATGTCCACCGCCTCGTGGCCCATGCGCTCGGCGATGGCCAGCGCGGAGAAGCCCATCTCTATCAGCAGGCTCACATGGCTGTGGCGTATGTCGTGTATGCGGATGCGCTTCACGCCCGACGCCTTGCACCCGCGCTCCATCTCGTGGGCCAGGAAGTGCTTGGTCACGGCGAACAGGCGCTCGTCGGGGGCGACGTCGTCGCGCATCTCGATGAAGTCCGCCATCTCGTCGCGCAGGAAGGCGGGCATGACGATCGTGCGCACGGACTTGGGCGTCTTGGGGTCGGTCACGGTGTCAACGCCGTTGAGGCTCTGGTACGACTTGTTGATGCGCAGCCGCGAGCTCTCCAGCATGAAGTCGGACGGCGTGAGCGCCAGGAGCTCGCCGCAGCGTATGCCCGTCCAGTAGAGCAGCTCGAAGGCGTGGAATGAGAGAGGCTTGTCCATGACGGCCTCGCTGAACCTCAGGTACTCGTCCTTGGTCCAGAACTGCATCTCGCCGCCCTTCTTCGAGCCTATCTTGTCGACCCTGCGCACCGGGTTGTCGCTGAGGCCGTAGTAGCGCTCGGCGTGGTTGAAGATGGCGTTGAGCTGGTTGTTCACTGTGCGCAGGTACGTCGGTGCCCAGGGCTTCCCGTCGGCGTCCCGGTGCTCGGTGAGCTCGTTTTGCCACCTGATGACGTCGATCGGCCTCACGTCGCACATGCGCATGTCCCCGAAGAACGGCACGAGCTTGTCGTTGATGATGTACTCCTTGGTGATCCACGTGTGCTCGCGTATGCGCGGCTTCACCTCGGAGGCGTACACCTCGACGAACTCGGAGAACGTCATGTCCATGGCCCCGCCGTTAAGGCTCTTGAACTGGCTCTCCCACACTGCGGCCTCCACCTCGGAGGAGAAGCCGCGCTTCGTCTTGTGGCGCTTCGAGCCGCGGGCGTCGCGGTAGTAGCACTGCACGTAGAACGTGCCGTTGCCGTCGTCCTTGTACACGGGCATGTCAGTCCACCTCCGGGAAGTACAGGGCGTCGAAGACGTCGCTTCGAACGCGCCCGCGGATGACCACGCGCCCGCGCGCCTCCTGCTCGGCGTTTATCTTCCTGATCACCTCGTAGGCGCTGCCTTTCTTGATCCTCAGCAGCTCCGCGACCTCGTCGGCGTCCAGCATGTGCGGCCTCGGCGTCTTCGCCACCTTCTCGTCCATGGCTCCTCCAATCAATGGCGTACGGATACGTACGGTTCACAGATTCAGAGTAAACGTACATATCTGTACTGTCAATAGAATTGCGTACATTTGCGTACGCTGATAAGATGTGCTGGTACGTAATTCCAGGAGGAGGGCTCATGTCCGTAGGCGAGAACATAAGGCGGTACCGCAAGTCGCGCGGCATGACGCAGGCGCAGCTCGCCGAGGCGGTCGGCCTGACCGAGGGGGCCGTGCGCCACTACGAGAGCGGCATCCGCGCCGTGAAGCCCGAGCTGCTCGAGTCCATCTCCGCGGCGCTCGGCGTGTCCGTCAACGCCCTCAAGGATTACGGCGTCGAGACTGCGGGCGACCTCATGTCGCTGCTCGTGCGGCTCGAGGACTCCTTCGGCATCGTGCCCGCAGCCGACGGCACGGGCCTCTCCCTGAACCCCAAGGCGCCGCACGCGCCCAAAGCCGCGATGGCGATCGAACTGTGGGCAGAGAAGCGCGCGCAGCTCGAAAACGGCAAGATCGACGCCGACGAATACGAGGACTGGAAAGCCTCGCTGTAGCGGCTCTCCGCATTTCGCGATCAACGCAACCGAATCAGGACGGTGGACCAGGCGGCGAGCGCCGCTCGGGCCTGCGTAAGCTGAGTTTTTACTCCCCATTGCATGCCAAGGCATTTCCGGCGCACCTGGGGAGTAAATGACGCGGTGGCTTACACGGCGGCACGCGGCAGTACGCCGCGGCATTTCCCCTGGTTACTCCCGTTTTCATTGAGGCGGCGAGATTCTTTACTCCCCATTAACCACCTGGGAAAACGCTGTGAGAAGACCGCCGAAAAGCCTATTGAGTTCGATTTGAGTTTCACAGGCCCCGAAACGGCCCCGTTTGGCTCTCGGAGACAAAAATCGCGCGTCTACTCACTTGGGATGAATCCTTACTCCCGTTCCTCCGAATGCCGCACCGTGCCTTGCCGTCTTGAAACACGGGGGAGTAAATTGCGAAATCGCAGGTGAAAGGGAGTAAAACGACAAAGAAAAAGCCTCCGTCCCAACGCGGGAACGGAGGCTCGGTTATCGTATTTACTCACCAACATCGCTGGCGGCTTTGCCATGACTCTCGTACGAAACGAAACTCAGCGGCACAGTGCGGCACTCAAAAATGCAGGTCAGAACTCTATCAGCCTACTCCCACTCGATCGTCGCGGGCGGCTTGGACGTGATGTCGTAGCACACGCGGTTGGCGCCGGGAACCTCGGCAACGATGCGGCCGGAGATGCGGGCCAGAACGTCGTAGGGCAGCTTGGCCCAGTCGGCGGTCATGGCATCGCTGGACTCGACGGCACGCAGGATGATCGGGCGCTGATAGGTGCGCTCGTCGCCCATAACGCCAACGGACTTAATGTCGGGCAGAACCGCAAAATACTGCCAGCAGCTGTGCTCGGAGTTGCGCTCGCCGGTCTGCTCAAACAGACGCTGGTTGTAGGCATCAAGCTCTTCGCGCACGATAGCGTCGGCGTTCTTGAGGATCTCGAGCTTCTCCTTGTCGACCGCGCCGATGATGCGGATGGCCAGACCCGGACCCGGGAAAGGCTGGCGGAACACGATGTGGCCCGGCAGACCCAGCGCCAGACCAAGTGCGCGGACCTCGTCCTTAAAGAAGTGGTCGAGCGGCTCAATAAGGTCGAAGTGCACGCCCTCGGGGAACGGGATCAGGTTGTGGTGGCTCTTGATGGTGGCCGTCTTGCCGCCCGTCTTGCGAGCGCCGGACTCGATGATGTCGGGGTAGATGGTGCCCTGAGCCAGATACTTGACCGGCTTGCCATCGGTCTCGAGCTGCTGCGCCACGGCGAAGAACTCTTTCCAGAACTGCGTACCGATGATGCGGCGCTTCTCCTCGGGCTCGGTCACGCCGGCCAGAAGCTCGGCATAGCGGTCCTCGGCATGGACATGGATAAAGTCGACGTCAAACTGCTTGGTGAAGACCTCCTCCACCTGCTCGGGCTCGCCCTTGCGCAGCAGACCGTGGTTGATGAACACGCAGGTCATCTGCTTGCCCACGGCGCGAGCGCCCAGCGCAGCCACGACGGAGGAGTCGACGCCACCGGACAGGGCCAGGATCACGCGGTCGTCGCCGACCTTCTCGCGGAACTCGGCCGTCATGGTCTCGACCAGGTTGTCCATGCTCCAGTTGGGCTCCAGGCCGCAAATCTCAAACAGGAAGTTGCTCAGCAGCTGCTGACCGTACTCGGAGTGCTTGACCTCGGGGTGGAACTGCGTGGTGAAAATCTTGCGCTCGACGCACTCCATGGCGGCAACCGGGCACACGTCGGTGCTGGCGGTAACGGTAAAGCCCTCGGGCACCTCGGACACGGCGTCGCGGTGGCTCATCCACACGGTCTGCTCCATAGGCGTGGAGTTAAAGAGCTTGGCGCCGGCCGTACGCGTGATGGTGGCGCGGCCGTACTCGCCCACCTCGGAGTGGCCAACCTTGCCGCCGAGCGTCACGGCCGTGATCTGATGGCCGTAGCAAAAGCCCAGGACGGGAAGGCCCAAGTCAAAGATGGCAGGATCGATGGACGGAGCGTCCTCGGCATACACAGAAGCCGGGCCGCCTGAAAGGATGAGCGCAGAGGCGTTCATCTCGCGAATCTCATCGGCCGAGATGTCGCAGGGGACAATCTCGGAATACACGTTGAGGTCGCGGACGCGACGGGCAATGAGCTGACCGTACTGCGCACCAAAGTCGAGTACGAGGACCTTTGCGGAAGCCTTTTGATCCATGGTTTCCCCCTCTTGTTAGCGGGGGGCCGGTGCCCACCCGCGCGAATAAACAAAAACAGCTTACATAGTGTACACGTTATATGGGGTTTCTCGTCCCTCGCGGCCATCAGCGCACGGCAAACGCACGACCGGGGCCTATTTGACGGCAATTGAAGTGTTACCAAACGTTACAGACGATGTAATACGTTTGAACATTGGACGCCCTGTGCCACAATACTGCCGAACGACTCCGCCTCTGCGGCGGCAAATACGATAGGAATACCAGCATGAAGCGCATCCTTCTCATCGCCACGGGCGGCACCATCGCATCGACTGAGGACGGCAACGGCCTCTCCCCCGCCCTGACCGGTGAGGAGCTCGCTCAGAGCGTTCCCGAGATCTCGGGCCTCTGCGAGCTCGACGTCGTGCAGCCCATGAACATCGACAGCACCAACATGCGCCCCAGCGACTGGATGCGCATCCGCGACGTCATCGTCGAGGGTTATCCCAACCACGACGGCTTCGTGATTCTGCACGGTACCGACACCATGAGCTACACTGCGGCGGCGCTTTCCTATCTGATTCAGGACAGCCCCAAGCCCATCGTGCTCACCGGCTCGCAAAAGCCCATGGGCAACCCCTTTACCGATGCCAAGCTCAATCTGTACCAGAGCCTGCTCTATGCGCTCGACGAGCATTCGCACGACGTCTCAATCGTGTTTGGCGGCGTCGCCATTGCCGGTACGCGCGCCCGCAAGCAGCGCACCATGAGCTTTAACGCGTTCATTAGCGTCAACTATCCGCCCATTGCCTACATCCGCAACGACCGCATCGTGCGCAACGGGCTTCACGGCACGCATCAGGGCGAAAACCCGGTGCGTTTCTACGACAGCATCGACCCGCGCGTGTTTGTCCTTAAGCTTACGCCCGGCGTAAATCCGGGTATCCTGGACGCCCTGGCCAATAGCTACGACGCTGTAATCCTTGAGACCTTTGGCATTGGCGGTATTCCCGAGTTTGGCGAGTCCGGCGAGTCATTCCAGGAGGCGATTTTTCGCTGGGTCGATTCGGGCCGTACTGTCGTTATGACCACGCAGGTCCCCGAGGAAGGCCTTGACCTGGGTGTTTATGAGGTCGGCCGAGCTTATGTCGATCACCCGGGCATTCTGCGCGGCGACGACATGACCACCGAGACGCTCGTGGCCAAAACCATGTGGGCACTCGGCCAATCACGTGATGCGGCCGAGATTCAGCGCCTGTTCTACAGCCAGGTCAACCACGACCGCATCCCGATGGTGTAATTCAGTTGTCGATGGGTATCCCCTATTCGATGCCCTCGAGAAGTTCTGACACCGTCATGCCAAGCGCGGGGGCAAGTTTAAATAAAATCTCGAGCGTACTGTTTGCCTTTCCGCTTTCGATTTGGTCGAGATACGGTCGGCTGATTCCAACCGCCACGCAGAAATCAACCTTGGAGATACCAAGGGTCTTGCGCGTCCGCTCAACTCGCTCGCCAAGAATCTGTCTCGCATGTTCATTCATGCAGACGAGTTTGAAATGGAGCAAAACAAAAACGTAAACTATAGTTTACGTTTTGCCGAATATACAGGAGTTTTCTATGTCGGCTTGCTCAATTTGCATGCGTCAGAAATCACGCTGCACAGACGGCGTGCAGCCCAAGCTTGTCGTCGTTGAGGCCGAATACCTTTCCCCAGACGAACGAACGGCCTTTGCGTTGCTATCGAGCCGTGTTTCGGCCGTACTGCTCCCCGACCCGGCGAGAGGCGAGCTCGCCGCTCAATGCCAGATGCACGGCTGCACCCTTGACCAGGCCGCAGTAATAGCAACCAGCCAACGCGGTCTGCCTCTTCTCTTGGAAGCCGGCATTGCACTCGCCCTTCGCGGCGCCGGATACGAAAACGAGGCCGCCGCCGACATGGTCTTTAAACCACGATCGAGCGGCGGCCTCGCAGCAGCCATCGAATATGCGTGCAGGCTTGTTGCCTAAAGGGAAAAGCTAAAAGCCCAGGCCAAAGCCCGTTCCGGTAACCGCCGAGTACATAAAGTAGACGTTGATTACGTTGAGGAACACGCCCGTGATGCAGCCGTTTCGCAGGTAGCGCTCGCACACGATGCGCGCCATGGCGGCGGAGTCATCATTGTTTTTAGCCTGGCGTCCCGCCGTAAAGTACGTCGCCACGCTCAGCAACAGGTTGAGCACCGGCAGTGCCAGCAGCTCGTAGCTCTTGCCCCAGCGCGTCACCTCGCCGGCGGCATTAAACTTCGTTGCCACCTCGGGACCAATGTTGGGGATAACAAACGCTGCGACCACCATCGGAAGCACCGCAAGCACCAGCAGCGCGATGCCCATGTAGCCGGCTTTTTTGCCGTATTTAAACATGCGCGTCGTCCTTACACGTTAAAGCGGAAGTGCACGACGTCGCCATCGGCCATGACATAGTCCTTGCCCTCGATACGCAGCTTGCCGGCGGCCTTGGCGCCTTGCTCGCCACCGAGCTCGATGTAGTCGTCGTAGCCAATGACCTCGGCCTTAATAAAGCCGCGCTCAAAGTCGGTGTGGATGACACCGGCGGCCTGCGGGGCGGTCGCGCCCTGACGCACCGTCCAAGCCTTGACCTCCATCTCGCCGGCCGTAAAGAACGACTGCAGGCCGAGCAGCTTGTAAGCGGCCTGTGCGAGCACGTCCAGACCGGGCTGTTCCAGGCCCAGGCTCTCCAGATAGTCGGCAGCGTCCTCGGGATCGAGCTCGGAGAGCTCGGCCTCGATCTTGGCGCAGATGGGCAACGGCTTGACACCGTCGATGGGCGCCAGGTCCTCGTTGAGCATGTCCTCGTCCACGTTGGCCACGTACAGGATGGGCTTCATGGTGAGCAGGAACAGGCCCTTGGCAGCGGCGCGCTCCTCGTCGGTCATCTCCATGGACGCGGCACGCTTACCCTCGTTGAGCCAGGCAAGCAGGCGCTTGGCGACCTCGAACTTGGGCATGAGCTCCTTGTCGCGCTTGGCCTCCTTCTCGAGCTTGGGCAGCTGCTTCTCGAGCGTGCCCATGTCGGCCAGGATAAGCTCGGTCATGATGGTGTCGGCATCGCCGGCGGGATCGACGAACTCGCCCGTGCGGCCCACCTCGCGCATAACGTTGGGGTCCTTAAAGTAGCGCACGACCTCGCAGATGGCATCGGTCTCGCGGATGTTTGCCAAGAACTGGTTGCCCAGACCCTCGCCCTCGTTAGCGCCCTTCACCAGACCTGCGATGTCGACGAACTCGACCGTAGCCGGCACAATACGACCCGGGTTGACGATGTCGGCGAGCTTTTGCAGGCGGCTATCGGGCACATCGACGATACCCACGTTGGGATCGATCGTGGCAAACGGGTAGTTGGCGGCAAGGCCGGTCTTTTTGGTAAGCGCGGTGAACAGCGTCGACTTGCCCACATTGGGCAGGCCCACGATACCGATGGAAAGGGACACGACAGCTCCTTTTGGTACAGGTACTTCAAACTGCATAAGTATAGCGCCGCCGCAGCATCTGGGCGAACCCGGACGCCACGGCGGCGCAAATGAAGCAGAGATTGGGGTCGCTGGCTAGTCCGCGAGCTTCTCCACCTGATCGAGCATCTTGTCGAGCTTGGCCTTTGCCTCGGCCTTGACCTTCTGGGCTTCTTCGTGGGCCTTCGCCTTCTGGGCGGCTTTTTCCTCGGCCTCGGGGTCGACGACAACCAGATTGGACGCGTCGTGCTCAACAAGCTTGAGTGCATGCTCGGGGCACACCTTGACGCAGGCTCCGCACCCCAGGCAATACGTGGACTCCAACGCAAAGCGTCCGCTTCCCACCAGGTCACAGGCAGATGTGGGGCACGCATTGACGCACTCGCCGCACGACGTGCACTTGTCAAAATCGCACTCCGGCGTGCTCACCTGTATGTTCTTGGCAAGCTCGGGATGGTTTTGCAGCGTCGAGAGCACCAGCTGCCGCCCGTGCGTGAGCGAACGGCGACGTTTGGTCGTCGTGGTGCCGCACATGGTGTTGAGCGTGCGCTCCAACTGGGTAATCTGATGGCGATGGGCTTTGAGCTTCTGCGTCACCGAGGCCAGTGCCGCCGTCGCCGGGTTGAGCTTGGTCACCGTCAGGCCCGTCGTGCGGGCGATCTTTTCCATGTACTCCTTGCGCTCGTACTCGCGAAGTTTATGGCACTTGAGGCTCTTGGGGTCGACCTCCAGACCCATACCCGTGCCAGACCACTCCTCGGCGGTAGCGATTGCCTCGCCCAGAATATCCTCGCCACCGGTGTTGCGGCACTTATCACACACGCCCAACGGCAGGTACACACTCACGTTGGGATAGTCCGCCAGCACCGAGAACCAGGTCTCGGCCGTAATATCGCCCACGCAGGCAACGACGACCTCGTTTTCGCGCGGCATGCGCTTAAGGGCGCGCGTGCAGGTGACGTAGGCGGTCTCGTGGCTCGTAGCAGCAGAGACGATGTCGTCATACAGGTTTTTGGGCGCTAGGCGCGGCGAGATGATCGCCTCGGTCGGGCAGGCGGCAGCGCACAGGCCGCACTTGCGACAGGAGTCGAGGATCTCGATAGCGTCTTCCTCGACCTCGATAGCGTTGACCGGGCACACGTCCATGCACGCGGTGCAACCGCTCTTCTCGTTTTTGCAGGTCAGACACGGAATCGTGTTGCCGCGCGGACGCTCCTTGTAGTCGGCAGGATTCCACTGTGGCGCCGACGGATCGAGTGCATCGGTCACACCGCCAAGCGGGTTTTTAAGAAAGTCGAAACCCTTGCTGATCTCGATAATGTCATCAAACAGATCGTGTTCCTGCGCCATGCGCGGCCCCTCCCTGAGCAGTGCAAACAAGCAAGAGATAATGATACGCTATCGGCCCGCGCCTCGGGCAAATTACACGCGGAGCATCTTTGCGGCTAATAGTCTATGGCCTATCGCCGCCTCGATTGCACAAGGCCGATCAAGCGTCAAGCTATGCCTCGCGCATGAGCTGCACGAGCTTTTGTTTGGTCACCTTGGCCTGTTCGTTAGCCATATTGCGCTCGTTCTTAAAAGTTGCGTCTGCAACGCTCAGCAGGTCGGCATCGGAAATCTCGCCAAGGCCCAGCTCCGCGAGCGTCGTCGGCAGACCAACGCGCTGGCAAAACTCGAGCACCTGATCAAGCTCGGGCGCACGCTCCAGGCGCAGCTGCACCACTAGGCCAAATGCCACGGCTTCACCATGCATGGCCTTGCACTCGGGCAAAATCGTCAGGCCGTTGGCGATGGCATGAGCCAACGCCAAGCCACCGCTCTCAAAGCCAACACCCGAAAGCAGAATATTGCACTCGATCAGGCGCTCGACCGCCGGCGATGTACGGCCCTTTTTGAGATCGCGCTTGGCAGCGACGCCGCACTCCATGAGCGTGTCATAGCAGGCGCGAGCCGCAACCAGAGCCAAGTGCCCCGGCGCGCCGCCGTGCTCGTTGGTGCCGTGCGCCGCGGCGCACGAACGCGCCTCGAAGTACGTTGCCAGCGCATCGCCCATGCCAGCGACCGTCATACGAAGCGGGGCTGCCGCGACCACGTTGGTATCGACCACGACCAGATCTGGATTCTTCTCGAGCATCAGGTAGCGGTCGAACGACCCATCCTCGTGATACAGCACCGAAATCGCGCTGCACGGACCGTCCATTGAGGCCGCTGTGGGGCATACGCACAACGGCAGCTCGGCATAAAACGCTACTGCCTTGGCGATATCGAGCATTTTGCCGCCGCCAATACCCACCACCATGTCGCAATACTCAGCCTGGGCTTCCTTAGCCATTTCGACAACGGCCTCTTCCGTACACGGACCGTTGTAAATCTTAAAGAACGGCTCGCTTAGATTTTCATCCAGAAATCCATCGACGATCTGCTTGCACAGCCGATCCTCGGTGCCCTGGTCAAACAAGACATAGGCAGCGCAGCCCAACCATGACAAATACCTGCCCTGACGCGAAAGTTCGCCCGGCCCTTGAACATACCGGCCGGGACCGCCATAAACCATGGGAAGCGCCATACGAGAATCCACCCTTCATCAAACAACGATTGGTACAAAGTAACCTGCCCCCTGCACTAACTTGTGCATTGGGGACAGGTTACTTTGCACCATAGCAAAAAGGGGCAAAGCCATCTGCTGGCTTTGCCCCTTCCTTAGCTTAATTTACTCATCCATGAGATAGTAGTGGCCCAGCGCGTCGGCACCCAGGATGGCGTTTGCGACCATCTCAGGCGTCACCTCAAACGGCATGTTGCACATGGTGTCATCGGGCGCGCAGGCGGCCTCGGCAACAATCATAGCCTTCTCGCGCGTAACCTCGGCAACGCCAAGTTCCTTCATCGTAACCGGCAGGCCCAGCTCAATGCAGAAGCCCAAGACTTCCTCGAGTTTCTCAGTCGGGGCATCCTCGAGTACCAGCTGGACGATGGTGCCAAAGGCGACCTTCTCGCCGTGATACATGCCGTGGCACTCGGGCAGCATCGTCAGGCCATTGTGGATGGCATGAGCAGCAGCAAGGCCCGAGCTCTCAAAGCCAATGCCCGAAAGCAGCGTATTGGCCTCGATGATATGCTCGACGGCAGGCGTGAGCGCACCCTTCTCCAGCGCGACCTTGGCCTTGACGCCATCGGCCATAAGCGTCTCGTAGCAGAGCTTGGCGAGCGCCAGGCCGGCCATTCCGCCCTTGCCGCCAGCGCAAGTGCCGCCGTCGGCATCGTGCGTCGCCTGGGCCTCAAAGTAGGTTGCGAGCGCATCGCCCATACCGGAAACCGTCAGGCGCACCGGGCTCGCCGCGATAACCGTCGTATCCATCAGGACAATGTTGGGGTTTGCCTTAAGGAAGAGATATTTATCGAACTGGCCGTCATCGGTGTAGAGCACCGAAAGCGCCGAACACGGAGCATCGGTCGAAGCAATGGTGGGGCAAATGATAACCGGGGACTCCAGGTAATAGGCGACGGCCTTCGCGGTGTCGAGGATCTTGCCGCCACCGACGCCGACGATGATGTCGCAACCGTTGTCGCGAGCGAGCGCAACCAGACGATCGACCTCGCCCTTGGAGCACTCGCCGTTAAAGTCCTCAAACAGCAGCTCGGCCTTAGCCTCGGCAAAACCGCCCTCGATCTTGGCACCGACGCGCTTCTTGCCCGAAGGCGTCACGATGACGAGGGCCTTAGCGCCAAGCGGCTCGACATAAGAGCCGAGCTTGGCCAGCTCGTCTGGGCCTTGAATGTACTTGCTGGGGCTATTGAAGATTGCAGCCATTTTTATCCCACCATTCTCTAATAATTAAAAAGAAAGGGGCTCCGTACGGATACGTGCGGAGCCCCTCGTTACGATAACAAGAGTCGATTAGAAATCGATGTCGGTGTCGTAGTAGCAGGCCTTGAGGATCTTCTCGAAGTCGGCAGCCTTGGTCTCACGCGGGTTCTCGGGCGTGCAGGCGTCCTGCTCGGCGTTCGCGGCGATCTCGGGCAGCTTGGCGAGGAACTCCTCCTCGGAAACCATCTGCGGGTTCTCGGCGTCGACCTTCACGCCACCATTCGCGTAATCCTTGATGGACTGCGGAATGTTGAGCTGGTCGTTGAGGTCGCGAATCTTCTGGACGAGCGCGGCAATGAGCTCCTCGTTGGTCTCACCGGGAAGGTGCAGGATCTCCTTGGCCACGTAAGCGTAACGCTCGGCAGCACGCGGGTCCTTGGAGTTCCACTGGATGACCTTGCCCAGGTACATGGCGTTAGCAGCACCGTGGATGATGTGGCCGTTCTCAAAGGCTGCACCGGTCTTGTGAGCCATGGAGTGAACGATGCCCAGCAGGCCCGAGGAGAAGGCGATGCCGGCGATGCACTGAGCCTCATGCATGTGCTGACGGGCTTCATGGTCGCCAGCATAGGACTTGGGCAGCCACTCGACGATCTCGCGGATGCCGTGCAGGGCGTTGGCATCGGTGAACATAGAAGCGCAGGTGGAAACGTAGGCCTCCATGCAGTGGGTCAGAGCGTCCATGCCGGTGTGAGCGCAAAGCTTAGCAGGCATGGTGTAGGTGAGCTCGGGGTCGACGATGGCGACATCCGGGGTGATGTTGAAGTCGGCCAGCGGGTACTTGATGCCCTTGGCGTAGTCGGTGATGACGGAGAAGGCAGTGACCTCGGTAGCGGTACCGGAGGTAGAGGAGATGGCGCAGAAATGAGCCTTCTGACGCAGCTCGGGGAAGCTGAACGGCTGGATGATGTTATCGAAGGACTCCTCGGGATACTCGTAGAAGACCCACATGGCCTTAGCGGCATCGATGGGCGAGCCGCCGCCGATGGCGATAATCCAGTCGGGCTCGAACTCGCGCATGGCCTCGGCGCCCTTCATGACCGTCTCGATGGACGGGTCGGACTCGACGCCCTCGAACAGCTTGACCTCGAAGCCGCCTTCCTTAAGGTCGGCCTCAACGTCCTGCAGGAACCCGCCGCGGCGCATAGAGCTGCCGCCAGAAACGATGATGGCCTTCTTGCCCTTGAGGTTCTTCACCTCGTGGCGAGCGCCCTCACCAAAGTACAGATCGCGAGGATTGGTAAAACGTCCCATACTGTGCCTCCTAAACAAGCCCCTCTTAGACTTGCGTATATAACGGAGCACCCGATTGGCTCCGTTAGGACCGTTTTGCGCGTTGCCGGCGATGACAATGCGCGATGTCTAAACGTCTCAACGCTCAGACAAACACTATTCTACCGTTCTGGTTGGTCAGTTATTCACCTAAAGCCGACAATGATGAAACGTTTTTTCTATCCCTGAAGACCCTTGTGGGGCATTCATACTCCCAAGCTGGGCAAACGTTTTATCAAGGTTGACCACATATCCCGGGCAGGACGGTGCTCCTCCAAAATGTGCCCCGTTCGCCGCCAAAAATCGACCGTTTGCGGCACCGTGATACCACTCAGTCGTCCAAGGTGCCGACATTTGTGCGACATCCGTCTTCGTGGTGCAAAGGTGCATGTCCAAGTGCGGCACCCCCGGTGTGCCACATGCGGGTAAACTAGAACCTTATATAGAGACATTTGAACCCTAACCGCAGCAAAGGAGGCCCCATGGCATTCGATCCCATTCAAGAGGATTGCCATCGCCTCGTTCTTGAGGCCTTGCGCCGCGACAATATCCCGCTCACCGACGGCCCCGCCGTAGAGCGTCTGATGGAACAATTCACCCGCAACCCCGCGCCGCTTATCGTGCACGACCGCGACCGCGCCGGGCACCTCATTGCCAAGGTGGTCGAGGCTGTCGACTACCGCATTCCCTTTATCGTGGACGATAC
This sequence comes from uncultured Collinsella sp., assembly GCA_900542825.1. Lineage (GTDB taxonomy): Bacteria > Actinomycetota > Coriobacteriia > Coriobacteriales > Coriobacteriaceae > Collinsella. Next base: position 78,315 of record UQOY01000008.1, on the reverse strand, counting down.
CCAGGCAGAGCAAGAAGAGACCGCTGCCGAGAACATGCTTCGCGAGGCAGCCGCGCTCGACCCCACCAACTGGGATGCCCAGCGCATGTTGTGCGCCCTCACCGCCAACTCCAACGAGGAGTACGTACAGTACTTGGTATCCAAGCGCGATGAAGTCGAGCACGACCTGGCACTCAAGATCGCCTCGGCGCAGGACCCCTACGAGCGCGAGGCCGCAGGCGACCTTATGCGCCGTCCCTACCTGCGCTGGCTTGCCGCCCTTGCGTCACGCGCCCTCATTAGCGGCCGCTATCGCATGTCGCTCGAAGCCGCAAACTGCAGCCTCGACTTTGCCCCCAACGATCCGGCCGGCGTCCGCCACACCGCGATGCTCGCCATGGCTAAGCTCGAATACCCCACCGAGGAGCTCAAGCGCTTTCGCTCTGCCCACTCCGTCCCCTATCTCGCCAACACGCCGCTACGCCGTCGTCCCAAGGACGCGGAGCGCGACTTGGACCCGTGGACGCTCATCGCGCTGATGAGCGCTGCCTGGCGCGAGCTGGACTACGAGGGTGCCGAGCACTACTTACGCATCCTTGCACGCTCGTGCCCGCACGCAGCCGAGGCGCTCTACTTCCAAACCGAGTTTCCCGATGGCGTCTATGCCCGAGTCAACGTGGGTGTGGGCTCTACCGACGAGCTTGTCCTTGCGCTGTCCGAGGCGACGCCGGTACTGCAGGAGGGCTTGGGCGCCCCCGACAACGCCAGCTTTGCCGCCTGGGTCGCCACCAACGATATCGTGCGTTCCCAGATCGACGAGCGCATCCTGCGGGCGGCCGAGCAGGGCCTGCCGTTTAAGGGAGGAGACCTCTAATGGATCCGAGCGTCTACATCCCCGCCTACCTGGAGCGCGCCTACGTTGCGTCGCACCCCGAACTCACCGATGCAGCACGCGAGCTTGTCCATAACGACGTGAGCGTCAACCCTCATAAGTATGCGCAGACCGAGCATGCCCAGGCGCTGCTGTCCTATGCCGGCGTCCACCGCCACCTGCTCGACGAGCTCCATCGTATCGAGGACATGGGCAGCGACGAAGAGTTTGAGCAGACGCGCAACCGCCTGTTCGACGACATGCGCGACGAGCTGCTCAAGATTATTCGCGTCGATGCGCTGGCCGTCGATGCCCAGTTGCTCGCCATCATCCTGGCGGACACGCCCGTCGATGCCTGCCTGGGCGACCTGATGAAACTCGAGGCGACCACGGCCGATTACCTGCAGCAAAGCGTGCCCGGGTTCGACATGGAGGCCCCACACTACTGGGCCAACAAGGTTTTGGCAGATGGCGTGACGGCGGCCGATCTCACCGTAAGCGAGCCGGCTCTTATCGGGTGGCTCCACACGCTCGAGGCCATCTCACAGCTGTGCATGGCAAGCGCTCGCTACCGTGCTGCCGCCAACTATTCTCGCCGTGTTCTTAAGGCGGAAGGCTATCCCACCCGAGCTGCAGGCACCGTGCTACTCGCCCTCGCTCGCCTGGAAGACGAGGACGGCTTTTTTGCCCTGGCCCACCAGCTCGAGGAACAGATGGGGGCCGATGTCCTCGAGGACTCCCCCTGGTACCTGCTCGCCCGCACGATTCTGCTGTTCAAAACAAACAAGATGCGCCCGGCGACGCGCGCGCTGCGTGAGTTCGCTAACCGTTGCGAGGGCGGGGCGTTCTTCTTGCTGAACCCCATGTACCAGACGCCGTACCTTCCCTGCCGGCCGGAACCGCACGACCCCTGGGACCTTTCGCATCAGGCAGTTTGGGAAGCCGACGGCATTATCTCGGATACTCCCGACTTTGCCCCCTGGGCCAACGCTTGCGAAGACGTATCGCAGCTTGCCCAGGAATTTGCGCGCCGTTACGGTTTTTAACGGCGCAAACGCCACGACCATGTCATTCACGTTAGGAACGGCTTCATGAACTTCCGCTCTTCTCTCGCCTGCACCTCGAGCGATATCGCCCGCTGGGGGCTGCGCTCCGTCCTTAAGCGCCAGGGCGGCGTACTCCCCGGCCGCATCGCCATGAAGATCGACCCCGAGCTGTTAAGCGACCTCGCGGGCCTTGTCGACCGCAGCGTGGTGATCACCGGCACCAACGGCAAGACCACCACCTCCAATCTCATCGCCGACGCCGTTGCCGCCAGCGGCGCCACCGTGGTATGCAACCGTGCCGGAAACAACATGGAGCCGGGCGTGGTGGGCGCGTTGCTCGAGGCGCGTGGCAACCTTAAGCAAACCGCCGGCAGCAAGCGCGTAGGCGTCTTTGAGTGCGACGAGCTCTACACGGTGCGCGTCCTGCCCAAGCTCAAGCCGACATACTTTGTGCTGCTCAACCTGTTCCGCGACCAGCTGGACCGCTACGGCGAGATCGACCACACCCAGGACGTCATCGCCCACGCGCTGGAGCTTTCGCCGGCAACGACGCTCATCTATAACGCCGACGATCCGCTCTGCGCCTCGATCGCCGCGCGCGTCCCCAATATGAGCATCGCCTTTGGCATTGACGGCGCCACGGGTACCGAGTCCGATCGCATTAGCGACTCGCGTTTTTGCTCGCAGTGCAACGCGCCGCTGGAGTACGACTATGTGCAGTACGGCCAACTCGGCGCCTATCATTGTCCTTCGTGCGGTTGGGGTCGTCCCGCGCTGGTCCGTCGCGTGACAGGCGTTGAGCTCGCCTGCGACGGCTACGGCTTTGACCTGAACTTTGGCCCCGATACCGACGCGCCCGCAACGCACATCGCCACGCGCTACAACGGCCTCTACATGGTCTATAACGTTGCCGCCGCCTTCTTTGCGGCGCGCGAGCTGGGCGTGGACGCAGCCCATCTGCAGCCCACGCTCGATGCCTACGTCCCCGCCGGCGGACGCATGGGCCGCTGGGAGATCGCTGGCCGTACCGTCGAGGCAAACCTGGCCAAGAATCCCGTGGGCTTCGATCGACAGATCCAGTCCATTAAGACGGCGGGCGGCAGACTCTGCGCCTTCTTCCTGAACGACAACGACGCCGACGGCCACGATGTCTCGTGGATCTACGACGTCGATTTCGAGCGCATCGCCAATACCCCAGGGCTTGTCGCCTTTGTCGGGGGTACGCGCGCGCACGATATGCAGGTACGCCTCAAGTACGCCGGCATCGACGCCGCCATCATCTCGAATATCGAGCAGGCGATCGGCGCCGTGGCAGACGAGGAGGCTGGCGATACTTTCTACGCCGTCGCCAACTACACGGCCTTCCCGCCGCTGGTCAAGGAGCTCGACGAGCTTAAGGGCACCGATGCGAGCTCGGTCGCCTCCCACGCCGTAATGCGCGCCGATGGTAGCGCTGTCCCCACCGATATTGCGCTGGCCGAGCTTTCGCGCCCCCTGCGCATTGTCTACCTGTATCCCGATGCCCTCAACCTCTATGGCGACGGCGGCAACGTCATTGCCCTCGAGCGCCGCTGCGCCTGGCGCGGCATTCCCGTGCGCGTGGACGAGGTCCGCATGGGCGAGTCGCTCGATCTCATTGACGCCGACATCGTCATGATGGGCGGTGGCTCCGACCGCGATCAGCTGGCCGTGGCACACGAGCTGCTCGCTCAAAAAGACAAGGTCGCGGCCTATGTTGAGGATGGCGGCACACTGCTTGCCATCTGTGGCAGTTATCAGCTGCTCGGCCGTTCGTACTACATGGGCGACGATCGCATCGAGGGTCTGGGCGTCATTGCCGCCGAAACCGTGCGCGGCTCCGACCGTCTGATCGGCAACGTCGCCGTCAAGACCGACCTGGCACCCGAGCCCTTTGTGGGATTCGAGAACCACGGCGGCCGCACCCTGCTCGATGCAGAGGCCACGCCGCTCGGAACGTCCGTCGTCGCGGGCACCGGCAACAACGGCGACGATGGCTTTGAGGGTCTCATCTACAAGGGAGTCATCGGCACGTACCTGCACGGACCGGCGCTACCCAAGAACCCCGAGCTCGCCGACTGGCTCATCGCCCACGCCCTTGAGCGCCGTGGCGATGCACAGACCAACGCTCTGCTGCCACTCAAACCCCTCGACGACACCTACGAGCACGCCGCCCACGACGCCGCGATGAAGCTCCTCCCCTAACGCCCCAACCACCACAAAGGGACAGGCACCTTTGTGGTGGTTTTGACCAGCCACGGTAGTTTGTCTCGATCTGTAACATTTAGACCGTTAAAAGCCGTCTTACTGTTACAGATTGAGATGTTCGTCCCGACGCCCGCCGTCTGTCTCGATCTGTAACAGATAGAGCCGATTTGCCCGCCCAGATGTTACAGATTGAGATATTTGAAAATCGGAATGAAATCCTACTCCTGTGTGGTGGTTTTCCAGTTTGCCAACGATATACGCGCCGGCAAAAAAGTCTGCTATACTCTTTCCCGCTGTCCCCATCGTCTAGCGGCCAAGGACGCCACCCTTTCAAGGTGGATATCGCGGGTTCGAATCCCGCTGGGGGCACCATTTAAATTGAGAAGCCCGTTACCCCCGCGGTGACGGGCTTTTTGCTACCCATGCACCGGGATTCGAACCCGCCAGGGTGCGGAGCTGAGGAAACGCGAAGCGTTTTCCGGCGCGGCACGCAAGGAGCGGAGCGACGCAGCGAATGCGGGCGGCGTCAGCCGCACGCGGACATCCCGCCGGGGGGGCACCATTTAAACTGAGAAGCCCGTTACCCCCGTGGCGACGGGCTTCTTGCTACCCATGCGCCGGAATTCGAAACCCGAGGGCATAAATCACACTGTCATCCAAGGGCCCGTGGGCAAAAAATAGCAAATATGAGTACTGTTACCAATTTAGTAACAGCGATTTCATGCCATCAGAAGGCGATTTAGACGCCAGGGGTCCTACGGCAGAAGAATTGCAGGCGTTTATCAGCTAAGTACTTGGACATATGTTGCGTAACACTGCATATTTTGCAAAAAGATAATGCTACAGGACTTGTGACAGTACTCATATTTGACGTTTTTTGTCCACGAACCCTTATTGCGTGGGCGAATCAGTTGCAAAACGGGCTTCAAAGCGTCCTTCGCAATCAAAAAGCCGGGGCCCGCGCGATGCGGACCCCGGCTTTCAACCGTGACGGTATGCTGTCTCAGTCCTATACGTAGAACAGAATGTCGTCGTAGGTCGGGACCGGCCAGTAGTCGGCAGCCACGATCTCCTCCATGGCGTCCACGGCGGCGCGCAGCGTATCCATAGCGGGAACGACCTCGTGTGCATACACGTTGGCCTGCTCCTGGCCATCGAGAGCCTCGGCCTTCTGATGCACGGCGTCGAGCGCCTTTATGGAGTCGTTGATGGCGGTGATACCGTTGCAGAGCTTGTTAAGCGTGTTCTGCTCGCACTGCATGGCGGCCTCGGCACCGGCGGCACGAATAGTCTCAAGTCCCTTAGCGACCTTGGTGGCATAGGCGGTAATGACCGGGCGATAGGTACGACGCGCCTCGCGAACCATCGTGGTGGCCTCGATGTTCATGAGCTTGTTGTACTTCTCGAGCTTGCAATCGTAGCGGCACTGGGCCTCGGCCTTGGTCAGGACACCCGTCTCCTCAAAGAGCGCAATGGCCTTATCGGAAACAAAGGCGGGCAGGGCGTCGGCCGTGGTCTTGTTGTTGGCAAGGCCGCGCTTCTCGGCCTCGACGGGCCACTCGTCGGAGTAGCCATCGCCGGAGAAGAGGATGCGCTGGTGGTCGGTCAGGACCTTCTTGCAGTACTCGAGCGCGGCGTCCTGGAACTCATCCTCGGGCGTACCCTCAAGCGCGTCGGCAAAGGACTTGAGCGACTTGGCCACGGCGGCATCGAGCACCAGGTTGGAGTCGGAGACGTTCTGCTCGGAGCCGCAGGCACGGAACTCGAACTTGTTGCCGGTGAAGGCAAACGGGGAGGTGCGGTTGCGGTCGGTGTTGTCCTGCATCAGCTTGGGCAGGGTATCGGCGCCCAGGTCGAGCACGCCGCGCGTGGCATGGACGGAAGCCTTACCATCGATGATCTTCTCGACGACCTCGGTAAGCTGGTCGCCCAGGAAGATGGACATAATCGCCGGAGGAGCCTCGTTGGCGCCCAGACGATGGTCGTTGCCGGCCGAGGCAACGGAGGCACGCAGGAGCTCCTGATAGTTATCGACGGCCTCGATCACCGCGGTGAGGAAGACGATGAACTGCAAGTTGTCGAGCGGGGTGTCGCCCGGATCGAGCAGATTCTCGGACTCGGTGCCAAGCGACCAGTTGTTGTGCTTGCCCGAACCATTGATGCCCTCGAAGGGCTTCTCGTGCAGCAGACAGACCAAGTCGTGGCGGGAGGCGATGAGCTTCATCTTCTCCATCATGACCAGATTCTGGTCGATGGCCTCGTTGACTTCGCCATAGACGGGGGCGAGCTCATGCTGGCAGGGAGCGACCTCGTTGTGCTTGGTCTTGGCGGGAATGCCAAGCGCCCACAGTTCATCGTCCAGGTCCTTCATATAGGCCGAGACGGTGGGGCGGATAGCGCCAAAGTAGTGCTCCTCGAGCTCCTGGCCCTTGCAGGGAGCAGCACCAAAGAGGGTGCGGCCGGTGATGACCAGGTCCTTGCGCTTGCGATAGGCGTCCTTCTTGATCAGGAAGTACTCCTGCTCATCGCCCACGGAAGGAACGACCTTCTTGGGGGTCTTACCGAACAGCGCCAAAACGCGCTTGGACTCACGCGAGAGCGCGGTCATGGAGCGCAGCAGCGGGGTCTTCTTGTCCAGGGCCTCGCCCGTGTAGGAGCAGAAAGCCGTGGGGATGCACAGGACATCGTCCTTGATAAAGGCGGGGCTAGTGGGATCCCAAGCGGTGTAGCCACGGGCCTCGAAGGTAGCGCGCAGGCCGCCGTTGGGGAAGCTGGAGGCGTCCGGCTCGCCCTGGATGAGGTTCTTGCCCGTAAACTTGGTAATGGCGGTGCCGTCGTGGTTGGGCTCCAGGAAGCTATCGTGCTTCTCGGAAGTAATGCCCGAAAGCGGCTGGAACCAGTGCGCGTAGTGCGTCGCGCCCTTGGAGATGGCCCAGACCTTCATGGCATGGGCAACGGCGTTGGCCACGTCCAGGTCGAGCGGCTCACCGCCCTCGAGGGTTGCAGCAAGGCGCTTCCAAATGTCCTTGGGGAGGTAATCCTTCATGACTTCCTCAGAGAACACCATGGTCCCGAAGCGGTCAGTAAGTTCGGCCATACGGAACTCCCTTCGTATCGGCACCGCGTGAGAAGCGGTGTTGATTACTAACGAACGAGTCATAGCTTAGACTCGCCGTGTTTCCGCGACATTACCGTTATGTTGCCGTCGCGAAACCAATCAATGAGGTTACCCTATCGAGGCGGCGTTGCCACCCTCAACAGTCAATCAACTGCATAAATTGCAGACCTCTCCCCATGGTTTAAGGGTAGTCAATGTAGAATGGGGCTCTATTAACTGGTATTTCGCATCAGATACCATTCAATATAGCCCTTTCCTACATTGACCGCTCTGCTATAGGCAATGCCGATAGCAAGGCATCTTTGATTGGTATCCCTAAATCGCGAGTAAAACTCCACCGTGGCACAGCGGTGCTGTAGAATCCTTACAACACATCGCACTAAATATCTAAAGGAGCACGATATGCGCGTCGACGAGGTTTTTAAGCAGGCAGCATCCCAGGGCACCACGCCCGTTTCTTTTGAGATGTTCCCGCCCAAGGGCGAGCTTACCCTCGACACGGCTCGCAAGGTAGCAGGCAACCTGTGCAAGCTTTCGCCGAGCTTTGTCTCGGTCACTTGTTCCGCTGGCGGCTCGGGTAACGGTGCCACCACCGCCCCCATCGCGCATATGATTTCGAGCGAATTCGATACACCCTCGGTGGCACACCTTACCTGCGTTGGCCGCACACATGCCGATATCGCCGCCAAGATTGACGAGTATCGCTCGGCCGGCGTGGAAAACGTGCTGGCCCTGCGCGGCGACCTGCCCGCTGGCGCGACTGAGGACGACAAGCCCGCCTCCGACTACGCCTACGCCCGTGACCTCATCCCCGAGCTCGTCGACGCCGGCTTTTGCGTGGGCGCCGCAGCCTACCCCGAGGGCCACATTGCCTGCGAGGATCTCAACCTCTCGGTCGAGCACCTCAAGCAAAAGCAAGACGCCGGCGCGAGCTTCTTTGTGACACAGCTCTTCTTTGATAACGAGTGCTTCTATCGCTTCCGCGAGCTTGCCGACAAGGCCGGCATCACCGTGCCTATTACCGCGGGCATCATGCCGTTTATGGGCAAGTCGCAGATCAGCCGCATGGTCTTTATGTGCGGCGCGTCGCTGCCCTCCCCCGTCATCAAGATCCTCGCCAAATACGAGAACGACCCCGAGAGCCTGCAGGCAGCCGGTGTAGATTATGCCGCCCGCCAGCTTTGCGACCTCAAGGAGCACGGCGCCGACGGTCTGCACCTGTACACTATGAACCGTCCTGCAATCGCCGCGACCATTATGGAGCGTCTGGGGTAATGGAAAAACCGCACGTCGATACAACCGTTATTGAAGTGCCGGCCGACCTTGCGTCGCCGGCGCTTTACCGTATCGACGCTGCCCACCACCCTCGTGTCGACCGTGCCGAGATGCTGCGGTATCTGGGCTACGGCGGCCAACAGATTGAGCCCGAGCTGTCCCGACGAATTGAGCTTGTAGTCGAGTGCCTAGAGCTGGATATCGAGCCCCGTGGCGTGCGCCGCGTATTTGCCATCGATGCCACGGGCATCGATGAACAGGGCGAGCCCTGCATTCGCTTGGTCGGCACCAACGTTGAACTGCGCGGTCGCGATATCTATCGCCACCTTAAGGACGCCCGCCTTGCCGCACTCATGGCATGCACCCTCGGCATGGACGCCGAGCGTCGCCTGCGCACCACGGGAGCCCAGCAGCCCCTAGAGGGAGCCGTGCTCGACGCCGCATGCTCTGCCTATGTAGAAGCCGCCGTCGAGCAGATGGACCAGCAGGTCAAGGCTGCGGCCGCCGCACACGGACTCGCCGGCAACTGGCGCTTTAGTCCCGGCTACGGCGACTGCCCGCTCTCGGCCCAGCGCTCGATCGTGGATGCACTCAACGCCACGCGCCTCATTGGACTTACCGTCACCCCCACCAGCCTGCTCATGCCCACCAAGAGCGTGACCGCGGTGATCGGTCTGTTTGACGGCGAGGTCCACGACGCCCAGAGTCGCCCCACCTGCAATATCTGCCGCATGCGTGAGCACTGCCGCTTCCGCGCCGCCCACACCACCTGCTATTCCGGCCATTAGGAGCCATCGATGTTTACTCCGCTTATCACTCACGATCTGGACGGTTCCGCGCTGGCGGCACCCGTCAATACTGCGCGTTGTAACGGCGCCACGTACAAGACGCGCACGATCGACGACCTGCACATTAAGGACGATCGCCTGCGCGCCGCCATCGAGGGCACGGGGCACCTACTGTTCGACGGCGGCATGGGCACCATGTTGCAGGCCGCCGGCATGAAGGCGGGCGCCCTGCCCGAACTGCTCAACTTTGAAGAACCCCAGGTCATCACCGATATCCAGCGTCAGTACGTCGAGGCTGGCTGCGACGTGATCACCGCCAACACCTTTGGCGCCAACGCTCACAAGCTCGATGGCGCCGCCACCGTGGCAGATGTCTTTGCCGCCGCTGTCGCCTGCGCCCGCGAGGCCGGCGCCCGCTACGTCGCCGGCGACATCGGCCCCATCGGCGCCCTGCTGCGTCCCCTGGGCACCCTCAGCTTTGACGAGGCCTACGACCTCTTTGCCGAGGAGGTGCGCGCCGGCGTCGATGCGGGCGTGGACCTCTTTATTATCGAGACCATGACCGACCTTGCCGAGATCAAGGCGGCCGTCCTCGCCTGCCGCGAGAACTCCGACCTGCCCGTCTTTGCCACCATGACCTTTGAGGAAGACGGCCGCACCTTCTTGGGCACGAGCCCCGAGGTCGCCGCCATCACGCTCGACGCCATCGGCGCCGACGTTCTGGGCATCAACTGCAGCCAGGGACCAGCCGAGCTCCGAGGGCTCGCCGCACGCATGCTCACCGTTACCGACAAGCCCATTATGGTGCAGGCCAACGCGGGACTCCCCCACGTGGACGACGACGGTAACACCGTCTTTGACATCCAGGCCCCCGAATACGCCAAGGCCGTCGCTGGCATGATCGCCGACGGCGTGAGCGTCGTGGGCGGTTGCTGCGGAACCACGCCGGCGCACATGGCGGCCCTGCGCACGCTTATCGACAACCACACGCCCAGCCCACGCCACCGCAAGCCCAGCATGTCGGCCACGAGCGCCCAGACGGTCGTGGACCTTCCCTGTGACGGCCACAAGATCGCCGTCATCGGCGAGCGCATCAATCCCACCGGCAAAAAGCGCCTGCAGCAGGCCCTGCGCGACGGCGACCTGGACTACGTCGTGAGCCAGGGCATCAGTCAGCAGGAACAGGGCGCTGATATCTTGGACGTCAACGTGGGCCTGCCCGAGATCGACGAGGTCAAGGTCATCCAACAGGCAACCGAGCAGCTCCAAGGCTCCACGCTGCTGCCGTTGCAGATCGACTCCACCGATCCCGCAGCCGTCGAAGCCGCCGTGCGCCGCTACGCCGGCAAGCCCATCATCAACTCGGTCAATGGCAAGCAGCAGATCATGGATGAGATCTTTCCTTTGGTCGCCCACTACGGCACCAACGTCGTCGGCCTCACGCTCGACGAAGGCGGCATCCCCGATACCGCCGAGGCTCGCTTCGCCATCGCCGAGCGCATCGTGGCCGAGGCTGCACGCTACGGCATCGGCCCGGACCGCATCCTCATCGACTGTCTGGTCATGACCGCCTCGACCAATCAGCGCCAGGCCGAACAGATCCTGCGCGCCATGTCTCTGTGCAAGGAGCGTCTGGGCGTCAAATGTGCACTCGGCGTGTCGAACATCAGCTTTGGCCTGCCTGCCCGCCCGCTGCTGGGCTCAGTCTTTTTGGCCGCCGCCTTTGGCGCGGGCCTGGACGCCCCCATCATGAACCCGGGCTCCAAGCGCTTTATGGATACCGTCTACAGCTATCGCGTCCTGAGCGTTGAGGACGAGGGCTCGACCGGATACATCGAGCGCTACGCCGGCTGGACCGATCCGTACAAGATCGCCGCGAACCCGGCGGCGGCCCAGGCGGTATCGACCGACGCCGTGCCCGCTGCTGGCACCGCCGGCACCGACGGCAACGACGACCCGATTCGTCGCATGGTCGTCTCGGGCCGCAAAGGCGAGATCGCGGCCGAGACCGAGCGCCTGCTGGCCGACCACGACGCCATGGACCTCATCAACAATCACTTTATCCCCGCCCTCGACGAGGTCGGAGTCCTCTTTGACCAGGGCAAGTTCTTTTTGCCGCAGCTCATGGCCTCGGCCGAGGCCGCGCGCGTGGGTTTTGACACCATCAAGCGCCTGATGCCCGCCGGCGAGATTGCCGACAAGGGTAAAATCTGCGTGGCCACCGTTAAGGGCGACATCCACGACATCGGTAAGAACATCGTCAAGATGCTGCTCGACAACTACGGCTACACCGTCTTTGACCTAGGCCGCGACGTCGACCCGCAAGAGGTGCTCAAGACCGTACAGGAGCGTGACATCAAGCTCGTCGGTCTTTCGGCGCTTATGACCACCACGGTCGTCGCCATGGAGGAGACCATCAAGCTGCTTCATGCCGAGGTGCCGGGCGTCAAGATCATCGTAGGCGGCGCCGTGCTCACCCCCGAATACGCCAAGCAGATCGGCGCGGACTACTACGCCAAGGACGCCGCCGAAAGCGCGCGCATCGCCGAAGAGGTCTTTGGGCAGTAACACAACGGAAACAACCGAGCACCAAAACGTGCCGCACGCGCCACTTGGCACGTGCGGCACGTTAGAATAGATAAGACTATGCTCGTTTTGGCAGTTAGGAGCGCAAGGATGGCGATCACGCCCGCAGAAATCGCGGAAACCCGCGGCATGGTTGAGGAGCAGAACCTCGACATCAGAACCATCACCATGGGTGTTTCGCTCATGGGTTGCGGCGACGAGAACCTCGACCGCATGTGCACGAAGATCTACGACCACGTGACGCACACGGCTGAGCACCTGGTCGAAACCGCCGAGAACCTCGAGCGCGAGTACGGTATCCCCATTGTCAACAAGCGCGTTTCCGTCACCCCGGTGGCGCAGATCGCCGCATGCTGCAAGGATGAGGACCTCACCCCCATCGCGCACGCCCTCGACCGCGCGGCCGAGACGCTCGGCATCGATTACCTGGGCGGCTTCTCGGCGCTCGTCCAGAAGGGCATCGGCGACGCCGACCGCCGTGTCATCCAGTCCATCCCCCAGGCGCTCGCCGCCACTAGCCGCGTCTGCTCCAGCGTCAACGTCGCTAGCCTGCGCGCCGGCATCAACATGGATGCCGTGCTCATGGCGGCTCAGACCATCATCGATGCCGCCAAGCTTACGGCAGATGAGGATTCCGTTGGCGCCTCCAAGTTTGTCTGCTTTGCCAACATGGTCGAGGACTCCCCGTTTATGGCGGGTGCCGTCCACGGCGGCGGCGAGGCAGACGCCGTCATCAACGTTGGCGTCTCGGGCCCCGGCGTTATGGCCGCAGCCCTGGAGACGCTGCCAGATTCCGCATCGATGATGGAGGTCGCCGAGAAAATCAAGCAGACCGCCTTTAAGATCACCCGTGCCGGCGAGCTCATGAGCCGCGAGGCCGCCCGTCGCCTGGGTGTCGAGAAGGGCATTGTCGACCTGTCGCTGGCACCTACGCCTGCTGTCGGCGACTCCGTCGCGCGCATCCTCGAGATCATCGGCGTGGGCACCTGCGGTGGTCCCGGCACGACCTGCGCGCTCGCCATGCTCAACGATGCCGTCAAGAAGGGCGGCGTTATGGCCAGCTCCAGCGTGGGCGGTCTCTCGGGCGCCTTTATCCCCGTGTCCGAGGACGCCGGCATGATCGCTGCCGTCGAGGCCGGCGCACTTTCTCTCGAGAAGCTCGAGGCCATGACCTGCGTGTGCTCCGTTGGCCTGGACATGATCGCCATCCCCGGCGACACCCCGGTCGAGACCATCGCCGGCATCATCGCCGACGAGATGGCCATCGGCGTCATCAACAATAAGACCACGGCCGTGCGCGTGATTCCCGCTATCGGCAAGGGCGTGGGCGACTGCGTTGAGTACGGCGGCCTGTTTGGCCGTGCGCCCATCATGCCGGTGAACCCCAACGCCGGTACCGTGCTTGCCCACCGCGGTGGACGCTTCCCGGCGCCGCTGAACTCGCTCAAGAACTAGCTGAGGGGGACTGGCGAGGAGCCCCGGGGAGGGCAAATATATAAGGTCGCCTGCTCGGACAGTCCTGACTCGCACGGAGAGCGCATTAAGTGCTCTCCGGCTCGTGCGGAACTCGCGATCGACCTTATATATTTGCCCTCCCCGGGGCTCCCGCACAACGGGACCTCGGTTGGGTTCTATCCCGGTTGCAGTTGCTTCGCTCCTGCACTACATGGTCGATACGACGGTTTGGCGTTGGATCGGTTCTTTCTGATATATGCTGGTTGCGGCTCTTCTTTTGGGAGGAGTCGTTTTTTTGTTGTGAGGGGGATGGCCCGTGGCTGATGATTTGATTTGTTCTGAGCTGCTTTCTACGGATTGGAATGGCGAATGGATGCGCCTGCAAGCTGCTCGGCATCGGGCTGATGATTCCTTTGAGTGGGATAAGCGGGCTCGGCATTTTCGCCCGTTGGAGACTGCCCCGTATGCTCGGGATTTTATAAAGCTGTTGGCGCTTGAGCCTGGTGAGTCGGTGCTTGATATGGGGTGTGGGGCTGGGTCGATTGCCATTCCGCTTGCTCAGGCTGGGCATCCCGTGATTGCCGCCGACTTTTCCCCTGCCATGTTGGGCACCCTTGATGCTGGCATTGAGTACTATGGGCTCGAGGACCTGATTACGCCGCTTGAGCTTGCTTGGGATGATGATTGGGATTTGGTTGGGCCGGTTGCCAAGGCTGTTGATGTTGCCTTTGCGAGTCGCTCGGTTACTACGAACGACCTGAAGGGGGCACTTGCCAAGCTTGATCGAACGGCTCGTCGGCGTTGTGCTGTCACGATGGTCGCCAACTCCAGCCCGCGCTATGACCTGCACGTAATGAATGCCATCGGCGCCTCGGTTACCTGTAGCAATGGTTTTGTGTACGCCTTTAACATCCTTATTCAGATGGGGGCACTGCCGCAGGTCACGTATTTTGAATCGCCCCGTCGCGACACCTTCGATAGTCTCGAGGCAGGCGTAACGGACTTTTCTCGCATGCTCGAGCATGGCAACGAAGACAAGATCGACCGCCTGCGCGACTATATCGCCCAGCACATGATCGAGAACCCCCATGCCGGCGAGCCGGGATCCAAGGGCGTACCGCAGGGACGCTACATGCTCGACCACATCCGCAAGGTCCGATGGGCGTTTATCGCCTGGGAGCCGGTCTCCGTACCCCGCCCGTAGCCCATCTAAAGCTTGCATCGTCTTCCCACCCGGCATCCGCATTCTTTGCGAACTGGGCAAACGCGCTCCACACCACGCCGTTCCTGCGCTATCGTGGGACAGCTCACGTAAATTGAGGCCCCATCACGGGGCGCCCCATACATAGAAAGCGAGAACCCATGGCACTGACAGGAGCCCAGGTCAAGCAGCTTCGCAGCATGGCCCATCACCTCAACCCCGCCATCATCATCGGTAAGTCCGATGTCAACGAGGGAACCGTCGAGCAGACGGTCGCCTACCTGGAGAAGCACGAGCTCGTTAAGTGCTCCGTGCTGGACGGCTCCAGCCTTTCTGCCCGCGAGGCCGCCGAGGAGCTCGCCGAGCGCTGCCACGCCGACATCGTTCAGGTTATCGGCCGCAAGTTCTCGCTGTATCGCGAGTCCTCGCGCAAGGATATCGAGAAGATCAAGCTCGTCTAAAACCGACTGGTCATACCGAACAAGTCTACGGGCGTCCGAGTGATTCGGACGCCCGTTTTTTATCGCTCGACAAGCACGCGCTTGAGCCTGCCTTCGACCAGGCGCTCATACAGACGCCTTGTCTCGGGCTCGGGCACCCCTTGAACCTGCTCTCGCAGGTGGTGTATGTGGCCGCTATATAGCTCGACAACATCGCGGCGTCGTCCCGCCGCACCGTAAACGCGCATGGCACAGCGAACCATGTCCTCGCGCGCCGTCTCCTGGCGAAGCCCCGATTCAACGAGCCAAATTGCCGATTGCAGGTCATTCTCCTCGAGAGCGGCATTCGCTCCCCCAATCATGCAGTCGATGTACTTGGATTGCATAATGTGGCGCATGCGCGTAAAGAATGTGGGATTGCAACCGGTGGGAACATACAGCGGCCCCGCGTAGAGCTGCTCAACCTTAAGACAAAGCTCAACCAGGTGAGGCCCTCTCGCACCCATGCGGTTTCCCAGAATCTCGCGGCTCAGCTGGTCAAAGAGCCTTACATCGGTCTTAACGTAGTCGCTGTTGAGCCCAATGCACTCGTTTTGGATGAGCACGCACGACTTGCCATCCGGCGTTGGACCCAAAGCCGAGCGCAAGCGCGATACCGTCGAATACAGATTGTTGCGCGCGGCGCTAAACTCGGCATGGGGCCACAACTCCATGGCAATTGTCTCGCGGTCGACCATGGCATCCATACCCAGCGCAAGGCGTTCGGCAAGCGTTGCCGCCTTTTTGCGACGCCACATCTTATCCGTGATGGGAAAGCCGTCGCGCTCGGCGCGAAATGCGCCAAACATGCGCATCTCAATATGGCCGATCGTATCGACAGCCTCAACCTCGCCCGCCTGGAACAGGTGCTCACTTTCGCCCTCAAAGTCATCACGTAGTGAATACCGCGACAGCTCGCGCACCGGAAGCTTCTTGCGAATCCTAACGGCAGGCTCGCCCAGGCAATGCATCGCAAGACGCGCGAACAGCCGATACGATGGGTCTAAAATCCCCGAGCGATTCATAGACATCCAGGCAGCAAGATCGCTATCGCGGCCCGCAGCGGCCAGATGCAACGCCACGATCCAGGCTTCTGAGCCACCGACCTGCGTCTTGCTAATGTCGAGCAGCTCTGCCTCTTCGCGAACCGATACCAGCGACGTATTGCGCAGGTACGCCACGCGCTCCAGCAGCAACGCGTTTTCGCGCATGTACGCAATCGATTCGTCGGCGAGCTTGAGCACCTGAACCGCGCGGAACTTCGCGTTGACCGGCCGCCCCTCCGCCAGCGATTGCCAACCCTCCAGCAATAGCCCAAACAGCTGAATTTGATTGTCGCGAACACGCACCGCAAAGCGGTCGAGCTCGCCAAACGCCACATCGTCGGTCACAGGCAAGCCTGCAAGCAGGCGCCGCGCCGCCAGCACCATACGCAGCCAAATGGATGGCGCCTTAAGCCCGCGGATATCGAGCGCCTCGAGTATCTGCGTCATCTTGTCATCGCGCTCGTCGGGTTTAGCAAACGAGCCGTCGAACAGCTCCACCAGCATATGGTCGGCCTGTATGAGAATCCCCGCGATGTCGAGCTCGCAATCATAGGCTTTGCACGCCTTGAGCTTCGCGAGAACATTGCCGTCTTCCGCTCGCTCGGTTAGGTGGCGCTTGACCTCGATATGCGCGGATAGCATGTCGAGCACCTCGCAGGATGTCTGTTCTTGCACAACAGGGTTGGCGGGAAGCCCCAGGTCATTGTCGCCGTAAAAGGCGATGGTGAGCGCCTGGGCTATTTTCCAGGTAGCGGGATCGACCTCGCGCGCCGCCTGATCACCCGCACGTTCGATAACGGACGCCATATACCTTGCTAGCTTTGTATTGCACACGCTGACAGCCGCCAGATACACGCCGAGTGCCTCGGCGGGTGTCGGCTCTTGCTCCTGCTTTTCCGCATTGATCATCGCCGTCGCCGCGCGGCAAATGTCCCTTCCGTGCCCGGTTAGGGCAAGATCGGCCCCATACTGCCCGGCAAGTTCCAATACCACATGGCGGTCCAAGAACGCGTCGGCCAGGTCCATAGCCAAATCGCATCGGCCCGCCTTGATCAAAATGCGAGCAGCCCGCGATACAAGTTCGGGACGGATCTCGGCAACAAGCTTTCGCAACCTCAGGCGCGCATTGTCCTTAGCACCCAAACATCTAAAGGTGCGATCAGACGGATCCACGCCAAAAATCGGATAATCGCGCACAAAGATGGACTGGTCGACCATCGAAAGCCTCACACCGCACGCCTCTAGCTCCGCAATGCGGCCCTCGCCCATCAGCACCATCAAACAGGCAACAGTAAACAACAGGTTGTTCTCGAGCGATGCGAGATCGGCCAGCGCCGCACCGTACACGTTGACGATTTCGTTCTCGAGCAACCCGGCAACATCGCCCTGTCCATACATTCCCGTTTGCAGGGCCGATACCAGCTCGGGTACGCCTTGCGTAAGCCGATAAAAATCGAGCGATGTGCTGATCGAGAACGCCGTGGCCCATGAGGAATACTCATAGGCGTGCACCTTGAGCATCTGCGCATTGACTTTTACAGAATCGCCCAGCCCGTGGATAAGCAATCGGTTGGAGGGGCGGCAGGCAATAAAGACCCCCGTCCCCGTAGCACGTAAGCTGCGGATTCGATCGATGAGGTCCTCGGTTTCGTGCTGCTCGAGATTGGGCACGTTGTCGATCGCAACGAGCGAATGCGGTTTGTCCTTAAGCTCATCGGCGACAACCTCGAGCTGCATAAAGAGCTCGCGTCCAATCGCGCGGTCGGCCTCGATTATCCGAACCGGCCCTCGCGTGGGGTCCGATTTAACCTCCTGCACGTATTGCAGCAACACCGACGTCTTACCAAACCCATCGGGCGCGTAGAGCAAAACAATTCCCGCCTTGCGCCCTTTAACGATGAGCTCGTTCATCAAGCGATCGCGCCGCACCATATAGCCGCCGCCCGTCGGCATCAACTCGAGGTCGTCCGTATTGCCCAGATCGTTTACCATGTTTGCTCCTCAACTCGACCATATGGACACCGTAGCTGCAGGACCATATGAGCCGCCCCGTGAATAGCACGACTTAGAGTTTTTAATTGTCTGCCGGTACGTGTTTGGCAAGTTTTTGTACAGCGAGGACCGATGGTAACTTATCCCCCGACCAATAGGTCTTTGCGCAGGTCAATGCGCTTGCCAGCATGTCCCATCCCATTTGCAGTGTAGCGCAGTCTGCTGTTTTAATTTGAGTTGCGCAACTCGCCTATTCCTCGCTACCGCCCACGACTCTACAGTGGCAAATGTGTATAGAATCTGCTATAGAATGAATTGCATAATTTAGAACCCACCGGTCAAGTATGCGGCAAGGTTTCCGTCATGTATGCTCCACGGCCTATGTCCACTAAAAAGGCCCCCGCAAAGCGAGGGCCTTTTGGAAAGCTATGTAAGATCGCTTGGTCGCGTTACTCGCAGAGCGAAAGAGCAGCCTCGTCGGCAACGACGACGCAGTTGGTGTGCAGCTGCAGAATCGAAGCCGGGCATTTGGGCGTAACCGGGCCATAGCACATATCGTGCACAGCCTGAGCCTTGGCCTCGCCGTTGGCGACGACCAGGATCATGCGGGCATACATGATGGTCTGGGTGCCCATGGTGTAAGCCTGACGGGGCACGTCATCGATGCTGTCGAACAGGCGGCTGTTGGCCTGAATGGTGCTCTCGGTGAGGTCGACGCAGTGCGTACCCTTGGAGAAGTGGTCATCGGGCTCGTTGAAGCCGATGTGGCCGTTATTACCAATGCCGAGCAGCTGCAGATCCGGGTAACCGGCGGCAGCGACGATCTTGTCGTACTCGGAGCAGGCAGCAGCTGCATCGGGGTTGGAGCCATCGGGCACGTGTGTGTTGTTCAGATCGATATTGATGTGATCGAAGAAGTTCTCGCGCATAAAGTAGTGATAGCTCTGGGGATCATCGTGCGAAAGACCACGATACTCGTCCAAGTTATAGGTGCTGACCTCGGCAAAGTCGACGTCGCCCTTCTTGTACCAAGCAGCGAGCTGTTTGTAAGCGCCAATCGGGGTGGAGCCGGTGGCAAGACCCAACACGCAATCGGGCTTGAGGATAACCTGGGCCGAAATGATATTAGCGGCCTTGCGGCTCATATCCTCGTAGTCTTTAGCTTTAATGATTTTCATTACGCGTCCTTTCTCGTAGAAGAGAGGCAAGGCTTCCCTTACCAGCACTTGCCCGCGGCCCGCGTCGGCCGCAACCAACGTGTGCGGCCACCAGGGCGAGGTCGCGTAATGTATGTGTCTCGTGTCTAACCGCGTCGAGGCCCCTGCCCGTCCACGGCGACCCAAAGCTGTTTAGCTTCGGACGTTTTCCATCTTGCCACGGAGGGCGCCCTCCGTAAACGTGATTGAATTGTAGGCCAAAGGCAAGCGGAGCGACTAGCGCTCACGCGCGACGATGAGCTGGTCCATCTCCTCGACATGCTCTCCAACAGAACCCTTGATGCTCGAGAACTCAACGGAATTGCAAACCAAGATGGGAACCGTCACATCGTAGCCCTCGGCAGCAATCGCTTCGCGATCGAACTCGATGAGTACATCGCCCTTATGGACGATATCGCCCACCTGCGCATGCACGGTAAAGTGCTTGCCCTCGAGTTGAACGGTGTCCAAGCCAACGTGAATCAAAACGTCCAGGCCATCAACCGTGTTAAGCGCAACAGCATGACCCGTGGGAAAAATCGCTTCGACCTTAGCATCCGCCGGAGCGATCACACGCGTGCCAGTTGGCTGAATCGCCACGCCCTGACCCAAAAGGCCAGTGGCAAACGTCTGATCGTTTACCTCGGAAAGCGGAATGACATCGCCCGAGATGGGAGCATCCAGCGTAAGGACTCGACCACGCATACCAAAAGACCTCAGGACTTTAGTGAACATGCTCCCCCTTGGACATACCATTGATCAAATACAGTTTTACCAGTTTACCACTTGGCAGCGGTTTTTGACCATTAAGGAAGTTCGCGCTTGACAACCTCGACGATGTCGTCGACGACGCGCTGGGTCAGCTCGTGCGTCTCGGCCTCGGCCATGACGCGAACCAGCGGCTCGGTGCCACTCGGGCGCACCAGAATACGGCCGCGACCGTTGAGCTCCTTCTCGGCGGCAGCGACGGCGTCCCAAATGGGCTGGCAATCGTCCAGGCCGGCCTTGTTGTCGGAATGCACGTTGACGAGTACCTGCGGGTACTTCTTCATGATGCCGGCAAGGTCGGTGAGGGTACGGCCGGTGCGCTTGAGCACGGCCAGAAGCTGCAGGGCCGTCACCAAGCCGTCACCGGTGGTGTTGTGCTCCAGGAAGATGATGTGGCCGGACTGCTCGCCGCCGATGACGGCACCGTCCTCGAGCATACGCTCAAGAACATAGCGGTCGCCCACGGCGGTCTGGACCATCTCGAAGCCCTGCTCCTTCATGGCAATGGAGAAGCCCAGGTTGCACATAACAGTCGAGACAA
The DNA here is from genome assembly GCA_900542825.1 of uncultured Collinsella sp. Lineage (GTDB taxonomy): Bacteria > Actinomycetota > Coriobacteriia > Coriobacteriales > Coriobacteriaceae > Collinsella. The sequence goes on along the minus strand of UQOY01000008.1, from coordinate 57,748 downwards.
TCTCGGAGTTGGCGAGCTTGCCGCGAGCGGCTAGATCGGAGCCGCAGATGGCCAGGATGTAGTCGCCATCGATCTCGTTGCCCTCGCTGTCCACAAACAGCACGCGATCGGCGTCGCCATCGTGGGCCAGGCCGATGTCGGCGTGGGTACGCAGTACGAGCTCACGCAGGGGCTCAAGATGAGTGGAGCCGCACTCGACGTTAATGTCGGTGCCGCAGTAGTCGGTGTTGATGGCATGGACCGTGGCGCCCAGGCGCTGCAGTGCGGCGGGCGTGGTCTGGCAAGAAGCGCCGTGGCCGCAGTCGACGGCAACAACCAGGCCGTCGAGCTTAAGGCCGTCGAGGGTGCTGATAGCGTGGTCGACGTATGCCTTGCGAGCGTCCTTCATCTTGATGATGTGACCCACACCGGCACCGGTCGGCAGCGTATCGGCAGCCATGGCCTCCTCGGACATGACCCAAGCGCTGATCTCTTCCTCGACAGCATCGGGAAGCTTCATGCCCTTGCGGCTAAAGAACTTGATGCCGTTGAACTCCGGAGGATTGTGCGAAGCGGAGATGACGATGCCACCGTCGAGCTCGTTTTGGACGGTGAGCAGTGCCACGGCCGGCGTAGGGATAACGCCGCAGCAGTGCGGACGGCCGCCCTCGGCCATGATACCGGCGGTCAGCGCGCTCTCGAGCATGGTGCCCGAAAGGCGCGTGTCGCGGCCGATGCAAATGTCCGGACCAAGGAACTTGGTCGCCGCACGGCCCAGGCGAAACGCGAGGTCGCACGAGAGGTCGGCGTTGGCGACGCCACGGACGCCATCGGTGCCGAAGATGTTCTGGGGCATAGGATCGCTCCTTCCCAAGTGGGCAAAACGCAGTCGCCCACCCTAGTCGAAAAGAAAAGCGGGACCCACCGAGCAGTCGGTAGGCCCCGCTTGTACATTGTATCTCGTAAGGAGATAAAACCTTAGCGCTTGGAGAACTGGGGAGCGCGGCGAGCCTTCTTGAGGCCGTACTTCTTGCGCTCGACCACGCGAGCATCGCGCGTAAGGAAACCGGCCTTCTTGAGGTCAGCACGGTAGTCGCCAGCGTTCAGAAGAGCGCGAGCGATGCCCAAGCGCAGAGCGCCGGACTGACCGGAGATGCCGCCGCCATCGCACAGAGCGATAACGTCGAACTGACCGGCGGTGTCGGTCACCTTGAAGGGAGCAAGGGCGTTCTCAACGAGCTGATGACGGCCGAAATACTGCTCGGCGTCACGCTTGTTAATGGTCACCTTGCCGGTGCCGGGGACGAGACGAACGCGGGCGACGGCGTTCTTACGACGGCCGGTACCCTGGTAGACAACGGTGTTCTCAGCCATCTTTAAGCCTCCAGCTCAATCTTCGTGGGGTTCTGGGCAGCATGCGGATGCTCGGCACCAGCGTAGACCTTAAGCTTGGTCATCTGGGCACGGCCGAGGGTGGTCTTGGGCAGCATGCCGCGAACGGCGCGCTCGATGACCTTCTCCGGGTGCTTCTCCATAGCCTGGCGGAAGCTCTCAGCCTTGAGGCCGCCGTTGTAGCCGCTGTGGCGATAATAGGTCTTCGTGTCGGCCTTGTTACCGGTAAGCTGGACCTTATCGGCGTTGATGACGACAACGAAGTCGCCGCAGTCGCTGTTGGGCGTGAACTGGGGCTTGTTCTTACCGCGCAGGATCATTGCGATCTGGGTGGCAAGACGGCCCAGGACAGCACCATCGGCGTCGACGAGAACCCAGTTGCGCTGGACCTCGCCCTGCTTGGCGTAGTGAGTCGATTTCGAAATCACTTAGACTCCTCCATGTACAGTACGTGTTGTTACAGAGATTCACGGGGCTCTGCAAGTAACCCGTCCATATTACCCCGCTCGCCGCCCGAGTCAACAGGTATTTTGGCTCCGACCAGAGTTTCTGCACATGTCATCCATGGGTCATGACGTCGCGACACTAGCGCTCGACAAATGCCTCGATATCACTCAGCAAGCGCTTTGCCTCCTGGCGGCCCTGAATATACAGGTCGAGGAGCTTTGCTGGATCGTGCTCAACGTGACCGACCTCGACCGGATTTTGCGGGGCAACGACCAGCGCGCGGCCCTCGCGCTCATACTTCCACAGATGCATGCGCTGGATGTTATAGCGGTCGTGGCGCGTCTCGATAGCCTCGAGCAGGTAGGGATAGTCGGCATAGCGGGCGCGTGCGGCGGGCATAAACTCGTAGGGCTTTTTCTCGTACGAGCGGTCCTGCGTGACAATGACAACCGCGCGATCGAAGCCCGCCTCCTCCAGCACGTGCTCGATAGGGACCGAATCGGCTACGCCGCCGTCGACGTATTTGTGCCCATCGATCTCGACCGACGGCGTCACCAGCGGCAGCGACGTCGATGCGCGCACGGCGTCGAGGTCGAGCACGGCGCTTTTGACCGGCAAGTACGCGGCGGTTCCGAAGAGCATGTCCGTCGCGACGGCGTACATCTCGATGGGGCTCGCGTCGAACGTCTCGTTGTCAAAGGGATCCAGGCGGTCCTGGACATCGTTGAAGATAAAGTCGTAGCCCACAATAGAGCCCGTGGACGCAAACGATGCGGCGCCCATGAAGCGGTTGTCGTTGCAGAAAGCCAGGTTGATGCGGTTGGCACGGCCGATCTGGTGCGACTTGTAGTTCACGCCGTTGAGGGCACCGGCCGATACGCCATATACCGCCGGAATCTCGACGCCGGCCTCCATGAGAACGTCGAGCACGCCTGCGGTAAACTGCCCGCGAAAACTACCGCCCTCCAGGACAAGCGCGACCTTGCCGGCGTTCTTTGCCTTATCTTCTGCAGTCATGGTGACCTCCTGCTGTTTCGTTTTGGCTTTCTTCTACCCAGTTTTGGAATGGAGAGCGCGCAGGTTTTGGAGTTGAGGAGATGGAGCGGAAAGCGCGTCCAAGTTTGAGGCGGGATTCCGGGATGAACTTTCCGCTTGGACCGCCGTTGGGAAAGCGTGTCCCGTTCTGAGCGCGGATTCCGGGATGAACTTTCCGCTAGCCATTCATTTGGAAATTGCATCCCATTCCGAATGAGGATTCCGGGACGCAGTTTCCGCTTGATGTGCCATCCGGAAACTACGTCCCAGTCTGAGCGCGGATTCCGGGATGGATTTTCCGCCTGGGCCGCCGTTAGGAAAGCGCGTCCCACCCTGCGCTGCCGCAACGTTTTCCTAACGCTCGCGCCCTGCATAGAGTTCGATTCTCCGCGGGTTTGGGGTTCCGTTGATGCGGTGCATGGCAGGCTGAGATTCGATAACATCGCATCTATATAGGGTTGGGGCATTGCGCGGAGAATCCGCGTATTTGCTTCGCAAATCCGCACCGGCTTCGGCCGCCTGCCGGCGTCCTCGCCCGCTCGCTACAAACGCTTCGCGTTTGCTTAACGCTCGCGCCCTGCATAGAGTTCGATTCTCCGCGGTATCTGTAAGTAATAAAAAAGCAGGTAGAGACACTTCTCTACCTGCTTGTAACTATTGGTGGAGGCGCGGAGAATCGAACTCCGGTCCACGAAAGCCCCCTGATTGGCATCTCCAAGCTCAGTCGCTGGTTTAGTCTCGGATGCTTTGCGCGCAGCGACACGCTCGCGGCGTCCTAACCGGTTCGGTCTTAGCCTGCGCCATACCGATTACGTGCGCAGGAGCATTCCCCTAACATGACGTCGCGCCGGTGTCGGGGAAATCACCGGGTTGACGCGCCGCTATAAACTAAGCAGCGAGAGCCATAGGCTCAAAAGAAGAGTTGTTGTCAATTCAATTTGACGGTACCCCTGTTTAACGAGGCGAGGAGACCTCGGCTTGCTTCCTCTCTCAGAGCTATCGTGTCGAAACCAGTCGCCCCCGAATGTCGGGAAAGTCTGGATGGCATTGGGCACGAGCACCCAACACCCGTCGACTTTTCAAGGAACACGCGGGGTGAACCCCGCTCGTGGATAGCTATCTTACCACGTTCTAAAGGCAGACAGCTGCTCTATGCACGAGCTGTGAAGACCACAATGTGCACTGCACTTCGCACTTTTGCTACCGATCGCGTCACGTATATTTTGCCAAGCACAACTGACCCGTCGAAAGGACCGTTATGGATACCAAGCAGCAACTCGTCAATGCCCTCGCAGGCCTGGGCTCAACCATTACCGAAGCTATGGATGTCATCGAGGGCTTTGTCCCCTGCGGACATCCCGCCCTCACGGTATCGAACGCACTCGTCGCGCTGGACGCTGACGATGATGCAACTCTCGCCCAGCAGCTTGAGACCGTCGAGGGCTTTATCGACCACGTGAGCGAGAACCGCGGCGTGGCCGCCTATCACGGCATCGAGGTCGAGCTCGCGGGTCCCAAAGCCGATCTGCTCGCAGCAATCCGCGAGGTAGGCGCCCTTATGCAGACCGCAGGCGTCAAGAACACCCAGGTCAACGAGTGGGTCTACCGCAGTCTGGCAGCACTCGACAGCTCCGACGAAAAGGCAGCCGAGCAGCTCGCAGAAAGTCCCGCCATTAAGGCCGCGCTTTTGTAAATAGCAAACGCGGGTCCCTTGGCACATCGTCATCCAAGAGGCCCGCAAACAGTTCGCGTCAACCGATAGCCGCGCCACCGCGTTCGACCAAAGCAAGAATCGGCATTATTTGACGAGGTGTCTTTGCTGCAAGATCGGCATGTTCGAGCAGTTTGCGATCGTTAGTTACCAAGTAATCAACCTGGGCGCGTTTGCATGCGGCGAGCACCAAGTTGTCCTCGTAATCGCGATGGAGCGCTAAGTATTTGTCGGCCAGCCAAAGGTCCGATGCATCAGCGCCCACGGCCATAGCGTTTTCGGTCATATTCCGAACAAACGCCAGCGCCGCATCGCCAATTGCGCGGGCAGAAGCCTCGTCGAGCGCTCCCCCGTTGGCAAGAACGCTACGCTTCAGCTCGTGTTGGACAACGTACAGCACGTCCTTGGCGATATGCACCGGAAAGAACAGCAATGCCCCCGCCTCCGTCGCCTGCCCAATAAACGCACGTGCGGCAAGCGACTCGTCATGGTCGGCGCAAAACGAATCAACCCATACGTTGGCATCCACCATTATTTTGAGGGGAGCCCCGCTCACAGGATCATCCCCTTTTGGCGATAACGCTCGTCCATAGCTTCGGAATAGATTGTGTCCCAATCGCGACCGTCGGATACGGGCGACGTAGCGATGCCCAGGTCCGCGTAAAGCTGATCCGCCGCCGCCCATGATGCGGCGAACGAAGTATCGGGCGCGACGGTCTGCTGCCGGTCGTCGACGGCCGCAAGCACTTCCTCGCACTGCCCGCCACCCTGCGCGACCCTGGCCACCACCTTTTTGATGAGCTCGGGCAGTGACCCGCCCGAAAGCCGCAGCACCTCCTCGGCACGGTTCTTGACCTGGCGATCTACGCGAACGTTCACCTGCGCCATGCTGCTAACAGCACCCACGTTGATCCCGCTCCCTTCAATTGCTAGCACCGCTAGCAACACTATATAGAGAAGCTAGCAAATGGTCAAATGTAAAGGACCTGCGCTCGGACGGCACCGATGCCGTCTGGGCGCAGGCCAGATAACGTGGGCGAACACGTCTGCTAACGCAGGTACGCCTTTGCGTTGCTCAGGCTGTAGGCAATCGTCGAGCCGTTGTGCAGCAGCGACGACGCCTGCGGGGTAATCGTGCCGGTAATGCCCAGCGCCAGGAGCGCTGAGTTGGTGAGCATCACCTTAGAGTAGGAGCTCGTCAGACGATCAATGAGGCCCTGACTCATACGGCGCAGGCGCACGATCGCGGCAAGATCCGTATCGGTCAGGATGATATCGGCGACCTCCTTGGCGATGTCGCTTCCACCGCCCATGGCCAGGCCCACATCGGCCAGGCCCAGCGCCGGCGAATCGTTGACGCCGTCGCCCACCATGGCAACGTGGCGCCCCTCGCACTTAATCTGCTCCACATAGGCGTACTTGTCCTCGGGCAGCAGTTCGGCCTTAAACTCGTCGACACCCGCCTCGCGCGCAATGCGCTCGGCCGTGCGCTCCGAATCGCCCGTGAGCATAACGACATGCTTGACGCCCAGCGCATGCAGGTCGGCGATTGCCTCACGGACCCCGGGCTTGAGCGGATCTTCGATGCCGAGCACGCCCACGACCGTGCCGTCGACCGCCAGGTACAGCGGCGACAGACCCTGCGTCTGGGACTCGATGCGCTCCTTGATGTTGGATTCGAGCTGTGCGCCCTCGTCCTCAAATACAAAATGCGCGGAACCGATGATGGCGCGACGCCCTTCGATGGACGAAGCGATGCCGTGCGCCACGATGTACTCGACGGCGGCATGGCGCTCGCGATGCTCGAGCCCACGCTCTCGGGCGGCGTTGACCACGGCGCGTGCCACCGGATGCGGAAAATGCTCCTCCAGGCAGGCAGAAAGGCGAAGGACCTCGTCCTCGCTCCAGCCGTCGGTCGTGAGTACGCAGGCAAGACGCGGCTGCGCCTCGGTGAGCGTGCCGGTCTTATCAAACACAATGGTGTCGGCCTTGGCAAACGACTCAAAGTATTTCGCGCCCTTGACCATGACGCCCATCTTGGCGGCATCGCTCATGGCGGTCATGACGGCGACCGAACCCGTGAGCTTGAGCGCGCACGAGTAGTCGACCATCAGCGCCGCTGAGGTCTTGATGAGGCTGCGGGTGGTAAGCGCAACCAGGCCCGCGAGCAGGAAGTTCCACGGAACGATCTTGTTGGCGAGGTCTTCCATGTGCGACTGGCCCTCGGACTTGAGCGAGTCGGCCGTCTGCACGAGCGAGACGATTGAGCGGAGCTTGGTCTGAGCCGTGTTGGCGCGCACGCGCACCAAGATGCTGCCGTCCTCCACAACGGTCCCGGCGAACACGTCGTCGCCCACGCTGCGCTCGACGGCCAGCGGCTCGCCGGTCAGGGTTGCTTGGTTGACCATAGCGCTCCCCTGCTCGACAACGCCGTCGATGCAAATGGACATGCCGGTACGCACGGCGACCAGATCGCCGGGCTCGAGCTCGGTCGCGGCAACGCTTACCTCGGTATCGCCGACGACCTTTTGTGCCTTATCGGGCACGTCGAGCAGCGAGTTGATAAGCTCGTTTTCGCTCATGGCGCGGGTGTAGTCCTCGAGCAGCTCGCCCACTTTGAGCAGGAACATCGTCTGGCCCGCGGTGTCGACATCACGTTTGACGAACGAAATGCCGATGGCCGAAGCGTCGAGCACGGGAACGGTCAGACGAGGTTGCGCGAGCTCGCGGAGGGCGGCGCGCAAAAAGGTCATGTAACCGGCCACGACAAACACCGCGCGCAGTGGCGTGGGCATAAACCAGCGGCGAGCATAGTGGGCGCCGACAAGTGTGGCAAGATCCATAACGAGCTTGTGCTTGCGTGGCTCAAGCTGCATCACGTAACCCGTCTTTGCGTCGGCAATGGCCTGAGCGTCGAGCGCACCGACGGCGGCCAGCACGGCATCGCGGCGCGGCTCGTCGTATTCGAGCGCCATCTGGCCAATACGGCCATAGACGCGCACCTTGCGCACACCATCGATTTCGCCACTGAGCTTTAGAAGCGCATCGAGATCGCTCTCTGGCACAGGACCCGCCAACTGGAGGCGGGTCCTGCCGGGGATCTCGCTGATAATCGAGAATCTCATAGTTTGTGCCTGAGAGCGCTACTCGGCTGCGTTGTCCGCGGCGGCCTCGCTCTGGGTGATGTAAGCAGCCTCGGCAACCATGTCGTCGACATTAGCCTTGGCCTGCTCGACCATGTCCTGGTAGCCGTTCTTGATGCGCATGCCACACGCGATACCCTGCACGCAAGCGTTCTTTACCGGAGCGCTGGTGAGCAGCTTGATGCCGGCCGTGCCGAGCAGAAAACCGCCACCGACAAGCAGGGTGTTGAACGTGGACTTCTTCATGATGTCTCTCCCTTTTGCCGCATTGGACGCGGCATGGTGCCTCAGCACCCGAGTAAACAAGTTTGCTCGAGCACGCTTTTGAAATATCTCAATTTTATCTAACTATCTAGGTCAGCCATGGCTAACCTTTTGAAAATTAACGATGCGGAGTAACCGATTGTCAATGTGAGAAAGGGACTGTCCCTTTGCCCCTTCTTACAACTGCCAGGTAGCTGCTTCCTTTTGCAGCGCCACCATGCGGGCGAATTCTCCACCTGCCGCCTTGAGCTGCGCCGGAGTGCCCTGCTCGGCAACCACACCATCCTTGAGTACAACGATCTTATCGGCATTTTCTACCGTGCGCATACGGTGGGCGATCACGATAACTGTCTTTCCTGCGAGCAGGCGGGAGAGCGCCTGCTGCACCACGGTCTCGTTCTCCACATCCAAACTCGCCGTCGCCTCGTCCAGCAACACAATCGGTGCGTCTTTGAGCAGCGCACGGGCGATAGAGATGCGCTGGCGCTCACCGCCGGACAGCTTGGAGCCGTTCTCGCCGATCATGGTGTCATAGCCCTGCGGCATGCGGCTCACAAACTCGTCGCAGTTGGCGGCACGCGCGGCAGCAAGCACTTCCTCATCGGTGGCATCGCGGCGACCAAGACGGATGTTTCCCATCACCGTGTCGTCAAAGAGCAGCACGTCTTGGAACACAATGGCGTAGTCGCGCAGCAGCACCTCGGGATCCACGCTCGCAACATCCACGCCGCCCACGGTGACCGTGCCTTCGGTGGCGTCCCAAAAGCGCGCGGCCAGGCGGCTCACCGTGGACTTACCGGAGCCCGAAGGACCGACCAGTGCCGTGACCTCGCCTTCCTTGGCGGTAAAGCTCACATCGGTAAGAACTTTCTCGCCGGCGCGGCCGTCCTCGCCCGCACCATAGCCAAATGCCACGTGATCGAACACCACATCGTGGTCTACGGGCTCAAACTGCTCGCTGCCCCGAGCCACGGGCTCTTCCATGATGGAACGCATGCGCTTGGCCGACGACTCGGCGGCAAACAGCTCGGACATCAGCATCAGCGCCTGATCAAAGGGCGCATAGATGCGGCTCACCATAAGCAGGAAGGCAAACATCATCAAAAAGTCGACCTGGCCGGAGGCGACCATCGCAGCGCCCGTGACCAACGTGGTGGCAATCCCCAGGCGCAGGATGGCAAAGGCGGAGTTGACCAAAAGCCCATTGGCGAGCTCACCTCTGGTGGTCTCGCGCTCCTCGGCATCGATCACGGCGTTGAGCCTCTCAAGATAATGAGCCTCCTGGTTGGTGGCGCGGATCTCGCGCACGCAGTCGAGCGTCTCCTGGATCGCCTCGGTAACCTTGACCTTCTCGGCGCGCACATGGTCGAACACCGGGGTCATGGGGCCGCGTGTCAGATACAGCACGGCAAAGGCCACGGGCACGCTCCAAAACGCCGCGATCGCCAGCTGCCAGCAAAAGAACAGCGACGCCACGAACACAATGGCGCTTGCGATGATGGCACCCCAAAGCTCTCCCAGCACGTGGCTGTAGGCGTGCTCCATGGCTTGGACGTCGCCCATGATGGTCTCGGTTAAATCGGCCAGATCACGACGGCCAAAAAACGACAGCGGCAGCTTGCGCAAGCGCTCGGCAATCTCCATACGCTGCTTGCCGCACTCCTCGTAAAAGATGCAGTAGGTGTAGTAATACTGCTGCCAGTTAGAGGCAAAGAGCAACACGAAAAAGACCAGGAGGCCGCCCACAATCGGCAGGGCATCCGGCAGGTCGGCACCGGTGGCGAGATGTTCGACAAAACCGGCCATGACCAGGAACAATAAGCCCATGCCGGCCATGGTAATGAGATTGGTGAGCGCGGTCCAGAAAATGCCGCGTTTTACGCCGGCGACGCCTTTATCGGATAGGAAATACTTCTTTTGGAATGAGGCGAACATTTAGGCCTCGCCTCCCTTCGTGATGGCGGCATCCGCGGCAGCAGTGATCTTCCAGCTCGCGGCCTGTTCGTATTCGGCCCACATCTTGGCGTATAGACCGTTTTGGGACAGCAGCTCGGCATGGGTGCCAGTCTCCTGCACGCTACCTTGGTTGAGCACCACGATCTTGTCGGCCCCCACCACGGTCGAAAGCCGGTGCGCGATCATAATGACCGTGCGACCCGCTGCCAGCTTGCTAAAGGCGCGCTGGATGAGCGCCTCGTTCTCGGGATCGGCAAACGCCGTGGCCTCATCGAGCACCACGATAGGCGCGTCTTTAAGGATCGCGCGGGCGAGTGCCACGCGCTGGACCTCGCCGCCCGAAAGATATGCTCCAGCGGCACCGAGCATGGTATTGATGCCCTGTGGAAGCTTGGCCACAATGTCGTCGCACTGAGCTGCGGAGAGGGCCGCACGCACTTCGTCGTCAGTGGCCGATGGCTTGGAGGCGCGCACGTTATCGGCAAGTGTTTGCCGGAACAGCTGGTTGGTCTGGAACACGAAGGCGACCTGGTCCATAAGCTCGTGCGGATCCATATCGCGAACGTCCACACCGCCTACGAGCACTCGACCCGAGGAGACATCCCAAAAACGCGGAATCAGGCTTGCGCAGGTTGACTTACCGCCACCCGAGGGACCCACCAGGGCGAGGGTACTACCAGCGGGAACGCTGAAACTCACATGGCTAACGGCAGGTGCTTCGGCACCTTCGTACGTAAAGCTCACGTCCTCAAAGCGCACATCGCTACCGGCGGAGTGCTTGGGCTGGGCAGGCACGGAGAGCTGTTTGGAACCCATGACGCTTCGAATACGAGCCAGCGAATCGGCACTCATCTGAGAGGCCTCGCCCACAAACATGAGCTTGGTCATGGCCGTCGGCACCACGGCCGAAAAAATCGCGTAAAACGTGAAGTTGGTCATAAAGCGTGCAAAGTCCGTCTCGCCCGGCGCCAACAGCAACGCCACGGGCAAAAGGAATGCCACAAGACCATTGAGCGCGGTAAGGTTGAGTACCTGCGGACCTCGGCAAAACGTGCCCGCATAGCTTTGTGCCATGTCGGCGTATTCGGCGATCGCGTCGTGGAACGCCTTAAAGGAATAGACCGTCTGCTGAAACACCTTGACCACGGGAATGCCGCGTACGTATTCGGTACCGGTCTTGTTCATCTTGACCAGCGCGCCCATGTAGGCCTTCATGAACTCGGCGCCCTTGCCGCTCATCATGGTGGCCATGGCGCCAAGCGAAACGGCGACCGAGATAAGGCATGCCGCGCCCAAGCGCCAATCGAGGGCGAAAAGCAGCACGAGCAGACCTGCGACCATGGCGGTGGCGCCGGCGATATCGGGTAGCATGTGCGCGAGCAGGGTCTCGGTGGAGGCGGCGCATCCGTCTACGATACGGCGCAGCTCACCGGTGGCGTGTGTGTCAAAGTAGCCAAGCGGCAGCTTAAGCAGGTGCTCGCTCGTAGTCTTGCGGATATTGGACGCGCAGCGAAACGCAGACAGGTGCGTGCACATGAGTCCCACGAAATAGACCACGATGCTCGCCAGGGCAAAACCCACGGCCCACCAGCCATACGTCGCGATGTCGCAGGCTTCGCTCCAGTTAGGTGCCACGGCGATCAGATCGCGCGCGACAAGCCAAATGCACACGAACGGGCCAAAGCTCAGCAGCTGCGAGAGCGCCGAGAGAGCCATGCCCAAATACGTTAGGAATTTGCGGTCGCCGGCATATGCAAGCAGCTCGCCGATACCGCCGCCTTCCCTTTTTGATCCCTTTGCCATGAGATTCCCTTCTAACGGCTTGAGAGTTAACCGTAATGAACTTATCATTGATGTGTTAGCCATGGCTCACAATCGAGCCAGGCGTGGACGTTTCTACAAAGGAAAGGGACGCTTTTGCAAATACGGCGGGCAGCGACCGACATAACCGAGCTCTACGCACCGCAGTTTGAGCAGTTTGGCCTGGAGCTTACCGGCAAGGGCGCCGTCTTTACCGGCGAGGTGGCAAACGATCGGGCGCACGGACGCGCATGGATCATGCCCCTCTCCCCTGCCTGCATCGTCATGGAGCATTACATTACCCCGACGCACGATATGTACCTGGCCGAATACACACCCGAGCCGTACGCCTGCGTGAGCGAGGTCAGCGCGCCCACACTTATATGCATGCCCGAGGCTGGCATAACGCCTGCGAACCTTAAACCCTTGCATGGACCGTGGCCGAACAGCGCGGTGTGCAGCTTTATCCAAGATAGCTGCGGCGAGGAACTAAGTCCGCTGTTTGCAGGGCAGCTTTATCACTCGCGCTCGGTGCTCTTTTTGCCCGGGTATTTTGACGAGCTGGAGCATCGGTATCCCACTGAGTTCGTGGGAGTCTTTGAAGCGTTTGCCGAGTCGTGGCACGAGGAGGCGACGTCTGCCATCTGCCACACGCTGCGCCGGATTAACGAGGACCGCGCCCGCACCGTAGGCGGACACGTCTATATGCAAGGCATCGTGGAGACCATGGTCGCGGAGCTCGCCTGTTCGCGCGCGGCCCACAAGCAGGCGCGGCGGGCGGCAGACACACGCGCCAGCATAACCATTGCCGAAGAAGCAACGGCAATGATTGAGCGCGCGCTCGACAAAGGCAGACGTGTGGGTATCAACGAGGTAGCCGAGAGGCTCTACACAAGCCGCTCCAAGCTATGCGCCACCTTTAAGGCCCAAACCGGCGAGTCCCTGGGTGCCTACATTCGCAGACGCCGTATGGAGCGAGCACAGGACCTTTTGGCCGATAGCTCGCTCACGATAGCGCAGGTCGCAGAGCGTCTAGGCTACCCTCAGCAGGCCGCCTTCGCCCAAGCCTTCAAGCAACACACCGGCACCACCCCCACCGCTTGGCGCTCCCAACATATATAAAGAATGAGGGCGCCATCGGCGCCCTCATTCACCAAATTCAATTCAGCCCGCCTGACCCGAACGGCCGAGTCGTCTGGCCGGGGAAGCCCCGAGTCGCCGGGGTGTTTGCTCCAAATGAGTTCCGCATGCAAAGAAGGCCACTAAATGTGGCCTTCGTCTTGCATAGGACTGTTTGAAATTTGGAGGAAATACCCCGGCGACTCGGGGCTTCCCCGGCCTCGCAGCTACGAGAGCGACGTTCTCAGCAACTCGTTGAAGAGCTTCGGGTTGCCCTTGCCGCGACTCGCCTTCATGCACTGGCCCACCAAAAAGCCGATGACCTTCTGGTTGCCGTCACGATACTGCTGCGCCTGATCGGCACAATTTGCCAGCACCTCGTCCACAATCGGCTGCAACGCACCGGCATCGCTCACCTGACGCATGCCGCGCTCGTCGACGATCTTGTTGGGGTCGTCGCCGGTCTGGGCCATGGCCTCAAAGACCTCGTGCGCCTGATTGGAGCTGATGGCATCGGTCGCCAGCAGCTTGGCCAGCGCCGCCACCTGAGCCGGTGCAATACCGGACTCGGCCAGCGACACACCCGCGCCCTTAAGGTAGGCGATCATCTCGTTCACCAGCAGGTTTGCGACCGTCTGGGCCTCTTTGCCAGCCATACCGGCAGCGGCGGCCTCAAAGAACTCGGCAAACTCCGGGTCGCCAGCGATCTGCTCGGCATCGGCCGCCTTAATGCCAAAGTCAGCCTCAAAACGAGCGCGCTTGGCATCGGGCAGCTCGGGAATCTCGCCACGGCAGCGGTCGATGAACTCATCGTCCAGATCGAACGGCGCCAGATCGGGATCAGGGAACAGGCGATAGTCGTCGGCCGTCTCCTTCACACGCATGACCACGGTGCGCTTGCGGCTGGGCTCCCAGTGGCGGGTCTCCTGGTAGATGATGCCGCCCTCCTCGAGTACCTCGGCCTGGCGGCAGATTTCGTAGGCAAGGCCGTCATGCAGGCTCTTAAACGAGTTGAGGTTCTTGAGCTCGGTCTTGGTGCCCAGCTTGGTCTCGCCGCGGCGGCGCAGCGACACATTGCCGTCGCAGCGCATGGAGCCCTTCTCCATGGAGCAATCGGAAATGCCCAGCGTCACAAAAATGCGGCGGAGCTTTTCCATAAACAGACGCGCTTCCTCGGGCGTACGCAGATCGGGCTCGGTGACGAGCTCGATGAGCGGCGTGCCGCAACGGTTGTAGTCGACGAGCGACTCGGCCGCGGCGGTAATGCGGCCCTCGGCACCGCCCACGTGGACCATCTTAGCGGCGTCCTCCTCCATGTGGATGCGCAGGATGCGGATGGGCACCGTGTAGGAACCGTCCTCGCGGCGCTCGGGCATCTGCAGGCTGGACGCGTCATAGCTGGCCAGATGGCCGGCGCGCTGATTGCCTTCGCGCATGGTCGACGTCATGGACGTGGACAGGCCCTCGGCGTTGGCCGAGGCGCTCGCCAGGCTCTGGGCCTCGGCCTCGCCAAATGCGCAGTCGGGGCGCTCGGCGGCACCACGACCGGTCACGTCCAGGTCCAGGTGGCCGTACATGGCAAAGGCGACCGGACCCTGCGTGGTCTGGAAGTTCTTGGCCATGTCGGGATAAAAGTAGTGCTTGCGATAGAACATCGAGTGGCGCTGGATCTCGCAATTGGTGGCGAGACCAGCCTTGACGATGCTCTCGATGGCGCGCTTGTTGGGCACCGGTAGAGCGCCGGGCAGGCCCAGGCACACCGGGCACACGTTAGCGTTGGGCTCGTCATCGTGGCTGAGCTTGCAGTTGCAGAACATCTTGGTATCGAGTGCGGTGAGCTCAGTATGGATCTCCAGGCCGATCACGGCCTCCCAATCCTGCAGGACCTCGGAAAGCTCCCTCATTACAGCTCGCCTCCCTTCCCGGCAAAATCGGGCGCGACGGAAAGCGCGGGCGCACCCGTGGCGTCATCGGCAAAGCCGCGCTCCAGGGCGCGGGCAAACGTGAGCAGCTGACGGTCCTTAAACGCCGGACCCACCAGCTGGGCAGAAACGGGCAGCTGAGTATCCTCGCCCAGGCCCAGCGGCACCGAGATACCACCGTTGCCGCAAATGTTGAGCGAGATGGTATACAGGTCGGAGAGGTACATCTGCGTGGGATCGCTGATCTCGCCAAACTTAAAGGCCGTGCGCGGCGAGGCGGGCATGAGGATGGTGTCCACCTTGGCATATGCGGCGTCGTAGTCCTGCGTGATGAGCGTGCGAGCCTTTTGCGCAGCGTAGTAGTACTTGTCGTACACGCCCGAGCTCAGCAGGTAGGCACCGAGCATCTGACGGCGCTTGGCCTCGGCGCCAAAGCCGTGGGCGCGCGAGAGCGAGCTCTGGTCGGACAGGTTGGCGCAGCCTTCCTCCTGGTAGCCGTAGCGAATGCCGTCGAAGCGCGCCAGGTTGGAGAACGCCTCGGCCGGGCCGATGACGTAGTAGGCGGCGATGGCGGCATCCAGGTGCGGCAGGTCGACCTCGACCAGCTCGGCACCCTGGCTCTGCAGCTCCTGGGCGGCGCGCTGAACAGCAGCCTTAACCTCGGGCGTCAGGCCCTCGGCCTCCATAAACGCGGGGATGATGCCCACGCGCTTACCCTCGATGCTGTCGTTGAGATGCTCGGTAAAGTCAACGGCGCAATCCTGGCTGGTGCAGTCGTACGGATCGTGGCCCGCGCCGGTAAGCGCGTTCATGGCCAGCGCGACATCCTCGACCGTGCGGCCAAAGGGGCCCACCTGGTCGAGCGACGAGCCAAAGGCAACAACGCCGTAACGGCTCACGGCGCCATACGTGGGCTTAAAGCCCACCACGCCGCACAGCGACGCCGGCTGGCGAATGGAGCCGCCGGTGTCCGAGCCCAGCGAGAGCGCGACTTCGCCCGCGGC
Source organism: uncultured Collinsella sp. (assembly GCA_900542825.1). Classification (GTDB taxonomy): domain Bacteria; phylum Actinomycetota; class Coriobacteriia; order Coriobacteriales; family Coriobacteriaceae; genus Collinsella. The sequence continues at coordinate 41,976 of UQOY01000008.1, read as the reverse complement.
GACGGCGGCAGCGGAGCCGCCCGAGGAGCCGCCGGGCACGCGCTCGGTATCCCAGGGGTTGTTGGTGCGGTGGAACGCCGAGCTCTCGGTGGAGCTGCCAAAGGCAAACTCGTCCATGTTGGCCTTGCCCATGGGCAGGCAGCCGGCATCGAGCATGCGTTGGACGCAGGTGGCGGTGTAGACGCTCTGGTAGTCCCCGAGCATGCGGGAAGCGCAGGTGGTGCGCGTGCCCACAAGGTTCATGTTGTCCTTAATGGCCAGCGGCACGCCTGCGAGCGGGGGCAGCGGCTTGCCTGCGGCACGGTCGGCATCCACGCGCGCGGCGGCATCGAGCGCAAGCTCGGGCGCTACCTGCAGGAATGCCTGGACCCCGCCCTCACGCGCTTCGATGGCGGCAAGGGAGGCCTGGGCCACCTCGGTAGCGGTAAAGTCGCCGGCGGCAACGCCCGCGGCGATCTGGGCGGCGGTAAGGGAATCGAAGCTCTGCGCCATTACTCGCTCTCCCCCTCTCCCAAAATGGACGGCACGCGGAAGTAGCGGTCGCGCGCGCTGCCGGCGTTTTCCAGCGCGACGTCAAGCGGCAGGTCGCGCTCGGGCTCGCGCAGGTCATCGCCCATCACGTTGGACAGGCTTCCGATGGGATGGAACGTGGGCTCCACGTCGGGCAAGTCATATTGCAAGACGGGCTCGAGCATCTGGACGGCATCGTTCATGTAGGACGTCATCTGGGTGAGCTCATCATCGGTCAGTGCGATCTTTGCGTACTCGGCAATGTCGCGCACGTCTTTCTCGCTGAGTGCCATAGGCGCTCCCTTCCGCATAACAGTTAAACCGCTCTAGTATACAGGGCAGCGCCGGCTTGGAGCAGGCGCTTTACTCAAATGCAGCGAAAACGTAACGAGGGCGGCGGTTGGCAGGCGGCGGGCTGGCGGTTCTGCAGCGAAACCGCACCGTCCATAGCGAAAACCGCGCCGACCACAACGAAGACCGTCCCGCCCACAACGAAAGCCATCACAACATTCGATGCTTTTCGCCAAAATCGCGATTTTCATCGAATGTTGTGATGGCTTGGACATCTCGAATGCCCAGTTGGAGCCAATCCGCCACCAAAGATGCCTATCCCCCTTGCGGAGCTCTCCCCCTGCGCTACAGCAGATGTTCCTTGATAAAGATCGCGATACCGTCTTCGTCGTTGCTCGCGGTTACAAAGTCGGCAGCAGCACGGGTGGCGTCGCTGCCGTTTGCCATGGCAACGCCCACGCCGGCGTCGGCCACCATGCAGGTGTCGTTGTCGGCATCGCCAAACACGCAGATGTTCTCGAGCTCCATGCCGTTGAGCTCCGCCACGCGCACAAGGCCGCGCGTCTTGGACACGCGCGGATCCATGAACTCGTAGAGTCGCTGCGTGGTTTGCAGGGCCGCCGCTTTAACGGTGTCATCGGCAAATGTCGATGCTCGCTCGATGGCCTGCGGCATCACCTCGGGCGCCATGGTAAACATCACCTTGGGCTGCGGCTCGCGCAAAAACTCGGCAAAATCGACTACCTGGTAGGGCACGCAGTCGACGCGCGACAGGTGCTCGACGCACGCGTTGCTCTCGGGCACGTAGAACACGCCGTCTCGGGGGCAGACGGGCGTTGCCGGCAGGCCCGCCATGTGCTTGCAGATGCGCGCGACGGTCTCGCCCGGCAGCGGATAGCTCAGCTCGTTGATGTCGTGCGCGCGGTCGATGACCTCGGCGCCACCGCAGCCCACGAGCACGTCCACCAGGCCTTCGATGCCCCAGAGCTCGTACATGGCCTCGGTCGCGTGGGCGTCGCGCCCGGTGCACAGGCCAAACAGCACGCCGCGCTCGCGCAGGGCACGGATCGCCGCCACGGTGCGCGGGGACACCGTGTGCCGGCTCGTGAGCAGCGTGCCGTCAATATCGCAGAATACGGCTTTGATGTGGCTGAAGGTGGTGTCCATGGGGGCCTTTCTGGGTTGTGCGGCGGTGCTGAATGTGGTCGGAAATGGTGTACATGGTATACCAAGGCGCAGGCGCGGCCCGTCAAAGCAAAAACCGCCACAAAGGAGCCTGGCCCCTTTGTGGCGGTTGCGACGTTTGCGGGCCAAGCCATCACAACATTCGACGCTTTTCGGCAAAATCACGATTTTCGCTGAATGTTGTGATGGTTTTACTGCCTTGCAGAACGATCGAAATGCCGGCGGCCAAACAGCAGCAACGCCGCGGGAACCGCCGTTACGACCATGCCCGCCCCTACGAGCGTCTGCTGCACGCCAAATGTCGCCGCCAGCCACGGGGCAATCGCCAGCGGCGCCACGCCGGCGAACATATTGCCAAAACCCATGACCGAGTTCACGCGACCGAGCTGCTCGAGCGGAGTCGTCGTTTGCACAATGGTGTTATGAAGCGGGTTAACAACGCCCCAGGCCACGCCCAGGACAATCTGGCCGACAAGGGCTACGCCAACATGCGGCGTCCCCACGTAAATCAGGCTTCCCACGCCCACGGACATAAGCGCCACGAGCAGCATTTTTAGGTTGACCAGGTGCGGCGGCAAACGGAGCGCAACAACGGCGCCCAGCACTGCCCCAACGCCCGAGGCCGACGAGAGCCAGCCCATCCACTCAACACCGACATGCAGAACATCGCGGTAGAAAAACGATTCGAGCGGATCGAAAGCTCCGTAGCCAAAGTTCGAAAGGAAAATAATGCAGAACAGCAGGGCGAGAACACTGTTGGTAAAGACCGTCTTGATGCTGGTCGCGAAGGTGGCGCGGGAAGATGTGTTGGGGTCGGGACATTGGCCGGTATTGTCCGATGTGGTGTCACCGATCGCGGGTTTGCCTTCGTGCGCGGTGGCCAGACCCGTCCGCGGCCTAAAGCCCCAACCGACAATGAGCGCCAGCGCAGTAAAGAGCATCATAAGCACGAACACCGCGCGCGACGACGCAGCAGCCGCGACAAAACCGCCCAGTGTGGGGCCAACGATGATACTCACGTTTGAGAACATGGCGATGGCAGAGTTGATGTCTTTGAGCTCGACAGGATCGTCGGTGAGGTAGGCCGGATAGGATGTGGCGATGGGCTGGGCGAACCCCATCACAAAGCCCAGGAGCACCGCGCCGAGCAGGACGATGCCGGTCGCGCTACCAAAAACGAGGATCGCCGCGCCAGTTGCCAGCGTGCCCACGATGCTCAGCAAGAAATGACGGCGCGGGCCCAAAGCGTCGAGCGCCGCGCCGCCCGCAAAGGACCCCAGGATCACGAAAACGTTCATAAACAGAACGGCCAGCGATGTCGCCACGACCGAGGCATCGTCTGCATAGGTGAGCGTTCCGATGACGCCGATAAAATAACTGGTCTGAAAGCCGGTATATATGAGGAAGCGCATTGCCACCAGGTGCTTAGCCTGCGCGGACAGCGAAGGTTGAGGTTTTGAGAGAAGAGATGCGAGCATGGAGACTCCTTGTTTCATACGAATACGGGCGGTGGGTATTCGCCACCGTCTGTCAAATCAATCTATCCGCATGAAACATTAAGGACGCATCAGGACCCTTCTCTCCGTTTTTCGCTCAGTATGAACTACTTGGTAGATTGTAAGGCATGTCCCACACATCTAACAAAGCAAAAACCACCACAAAGGAACCTGGCCCCGTTGTGGTGGAAATGACGTTTGCCCAGATAAAACCTGCCGAAATAAACCTGTCCCTTTTTGGCATGTTATGGCAGCGCAGCGAGCCGGTTCCAAGTGCCCCAGGTCGCCCCGAAAGAGGAGCGACGCGTACTTTGGTACGCGAGCGACGGCTTGAGGGGCGAGATGGGGTGCTTGGGGCCGGCGCAGCGTCAAGCCTGAAGGTGGTCTTGGATGAGATCGCAGATGGCTCGGGCGTCGTTGATGTTGATGGCTCGGGTCGCGAAGCCGGCGTCGAAGGCCTGACGCGCCAGGGCCTCGTTGCAGGCAAGGGCCAGCGTGCGACCGTCGACTAGATCAAGCGAGCTCTTGCCGCGCAGACGGTCGACACCGGAGCGTGCGACGACGATGTTGTCGAAGCCCTCGGTCTTGTAGCCCTCGATGATCACCACGTCGACATCGTTGTAGCGCGACAGCAGCTCGCGCGCGGGCATCTCGTCTTCCTCGCGCGTGTCGGCGTACTCCGCCCAGCGCGTGGCACAGATGAGGCCCACGTGCTTGGATCCGGCCTGGTGATGGCGCCACGTATCCTTAGCGGGCACATCGATATCAAAGCCGTGATGCCCATGATGTTTGAGCGAACCCACGCGCAGACCGCGGCGGGTGAGCTCGGCAATGACCTTCTCGACGAGCGTGGTCTTGCCCGAGTTTTGGTAGCCGATAAACGCGATCGCGGGGACGACCGGTGTCGGAGCTGCGGGCGCGACGACGACGGACGCACTCGCGGGTGCATTGCCGTCGACAGTGGCAGTCTCGACGGCAGCGGCCTGGCGCTCAGCGCGATCCCACACGCCCGAACGGCCGCCTTCCTTGTGCAGCAGGCGCACGTCGACGATCTCCATGCCGCGATCGACCGCCTTGCACATGTCATAGATGGTCAGACACGCGGCACTCGCGCCAGTCAGGGCCTCCATCTCGATACCCGTCTTGCCCGTCACGCCCGCCGTAACCAGCACGTGAAAGCCAACCTGTCCGTCCGCACGCGCCGGTGCCCAGCCCTCGGGCACGTCCTCGGCCGGCGTCCCCGCCGGAGCGATGGGCGCGATGTCGCACTTGCTCTTAGTAATGAGCAGTGGATGGCACATGGGGATGATGTCGCTCGTGCGTTTGATGGCCATAATGCCCGCCACGCGCGCGCAGGCAAGCACATCGCCCTTTTTGGCGCGGTCCTGCAGCACCATGGCCTGCGTCTCGGGATGCATGAGGATGGTGCCCTCGGCGATGGCGATGCGATGGGTCTCGGCCTTGTCGGACACGTCGACCATGCGCACCTCGCCCTTGGCGTCCACGTGCGTCAGCTCGTCGCGACAGGCGTCACGGGCGGGCTCGATGGCAGCACTGGCAGTCGGCTGCGCGGACGCGTCGGTGCTGCCAGCATTCGCCGCAGCCGTGGCTTTGTGGGCAGACATCGCGGCCCTGCGAGCGGCCTTGGTGGCATCGGCGTACCTGCTCTTGGCCATATGATCATCCTCCGATTTGGGACATAAATCGTTGCGTGCCCTCAATTATCGCGTGTTCCTGCGGTTTGTGGGCCACGGCATCGCGCCAAATCGAAAGTACCTGCATATCATCACCACGGCGCAGCGCCTCACGCACCGAATACTCGGCATCGCTGAACAGGCACGGACGCACGTTGCCATCGGCCGTCAGGCGCAGACGGTTGCAATTCGCACAAAAATGATTGGACATGGCGCTAATAAAGCCGACCGTTCCCGCCGCGCCCGGAAAGTGCCAATAGCGCGCAGGGCCCGCGCCGGCAGGAACGTCGGTGATCTTAAGCGGTTCGAGCTCGCCCAGCCCCACCGCGGCGGCCCCGACATTGATGCGCGCCCGCAGCTCGTCGCTCGGCACGGTGTCGCTCGCATCCCACAGCTCGGGATTGAGCGCGGGCGCGTGAGGGTCCACGGCACAATGCGAACTCGTGTGCTCGTCGCCGATGGGCATGTATTCGATAAAGCGCAGGTGGATGGGTCGGTTGACGGTCAGGCGCGCAAGGGCAGCCACATCCTGGTTGAGCCGGCGCACCACAACGCAGTTGACCTTAACGGGCTCAAAGCCCCAAGCCAGCGCCGCGTCGATGCCAGCCATGGTCTGCTCGAGTCGACCCAGGCGCGTGATCTTTCCAAAGAGCGTAGGGTCGAGCGTATCGAGCGAGATGTTGACGCGATTAAGCCCGGCATCTTTGAGTTGCGGCGCTAGCTTGGGCAGCAGAGCGCCGTTGGTGGTGAGTGAAATGTCCTCAATCTGCGAAATCGCGCGGATGTCACGAATAAGCGGGATAATACGGCGGCTGACCAGCGGTTCGCCGCCCGTCAGGCGCACGCGGCGAATGCCCTCTCCCGCCACCAGGCGCACAAAGCGGGCGATTTCCTCGGCGCTGAGCAGCTCGTCGTGCGCGCGGGGTGCCACGCCGTCGGCCGGCATGCAGTAAATGCAGCGGAAATTGCATTTGTCGGTAACGGCAATGCGCAGGTAGTTAATGTCGCGGCCAAAACCGTCATGTTGCACGTGCCCGTCCACGCAGCCCTCCCCTCGCGCGATTTTTTATTCTTCGGAAAACATAATACCCCACGGGAGAATCATGCCGACACCCGTACGACAGGACAGTCGCTTCGAGCAAGACCGGCTTCCCAAGCCCATCTTCTAAACCCAAACCATCACAACATTCGATGCTTTTCCCGTTTTGGCAAAAAACGTCAAATGTTGTGATGGTTTGAGGCGAGGTGAGGGGCACGGAGGGGTCAAAGCATCGTGCTCGAACGGGTTAATCCAACTCTTTTAAGCCATGCGCCAGCTGCCAGTACTCGCCGTGCTGAGCGAGCAGCTCTTCGTGGGTGCCGCGCTCGATGATGCGGCCGTGTTCGAGGACCATGATGGCATCGGCGTCACGGACGGTAGACAGGCGATGCGCGATCATAAACGTGGTGCGTCCGCGCATGATGCGGTCCATACCGCGCTCGATGAGCTTTTCGGTGCGCGTGTCGATGGAGCTCGTGGCCTCGTCCAGGATGAGCACCGGCGGATCGGCCACGGCAGCGCGCGCGATGGCGAGCAGCTGGCGCTGGCCCTGCGACAGGTTGGCGCCATCGGCCGTAACCGGCGTGTCGTAGCCTCTAGGCAGGCGGCGGATAAACGAATCCGCGCAGGCGGCCTCGGCAGCGGCGCGCACCTCCTCGTCGGTCGCGTCGAGCTTGCCAAAGCGGATGTTCTGCGCAATGGTGCCGCTAAACAGGTGCGTGTCCTGCAGCACAATGCCGAGCGACCCGCGCAAGCTGGCCTTAGCAATGTGCTTTACGTCGATGCCGTCGTACGTGATCTCGCCGTCATCGACTTCGTAGAAGCGGTTGATGAGGTTGGTGATGGTCGTCTTTCCGGCGCCCGTCGAGCCCACAAACGCGATCTTTTGCCCCGGCTTGGCAAACAGGTTGAGGTCCGTGAGCACACGGGTGCCCGGTACGTAGGAAAAGTCCACGGCATGGAAGCGCACGTCGCCTGCAAGCGGGACCAAGCCGCACGTGAGCTCGGTACCGTCGGCGGCCACCGCACGGCCCGACTCATCAACGGCAGCCACATCATGCAGATGCCCGTACGCGCCCACGCCCTGGACCTCGGGAATCTTCCATGCCCACGCGGCGTCGCCCGTCTGCACCAGCTCCACGCAGCCCTCGTCCACCTCGGGCTTAAGGTCCATGGCGGCAAACAGGCGCTCGGCGCCGGCCAACGCATTGAGTAAGAAGTTGCCCAGCTGCGTGAACTGGTTGATGGGCATGGCGGCCTGACGCACAAAGACCAGGTAGCTTGCAAGCGCACCCACGTCGGCGAGCCCCTTGATACAGAGCATGCCGCCCGCCACGGCGACGATGGCATAGTTGACGTAGCCAATCACGACGGTCATGGGCACCATGGAGTTGGCATAGCTCACGGCGGCGGTGCCGGTGCGACGAAGTTCGTCGTTACGGCAGGTGAAGCCGGCGACATTCGCTGCCTCGCGGTTAAAGACCTTGATGACCTTTTGGCCCGAGACCATCTCTTCGATATATCCGTCCAGGTCACCAAGCGATGCCTGCTGGGCGGCAAAGAAACGCTTAGAGCGCGCGCCCGAGTAGCGCGCATATAGCACAATGGCCGCATCGCACACGAGCGTGATAATCGTGAGCTGCCAGTTAAGGATGATGAGCATGGCCGTGGTGCCCACAACCTGAATGGCGGCCTGAATCACGTTGGCAAAGCTGTTGTTGAGCGCCTCGGAGACGGTGTCGACGTCGTTGGTGAAAAAGCTCATGATGTCGCCCGAGCGCGTGCCGTCAAAATAACTGAGCGGCAGCGTCTGGATGTGCGCGAACAGGTCGCGGCGAATATCGGACACCACGCGTTGGGCCGCGCGCACCATGATCTGCGAGTAGCCCAGGGCCGAAAGCACGCCCGCAGCATAGATGATCGCCGTCAGGATGACCTGCTTGGCGAGCAGTTCCTCCCCGCCCGTGGCCAAACCGTTAACGATGGGGCGCACCATGTAGGTGCCGGCGAGGCTCGCGATGGCGGCGATGGAGGCGAACACGCCCACCGCGAGCAACGAGAACTTGGCATGCCCCATGTAGGAGAGCAGGCGGCGCACAGTGCGTTTGAGGTCGGCCGGGCGTGCTTGGGCTGCGGTCTTAGGCATGGCGCTCACCCCCTTCCAAGGTCAATCCGCTGGGGACGGAGGAAAACGGATCATTCGCGCAGCCATCGTCGCTGCCGTCACCGGCGTCCGCGTTCCCCGCAAACTCCATCTGCGAGGCGTAAATCTCCTGGTATATGTTGTCGCCCGCCAGCAATTCCTCGTGCGTGCCCACGCCATGGACACGACCGTCGTCCAACACCACAATGCGATCGGCATCCATGACGCTCGCGATGCGCTGGGCGATGATGAGCACGGTCGTATTGGGAATCCGAGCGATGTGCTCGCGAATCTTAGCGTCGGTCGTCATATCGACCGCGCTGGTGGAGTCATCAAAAATGAGCACGCGCGGATGCTTGAGCAGCGTGCGCGCGATGCACAGGCGTTGCTTCTGGCCACCCGAAACACCGGCGCCGCCTTGGCCCAACTCACCGTCCAGCCCGCCGATGCGATCAAGGAACTCGTCTACGCACGCCGCGCGGCAAGCCGCGAGGAGCTCATCGTCCGACGCCTGCGGATTGCCCCACTGCAGGTTCTCGCGCACGGTGCCCGTAAACAGCACATTCTTTTGCAGCACAATGCCCACGGCGTCGCGCAGGGTCGCGAGGTCGTAGTCGCGCACGTCGTGTCCGCCCACAAGCACGGCGCCCTCGGTAGCGTCGTACAGGCGCGCAATCAGCTGCACAAGCGAGCTCTTGCCCGAGCCCGTGCCGCCGAGGATGCCCACCGTCGAGCCGCTCTCGATGCGAAGGTCAATATGCTCGAGCACATCCTCGGCTGCATCCGCGCGGTATTTAAAGGAAACGTCGCGAAACTCGATACTGCCGTCCGCTGGCGCCGCAGTCGCGAGGTCTCCCACAGGATTGGCGATAAAGGGCTCTTCATCGAGCACCTCTGCGATACGGCCCACACTCGTGAGAGCGCGCGTGAGCAGCAAAAACACGTTGGAAATCATCATGAGCGAGTTCATGATCAGCAGCACGTAGCTCATAAAGCCCGTGAGCGAGCCCACGCCCAAGCGACCTTCGATGATCATGCGGCCGCCAATCCACAGGATCGAGAGCGCGGCAACATACATCGAGAGCTGGAACACCGGCAGGTTGAGCACGGCGGTGCCGAAGGTCTTGGTCGCCGTGCCGGCGAGCTCGGTATTGACGGTGTCGAACTTGTCGCACTCGTGCTCGGCGCGCACGTAAGCCTTCACGGCGCGCACGGCGGTAAGGTCCTCTTGCACCACGCCGTTGAGGTGGTCCATCGAGGTCTGGAGTTGGCGGTAGAGCGGGCTCACGCGCACGGTAATAATACCGAGCACGATGGCAAGCATCGGTAGAATGACGGCAAAGACCGCCGCGAGCTCGCGCGAGAGTGCAAAGGCGTAGACGAGGCCCATGATCAGATTTACCGGCCCGCGCACCATGGGGCGGAAGCCGTTACCTACGGCGTTTTGAATCACGGTGATGTCGGTGGTCATGCGAGTGACAAGCGAGCTCGTCTCGTATTCATCGAGATTGCCGAAGGCGAGGGTCTGGATCTTGCGGTACTCCGCGGCGCGCAGGTTAGCGCCCAGCCCCGAGGCAACGCGGGCGGACGTGCGTGCATAGCCCAAGCCAAGTACCAGCGAAAATGCGGCGCATACCAACATATACGCACCCTGCAACAGCATGTAGTTGATGTCGCCCGCAGGCACGCCCACGTCGATGATATTTGCCATGATGACCGGAATAAACAGCTCGAGCGCCGTCTCGGCCGTCACAAAGAGCATGCCGAGCATGGCATCGCGGCGGTATGCCCCCAGATAGGAAAACAGAATCTTGAGATTGCGCACGAAGGTTCATCCCCCATCAAACGTTGTTCGTAAACCCACGTATTATGGCGCGCCGTGCGGCGGTGTCAAGTGCTCCGAAATCGATTTCTGCAAGGCTAGTACAGGCGCCATGCTCGCAGGGCGCACGTCCGTATTCAATTAGAAATAAACGCGAGCGTGACTTTTTCGCCCTACGACCAACACAAACCTTGACTCTACAATCGTTGTAGGGTTTTCACTACACTGGTACGTAAACAATCTAAGCCAGAAAGTGCCCCGCCCATGGAACACGACCTCACACGCGGCAACGTCCTTAAGACCATCGCGGTCTTTGCCCTGCCCTATATGCTCTCGTACTTTTTGCAGATGCTCTACGGCATGGCCGACCTGTACATGATGGGGCAGTTTAGCGGCGCTGCCGGCATCACCGCCGTGGGCAATGGCGCGCAGACGCTCTACATTATTACCGTGACGCTCGTGGGCCTGGCCATGGGAACGACGGTCATCGTCGGCCACGCCGTGGGTTCGCGCCGCTTCGACCGCGCCGAAACCGCCATCGGCAATACCATCACGCTCTTTATGGGCGTCTCGGTGGTGCTGGCCGCCGTCCTGCTCGCACTGTGCCCGCAGATCGTGGCACTCATTGGCACGCCGGCCGAGGCGGTCGAAGGCACTGCCGCCTACCTGCGTATCTGCTTTATCGGCATTCCCTTTATCGCCGCGTACAACATTCTTTCGGCCATCTTTCGCGGCCTGGGCGATTCGCGCTCGCCTATGTACGTGATCGGCGTGGCATGCATCATCAACATCGCGCTCGACTTTCTGTTTATCGGACACATGGGGCTCGGCCCCGTGGGCGCGGCGCTCGGCACGGTAACCGCGCAGACGGCGAGCGTGGCCCTCGCGCTCGTGTGGCTCAAGAGCCGCCGTACGCACATTCACCTCAAGCGCAGCGACCTGCGCCCCCAGCCCGAGGTGCTCGGCAGCATTCTTAAGATCGGCGTACCTGTGGCCGTGCAGGACGGCTGCATCCAGGTGGCGTTTATGTTTATCACCGTCATCGCCAACCACCGAGGGCTCGTCGACGCCGCCGCCGTGGGCCTAGTCGAGAAGATGATCAGCTTTTTGTTTATCGTGCCGAGTTCCATGGGTGCCACCGTCAGCGCGCTCACGGCGCAAAACGCCGGCGCAGGCAAGGGTGACCGCGCGCGTCAGGTGCTCAAGGATGCCATGACCATCTCGGTGGTATACGGCTGCCTGATCACGGTGCTGATGTGGCTGGTGGCACCGGCGTTTATCGGCTTTTTTGCCAAGGACGCCGCGGTAGTCGCGGCCGGCACCGGCTATATGCACAGTTATATTTTCGACGCAATCTTTGCCGGTATCCACATTTGCTTTAGCGGCTTTTTCGCTGCGTATGGCAAGAGCTACATCGGCTTTGCGCACAACGTGCTGGCCGTGGCGCTCATTCGCGTGCCCGGCGCGTGGCTGCTGTCGAACGCCTATTCCAACACACTGTTTCCCATGGGCATCGCCTCGCCATGCGGGTCGATCCTGTCGGCGGTCATCTGTGTTATCGCGTTTACCGTGCTCAACCGGCGCGGGGCTTTTGACAAGCTGATGGCGTAGCGGGGCGACGCGAGCCTGACGCCCCTCCCCTGCTTTTTACCGAAAGGAGCGGTCCCATGACGGACTCGCCGACTGAACATACCGAGGGCTTGCTCCGCATTGGCGAGGTGGCGCGCCTGTTTAACCTGAGCGTGGGGACGCTACGTCATTACGAGCAGATGGGCTTGCTGGACCCGGCGTACATCGATCCGGCAAGCGGGTACCGCTACTACGGGTCGCGGCAGCTCTCCACCCTCAACACCATCAGCCACCTGCGTGTTCTCGACTTGCCGCTCACGCAAATCCGTAAGTTTGTGACCACGCGCGATGTGGACCTCATGCAGCGGCAGCTGGCTCAGCAGCAGAAGCTCATCGAGCGCAAGCGCCGCGAGTTGGAGCGCGTGTCGCGCAAGATCGATAACCGGCTTGCCCTGCTGCACGATGCCTTGGACACCGAGCTTGACACCATTTGCACAATCGACGCGCCCGAGCTTCGCTGCGCCGTGTTGCGCGAACGCGTCAACCCTACCGACGCCTATGCGCTGGAGTGGCAAATTCGTCAACTGCAGAAGGGCCAGCACGAAACCTTTGTCTTTCTGGGCAACTTGGGCGTCGGGATTGTCGCCGAACGCCTCGCCGCCGGCGACTTTAATGGTTACGACGAGGTCTTCCTGCTGCTCGATGACACCGATGATTACGTGGGCGACGTCGAGACACGACCCGCCGCGCGCTGCCTGACCATTAGCTTTCGCGGCACGCACGGGCGAGCAGCCCCACGCTACGAGCAGCTGCTCGACTATATGCGCGAACATAACCTGACACCCGCCGGCCCCTCGCGCGAGATTGCCCTCATCGATGACATCATCAGTGACGACCCGGCAACCTACGTGACGCAGATCACGGTGCCGGTTACTGTGCTCGATTAAGAACCTCCCGGACAGGTATGAAGCGTAGCTCAACTAACGAGCGTCGACTGCAGGAGAACCATCACGCCGGGGACAGTCCCCGATATGGCGGTTTTACTCCTCCGGAATCGGAAACGCACGGATGAACTCTGCGGGCGAGAAGGTCTTGATGGTCGAGCGCACAAAGGCAGCGCGATCGCGCGTGATGATAAAGTCCACGCCGGCACGCTCGGCCATCGCTCGGATACAGCCATCCTCAAAGTCCGGTTCATCGGAATAGGCGGAGGTAAAACAAGCTTCTTGGTCGAGGGGCTCTACCGAGTAGCTCTTAAGGCAGTCGCGCACTACCTCGCGGGCGCGCACCTCGCCGGCCTGTTTAGTGAGAATGTAATACGCGTCCTTGAGAGAGCAGGCCGAAACAACGCCCTCGATAAGCCCCACGTCAACAAGCCCCTTGATCGTTTGCGCCGCCCCATGCTCCGGCCGGCCCGGTAGCACGCAATCGAGCAGATAATTGGTATCGAGAAATGCCCTCATAGGTAGCGCTCCCTCGCGATGCGCTTTTCATCTTCAACCGTCATCGTATCGAGCGGCGTTCCCTTGGGCATTTTGGCTACGAGATCGAGATACTCCTGGTAGTCCTCATCCTCCGCGAGCATCTCGCGAATCTCCTTCCAGGTGATCTTGGGATGCCACATCGTACCCACGTCACGCTTGGTCTTGTCCGAGCCGAGCGTCGGCTTTGCGCCTCCATGCTCCTGGGCAGCGTCATATTCCACCGCAACTGGGCCTTGATAGTCGAGTGGCACGATCTTGAACAACGGCTTGCTCCGCTTGAAGACCACAACCTCCTCGCCCTCATTGGCAACCTTTTCGGCCACCTGCGTAAGGTTTTGACGCAGCTCCGAAAATGCGACAGTAACCATAGCGGCTCCTCTCAACATATATCTTCACTGCTTAGTATACACGTTAATGTTAATGTTAATATATATGAGAATCATCACAATGGGGTCAATCCACCATTGCGAAACCCTCTGCTTTGTATGAATCTTCTATCGCTCCGGAACGACACCGCTCCACAGGATCACCCTCAGCAACCTACGTGGAGAAGATCATGCCACCCGCCACCACGCCCAAATAAAAACCTCCCGGAAAGCGTTTCCGGGAGGTTTTCTAATTTGATTATCGGCGCCTTAAGCCTGGGGCACCTCGCCAGTAGCCAAGATCCGCCCGAGCGTGTCCTCGTCCAGCACGGGCACACCCAACTGCTCAGCCTTGGTGAGCTTGGAGCCCGCTTTGGGGCCGGCAACCAGATAGCTCGTCTTCTTGGACACGCTGCCCGAGACCTTGGCGCCGAGTACCTTGAGCGCCGCACCCGCCTCGTCGCGAGTGCGGTTGACGAGCGTGCCGGTGAGCACGAAGGTCAGACCCGCGAGTGGCTGTGCGTCGGCAAGCTCGCCTGCCACGCCAGCGTCGGCTGCGGCTTGCGCATGCGCAGCGCCCAAGTCGACCTCGAGCGACAGGCCCGCCTGGCGCAGGCGCTCCAGCACGGCAAGGTTCTCGGGCACGGCCAGGAACTGCTTGACGCTCGCCGCAATCTTGGGACCGATGCCCTCGCACTCGGCGATGTCCTCTTCGCTCGCCAAGATGAGCTTGTCGATCGACAGGAATCGCTCGGCAATGACCTCGCCCACACTCTTGCCCACGTGGCGGATTCCCAGGGCAAACAGCACGCGACCGAGCGGTTGGCTCTTGGACTTGTTGAGCTCGGCGATGATTTTCCCGGCCGTCTTGAGGCCTACCGGAATGGGGTCGCCCTTCTTGACGCCCTTCTTGCTGTTGGAGCTGGCGTACACGCGGCCCGTGTCCAGGCCTGCGATGTCGTCGACCGTAAGCTGGTAGAAGTCCGCGACATCGTGGATCAGGCCAGCGGCGATCATCTTGTCGACGATCTCGTCGCCCAGGCCGTCGACGTCCATGCAGCCGCGGCTCACCCAGTGGAGCAGGCGCTCCTTGAGCTGCGCGGGACAGTCGATGGAGACGCAGCGGTAGGCAACCTCGCCGTCCTCGTGGACCACGGGGCTGCCGCACACGGGGCAGACCTCGGGCATCTGCCAGTCAACGCTGTCGGCTGGGCGCTTGTCGAGCACGGGACCCACGACCTCGGGAATCACGTCGCCCGCCTTGTGCACGATGATGGTGTCGCCCTCGCGCACGTTTTTGCGACGGATCTCGTCAATGTTGTGCAGCGTGGCGCGCGCGATGGTGGAGCCGGCAACCGTCACCGGGTCGAACTCGGCGACCGGCGTGAGCACGCCGGTGCGGCCCACCTGGATGCGAATTTCGCGCAGGACGGTCTGCTTTTCCTCGGGCGGGAACTTAAAGGCAATGGCCCAGCGTGGTGCGCGGGCGGTAAAGCCCAGGTCGAGCTGCTGCTGGAAGCTGTCGACCTTTACGACCACGCCGTCGATGTCGTAATCCAGGTCGCCGCGGTGCTCGAGCGCCTGGGCACAGAACTCGTGGACCTCGGCCGGCGTGGCGCAACGAGCCACGTTGGGGTTGACGCTAAAGCCGGCGTTGCGCAACCAGTCGAGAAATTCGCGCTGGCTGTGAACGTGCAGCGGATCGGTATCGGCGATGGCGTAGATAAAGGTGGCCAAGTCGCGGCGCGCCGTGACCTTGGGGTCCTTCTGACGCAGGCTGCCAGCGGCAGCGTTGCGCGGGTTGGCGAAGGGGTCGCGGCCCTCGGCATCGGCCTCTTCATTCAGGCGAACAAAGCTGCCCTTAGGCATGTAGACCTCACCGCGCACCTCAATGGTGCGCTCGCGGTCGGCGCCCATGTGGGCGAGCGCCGGCTCGGACAGGTGCATGGGCACATCCTTGATGGTACGGACGTTGAGCGATACGTCCTCGCCCGTTGTGCCGTCACCGCGCGTGGCGGCGCGCACAAAGGTGCCGTTTTGGTAAGTAAGCGCCACGCCCAGACCGTCGATCTTAAGCTCGCAGGTATAGGTGACGCTGCCGGCACCGAGGGCATCCTCAGTGCGCTGAAGCCACGCGTCGAGTTCGTCCAGATCCATGGCATCGTCCATGGAATACATGCGTGCCATGTGCGTGACCGGCGTAAACTGCTCGCTCACGTAGCCGCCCACGCGCTGGGTATAGCTGTCGGACGTCACCAGGTCGGGGTAGGTGGCCTCGATTTCCTGCAGCTCAACGAGCATTTTGTCAAAGGCAGCGTCCGTGATCTCAGGCGCGTCGAGCATGTAGTAGCGATAGGCGTGGTAATCGAGCTCGTGGCGCAGCTCGGCCGCACGCGCTGCCGCTTGGGCACGGGCATCGGCCGGTGCAGTGGTATCCGTGCTCGCTGGCGTTTCGGTATCGATGTCCACGCCGTCACCAAACAGGCTCGATTGCTCCATAGCGGCACTCCTTCGCTCGATTTCAAACGGATACAAGAGTACCACCGGTCACCATGGCGCCGAATAGCCCTTTCGAACCGCACCGAATCGGCAGCCACCGGACCGGGGTGGATCGCACGATCGAACCATGCCCTTGTCAGTTCTAAATGATCCGTTTTCCTCCGTCCCCAACGGATCAATAAGAAAAGCGGGGGCTGTCCCGCGTTGGCGGAACAGCCCCTCTGGCATCGGTATGTGCGATACGACTCGTTAGAAACCCTGACCGTAGCCTTGGCCCTGGCCCTGCTGACCCAACAGCTCCTCCAGGTACTGGCGCAACTGCTCGTCGGTAATACCGCCGTTGCCGGTGTCAGTCGCGCTGTCGTCCTGCTGCTGGTTCTGCAGCTCCTCGTCGGAGCCCAGCTCAACCGTGACCTTTTTCTCGTCCTTGCCGCGCATGAGCGTAATCTCGACCTTCTCGCCCACCTCGTGGCTGCGCAGCGCGATGATCAGGCCATCGGCGCTCGTAATCTCGTCGTCGCCCAGTTTGGTAATGACATCGCCCTCTTGGATGCCAGCCTTGGCGGCAGGACCGTCCTCGACGACACTTGCCACATACGCGCCGCTATCGGTGCTCAGCTTGTTGGTGCGGGCGTTAAGCGCATTGACGCTCGAAAGCGTGGCGCCCAGGTACGGGTGCACCGGCGTCTTGCCGTCGATAATCTGGTCGGCAATGTTCTTGGCGTAGTTAACGGGAATGGCAAAGCCAACGCCCGAGCTTGAGCCCGAGTAGCTCTCGATGAGCGAGTTGATACCCACGAGCTCGCCGTTGTCGTTGACGAGCGCACCGCCGGAGTTGCCCGGGTTGATGGCGGCATCGGTCTGGATCATGTTGGCATAGATGGTGTTGCCGCTGGTAGAGCTCATGGCCGTGGAGCGGTACAGCGCCGACACGATGCCCGTGGAGACAGACTGCTCGTTGCCGAACGGCGAACCGATCGCCATGACCCACTCGCCAACGTTGAGCTTGGAGGAGTCGCCAATCTCGATCGGCGTGAGCTTGGAGGCGTCGGCGTCCTTGAGCTTGATGACGGCCAGGTCGCTCGAGGCATCGTTGCCCACGAACTCGGCTTCGTACGTGGTGCCGTCGTCCATGGTCACCACGTACTGGTCGTAACCATCGACCACGTGGTTGTTGGTGAGGATGTGGCCCTCGGTATCGAGTACTACGCCCGAACCGACACTGCCCGAGCTATCCGACTCGTCAGCAGACTGCGAAAGTGAGCCATTCTGGCTACCGCTCGAAGTCGCAGTGATGGAAACAACAGAGGGCAGCGCCTTGGCAGAGACCGCCTCGGCCAGCGTTGTGTCCTCAGAGTCGATGGTAATCTTTTGCGTCGACGAACCCGAAGCACCCGCCGTCACGGCATTCTTGCCACCGCCAATATTGAGCGTGCCGCTCATAATGAGCGCGATGACCAGCAGGGCGCCGCAGGCACAGCCGGCAAGCGCCGTAATAAAGATCGGCAGCTTTTTGGTCTTGGTCTTGACCACTGTGTGCTTGTTCACGACCTGCTGGCCGCCCAGCGGCTTGCCGGTCTGCGTGTCGTAGGCCTGCACGTAGGGAATGTTGCCGTCGGCAGGCGTCGACTCCACCTGCACGCGCGGCTGCTGCTGAGTCTCGCCGGCATTGCCAACATCCTGGGGACGCTGGGAATCGTTCTCGCTCATAGCTGCAATCCTTTCGTCAAATAACCAAAGACCCGCCAAACATGTGGCGGGCCATCATTGTTCACGTTGAGTTGTACCCCAATATGCGGGCGTCCGTGTATGAGAACGCAATCTTTTAGGAAGGCTTAAGTTCTGCTGCAGATTCGAGAGGGACCCACATCTGCGTCAAAACCACCACAAAGATGCCTGTCCCCTTTGTGGTGGAAATCTAGTCCTTAAACAGATAGCCCACGCCGCGGACGGTGGTGATGTGTGCCGCGATCTGCGGGCCCACCTTGGAGCGGATGCGTCGAATGTGCACGTCGACGGTGCGCGTGCCGCCGCAGTACTCGAAGCCCCACACGCGGTGCAGCAGCACCTCGCGGCTGTAGGCACGGTTGGGATGCGTCGCCAAAAAGCTCAGTAGCGAGTACTCCATCAGCGTCAGGTCGATGGGCTCATCATCGAGCGTCACCTGGTAGGTGGCCAAATTAATCTCGAGGTTATCGATGTTGAGCACATCGTCGGCAGTGACGGTCTCCTCCTCGCCCATCAGGCGCTGTGCGCGAGCCTTGAGCTCGTTGGGCGTCGCCGTGGGGCATACAAAGTCGGCATGCGCGTGATTCGGCAGGCGCAGGGTGCCGAGCGCCTCGTCGTCGACGATCACCAACATGGGAACGCCGCCACGATCATCAAGCCACTTGGCAATCTGATCGATACGGTCGCTGCGAATGCCATCGGAATCGAGGATCAGCAGGTCAAAGTCGTGCGCCGCAGTCGGTGAATCGGGAGTTGCCAGGCTCACCTCGACACCCAGGGTGGTCGTCAAGCTGCGGGCAAACTCGTGGAAGCGCGTCGTGCGCGCCATGAACAGGGCACTCTTTTCGGACATATCGGCCTCCAAAGAAATGAGCTCAATCGTACTGAAACAAGCCAGCGCGATTAGGAGTTCGCCAGGTAGTGCTTAATCTCCCACTCGGTGATCGTGGACTCAAACTTATGCCACTCGTCGCGCTTCTTTTTGAGGAAGAAGCCGTGGATGTGCTCGCCGAGGGCATCCTTCATAAACTGCGAGTCCTCAAAGACGTCGAGTGCCTCTTTGAGCGAGCGCGGCAGCGGCGTGTAGCCGGCCTCGAGCATCTGGCGGTCGGTGAGCTTGAGCGTCTCGGCCGTGGCCTCGGGCGGGAGCTCCAGCTTGCGCTCGATGCCGTCCAGACCAGCCGCCAGCGTGACGGCGTTGACCAGATACGGGTTGGCCATGGGGTCGGGGCTACGAAGCTCGATGCGCGTGGACAGCTGCTTGCCGGGCTTGTAGACCGGGATTCGGATCATGCTCGCGCGGTTGCGCAGGCCCCACGTGGCGTACTGCGGCACGGAGTCGCCGCCCGTGGTGATGCGCTTATACGAGTTGACCGTGGGGTTGGTGATGGCGCTGATCTCGCGCGCGTGCGCCAGGATGCCGGCCATATAGTGCTTGGCGATATCGGAGAGGTGGTACTTCTCGTCGTCCTCGCCCCAAAAGACGTTGTTGCCGTCGTGGTTGAACAGCGACTGATGCAAAAACATGGCGCTGCCGTCCTCGCCCGCCAACGGCTTGGGCATAAAGGAGGCGTGGCAACCGCTCTCGTAGGCCTGTTGCTTAATGATGAGTTTGGCCGTGGTGATGGCGTCGGACATGCTCAGGGCCTCGGCGTGGCGCAGGCTCATGCCGTGCTGCGAGCGACCGGCGGCGTGGAAGGTGTACTCCACGGGCACGGACATCTTCTCGAGTGTGAGGACCGTGTTGCGGCGCAGGTCGCGGGCGGCGTCGCTCACCGAAAGATCGAAGTAGCCCACGTTGTCGAGCGGCTCGGGCGTGTGCTCGTCGGGGAAGTAGTAGTACTCCAGCTCGGCACCCACGTTGAGCAGGTAGCCGGCCTTCTCGGCCTTGTAGAACATGCGGCGCAGGGCATCGCGAGGATCGCCGGCAAACGGCTTGCGATCGGGAGTGCACACGTCGCAGAACACGCGGGCGACGCCGTTGTGGCTCGGACGCCACGGCAGGATCTGGAAGGTCGAAGCATCGGGAAACGCCAGCATGTCGGCTTCCTCGGGCGTGGCAAAGCCCTCGATGGCCGAGCCGTCAAAGCCAATGCCCTCCTCAAAAGCGACCTCGAGGTCCTCGGGGCTAATGGCAAAGTTCTTGAGGCGGCCGAGAATGTCGACAAACCACAGACGCACAAAGCGGATGTCACGCTGCTCTACGGAGCGGAGTACGTAATCGATGTTCTGCTGGTTCATGTCGCTCCCCTTTCTTTCGGGCGGGTTTCGACTGG
The DNA here is from genome assembly GCA_900542825.1 of uncultured Collinsella sp. GTDB lineage: Bacteria > Actinomycetota > Coriobacteriia > Coriobacteriales > Coriobacteriaceae > Collinsella. Next base: position 21,875 of record UQOY01000008.1, on the reverse strand, counting down.
TCTATATCGCAGATACTATCGCAGAAAAATGTTTCCGCAGGGTTAAAGCGTATCAAGCGCTCAAAAAACGTGTGCGAACAGGCAGATATGACAAGTAACTATCGTTCGGATTCGGAGACAATTTGCCTACAGGCTCGTTCCAGCGCAGGGAACTCCATCGTCACTGCATCCCAAACAACCGAGCGGTCGACATTGCCGTAATCATGCGCAAGATAATTTCTCATGCCGATAATTCCACGCCATTCGATTTCGGGATGAAGCCGCTGCGAGCGTTCCGACAATTTGCCCGCTTCTTCCGTCGCCCTAAGCGCACACATCAAAAGGGAGTCCGCCAACGCCCTCGTCCGCACGTCATTCGCATGCAGAAACTGGTCCTCGGTGATACCAAAAGCCTTGATGCGCTCGTTCGTTTCAGAGATGGCCTCCAAAACCTCTTGGGCGCGAAGGCAGTCTGACTTACGCGCGATCATAAAGGATCACTCCTTCGCGCTCAATCGCCGCGGCAAGATCGTCATCAAGATGATCACTAGAGACGAGGTCAACCTGCCTCCCGGTTTCTTTGCGCACCGCCTCACCAAACGCCGACAACGCGAAAAGACCGAAACCCTGCTCGCGATCGACTACGAGACGCAAGTCAATATCACTATCGGCATGCGCCTCACCACGGGCATACGAACCAAAAAGAATCACGGTTTTGATGGCGGGAATCGATCTGGCTGCCTCGCGGACGGCGGACTCAATCTGGGCAATATCCAAAATGCCCGCCGCGGCGCTTTCGCTCGCAGAGCTTTTACCAAGTGAAGGAACAAACGGCAGCGAACGCTCGCGCAGCATCTGTCTCATAAACATATTGACCGCAACAGACGAAGTCATGCCAAGTTCTTCACACAGCTCGGCAAATGAGTCTTTAATTGACGAGTCCACTCGCACACTCAGCACAGACGCAGCCATGGATACCTCCTGTATGACATTGTCTATATATTATCACACAAACTAGCGCGAGGTCGAAGCGCGGTGTTCGATGTAACCGGGGATCTCGATGCGCTTGGGCGCCAGCTTTGCGGCTTCGCCCACGGTGGTGGTAACGACGCCGATGCGCTCGGACAGACGCTCGACCACGCGCTCGGCAATGGTGAGGGTATCCTGCGCGGCCGTGGTCACACCGCCAAAGAGCACGTGGTTCCAGGGGTAATCGTCAAACGTCGCAATCTTGAGGCCAGCCGGCAACGAGGGCCCCAGCTGTGCCAGCGCCTCGGTCAGACGCAGGAAAACTAGGCCGTTGACGGCAATGAGGCCGAGCTTTTTACCCGCATAGCCGCGGATGGTCTCGTCCAGGCGACTGACACCCTCAACGCCACCGTCTGCCAAGATGACGACCTCGCCGGCCAGGCCGCGGCGCGAGAGCTCGTCGGCAAACGCCTCAGCGCGCTCACGACGCACGGGGCTGTCATCGCTTGCCTCGGTAAGCAGGCACAGACGCTCGCTGCCCGCAGCAGCCAAGGCGTCTACCAGGCCAGCGACCAACTCACGGTTGTTGGAGGTCACCAGATCGATGCCACCGTCGGCAACGTCGCGGTCGAGCAGTACAACGGGCAGGCGCCCCGCGGCCGCGGCGATCGCCTTGTCGTTGCCTCCGCAGGTATTGACGACCAGGCCGTCCACGCCGGCATCGATAAGTCTGGTGAGCGACTCTGCCTCCTTGGCGGGGTCGTTGCCGCTAATGGCCGTCATGAGCGAGCAGCCGCGCGCGGCGGCGCTGGCGGAAAGCCCTTCGAGCATTGCGCTCGAGAACGGGTTGGCAATGTCGGCCAAGATCACGCCGATGAGGTTGGTGCGCGAGCTGCGCAGATTGCGTGCGGCGGCACGTGGGCGATAGCCGGTGCGCTCGATAACCGCCGCGATGCGAGCACGGGTTTCCTCGGTCATCTGCCCGGGGCGGTTGTTGAGATAGCGCGAGACCGTGGCCGGACTCACGCCCGCCTCAGCGGCAATGTCCTTGATTCTCATCTGCGCCATAGCGCACCCCGTTTCCCATTTGTCGGCAGTCTGAGCCATTTTAGGCATTTTTAAAAATCTCGGTTGCAAAACGCTGTAGGTGAGCAGCATCGTTTTTGCGTATCGAGCAGATGCGGTGATGGGCTAGATAGACGAGTCTTTGGACAGCTCGAAATAGTCGGGATGCAGGGCGATAACCGGGCCCTGCTCCTCGGGCATCAGATGCAAGTGCGTCTCTGCCAGATAGCTCGCCGTGTCGGTATCGCCCCTCTTAATAGCCTCGAGAATTCGGCGATGCTGTCGACGAATCGGCTCCCAATCCAGATCCTGCGACACCATACGCAACCAGTTGTATCGCTCAAAATGCGTGTTGACGCTCTTCATCCAATCCCACAGCATGTGACGACCGGCAATCTCAAAACACGTCTCATGGAACAGATTGTCCAGATCGAAAAAGCGACGCGTCTCGCTATGGTCGAGCGACTCGGACTCGGCAAGAATCTGCTCGAGCCGATGCTTTTGCTCGGACGTGGCGGCAGAGCAGCATTTAATAAGCACGCTTCTTTCGAGTTTCTCGCGCAAGAAACAGGCATTCTCGGCGTGTTCCATGCTGATCTTAGAGACGTAGGTGCCGCTCTTGGGACGCGTTTCCACCAGCTCTTGCTCGCGCAGGCGCACAAAAGACTCGCGAATGGGCGTGCGCCCGATTCCCGTCTCCTTTTCCAGACCAATCGCCGAAAGGCGCGTGCCGGGTTTGAGCTCGGCATAGATGATCTTGGAGCGCAATGCGTTGTATGCCTGGTCTTGCAGGCTCTGATAATGCTGGTGCTGTTCCATAAAGCCCTCGGATGAAGCCCACGGTTTGTCGAATATCACCACGTAATACTATCGCATCCCCCATTCCCTCAGTTGCGGTGAAATAGGGCGCGCTCGCGTCGCCAAGATCACAAGAGCAAGCGGCGGCATCCCGAAACCCGGGACACCACCGCTGTTTTGCTATCAGATGGCGCAGAGACGCCCCTCCTCATGCGCCAAGGGATTGATTAGAGCTCGCAGGCGATCTTGTAGCCATCGCCGATGGCGTCGCGGATGTTGCCGCACTTGTTGGCATCGCCCAGCACGTGGGTGGCAACACCGGCTGCAGCCAGATCGTCGGCCAGCTTGGTATTGGGACGATAGCCCATGGCAAGCACCAGCGTATCGGCACCGGCGATGGTATGGACCTCGCCATCCTTCTCATAGCTGATGGTATCCTCGGTGATCTCGGTCACCTTGGCCTCGGTCAGCACATGGACGCCCTTGGAGAGCATGCGCGTGATGAGCACCGCACGACCGGCACCACCCTCGTTGGCGGCGAGCGTCTTGGTCATCTCGATGACGGTGACGTCGCGGTTGGCCGGCGACAGGTCGTTGACCAGCGGGGCCAGGTAATCGGCCGTCTCGCAGCCGACGGTGCCGCCGCCCACGATGACGATCTTCTTACCCGGGAAAGCCTTGCCGCCCAGCAGGTCGTCAGCCGTCATAACCTGCTTAAAGCCCTGCATGAAGGCCGGGGCGATGGGCTCAGCACCATAAGCCAGGACAACCTCGTAACCAGCGTAGTCGCGCTGAATGTCCTCGGCAGTAAGCTCGGTGCCAAATATGCACTTCACTCCCGCCTCGGCCAGACGACGATACTGGTACTTGATCACGCGAGTGAGCTCCTGCTTTGCCGGCGGAACGGCCGCGATGCGCATCTCGCCGCCCGGTTCGTCCTGCTTATCCACGAGCACCACGTTGTGGCCGCGCTTGGCGGCAATGTAGGCTGCCTCCATACCCGCAGGACCAGCACCCACGACCAGAACGTTCTTGGCCTCTGCGGCAGGCTCGTAGCCAGCCTCGTCGCGCTCCACGTCCGGGTTGACGGTGCAGGAGATGCGCTTGCCGAACATAATGCCGTTCAGGCAGCGCAGGCAACCGATGCAGGGGCGGATGTCGTCGGCGTTGCCGGCAGCAGCCTTGTTACAGAACTCGGCATCGCACAGATTGGCGCGGCCCATCATGCAAATATCGGCAGCGCCGTCCTCGATCAGCTCCTCGGCAATCCAGGCCTCGTTGATGCGGCCGACGGTGGCGACGGGAATGTTGACGTGCTTTTTGATCTCGCGCGAGCAGGCGGCGTGCGAGGCCTGCTGCGTGCCGGCGGCGGGAATCGCAGAGCCGCGCTTGATGGTGGTGCCGCCCGACACGTGAATCATGTCGACGCCGGCCTTCTCCAGGCGACGCGAGACGTAGATCATGTCGTTGAGGGTCAGGCCACCATCGGTGTACTCGTCACCCGAGATGCGGACGTCGATGATAAAGTCCTTGCCGCAGCGCTCGCGAATCTCGGCGATGACCTCGAGCAAAAAGCGCATGCGAGCGCCGAGCGAGCCACCGTACTCATCGGTACGCTTGTTGTAGAGCGGGGTCAAAAAGCCGCCGAGCATGCCGTGGGCGTGCGCCGCGTGGACCTCGACGCCATCGACGCCAGCCTTTTGCATACGCACGGCGGCGTCGCCAAACTGGTGCGTGAGCTCGTGGATCTCGTCAACCGTGATGGGGCGCGGTGCCTCGCGGGCGTAAGACGGGCCCACAAAGGACGGAGCGACCAGGCGCGGCGTGCCCGGAACGTTAAAGGCCATGTAGGCGGGGTGGAAGAGCTGCGGCATGATCTTGCAGCCATACTCGTGGACGGCCGCGGCGAGCTTTTCCCAGCCGGGGATAAACGTGTCGTCGTAGCAGCACATGTCGCCCGGCAGATAGGTATAGGTGGGCTCGACCGTCACGACCTCGGTAATGATGAGGCCCACGCCGCCCTTGGCGCGGGCACGGTAATGATCGACCAAGTCGTCAGTCACATAGCCATGATCGGCCAGGTTGGTGGACACCGGCGGCATAAAGACGCGGTTCTTGACCTCGGTCGTACCGACCTTGATCGGGCTAAAGAGCATCGGATAGGCAGAGGACTCCATACAGGGTTCCTTTCGTTTGAGCCGCTCGGCGGCAGTTGCTAACACACCTATCGTATCAGCAACCGCCGTATCCGCAGTCAAACATACCCAGACGCCGGTCGGTTAATGAATACCGCGGCCCAAGTCTTCGGCGATTTTGTCCACGCCCTTAAGTGCGGCGCACGTCTTTTTGTTGGAGCAATGCCCCGTGCAAACGCCACCCTGAGCGCAGTCGGCGCAGGTGCCCTTGCGGTAGATGCGCACGCACACGGCGACAAACGCAATACCGATAACAGCCAGTACAACAATATCGATAGGTGCCATAGCAAGCCTCCTCTAGTTAACCACCACTTACTTTACCCCATTCTCCACCTGCCAAAAAGGGACAGGTTTATTTTGGTCGGTTTTATCTGCGGAAACGTCACATCTCCCCCACCAAAAAGCCCGAGTGTCGCTGGGACACCCGGGCTCGTGGAAAGGGGTTAATCCTTATTCAGACTTAAGCGGAAACTGCGGCGGAGGCAGTGTTGGTCTCGTCCTCGTCGGTCCAAGCGTGCTTAGGCATGGGACGGAAGATCTGGAAGAGCATCGCAACCAGCAGAACGATGGCTACAACCGTCCAAATACCAAACTGGCCAAGGACAAGCAGGTTGTAGAACTGGTTGATGAACAGGCCGATGACCCATGCGAAGGCGCACTCGTAGCCGATGGCAATCGCGGTCCACTTGCCGGAGTCCATCTGATTGCGGATGGTGCCCATGGCGGCAAAGCACGGGGCGCACAGCAGGTTGAAGGCGCCAAAGGCAACGCAAGCGCCCATAGTCGGGAACATGCCGGCAAACGCGGTCCACAAACTCGGGTCGGTCTCGGCAGCGTCGGCAACCGACAACAGCGAGCCGGCGGTGGCGACGACGTTCTCCTTGGCGACAAGTCCAGAGACAGTCAGTGCAGTTGCCTGCCAGGTGCTAAAGCCGAGCGGGGCGAAGATCCAGGCGACCAGGTTGCCGAGCATGGCAAGCACGGAGTAGTCCATGAACTCCTCAGGGATGCCGCCCATCGCAGGCAGGAAGCCAAAGGAACCGTTATAGCTACCAAAGTTGGACAGGAACCAAACGACGACGGTGGACGCGAAGATGACCGTGCCGGCTTTCTTGATAAAGGCCCAGCAGCGCTCCCACACGTGCAGCGCCCAAGAGCGGATCGCCGGGAAGTGGTAGGCAGGAAGCTCCATAACGAACGGCGTCGGGCGACCGGCGAAGAGCTTGGTCTTCTTGAGCATGAGGCCCGAGGCGATGACGGCAAAGACGCCCAGGAAGTAGAAGAGCGGGCTGATCCACGCGGCGGTGGTGGAAGAATCGCCGATGATGGAACCCATGAGCAGGGCAATAATCGGCAGCTTGGCGCCACAGGGGATGAACGTGGTAGTCATGACCGTCATGCGACGGTCCTTCTCGTTCTCGATGGTCTTGGTGGCCATGACGCCGGGGACGCCGCAGCCCGAGGACACGAGCATGGGGATGAACGACTTACCGGACAGGCCAAAGCGGCGGAACACGCGGTCCATGATGAAGGCGACGCGAGCCATGTAGCCGCAGTCCTCCAGGAAAGACAGCATCACAAAGAGCAGGAACATCTGCGGGACGAAGCCGAAGATGGCGCCCAGACCGCCGACGATACCGTCGCAGACCAGCGAATCGACCAGGCCACCGTCCTCGGTACCGCCCGCCACAAGGGCGTCGTGCACCACGGTGGTGATACCCGGGACATAGGGGCCGTACTGCGCCGGGTCGACCGAGTCGGCGTTGTCGCCCGCTGCCTCGACGGCCGCGTCGTAGGCGTCGCGGCCCTGACCGAGCACGTACCAACCGTCGGTACCGAAGAGCTGGTCGTTGGTGAAGTCGGTCACTGTGCCGCCCAGGGTGGAAACGGCGATGTAGTACACGCAGAACATGATGACCACAAAGATCGGCAGGCCCAGGATACGGTTGGTAACCACGCGGTCGATCTTCTCGGAAGTGCTCATCTTGGCCGGAGCCTTGGTGAGGCACTCGTCGATGATGTGGGCAATCACGCCGTAGCGCTCGCCGGTGATGATGGACTCGGCATCGTCGTCGCAGTCCTGCTCGCACTGGGCGACCAGCTGCTCCACGCGAGCGGCCTTCTCCTTGGTGAGGTTGATGAGCTTGCAGGCGTCCGCATCGCGCTCGAACAGCTTGACGGCGTAGTAGCGGCGTTTGTTGGCGGGAACGCTCGCAGGCAGGTTGTTCTCGATGTGGTCCAGAACGTCCTCGATAGAGGAATCGAACTTGTGCTCCGGCACCTGGCCCTTGGAAGCGGCAGACTTCTTGACCTGATCGAACAGCTCCTTGATACCCTTGTTCTTAAGGGCCGAGATCATCATGACCGGGCAACCGAGCTTCTTGGAGAGCTTGTCCGTGTCGATCTTGTCGCCGTTTTTCTCGACCAGGTCGGCCATGTTGAGGGCGACGACCACGGGCAGGCCGGTCTCGATAACCTGAAGCGCCAGGTACAGGTTGCGCTCGAGGTTGGTGGCGTCGACCACCTGGACGACGACATCGGGCTCGCCGCTCATGAGGTAATCGCGCGAGCACTGCTCCTCGGGGCTATAGGGGGAAAGCGAGTAGATGCCGGGAAGGTCCGTAATCGTGACGCTCTTGTCGCTCAGGAGCTTGGCTTCCTTTTTCTCAACCGTGACACCCGGCCAGTTGCCAACGTAGCCGTTGGCGCCGGTGATCAGGTTGAAAAGCGTGGTCTTGCCGCAGTTGGGGTTACCCGCAAGCGCGACATGGATCTGAGAATCCGCCATTCAATCCTTCTTCCTTGTGTGCCCGCGCTGCTTTCTCCGCGCGAGCTGGATAATGTGCTTCAAAGTTGCTGCATTAAGTTAGAAAAACCTAACTTTATCTGCAGAAATGTACGCCGCGCCCCTTACTGGACCTCGACGACGGCCGCCTCCTCCTTGCGGATGGAAAGCTCGTAGCCGCGCACGTTGATCTCGACCGGATCACCGAGCGGTGCAACCTTCACGACCTTGAACGAAGTGCCCTTGATGAGGCCCAGGTCCATAAGGTGGCGGCGCAGCGCACCCTCACCGTGAAGCTTGACGATGGTAGAGCTCTCGCCCACCTTAACGTCACCCAACGTCTTCATCCTCTTGTCCCCCTTTCGGTTTTTATCAAATGCTGCGAACTAACCGACGGTCATGATGTGCATGGCAACCTTGGAATCGATGCCAAAGCGTGCGCCCAGCACCGTGACGATGATATTGGCGCCACTCGAGCTCACCACGTGGATTTCGCTGCCCTCAACAAAGCCGAGGTCCTTGAGGTGGTGTTTCATATCCTCATTGCCCTTTACCCGAGACACGCGCACGGTTTCGCCCGCTTTTACCATCGAAAGCGGCATGGCCGGCATCTGCGGTCCGCAAGACATGAGTGGCTCCTAACGTCAGTTCGTCCTCAACATCGACGCGATAAAAGTTAACCACGTCTATGTTCGCTTTAGTAAACTAACACGTGGTTAACTTTTTGGAAAGAGTCCACATTCAGATTTCGAAAAAGTTTCCTATACGAAACAAAAGAGGCACCGCAAAGACCATCTCTTTGCGGTGCCTTGTCATACCAATTTATGCAACAGAGGGGACTGTTCCTTTGCCGCATTGATGCGCTTAGAGCGAGAGGTTTCTGATCGACGTGACGCAGGAGGCCTCATCCACGCCCGAAACGCGGAACACGACATCCTCGCCGCACTCGCCATAGAGAGCCATGAGCCCCATCACATCGCGGCCATCCGTGTGGCGATTGCCGATACTGACCGATACGTCGCTACGATGTTTGGCAATGATGTCGTAGAGCAGCGCAACCGGGCGGGCATGCAATCCCAACGGATCTTTAATCGTCTTTGTAAACTCGACCATGTCCCCTCCCGCGACATCGCACATTCGGCCGGCAAACCCAGCCACGTGGTAGCTATTGTACGTTACCGGCGCACCCCCGTCTCACAAAAAACGAGGGAAGGCACACGTCCTTCCCTCGTTGCGGGCAATATGTAGCCGATCGCCTACATCAGGCGCAGGCTGACGTCCTTGAGCTGGGCGCCGGAAACGGCACTCGGGGCGCCCGACATAAGGTCGGAGCCGCTGGCCGTCTTGGGGAACGCCATGACGTCGCGGATGGAATCGGAACCGGTGAGCAGCATGCACACGCGGTCCAGGCCCAGAGCGAAACCGCCCATCGGGGGCGCACCAAACTTGAGCGCCTCCATGAGGAAGCCAAACTGCGACTCGGCGCGCTCCTCAGTAAAGCCCAGGAGCTTGAGCATGGACATCTGCATCTCGGCGTTGTGGATACGCATACCACCGCCGCCGGCCTCAAAGCCGTCCATGACAAAGTCGTAGGTGCAAGAACCTGCTGCCAGCGGATCTGCCTCGATCTTGGCGATGTCGGTCTCGGTCGGCAAGGTGAAGGGCTGATGCTCGGCAGCATAGGCCTTGCGGTCCTCATCCCAGTGGAACAGCGGGAAGTTGACGACCCAAAGGAAGTCGTGGCCCTCGCGCTTGATCTCGAGCGCATTGGCCATGTGAGAACGCATGCCGCCCAGGATCTCGTCAGAGAGCAGGCGCGGGCCGGCGGCGAACATCACGAGGTCGCCAGGCTCGACGTCCATGCGCTCGCGCAGGGCCGCCATCTCCTCGTCCGAGAAGAACTTGACGATGGGGCTGTTGATGGAGCCGTCCTCGCGGAAGGCGATCCAGGCCAGGCCCTTGGCGCCAAACGTGGAGGCCACGCCGGCGAGCTTATCGATCTTGGCACGCGCCCAGGCACCGGCGCCCTTGGCGTTGATGGCCTTGACGACAGAGCCCTCCTCGTTTGCGGCAGTCGCAAAGACCTTGAACTTGGAGTTGGCAAAGATGTCGGTCAGGTCGACCAGGTGCATGCCGTAGCGGGTATCGGGCTTGTCGGAGCCATAGGTGTCCATGGCATCCCAGTAGTCCATGCGACGCAGCGGCGTGGGCATCTCGACACCCATGCGGCCGAAGGCGTCGGCCAGGACCTCCTCGAGCGCGCTCATAACGTCGTTCTGGTCCACGAAGGACATCTCGATATCGACCTGGGTGAACTCGGGCTGACGGTCAGCACGCAGGTCCTCGTCGCGGAAGCACTTGGCAACCTGGTAGTAGCGCTCGACGCCGCCGACCATGAGCAGCTGCTTCAGAAGCTGCGGGGACTGCGGCAGGGCGTAGAAGTTGCCCGGCTGAATACGGCTGGGGACGATGAAGTCGCGGGCGCCCTCGGGCGTGGACTTGAACAGGGAGGGCGTCTCGACCTCCATGAACTCACGGTTGTGCAGCGCCTCGCGAATGGCAAAGGTAAAGTCGGAGCGCAGCTTGAGGTTGGCCATCATCTCGGGACGACGGAGGTCCAGATAGCGATAACGCAGGCGGGTGTCCTCGCTGGTCTCGATGCCGTCCTCGATCTGGAACGGCGGGGTGACGGACGTGTTGAGCACCTCGGCGTGGTCGGTCAGGACCTCGACCTCGCCGGTCGCGAGCTTAGTGTTGGTGGTCTCCTCGCCACGGGCGCGCACAACGCCGTGGATCTTGATGGGCCACTCGGGACGCATGGTCTCGGCGATCTTAAAGGCATCGCCGTCGGAGTGCTCGGGGTCGAAGGTGAGCTGCGTGATGCCCTCGCGGTCGCGAAGGTCGCAGAAGATAAGGCCACCGTGGTCGCGGCGACGGCTCACCCAACCGGTGAGGGTGACCTCTTCGCCCACGTTCTCGAAGCGAAGCTCGCCGCAGGTACGGGTGTGCATGGAATGCTCGTCGATGGGACGGGTCTGGCTCATACCAGTGATCCTCCTTTATGGATCTGTGCCGCCCCGTGTCGTTCCGGGCGGCGTCGTACAGATTTGTCCAGCCTGCGTAAACCGCGCAGCCGGACATGGCGTTCTATCTTATCGCACCCGCGTCGATGTGCCGCGAAAAAGTAGCTCCTGTCCAAAGACTTGACGGAGACGAAACAATTGACGCACCGTGGCCGTCGCCAAGGCGCGCCGCGTGCGACAATGTGCCCCAATACAACCGCACTCGGAAAGGCCCGCCATGACTGCACGCCTCATCGTTATGGATATCGACTCCACGCTCATCAACCAGGAGGTCATCGACCTGTTGGGTGAGGAAGCCGGCGTAGGCGAGCAGGTAGCACAGATCACCGAGCGCGCCATGCGCGGCGAGCTAGACTTTAAGCAAGCGCTCGAGGAGCGCGTGGGGCTGCTTGCCGGCCTGGACGAGAGCGTGTTCGAGCGCACCTTTGAGCGTGTGACATTTACCCCCGGCGCGTTGGAGCTTGTGCGCTCGGCACACAGCAAGGGCTGGAAGGTCGGCGTGGTGAGCGGCGGCTTCCACGAGGTCGCCGATAAGATCGTGGCCGCTGCGGGCATCGATTTTTGCCTGGCCAACCGCCTGGAAGTCGTGGACGGCAAGCTCACGGGTAAGCTGGCGGCCGACATTGTGACCAAGGAGTCCAAACTTATCCAGCTGCTGGATTGGGCAGTTGAGTGCGGCGTCGACATGGCACACACCGTGGCGATCGGCGACGGCGCCAACGACATCCCCATGATTCAGGCCGCGGGCACGGGCATCGCGTTTTGCGCCAAGCCCAAGACGCGCGAGGCCGCCCCGTTTGCCATCGACGAGCGCAACCTGATGCTCGCCATGGACATCATCCTGCGTGACTAGTCGTTCTGTCTAACAACAGAATCAATTCCTCTATGTCTAGTTTCCGAACAATTTTGTCTTAGTGTTCGGAAACATACCCTTTGAGTGCTAGACTTTGCGCCGTCGAAGGGAACATATATGGATAAGCGAGATCTTGAGCAATTGCTGAGCGATGTTGCCGGCGGAGCAGTCACCCCCGCCGACGCCCTCACGCGCATCCAGACGGCTCCGACCGCCGATTTGGGCTTTGCGCAGCTCGATCTTTCGCGCGGGGTGCGCCAGGGAGCCGGCGAGGTTGTCTACGGCGCCGGTAAAACCGCCGAGCAGATTACCGCCATTATCAAAGCATTGCGCAATGCCGGCCAGGAGCGCATCCTGGTCACGCGCCTGGACGCCGAGAAGGCAACCCGCACCTCGGAGCTCCTCGACAACGGCATCGACCTGGGATATGCCCCGGACGCCCAGCTCGCCTTGGTGGGTGGCAAGCCCTCCCCTACCGGCAACGGACGCATCGTCGTCGCCTGCGCCGGCACAAGCGACTTACACGTCGCCGAGGAAGCCGCGTTGACGGCCGAATTCTATGGCAACGAGGTCGACCGCCTCTACGACGTGGGTGTCGCCGGCCTGCACCGCCTGCTCGCGCATGCCGAGGAACTTGCTCAGGCGCAGGTAATCATTGCCGTCGCCGGCATGGAGGGCGCGTTGGCGAGCGTTATCGGCGGCCTGGTGAGCTGTCCGGTCATCGCCGTCCCCACCAGCGTGGGCTACGGCGCAAATTTTGGAGGCGTAGCCGCGCTGCTCGCCATGCTCAACTCCTGCGCCAGCGGCGTTTCGGTCGTCAATATCGACAACGGCTTTGGTGCCGCCTACCAGGCAAGTCTTATCAATCATCTGAGCGCCGGCACATCCCGCGCCCGTTAAGGAGCATTCCATGTCCAACCATCAGCACACGCTTATCATCGACGGCACCTCGGGCATCAGCGGCGACATGACCGTCGCGGCCCTGCTCGACCTGGGCGCCAGCGAGGAGCATCTGCGCGAACAGCTCGCCACGCTGCCGGTCGACGGCTTTACGATCGCTGTCACGCGCGTAAACAAGCATGGCATCGACGCCTGCGATTTTGACGTCCAGCTTGCAGAAGGCCTCGAGAACCATGATCACGATATGGCCTGGCTCTACGGCAACGAAGCAGCTGTCGAGCATATGCATGAGCACCACCATCATGACCATGACGAGCACGAGCACTGCCACGAGCATGACCATGAGGACCATCATCACGCCCACCATCACCACCGTTCTTTGGCGGATGTCACCGCCATCATCGATGGTTCACAGCTAAGCGATGGTGCCAAGCGTCGTGCCCTCGCCATTTTTTCCGTACTCGCTGGTGCCGAGGCAAAGGCTCACGGCAAAACGCCCGACACCGTCCTGTTTCACGAGGTGGGCGCCGTCGACTCCATCGTCGACGTCTGCTCTGTCGCCATCTGCCTCGACGATCTGAGTATTGAGGATATCGTGGTTGAGTCGCTCTCCGAGGGCCACGGAACCATCCGTTGCGCCCACGGCCTCATGCCTATTCCCGTTCCCGCTGTCGTCAACCTGTGTCAGGCGGGCAATATCGCCCTCACGCCTGCACCGGTCGCCGGCGAGCTCGTGACGCCGACGGGCGCCGCCATCGTCACCGCGCTGCGCACGTCCGAGCACCTGCCGGCCCGCTACCGCATCGAGGCCGTCGGCTACGGCGCCGGTAAGCGCCCCTACGAGGGCTGCTCCGGCACGCTCCGCTGCCTGCTCGTTCACGCGGACGCATAGCCATGGATGCCCGCAAGGCAAAAAGCCGTGCCGCCATCGTTGCGGCGTTCTCCGAGCTCCTGTGCGAGGAAGATTACGGCAAGATCACCGTCGGCGACATCATCGCTCGCGCCCATGTGGGTCGGGCCACATTCTACGGCCTCTTCAAAAGCAAAGATGACCTGCTCGCTGAGCTCGTGCGCGATATCTGCACCCATGCCCTCGACGACGATGGCACACCGCTCGACGACCCACTCGTGCAGGTCGAGCATATCCTCAACAACCTCTGGGAGCGCCGTCAGGGCGTTCGAGCCCTCGTAGCCGGTGCCGGCTCACGCGTCTTCGCCGACTGTCTCCGCAAGACCATCATGTCACGAGCAGCCGAAACCGTCCCCGTCGACCCCGCAGGCCCCGCCGGCACCATGGACCGCAGCTTCCTACTACACCACATAGCCTCAAGCTTCGTAGGAATGGTCCAATGGTGGGCCTGGCACAACTTCGAAGCAAACAAAGCCGACGTCGCCAAAGACTACCTATCAGCCATAAAGCCCCTCTTCAGATAGACGCCTCCTCCCAAGGCGTCATCCCTTCCCAAAGTATCGTCCTCATCTCAACGCCCCCAACAGCAAAACGCCCCTCACATCCAAATTCAGATATATGTTGGGTTGCTTGTACGAACGCAACAAAGACCCCGCAGCTGGCCGCATGGGGTAACTTCCCAGCGCATTCCGCAGGACGAAAGAACCCCCGCCGCACGAAGTGCGCAGCGGGGGTTCTTTCATGTCCGAGGACGCGCTGGGAAGTTACCCCATGCGGCCAGCGGACAACTATGTAGCCTTAGCCTAGAACATGCCCAAGAAACCGTGCACAAACAGCGCAGCCACGATAGCACCGACAAACGGAGCGATGCCAGGAACAAGCAGGCCGTACTTCCAGTTGTTGTCAGCCTTGTTCTTGATCGGCAGCACCTGATAGGCCATGCGAGGACCAAGGTCACGAGCCTGGTTCATGGCGAAGCCGGTGATGCCGCCCATGCCCATGCCAACAGCCCAAACGATCAGACCGACGCAGATAGCGAGCATCAGAACGTTCTCGCCGGCGCGGTTAGCGGCAGCAAGGATGGCGCTGATGAACACAAAGGTGCAGATAGCCTCGCAGAAGAAGTTACGGGCATAGTTCGTGCCCTCGGTGGTGGGGTTGGTCGAGAAGATATTGCGCTGGGCAATGGGATCGACGACACCATCGGAAGCCTTGAACTCATCGGCATACATAAGCCAAGCGATTACGGCGCCCACAAAGCCGCCGAGCATATCGGCAATCATGAAGGGGATGCAGCTGCTCCACGGCACCAGGCCGACGATGCACTGGGCAAGCACCATGGCGGGGTTCATGCACACGGCACCGCCAAAGACAAACAGGCAGACCGAGATGCCAAAAGACCAAGTGGTGATGGCAAACATGTGGCCGGAGCCCTGATACTTGGTGCCCTTGAGCACCGTATCGCAGTGCACGCCCACGCCAAAGATGATCATGAGGGCCGTTGCGCCGAATTCGCAGAGGAGTTTGGTAAGCATAAAACCTTATCTTTCTTGTCGGTTATAAACGATTCGTTTGGGCCACGCACTAGTGCTGCGCGACGACAACGCCCAGGCCATCGGGAATAACGGCAACCTTGGCATCGGCACCCTTCATCTCAAAGGCGAGCTTGAGTGCCTCCTCGATAGTGTTGACCGGCGTCATGTGCATATCCTTGAGCATCTGGTGATCGCACAGATCGGTGACCATGATCACGGGGTGATGCGCCAGGATGCGGGCAAAAATCTGGCTCGTCCACTGATCGGGCAGGGTCTCGTCCTTGGGACGATCGATGCAGGCGCGCTCAAACTCTGCCGGATCGTTGTCGGCGATGTTGTGATAGAAGCCCTCGCCGCCGTGACCGTCGGCACAACCGGCGACGTCGATGATCACACCGCCCTCGGGAAGCGTGGCCTCGGCAGCGCACATGCCCTTCACGGCCTGATAGATGTTCTGATCGAGAGGATAGCCACCGTTGGTGGTGATGGCGATCTCGCACTCGACGGGCTCAACGCCGGCAAGGCTCTTCACGAACTCGCAGCCGGCCTCGTGCGCCTTGTGGATGTCGCCGGCAAAGGAGCCGATGACCTCGTGCTTGCCGTTGAGCACCACGTTGAGCACAAAGGCAAGGTGAGCCATCTCGGCAGCGGCAAACATGTCCTCGCTCACGTGGTTGTGGCACAGGTTGCCGGCACGCGAATGGGAATCGTTCACAAACTGACCGTTGTGGTTGTACATGATGGTCTTGTAGCTGGCGATACCAGGCAGGACGGACTTGCGGCTACCAGAGAAACCGGCAAAGAAGTGCGGCTCAATAAAGCCCTCGGCAAGCAGCAGATCGCAATCGGCAGCAATCTTGTTGATGATGCACTCGCCGCCAGAAGGCAGGGTGCCGATCTTTTTCATCATGCTGTCATCGGTCGCGACGTGCATAACGATTTCCTCGTTGGCAACGATCTCCTCGCCGTACTTGTTGACGAGCTCCTCGTGCGTCGACGGACGATGCATACCCGTAGCAACCAGAATACGCACGCGAGCCTCGGGCGCAGCAGAATGGATGTGATGCAGCAGAATAGGCATCGTCACACGCGAGGGAACGGGACGCGTATGATCGGAGCTAATAATGACGATATCCTTCTTGCCAGCACAAAGCTCCTCGAGCGAAGGCGAGCCATAAGGATTGGCAAGCGACTCCTCTACCAGCTCTTCCTGCGATTTTGTAGTCTTAAACTCGTTTTGATGACCTTCCATCACACCCGCGAAGTTCTTATCCTCGAGCTCCAGATGCAACGTCTTGTGGTCAAACGGCAGTTCACATTCAAACAATGACGAGCGCCCTCTTCCTTTCAACTGACACACTAGATAAACCGTTGGAAGGATACGCCGCTCACCGAAAAACACCACCGTCCACCGACTCATTAACACAACGTTCATATTTGACCCACAACAAAACGGCCGCGACCCCAAACGGGACCGCGGCCGCCTGTCAAAGACACTATAGACAGGATGATTTACGCAGCGCCGAGGCAAACATCTAGTCCGAGACGTACGCACGTAAGCCATTTTGCATAAATTCGTTAATTAATTGCATAAGATGGCGCATGGATTTCTGGCCATAACTGGGTAGTACCCTCCGGAGCGTGCATTTTTGCGAGTATTCAGCATCGCGGGATAAGATTTTGGTGCCAAAAATCTTTCAAAAGGTAGATAGTCCTCATGACTCGACCCATCTGGATAGCATGCGGCGAGAAACCAGCCATATATGATCGTCGCCAAAGCCCAATCGTCGTGCAAAAGCATCAACAAAGGCAGCGAAAGCCGGCTATGGCCTTATGCATCAATCTTTGGCTGCTGAAAACTCCGTTTTTTGCACGTCGCCCCAAGCACCACCCTCACCCAGCGGCTGATCCGCCGAAGACCGGACATCGCAGGGCCCGCCATTAGTCTACTTTTAGGCACACTCCGCAGGACGCAAGAAGCCCTCGCCGCACTCCGCATTGGACGAGAAGCGCACTTTAATCCCTTCAGCCCCAATCCCTGAAGACCGAGGACAAAGGGACCCGACGGGTTTCCCTCTGAATGCATTCCGCAGCACGAAGCCCTTTCCAAACGCGCGAAGCGCGCCATTAATTCCCCCAGCAGTAATCCACTGAAGACCGGACATCGCAGGGCCCGCCATTAGTTTACTTTTAGGCACACTCCGCAGGACGCAAGAAGCCCTCGCCGCACGAAGTGCGCAGCGAGGGCTTCTTGCATGTCCGAGGACGTGCCTAAAAGTAAACTAATGGCGGGCCCGGACGACTACAGGGCTATCGATTACCCCGTGTTCTGCAAACCTGCCGAGACGCCGGTCACAGTCGAAAGAATCAGGCTCATGTACTCGGCCTTCTTCTCCTCGGCCATCTCGTCCTGGTTCATACGCACCTCGCGAAGGGCGCGGACCTGGGCGATGGACAGGGCGTCGACGTAGGGGTTGCGCACGCGGACGGCGCAGCCGAGCACGCGGCGGCGCTGCAGCGGCCACTCGTCACCGACGATGGCAAGGACCCACTTACGCGTGAGCTGCATCTCGGTGAAGACCTTCTTGGACAGATCCTGGCGGTCGCCCAGATGCAGATACATCTTGGCGATACGCTGGTCAGTCTTGGCGATCGACATCTCGATGTTGTCGATAAAGGTGCGGAAGAACGGCCACTCCTGGTAGGCAGCCTTAAGCTGGTCCAGATCGCCAAACTGCTCGCAGGCGGTACCCAGGCCGTACCAAGCGGCCAGATTGATGCGCGCCTGGCTCCAGCTGAAGATCCACGGAATGGTACGCAGGTCGTCGAGCGACTTGGCACCCAAGCCGCGCTTGGCGGGACGCGAGCCGATCGGCAGCAGACCGACCTCGGTCAGCGGCGTCACGGTCGAGAACCACGGTGTAAAGTCCTCGGTGTTCAGCAGGTCCAGATAGCGCTCGTGGCTTGCGGCGTTGAGTTTGTCGGCCATATCCCAGAACTTCTGCGTGGTCTCGGTGTTGGTCTTCTCGACACTCGGGGCCGACTGCAAAAGCGTTGCGGCGGCAACGGACTCAACATGGCGCTGGGCCAGCGTGCGGTTGCCGTAACGGGCAAAGATGACCTCGCCCTGCTCGGTGAGCTTAAAGAAGCAGTTGACCGAACCCTTGGGCTGCGCCAGCACGGCCTTGTTGGCCGGGCCGCCGCCACGGCCCACGGCACCGCCGCGACCGTGCATGAGCACCAGGTCGATATCGTTCTTCTCGGCCCACTTGGCGATGCGCTCCTGCGCGGAGTGCAGCGCGAGCATGGCCGTGGTAGGACCGGCATCCTTGGAAGAGTCGGAGTAGCCCAGCATGACCTCCATGCGGCGGTTGGTCTGGGCAAGGCGCTTTTGCACCACGGGCAGCGTAAGCATCTGGTCGAGCACGTCGACGCAGCCCTCGAGGTCCTCAAGCTGCTCGAACAGCGGGATCACGTCGAGCTCGGGGACATCCTCTTCGTGTGCAAAAGACAGGTGGGCTAGCTCAAAGACGTCGGCCACATGCTGGGCGCTCTTGGTGAACGAGATGATGTAGCGGTGCGCCATCTTCTTGCCGTAGCGCTTTTGGATGGAACCGATGGCACGGAAGGTGTCGATGACCTCGCGCGTCATGGGCTGCAGGTCGCCGTGGATACCGTTCTCGTGGATATCCTTGAGGGCGCGGGCGTGCACCACGGAGTGCTGACGGAACTCCATCTCGACCATGTGGAAGCCGAAGGACTCGACCTGCCAGATGATGGTCTGGACCGGGCCGTAGGCAGCACGGACGGCACCGCAAGCGGCTAGCGAGCGCTGGACGACACGCAGGTCCTCCAGGAACTCATCGGCGCTGTGGTACATGGTGTCGGTGATGCGACGCACGGTGGCGTTCAGACGGTCGGCCATGACGAGCATGACGGCGCGATGCGGCTCATGCTCGGAAATCAGCTCGGCGCGAGCCGTGTACTGGGTGCTCATCTCGACCTGATGGTTCCACAGGTTGATGAGCTCGGCAGACGGCTTGCTGTAGGTGGCCTCGAGCGTGAGGTTGCGGCCAATGCGGCGGCACTTGTCCTCGAGCTTGAGCACCATATGGGTGAAGTACTTGGCGGCGACCTCGCGGCTCACCTTGGCGGTAACGTTGGGGTTGCCGTCACGGTCGGAACCGATCCAGCTGCCGGGGTGGAAGAACGCCGGGCACAGCGGCGGCACGGTGCCGGCCTTGTCGCCCAGCACCCAGTCGTCAAAACGACGGTAGATGACGGGGATAACGTCGAACAGCGTGTTATCGAAGATGTCGATGATGGTATCGGCTTCCTCGACCGGCGTGGGCTTCTTCAACGCGATGGGGCTCGTACGTACCAGGGCGTCGATCTCCTGCAGCATATGGCGCTCGTTCTCCACCAGGTCGGAGCCGCCCAGACGCGGACGCTCCTCCAGCAGGTTGGAGATACGGCGAATCTTGCCCTCGACGGCCTTGCGACGGGCCTCGGTGGGATGCGCGGTAAAGACGGGATGGAACTCAAGCTTGCCGAGCAGCTCGTTGGCGCCCTCGGCGCCCAGCTCATTTACCAACTGGTGATAGGCGACGGTGAGTTCGTTGGCGGGATCGACCTCGGTATCGGTCGATGCGCCGGCCTCGCGCTCGCGCAGCTGCGCCACGCGGTAGTTCTCCTCCGACAGGTTTGCCAGATGGAAGAAGCTCGTAAAGGCGCGAACGATGACTTGCTGCTTATCGAGCGGCAGGCTGTCGATCAGATCAACGACTTCGCGAAACGCCACGGCGGTGGGTTCATCGGCGGTGGGCACGCCCTGCTCGTCGACGGCCTCGTCGGCAGCACGGCTGCCGGGGTTACCGGCATTGGCCACAATCTCGGCTGTCAAAATCTTGTCGAACAGGTCCGCGATCTCGGGATCATACTCGCTAAGCACACGGCGCTCCAGGCGCAAGAACAGCGCCAGATTGTCGCGCAGCTCCTCGGGGATCTCGATCTCGGCGAGACGCTCCTTGGATTCGGCATTCGAGCCGATTCGGTTAACGAGGCGGTTGACCACGGCAGCGACGCGCGCCGCGGCTTCGGGTACAGACTGGTTGCTTAGGTTCTCAGCCACGTTTCCTCCCATTCCTCCTTCTATGCACGTAACATGCGGTATTCATTATAGGCACTTGGCAAAAACTTTCGACGCTGATTGCGCTTTACCACACAAAAGTATTTTCTGCATTGCAAGGCTTTTTGCCCCAAATGGTCGTATTTCTCGGTGGGCGGCATATGCAAACGGGGGCATTCCGCATAAATGCGAAACACCCCCGTAACAATCGCTCTCCATGAGCAGGGCACGCTAGCAGACCCGCAGCTCAAAAATCATGCGCTACAGGCGCTCGCGAACCGCCTCGACCACGTTGGCCAGATCGGCGAGAACCTCGTCATGGCTCTGCATATCGCGTACCTTGACCTTGCCGGCGGCGAGCTCGTCGCCGCCCAGGACTAGGATGAGCTTAGCGCCCACCTTGTCGGCCTGCTTAAACTGAGCCTTGAGCGAACGACCCTGGTAGTCGGCCTCGGTCACGATACCTGCAGCGCGAAGCTCCTGCGTAATGGTAAAGACGTTCTGGCGCAACTCCTTGCCGGCGTTGGCGACGTAGACGCACGGGGCCTCATCGGCACCCAGGTCGCTGCCAAAGGCCTGCAGGGCCAGCAGGGCGCGCTCAAAACCGACGGCGAAGCCGACGCCGGCCGTGGGCTTGCCGCCCTCGAGCTCAACCAGGCCGTCGTAGCGACCGCCACCGCCGATGGAGCCGACGCCGGCGCCGGGGGCCTCGACCTCAAAGACGGTACGGGTGTAGTAGTCCAGGCCGCGCACCAGGGTGGGATCCTCGACATACTCGATGCCGGCGGCATCCAGATAGCGTTTGACCTGCTCGTAGTGCTCGCGGCACTCGTCGCACAGGTTGTCACCCATCAGCGGAGCCTCGTCCATGATCTCGCGGCAATGGTCGTTCTTGCAGTCGAAGGCGCGCAGCGGATTGAGCTCGGCGCGCTCGCGGCACTCGTCGCACATCTCGTCGGCGTGGTCGAGAATGAACTGCTTGACCTGCTCGCGATAGGCCGGACGGCATTGGGCATCGCCCATCGAGTTAATGAGCAGACGGAGCTTGGAAAGATCGAAGCCCAGGCGCTTGTAGAACTCCATGAGCATGATGATGCACTCGGCATCTGCTGCCGGATCGGGAGCGCCAAGCCACTCGATGCCCACCTGGTGGAACTGGCGCAGACGACCCTTCTGGGGACGCTCGCCACGGAACATGGCCTCGGCGTAGTAAGCCTTAAACGGCGTGGAGCCCTGCGGCACCAGGTTGTTCTCCACGACGGCGCGCACCACGCCGGCCGTGCCCTCGGGACGAAGCGCCAAGCGCTGCTTGGGCTTGAGCTTGGTATCGGTGCCCTCGGCAAAGACGCGCTCCAGGTTGGCGCCGCTAAACACGCGGAACATCTCCTTGCGCACGACGTCGGTCGACTGGCCGATGCCGTGGACAAAGACGTCCACCTGCTCGATCGCGGGCGTCTCGATGGGCTTAAAGCCAAACGGCTCGAATACGCCGGCCGCAATCTGCTGCATCTTTTGCCAAGCGCGCATCTCGGCGCCGATAAGGTCGCGGGTTCCCTCCGCCTTCTGTGCCTGCATGGGCAAACACCTTTCTTTTGTATCGCGTCATAGGTAGTGGTCATTATACGGCACAAACACAAACAGCGGCGGCGCGTCTGACCGAACGAGGGTATGGGGA
>UQOY01000007.1 GCA_900542825.1 uncultured Collinsella sp. | reverse complement strand
GGTCACCAAGCACAACCTCAAGTACCGCCGCTACTACCACCAGTTCGACTACTAAGAGCTGGTCACAGGTCCGATATCTTGGCTGGTTGATATCTCGACCCTGCACAAGGGCGCCCGCATTTGCGCGGGCGCCCTTTTTGCGTTGTGACAAGAGGCTGCTGCTAATCGCTCGTCCTATGTTTCCAAATGAATACGCTGTGAGCCGAGGAGGACGATTTTCCCCGCAAACACTCTAGTATGCTAAAGTACCCAGAAAACCGGTGGAGCTATGCCGGTTTTTCGTTCTATATGAAACGCAGCATGAGGAGGCTCACCAGATGACGGCCACACCGTGGGGATTCCGGGACATATTACCCGAGGAGGCTCAGGCGCGCGAGGAGATCGCATGTACGGTGAAGGGCTGCTTCAGGGAGCATCATTACCTTCCGGTCGAGACGCCGTTGCTCGAGGACAAGGGTTCGCTCGAGGAGGGCGGCCGCATTGCGGACACGCCGTTTAAGCTCTTTGATGACGACGGTCGCCTGCTGGTGGTCCGTCCCGACAACACGCTGCCGATCGTGCGCTTGGTTTCGACCCGCATGCGCGCTGCCGACCTGCCCCTGCGCCTTCGCTACGAGGCGCCGGTGGTTCGCGAGTGCCAGCGCAATGCCGGTGGCTCGCGTCAGTTTACGCAGTTGGGCTTTGAGCTTATCGGCGCGGGTGATGCCGCGGGCGATGTTGAGATTGTCTCGCTCGTTGCCGAGACCGTACGCGGGCTGGCACTTCCCGATGCGCGCATTATCGCAGGTAGCGTGCGTCCTTTTAAGGAATTGCTCGCGGTATGCGAGGATCGCCAGCTGGCTGCCGAGGCCCTGCGCTGCGTGCATGCCAACGACTTTGTGGGCCTCGATGCCCGCGTGGCTGCAAGCGCCGAGTCCGATGCCGTGAAGGCCGCCATTAGCGAGCTGCCGCGTCTGCACGGCGGTGCTGAGGTGCTCGACCGCGTGGATGCGCTGCTGGGGGCCGCCGGTATCGCCGCGCCGTTGACGCGCGAACTGCGTACCCTTGTCGAGGGCCTGGCTCCCGAGGACGCCCAGGTGCTGTCGTTCGACTTCTCCATCATGAACTCTTTCGATTACTACACGGGCCTGGTCTTTAAGGCCTATGCCGGCGGCTTGCCCGATCCGGTCGGTTCGGGCGGACGCTACGACTCCATCTTTACCGGTGCATTTGGCGACGGCATCGAGGTACCGGCGGCGGGCTTCGCTTTTTCGCTCGAGCGTCTGGAGGCAGCGCGCACCTCGGCCGAGGACGCCGCTTCCGATGGCGATCACGCCGCGAGCCGTGGCGTTGAGGGTCCGCTGCGCATCGCTGTGCCCAAGGGTTCGCTTAAGGCCGATACGCTCGACGTGCTCGAGGCCGCGGGTCTGGACGTCTCTGAGCTGCGTGACCCCGGCCGTCACCTGATTGTGCGCGGCCGCGACACGCGTGCCGGCGAGGGCACGGTCGGCGATATCGAGTTTGTCATCGTGCGCCCCAGCGACGCGCCCGCCTTTGTGGGCTGTGGCGGTGCCGACTGCGGCATCTGCGGTTGGGACTCGCTTATCGAGGCAGACCTCAACCTGCTGCAGCTGGTCGATCTGGGCTACGGCCTGTGCACCTTTATCGAGGCGGAGCCCGCGTGGCGCGCCGGTCAGGCCGAGCGCAGCTACGCCCGCCGCGGTTCGCTTCGCGTGGCAACCAAGTACCCGCGCATCGCGAGTGCCTGGTATGCCGAGCGCGGCGTGAACGCCGATATCGTCTCGCTGCACGGCAACATCGAGCTGGGCCCCATTGTTGGCATGACCGATCGCATCGTGGATATTACCGCCACGGGTGCCACGCTGCGCGACAACGACCTGGTCATTACTGGCCGCATCATGGACTGCACGGCTCGCTTCTTTGTCAACCCGGGTGCCGCTCGCCTGGACCCGCGCGTACGCAATCTGGCCGATCGCTTGGCGGCAGCCGTGAAGGACAAGCATTTTGAGCCCGTCGCGGGCTCGGCACAATAGCGCGAGCACGCACGGGCGCCCCAACGTACGGGCTGCGGGCCGATTGGCGCCGCCGCCCGGCCTCTCGTTTTTCGAACACAACCTCGACCGATAGGGGATACCGATATGAAGACCATCAAGCTTGCCCCCGGCGAGCGTCTCGTTACCAACCAGCTCAACCGCAAGGGCGCGCTGCCGCAAAACATCGTCGACGCCGCCCGCGATATCGTGGCCAACGTGCGTGCCAACGGCGATGCCGCGGTGCGCGATTACTGTCAGCGTTTTGACGGTGTTGAGCTGCAGAGCTTCCGCCTGCCGCAGGAGCAGATCGATGCCGCGCTCGAAGGCCTCGACCCGGCTTTTGTCGCCGCGCTCGAAAAGGCCGCGCGCCAGATTCGTGAGTTCCACCAGCGCGAGGTCGAGCAGAGTTGGTTTACCACGCGCCCGGACGGCACGATGCTCGGCGTTAAGGTGACCCCGCTTGCCGCTGCCGGCATCTATGTGCCGGGCGGTCGTGCGCAGTACCCTTCCACCGTGCTCATGAACGCCATTCCCGCCAAGGTGGCCGGCGTCAAACGCGTGGTTATGGTGACGCCGCCGCAAAAGGATGGCCTGATCAGCCCCTACACGCTCGCCGCGGCAAAGCTCGGCGGCGTGGACGAAATCTATATGGTGGGCGGCGCTCAGGCCGTGGCCGCGCTGGCGTACGGCACCGAGACCATTCCGCGCGTCGACAAGATCACCGGGCCGGGCAACGCCTTTGTCGCCGCGGCCAAGCAGATCGTCTCGGGTGATGTGGGAATCGATATGGTCGCTGGCCCCTCCGAGGTCTGTGTGCTGGCCGATGCCACGGCCAAGCCCATGGTGGTCGCGGCCGACCTGATGGCCCAGGCCGAGCACGATCCGCTGGCAGCCTGCTATCTGGTGACCTGCGACGAGCAGTTTGCGCGCGAGGTCGAGGCGGGTATCGACATCCTGGTGGCGCAGTCGCCGCGTGCCGAGATCACGCGCGCCTCGCTCGATAACGAGGGCGCCATCGTGGTGGCCGCCGACATGGCTGCCGCCGTCGAGGCGGTGAACACCGTGGCGCCCGAGCACCTGGAGCTGCACTGCAAGGATGCGATGGGCCTGCTTGGCGGCATTCGCAACGCCGGCGCCATCTTTGTGGGCGCTTGGAGCTCCGAGCCGCTCGGCGATTATGTTGCCGGCCCCAACCACACGCTGCCGACCGGCGGTACGGCCATGTTCTCCAACCCGCTTTCGGTCGAAGAGTTCGTCAAGCGCTCGAGCGTTATCTGCTATACGCCCGAGGGCCTGCTTTCGGACGCTCCCGCGACGCAGCGCTTGGCCGAGGCCGAGGGCCTGTGGGCGCACGCGCTATCCGCCGCTCTGCGTCGCCGCGTGCTGGAGCAGGGCGAGGATGCCGTGAGTGCCGAGTCGCTGGCTGCGGCCGATCTGACCAAGGTTGCCTGGCCGGGCGACGCCGTGGCGACGGTTGCCGAGGGTGTTGACCTGGCGGCTACGGGCGGTGTCGCTGGCCCGACCGGCGAGGAGGCCTAACATGGCCGAACTCACGCCCCGCATGAAGGAGCTCGTCCAGCCCTACTTGGCCGGCATTGAGCCCTATGATCCCAACTTTACGCCCACGCGCATCAACCTTTCGGCCAACGAGAACACCTATCCTGTGCCTGCCGGCGTGCGCGAGGCGGTCGACGCCGCCCTGGCCGCCACGCCGCTCAACCGCTATCCCGATCCCATGTCCTGTGACCTGCGCGACGAGCTGGCCGCCTGGCATGGCGTGACGCGTGAGAATATCTGCGTGGGCAACGGCGGCGACGAGCTGCTCTATAACTACCTGCTGGCGTTTGGCGGCGCGGGGCGGACCCTGCTCAACTGTCCGCCCTGCTTTAGCGAGTATGCGTTCTTTGCGTCGCTCTGCCAGACCGAGGTGCGCGATGTGTGGCGAGACCCCGCGACCTTTGAGCTCGACCAGGCCGCCGTGCTTTCGGCGGCGCCCGAGTGCAACCTGGCGATCGTGACCTCGCCCAACAATCCCACGGGTGACGTTGCTCCGCTCGACTTTGTCGCGGCCCTGTGCGATGCCTGCCCCGGCATGGTGATGGTCGACGAGGCCTACGTGGAGTTTGCCGACGATTCGTTTGGCGCGGCCACCACGGCGCAGGGGCTTATCAGCGAGCATCCCAACCTGGTGATTCTACATACGCTGTCCAAGGCGTTTGGCGCCGCCGGGACGCGTCTGGGCTATGTGATCGCGGCGCCCGAGGTCATCGATGTGTTCGCGGCGATTCGCCAGATCTATTCGGTCAATGTGCTGAGCCAGGTCGCCGCGCTTGCCTGCGTGCGTGCCCGCGATGCGTACGCGCCCGTGGTGGCGCAGGTTGCATCCGAGCGCGAGCGCGAGCTGTGCGCCCTGCGCGCGATGGCTGCCGAGGGCCTGCCCGTGGAGGCATGGCAGAGTGCGGCGAATTTTGTGCTCGTGCGCACGCCGCATGCCACACGCGTGCGCGAGCGTCTGCGCGACGAGTATTCGATTCTGGTGCGCGACTTTAGCTACGCGCCGGGGCTCGCGGATTGTCTGCGCATTACCGTGGGCACCCCGCGGGAAAACGATGAGGTACTGGCCGCGTTTGCCGCGCTGGTGAAGGAGGAGATGTAGATGGACCGCTATGCTGAGGTGACCCGCAAGACGGGCGAGACCGACATTGTCGTAAAGCTTGGCCTGGACGGAAGCGGCGTGTGCGATATCTCGACCGGCGTGCCGTTTTTCGACCACATGCTCAACGCCTTTGGCCGCCATGGTCTGTTTGATCTGACGGTACACGCGGTGGGCGACGTTGAGGTCGACGCACATCACACCGTCGAGGACACGGGCATTGTGCTGGGCGAGGCGTTTTGCCAAGCGCTGGGCGATAAGGCGGGCATTACACGCTTTGCCGACGCGGCGATTGCCATGGACGAGACGCTCGTGATGGCCGCCGTGGATATCTCGGGTCGCGGGCAGGCCTACTGCGAGCTGCCCGTACCGACCGAGCGCGTGGGCACCTTTGATACCGAGCTGGCCGTCGAGTTCTTCTACGCCTTTGCGCGCGATGCCAAGCTCACGCTGCACGTGCGTGAGCTGGCGGGCGGCAACTCGCATCACATTATCGAGGCCGCCTTTAAGGCCGTGGGCCGCACGATGCGTCACGCCTGCGAGCTCGATCCCCGCGTGCAGGGCATCCCCAGCACCAAGGGCTCACTGTAACCTGCCAAAAAGGGACAGGTTTATTTTGGCAGGTTTTATCTGCGGGAATGCTGTCTCATGTGGTGGGCGAACGTTTAACCGACCAAAATAAACCTGTCCCTTTTTGGCAGGTTTTGGATGAGATAAGGGAGGGTCGCGTGGGCGAACCGAAGATCGTGGTGGTCGACTACCACAAGGGCAACTTGTCGAGCGTTGTGCGCGGGCTTGCGCGCGCCGGTGCCGCTGCCTGCACGTCGGACGATTCGGAGCAGATCCGCAACGCCGACGGCCTGGTCATCCCGGGCGTGGGCGCGTTCTATGGCGCGATCGCTTTTATGCGCCAGAGCGGCGAGGAGGCGGCCGTGCTCGATGCCGTTGCCGCTGGAACTCCGCTGCTCGGCATCTGCCTGGGCCTTCAATTATTTTTGGAGCGCGGCAACGAGGGCGTGCCTGCGGACGAAGGCGCGGTTGCCGACGGCAACACCCCCGAGCAGGCCGGTGGCCCCTGGGTCGATGGCCTGGGTATTATGCGCGGCTCTTGCACGCGCTTGGAGTCGAGCCGTCTGAAGGTCCCGCACGTGGGCTGGGATCAGGTGCACATGACGCCTGCCGGTGCGGCCGATCCGCTACTTGCCGGTTTTGCCGAGGGTGCCAACATGTACTTCACCCACAGCTATGCGGTGGCCGACGATGCCGATGCCGCCGATGTTCTGGCACGCACGCACTACACGCGGAGCTTCCCGTGCATCGTGCGTCGCGGCAACGTGTGGGGCTGCCAGTTCCATCCCGAGAAATCCTCTGCGCTGGGTCAGCGCATTCTTAAGAACTTCGTCAACATCGTCGAGGAGGATGGCCGATGATCCTGTTTCCCGCAATCGATTTGATCGGCGGCAAGGTCGTGCGCCTGGAGCGCGGCGACCGCAGCCGCTGCAAGGTATATTCCGACGACCCCGTGGCCGTCGCCCGCTCGTTTGCCGAGCAGGGCGCAAGCTGGGTGCACGTCGTCGACCTGTCCGCTGCCTTTGGCGAGGACGAGGACACATGCGCTGCCAACTCGGCGGCGATCAAGGTCATCTGCGGCGTCGACGGCCTGTCCGTGGACGTGGGCGGCGGCGTCCGCTCACTCGCGCGCATTGACGAGTTGGCCGGCTATGGCGCACGCCGCATTGCGCTAGGCACCGTGCTGGTGACCGAGCCGGGTTTTGCAGAGGTGGCGGCCCAAGGCTTTGGTGAGTTGCTGGTGGCAGACATCGCCGCGCGCGACGGCCAGGTCAGGGTGAATGGCTGGCGCGACGGCGCGGGCGTGGCGCTCGACGACGCCGTGGCGCAGCTTTCCGAGCTGGGCTTTAAGCATCTGGTGTACACCGACATCGCGCGCGATGGCATGCAGACGGGCATCGATGTGGCGGCGTATCGCCATGTGGCCGAGGTCGCGGGCTTTTCCGTCGTGGCTTCGGGCGGTATCTCGACGCTCGACGACATCCGCGCACTGGCCGCGGTGGGTGAGGGCGCGATTGAAGGTGCCATTACCGGTCGCGCACTCTACGAGGGCAACTTTACGCTGACCCAGGCGCTCGCCGCTGCACGAGGGGAGGAATAGCCAATGCTTACCAAGCGCGTGATTCCCTGTCTGGATGTTAAGGACGGTCGTGTGGTCAAGGGCGTCAACTTCGTGAGTCTGCGCGATGCGGGCGATCCGGTGGAGCTGGCGCGTGCCTACGACCGCGAGGGTGCAGACGAGGTTGTTTTCCTGGATATTACCGCCACAAGCGACAACCGTGCGACAACTATTGAGATGGCGGCGCATGCGGCCGAGGAGCTCGCCATCCCCTATACCGTGGGCGGCGGCTTTCGCGACCTGGCGGGCATGCGGACCATGGTTGCCGCCGGTGCCGACAAGGTGTCGCTTAACTCTGCCGCCGTGCGCGATCCGTCGTTGATCAGCCAGGCTGCCGCGGCGTTTGGCAGCCAGGCCGTGGTCGTGGCGATCGATGCCAAGCGCGTCGGCTTGCCCGGAGCATCCGGTGCCGACAAGTGGGAGGTCTTTACCGCAGGAGGCCGCAACGCCACGGGTATCGACGCGGTGGCGTGGGCCGAGGAGGCAGCTCGCCGCGGCGCCGGCGAGATCCTGCTGACCAGTATGGATCGCGACGGCACCAAGGCCGGCTTTGACCTGGCGCTCACCCGCGCTGTGGCCCGCGCGGTGCCAATCCCCGTCATCGCGAGCGGCGGTGTGGGCACGCTCGAGCATTTTGCCGAGGGCGTGATTGAGGGCGAGGCCGATGCCGTGCTGGCGGCGAGCGTCTTTCACTTTGGAACCTTCAGCATTCGCGAAGTCAAAGAGTATATGGCCAGCCAGGGCATCCCTGTCAGATTGGATTTTTAAATGGAGCAAGTGACAACTGCGTCCGAGCTTAAATACGACGCCCGTGGGCTGATTCCTTGTGTGGTTCAGCAATATGACACCGGCGAGGTGCTTATGGTTGCCTGGATGAACGAGGAGTCGGTGGGGCTGACGCTCAAGACCGGGACCACGTGGTTTTGGAGCCGCAGCCGTCAGGAGCTGTGGAACAAAGGCGCGACGAGCGGCAACATGCAGGAGGTCAAGGAGCTCTGGGCCGACTGCGATAGCGATACGCTGCTGGTCAAGGTCGACTCGCCAGGTCCGGCCTGCCATACCGGCAACCGTACCTGTTTCTTTAAGCGCGTGGAAGGGGGAGTGCGATGAAAGTCGTGACGCCGTTCGAGGTCGCCGACTGCAACACCGAGCTCCTCCGCGCGGGCGTGCCATGCCGCGTGCACCTGACTGATGCCTGCGGGGCGCAGTCGCTTTGGCTCGAGGCCGAGAAGGAAAGGCTCGATGAGGCCCATGCCGTCATCGTTGAGTTCTTTGAGAAAAAGGGCGCAAAGCCTCGGTTCGATGAGACCGGTACCTACTTTACGCTGCAGTAACGAGAGGAAATAACCATGGGAGTCAGAACAGCTAACGTGCAGCCGGGAAATATCGGCGAGACGCTGACGGGACTGGCCGAGGTGATTCACGGTCGTCGCGATGCGTCGCCACAGGAGAGCTACACCGCTCGTCTGCTGACCGACGCCGAGGACGAACTGCTCAAGAAGCTTGCCGAGGAGGCGAGCGAGGTCATCATGGCCTGCAAGGACAACGACCACGACCACATCCGCTACGAAGCCGGCGATCTGGTCTACCACCTGCTCGTGACGCTCGAGCGTTACGGCATCACCCTCGACGAACTGGCCGGCGAACTCAACGCCCGCCGCCGCTAGTTAAGCTTTTGGTGCAAGGGGGCAGGATACTTTGCACCAAATGATCCGTTTTCCTCCGTCCCCAACGGATCAAATAGAAGTTGCGGTGGAATAGTTCTTGTTTGATGGCCTTAGGGCTATAAACAGGAACTATTTCACCGCAACTTATGAAGGGGTGGCTAGACAAGGGGCGTGGGCTCCCATTCGCCGGTGGCGTGGGGGATGTCGAAGGTTCGATAACCGCAGTCGTAGGCGTGGGCCTGAGCCTCGCGGATGTTCCAGCAAATATCACAGGCGCGGTGTGCGTCCGAGCCAAAGGTAATCGGCACTTCGGCATGGGCAAAGCAGCGCAAAAGGCCAGTCACGGGATAGTAGTCGTCGAGACCCTTACGCGGTGCGGCGGTTGAGACCTCAACGCGGCGGCCCGTATCGTGCGCGCACTCGGCCATCTGTTGCCAAAACGGCGCGGGGTCAAAATCGGGCGCAAAGCCTTCCTTCGAAAAGCGCATGACCAGGTCGGGATGAGCCATCACATCAAAGTTAAGCGGGCTCTCGCAGGCGCGGCACCAGTCATCGACATAGTGCTCCCACACGCCGCGCACGCCCAGGTTTTCCCAAACATGCAAGTTGGTGTCGTCGTCGATCCAACCGCAGCTCGAATCGGGCGTATCGGGACGAGCGACGTCCTCCGTCCCCGCCGTGCCCGCAGCGCCTGCCGCAATATCGCCTGGGTTGCCAATCCAATGCACGCTGCCCAGGCGTACGACTGCGCCCCGGGACCAGCGCTCAACCAAAGGCCTGCAGCCTTCGTACCAATCGCACTCAAAGCCATAGATAAGCTCGAGCTCCGGCGCGATCTGCGCGGCAAGCTTGCGGGCGTCCTCAAAAGCCAGACGATGTGCCGGCAGGTCGCCCTCGACAACCTGCACCTTGCAATTGGAATCCATGCTGGCGGGCAGGGTAAGGTGATCGGTTGAGACCATGACGCGGCAGCCTGCCGCAGCAGCGGCGCGGACGTTGTCCTCAAACGAGGCATGCCCGTCCGAGAACGAGGTGTGGGTATGGCAATCGACCAGCGGGCAAGCAGACATGGCGGCTCCTTTGCGTCAAGCGAATTCGCTCCATTGTAGCGGCGCGGCCCTCGATGCGACGAGCGCGCTGGGGTGTCGGTTTCTTGCGGACAGGGAAAATCGCGCTCATCGCGCTCCGCCACATCCACGCCGCCCGCGATGTGTTAGCGTTTGGATGAACAAAACGAGCCCGCGCGGAAAGGAGCCGGACCGTATGCCATGCGATAGCAAATTCACGCTGTCCCGCGAGACCGATGCGCCCGAAACCATCGTCAAGCTGGAATGCGACATCGACGATGCGTCGCCCGAGGTGCTCGCCTATGCCGCCGACCGCCTGCGCGAGGCCGGTGCGCGCGAGGTACACTGGCTGCCCCTCTATTGCAAGAAGGGCCGTCCCGGCTGGCAGCTGCAGGTAATCTGTACCCACGAGGATATGGATCGCCTGCAGACGATTATCTTTTTGGAAACCACGACCAATGCCATCCGCCGCCAGGTTATGGAGCGCGTTTGCCTATCACGCCGCTTTGAGCGCGTAATGACGCCATGGGGCGAGGTATCCGTTAAAGTGGCCACTCTGCCCGATGGCAGCGAGCGCGCGGCGCCCGAGTACGAGGACTGCGCCCGTCTTGCCCGCGAGCACGACGTGCCGCTCCAGCGCGTGATGCAGGCGGCCCAGAGCGCGGCACTGCGATTTGAATAGCGCGGCCGGCGACATCCAGCGCCCAGCCACATTAGCCCCATCCCGAAAGGATCTCCCCATGAAATACCTCATCGCTTCCGACATCCACGGTTCGGCATATTGGACCGAGCGCCTCTGCTCCGCCATCGAGTCCGGGCAGCCCGACCGCATCGTCCTGCTGGGCGACCTGCTCTACCACGGCCCGCGCAACGACCTGCCGCGCGACTACGCCCCCAAGCGTGTGATTCCGCTGCTCAACGCCCTGGCCGACCGCATCATCGCGGTGCGCGGCAACTGCGACGCCGAGGTCGACCAGATGGTGCTCGACTTCCCCGTCATGGCCGACTACGCCACGCTGTTCGACGAGACCGGCCGCGAGCTGTTCCTGACGCACGGCCACGTTTTTGGCGCCGGCATGCACAACAGCGTCGATCACGCGCCCGCGCTGCCCGAGGGCTCCGCGCTCGTCTACGGCCATACGCACATCAAGGTTAACGAGGAAAGCACCGCGCACCCGGGCCTGTGGCTCTTCAATCCCGGCAGCGTGAGCATCCCCAAGGACGGCACGCACAGCTACGGCATCTACGAGGGTGGCGCGTTCCGCCATGTGATCATGGAGGAGGACTAACCGTGGCACAGCATACGGCTCAGCAAAATGCCGAGGGCTCGCGCGACCTGTCCACGCTGGTCGACGCGTCGGCCGAGCTGCAGCATCTGGTGCAGACCATCTGGCGTCTGCGTCAGCCCGATGGCTGCCCGTGGGACCGCGAGCAGACGCATCAGAGCATCGGCAAGAACATGATCGAGGAGGCCTATGAGGCGCTCGATTGCATCGAGGCGGACGACGTGGCACATCTGCGCGAGGAGCTCGGCGACGTGCTCATGCAGGTGGTACTGCATACGCAGATTGCGGCGGACGCTGGAGAGTTTACGCTTGCCGATGTGGCACGCGATATCGACGCCAAGCTCATCCGCCGCCACCCACACGTGTTTGGCGATGCGGATGCCGACAGCTCCGACGAGGTACTCAAGATCTGGGACGAGGTTAAGCTTGCTGAGAAGGCTGCCAAGGACAAGGCCGTGGCGGCGGGCGAGGCTGCACCCGAGGGCCTGCTCGACGGCGTGCCCACGCATCTGCCGGCGCTGATGCAGGCGCAGAAGGTGTCGCGTAAGGCGGCTGCCGTGGGCTTTGAATGGGAGACGGTCCAGGATGTGTGGGACGAGGTAGCCGAGGAGCGTGCCGAGTTTGAGGCCGAGGCTCCCGGAACGCCCGAGCGCGAAATGGAGTTTGGCGACCTGCTCTTTGCCTTGGTCAACGTTGCGCGCAAAGAGGGGATTGACGCCGAGAGCGCCCTGCGCGCCAGCACGGCGAAGTTCCGTCGCCGTTGGGCTGCGATGGAGGCCGCCGTGCACGAGGCGGGCGATGACCTCGCCGCCTGCTCAACCGCTCAACTCAACGACCTGTGGGACCAAGCAAAAGCAAGCGAGTGAGGCCTGCGTCTCTCACGGCATCCATTCGTAGAGAGGTCTCTACAAGCAAAAAGCCATATACAACGGAAGATGTGCCAGCTGCGCTTCGGCATCCCACTCGAGTTGTTTAGGGTGCAAGACGTAAGCCATCCCAATCTTCTTGTTAAAGCGCGCGCGGAATCGGTCGAGGGAGATGGTTCCGTATCTGCGTGGCGACTTAACTTCGATGGGGCTGATGCGCGGCTTTCCGGCGGCATTGACATAGGGTCGGGTAACGAGGAAGTCGATTTCCATGCGCTCCTCCCCCTCCTTCTTTCCGCTTTGGGAATAAAAGAAGAGCCTGTGTCCATTGGCCTTTAGAGATTGGGCAACGTAGTTTTCGGTAAGCATTCCTTCGTTCAATCCGATGTCGCCGCGAAGCACGGCCCTGTAAACGTCTTCATCGGTATCGTTGTTGTCAGAGAAGGCAAGCGTTACAAGCAGGCCGGTGTCTGCCATGTAGCACTTGAGGGCCGTTTGCTCCATGCTGAGTGAAAGGCCCACGCTCGGTTCGCTTGCGGCATAGCAGATATTGGCAATTCGCGCGTCTGCCAGCCAAAAGAAGGCTTCTTCGTAGGTGCGCATGCGTGCGTTTTTATCAAGTGAGGAAAGCTTGAATCGTTTTTCGTGCCTAGAGAGCTGACCCGGGATGCCATCGAGTACGGAGACGACTTTGAATTCGTAACCGGTTGCAAAACGAGAGATATCGTTGCGATAGAGCTGGACGATTCGGCGCTTCGAAGCGTCGACGGGCGCAAAAGCGCGCTGTTCAACATAGATGGATACCGGCTCAGGCATGCCGCCTACGAGCATGTATTCGCGCATAAGGGAGAGCGCTCTGCGATGTAGGGCATCGGGGAGCGGCTTCATCTTGTTAAAACTCATGCGAATGAGATCGGCCAGCCCCTTTTCGTCCATGCCCCAAAGAAACTCCTCAAAGTCGAGGGGCTCAAGTTCCAGAGACTCTTCCTCGGATGGGATGACGATATCTTTAATGTTCTGCTTGATGCTGAGCAGGGATCCAGTTTCGATGTAGTCGTAACGTCCGTCTGCAACGAGATACTTGATGAGTCCGCGTGCTTGCGGGTACATCTGGACCTCGTCAAAGACGATAAGCGTCTCGTGTTCATAGAGTTTGACGTTATAGAAAACCGAGAGATAGAGGAAGAGCGAGTCGAAGTCAGTGCGATAGTCCTCAAAATATTGCTTAACTTCGGCAGGTGCTTGAAAGAAATCAATGACAAGGCAGGACTTGTATTCGGTTTCTCCAAACGTGCGGGCAAGCGTGCTCTTGCCGACGCGGCGGGCTCCTTCAATAAGAAGTGCTGTTTTACCAGCGCTTTCATGCTTCCATTTTAGTAGTTTGTCATAGGCTTTTCGTTTAAGCATGGCTACCTCGTACACGATATCCAGAACTTTTATAACCTGATTATGCACGATATCCAGAACTTCAGACCCTTAGAATTGCACGATATCCAGAACTTTGCACGATGTAAAAGCACATCATTGGCTCTTTCATTCGCAAGCCAGGTAAAGACGGTATGCCGATAGAAGAATTTAATGGGGGGGGGCGACCTCTAGAGATGAATGCTCGGTGCAAAAACAAGCGCCCCAAAGAATGATTTCTCCAATTCATATGTATCCCTCGGCTAACTTAGGGCATAATGCAAAAAGTGCGACATGGCTAACTTACGGAGGCGCACCGACGGTGCGCAGTCGGCCAGTCGCTTGCATCAACTAGGTTTCCAAGTGAGAGGGAGACAACATGAGCGATATTTTGGATGTCTACGGTCGCGAGGTGCTCGACAGCCGCGGCAACCCCACCGTCGAGGTCGAGGTCGTGCTCGAGGACGGTAGCTTCGGTCGCGCGATGGTGCCTTCGGGCGCTTCGACCGGCGCCTTTGAGGCATGTGAGCTGCGCGACGGCGACAAGGGTCGCTACCTGGGCAAGGGCGTTTCGCAGGCCGTCGAGCATGTCAACAACGAGTGCGCCGATGCCGTCGTGGGCCTCGATGCCTTCGATCAGCGTGCCATTGACGCCGCGCTGATTGCCGCCGACGGTACGCCCAACAAAACCAAGCTCGGCGCCAACGCCATTCTGGGCGTATCGCTGGCCGTTGCCCGCGCTGCGGCAGAGTCGGCGGGCCTGTCGCTGTACCAGTACTTGGGCGGCGTTAACGCCCACCTGCTGCCCACGCCCATGATGAACATCCTCAACGGCGGCGTGCACGCCGACAACAACGTTGACTTCCAGGAGTTCATGATCATGCCGGTGGGCGCCCCGACCTTTGCCGAGGGCCTGCGCTGGTGCGCCGAGGTCTACCACACCCTCAAGGGCGTGCTGCACGAGGCCGGCCTTGGCGGCGGCGTGGGCGACGAGGGCGGCTTCGCGCCCAACCTCAAGACCAATGCCGAGCCGTTCGAGTACATTACCAAGGCCGTCGAGAAGGCTGGCTTTAAGCCCGGCGTTGACTTCATGTACGCCATGGATCCGGCGTCCACCGAGTTCTACAACGCCGAGACCGGCATGTACGAGCTCAAGGGCGAGGGCGTAGAGTACACGAGCGCCCAGAT
Source organism: uncultured Collinsella sp. (assembly GCA_900542825.1). Taxonomy (GTDB): domain Bacteria; phylum Actinomycetota; class Coriobacteriia; order Coriobacteriales; family Coriobacteriaceae; genus Collinsella. Next base: position 102,331 of record UQOY01000007.1, on the reverse strand, counting down.
GGTCGATTACTGGGAGAAGCTCGTCGACACCTATCCCATCATCTCCATCGAGGACGGCATGGCCGAGGAGGATTGGGACGGCTGGGTTGAGCTCACCCGCCGCATTGGCAATAAGGTGCAGCTCGTAGGTGACGACCTATTTGTCACTAACACTGAGCGCCTTAAGAAGGGCATCGAGCTGGGCGCCGCCAATGCGATTCTGGTCAAGGTCAACCAGATTGGCACGCTCACCGAGTCGCTCGAGGCTATCGAGACTGCCAAGGAGGCCGGCTACGCTTGCATCGTGAGCCACCGTTCCGGCGAGACCGAGGACTCCACCATCGCCGACCTGGTCGTGGGTGTTAACGCCGGCCAGATCAAGTCGGGCGCCCCGTGCCGCAGCGACCGTATTGCCAAGTACAACCAGCTCATCCGCATCGAGGACGAGCTCGAGGGTAGCGCGCGCTACGCCGGCAAGTCTGCGTTCTACAACATTCGCTAGGCAGCGGCGTGTGCGGGGGCGGGGCTGACTCGGTTCCGCCCCGCCTTGGCTGGATGCCGCAAAGCGCTAAGGGCGCTGGGCCATACGGCTCAGCGCCTTTTTTATGTCGAGCAAAGGCTGGCGAAAGCGGTGCGGGCGCTCGTGCTATAACTAAAAGACTTAGCGCAAACAAACCTCAACCGCACAAGGCGCACATGGATCAGATTTACGACAACAGGTATTATTCCGCCGGTTCGCGTGAGCCGTCGCCTCGCCGCGCACCTACCGTGCAGCTCGGCGGGTCCGATTACGCCGGCGTCGATCGCCGCGCGCAGCGTCCGGCAAGTGCCTCACACCCCCGTGCTCAAATGAATACGTCGACGGACCGCCCGCCACGTCCGGCGCGCCCGACGCATGCTCAGCGTTCCGCGGCTCAAACACACGAAAAGCCGACCAGGCCCTCGAACCGTTTTTCGGGCTCGGACTTCATGCACTACGCCAACGACAACGCGGTGGTCAAGGCGATCTACGACTTTACCCATGGACCCCAGCGCGGGCTGTTTATTGGCATTGTCGTCGTCCTGGTGCTCGTGAGTTTGTACTTTCCCGTGCGCGACCTCTACGTTGCCAAACGCTCGAGCGATATCTTGACCAAGCAGGTCGAGATTCGCCAGCAGTACAACGACGAGCTGCAGAAAAGCGTCGACAAACTGCTCTCGGAGGAGGGCATTAAGGACGCGGCGACCGAGGATCTGGGCCTGGTGATGCCCGGCGAGACCAAGATTGACGTGCTGGGCCTGGACGACGATTCGGACTCGTCGTCGAGCAAAAAGTCCTCGAACGCCAAGAAGGCCAGCGAAGTCGCCAAAGAGATCGAAGAGGTCGGCAAGGACGCGCCGTGGTACATTCAGACGCTCGATATGCTGTTTGGATTTAACGGCGTCGAGGGCCAGACGGTCGTGTCCAACGGCAAATAGTGCCCGGAGGGGAGCCTGCAATGACGCATTGCGACAAACGATATAAGGTGGCGGCGATTGACCTGGGAACGGTGTCGTCGCGACTGGTGCTGGCTCAGGTCGAGGGCGGGGCGATCGTGGAATCGTCCAAGCATACCGAGATTACCGACTTGGGCGAGGGCGTGGATGCGACGGGGCGCTTTTGCGAGGCGGCCGTTGAGCGCGTGCTCGCTGCGTGTCGCATGTTTGTGGACGAGGCCCGTGCCTTTGGGGCCGCGTGCATCTGCACCACGTGCACGAGCGCCGCGCGTGATGCGTCCAATGCCGCGCTGCTGCTGGACGGTCTGCGCGAGCTGGAGCTCGAGCCGCAGGTGATTCCGGGCGAGGTCGAGGCGCGCCTGACGTTTTTTGGCGTGGCGCACGACTTTGCTGGTGAGCGCATCATAGTTGCCGATTCGGGTGGCGGATCCACGGAGCTCGCGACGGGCGTCTATGCACCAGAGCGCGGCGTCTTTGCGCTGGAGGGCACGCGCTCGCTGGATATCGGTTGCCGCCGCGTGACCGAGCGGTTTTTCTCGGCACTGCCGCCGTCGACGGACGAGCTTGCGGCTGCTGCCGGCTGGGCAAACGAGCAGTTTGCGGGCTATTTTGAGAGCCTGCCTGTCGACTTTGAGCGCGCCGAGCGCCTGGTCGCGGTGGGTGGTACCGTCACTACGCTCGTGGCGCTCGTTCACGAGCTGGAGCCGTATGATTCGAGCTTTGTACACCTGCGTGAGCTTTCGCTGGAGCAGGTTTCGGCCGCTATCGAGCGCATGTCCGCGCTGGATGTTGCGGGCATCGCCGCGTTGCCGGGCGTGCAACCCAAGCGCGCGGGCGTGATCTTGGCAGGTGCCGTGGTGATCCGCGAGCTTATGCGAGCCGGTGGCTACGACACGCTCACCGTAAGCGAGAACAGCCTGCTCGCCGGCATGGCCGCCACCATTAACGAGGTTCTCGACGGCGAAGCCCCCACCATCGGCTGGACTCCCAGCCTCAGCGCCCTTTAACCATCCTCCTCTGAGTTGCGGTGGAATAGTTCCTAAATGGGCTGATAAACTGCCAAAACAGGAACTATTCCACCGCAACTAAGAGGCTTGACGGCATCCGAAAAAAACGGGCCCGCATCCCAACGGGACACGGGCTCGTAAGCAATCATATGGTAGGGGCGGTGGGACGTCCGCGTATTTGCTGCGCAAATCCGCACCGGCTTCGGCCGCCTGCCGGCGCCCTCGCCGGCTCGCTGCGGACGCTGCGCGTCCGCTTGACGCTCGCCCCCTCGCGGGTTCGAGCCCCACCGGCGTGTAATAGAAACGAGCCCGCATCCCCAGTGGACACGAGCTCGTAAAAGCTAAATGGTAGGGGCGGTGGGACTCGAACCCACAATCCTTGCGGCGAGAGATTTTAAGTCTCCTGCGTATGCCAATTCCGCCACGCCCCCGTGAGACTAGAAGTCTAGCACAAGCCGTTCGTTACGCGTTGACGGCCATCGAGTGCCGGCCCGACTTTTCCAAGTACTCGGCAAACTTGGTCTCGTCGCCCTTGTTCTGGTATTGCAGAGCCAGCAGATACTCCAGGCGGCAGCGCTTGACCGGGTCGTCGCCGACATCCTCGAGCATGCGCTCGAGCTCGGGAATGTCGTTGTGGCGTTTGAGGATCATCGTGTCGTACATCAGCTGGCATTCGTGTGCGACTGCCTCGGCCTGACCGCCCTCAAAGCCCTTGATCTCGTGCAGCAGCTCCTTGGCTTTTTTGCGGTCCTCCTGGCCAACGTAGTAGTTAAAGGCCTTAATGACCAGGTCGACGCGCTGCATCTTGGGGAGGTTGAGTCCCAGCAGCAGGTCGAACATCTCGTCGGCGCGCTTGTGGTCCTCGCGCAGCAGATAGGAGTTCAGGCGCAGGTAGTCGCGGTTGTAGCGCGGGTACAGCATGCTGGTGAGCTTGCTGTCGAGCAAGCGATCGAACTCGTCCCACTGCTTAGCGGCCATAAGCTGCTGCAGGCGTTTAAACGTGGTGCGTTTTTTGACGCTAAAGAACACCGACACGGCGATGCAGATGATAACGACGGCGGTCCAGAGTGTGCGGGAATCGGGCATATTAGGGTCCTTAGTCGCTCGTAAAGCGAGCGGTATGACAACACGTACTAGATGTATTATACGCAGCGCGTAAGCAAACTGGCATAAAAGCGCATCGAGGCTGAGCGCCATCGCTCGCTGCGGTACACTTACCTAAAGTAAACCATGAAGGGAGACATTACCTATGAAGAAGATCGTTTTGGCTTGCGGTGCTGGCGCTGCCACTTCCACGCTCGTTGCCCAGAAGGTCGCCACCCTGCTCGACGCCAACGGTTACGCCGACAAGTACGAGATCGTGCAGTGCGCCATCTCCGAGGCCAAGGACGCTTGCGACGAGGGCGCCGACCTGCTGATCGCCACCACCGTTGCCCCCGAGGGCCTCACCTGCCCGTACGTGAGCGGCGTGCCCTTCATGACCGGCATGAACCGCGTTGCTGCCGAGAAGGCCGTCCTCGACGTCATGGCTCAGTAGGCGCTGCCTGTATGAATGAGCAGAACGCCAATCCGGTCGAGCTCTTTGGCATGCGCGTTGCCCATGTGGGCATTAACGCTGCCGATCCGGCAGACGCCCTGGAGATCGCGGAGCTGTTCTCGACGATGATGGGCCTGCCCGTCATCGAGACCCCCGTTTCGTACTTTAACGATTCGCTGGTCGAGATCATGAAGCAGAACGGTCGTGGCGCCAAGGGCCACATCGGCTTCGCCGTCAACGACATCGATGCGGCCGAGAAGTGGTTTGCCGAGCGCGGGCTCGAGATCAACGAGGAGTCGCGCGTGCTGCTGCCCGATGGCGGCACCAAACTCGTGTACTTTAAGCGCGAGTTCGCCGGCTTCGCCGTGCACCTGTGCCGCGAGTAGCGCACAAACTGCTATAGCTAGCAAAAAGGGATAGGGCCGCATGGCCTTATCCCTTTATTTATGCCGAGGGGCATCCCTACCGCGGTAGGCGAATCGTAAAGCGGCTGCCGACGCCCTCGACTGAGGTCACGCCGATGACACCGCCATGGCTATCGACGATCCACTTGGCAATGGCGAGCCCCAGACCCGAGCCCTGCGCGCCGGCATCGCGCGCGTTGTCGGCGCGGTAGAACCGCTCGAACGCGTGAGCTGCGGATTCTTGGTTCATGCCGATGCCTTCGTCCTCAACACTTATGTCGATCGCCCCCGTGCCCGCATCGGGTGTTATGCCAAACGTGACGGTCGTTCCTGCATCTGAGTACTTGGCGGCGTTTTGCACGATCACGCGCAGAGCCTGCTTCACGAGCGCCACGTCGACGGACGCGTCGCAGCGCGGGTCGCTGACAAGCGCAGCGTCAAAGGCCAGTCGATACGTGTGCGCAGCATCGATCATCTGCGATTCCTCGCATACCTCGCCGACCAGTGCGGCCAGGTTGGTATTCGCGCGCCGCAGGACCGTGCGCCCGGCATCGCCGCGTGCCAAAAACAGCAGCTGTTCCACGAGCTCCTGCATGTGCTCGCTTTCGGCCTTGAGGGACGCGATGGATTCTGCCAGCACGTCCGGATCGTTTTTGCCCCAGCGGTCGAGCATGTTTACGTAGCCCTGAATCACCGCGATGGGCGTGCGCAGCTCGTGGCTTGCATCGTTGACAAAGCGCATCTGTTGCAGCTTGGCCTCTTGCATCTGGCGCAGCAGGCGGTTGAGTGCGACCTCGATGCTTGCCAGGTCGGCGTCGCCGGTGGTGACGCTCGGCGAGTCGACGCTTGCGCGCTCGATGGCCTGCTCCAGTGTTTCCATCTTGCCGCCGGCGAGTTGCATGCGACCGAGCTCGTCCACGCGCAAGGCCAGGTCGTTGAGCGGCGCCATGGTGCGGCGCACACGGCGGGCGCCGCCGAGCATGTTGAGCACGCTGATGACCTGCCAGACCGCAACGACAAGATAAAGAGGCCATAGCGTGACGAGGTCATGTGCGAGGGGGAAAGTCTTGGTGGTACGCGCAAGCTCGACGGTATAGGTGAGCGTCGCCAGGTCCCAGCCGCGCGCGGGCGTCAGCGACATGCCGTGAACGGTGGCGCCGGGGATCCATCCTGCGGTAAACGCGCTGTCGGGCAGCGTCTGGTTGTATCCATAGACGAGGATCGCCGCCGCAATCACCATCAGCAGCAGATCGAGCCAGACGTAGCTCATCAGGCGGCGCCACATATAGCTCCAGTTGATGGCGCGGGCGATGGAGGTGACACGCTTGGTCTCGGCGTTACGCACGGCAGACATAGCCCACCCCGCGCACGGTCTGGATGATGCGGGCACCGCCGGCGTCTTCAATCTTGGCGCGCAGGTGCGCGATGTGCACGTCGACGTTGTTGGTGTCGCCCACGTATTCGTAGCCCAGCGCCTCGTGCGCGATGCGCTCGCGCGTGAGCACGGTTTCGGCATGCGCCATAAGCAGGGCGAGGACGTCGAACTCGCGGGCCGTGAGCGCGATGGGCGAGCCGCCGACCGTGACTTCGCGGCGGTCGGGGTCGAGCGCAACCGAGCCCACGGTGAGCGTGGCGGGGGAGGGCGAGGCAGAAGCCTGGGTCGAGTCGCTGACCGGGGGTAGCGCAGCGGCGCCGACGCCCGCGCCGCCCGCCATACCCGCCCCGGCGCCGGCGCCACCAACGCCCGAAGCCGTCCGCACGGCCTCCGCGCGCTTCAACGCCACGCGGATCCGTGCGAACAGCTCCTCGATCGCAAACGGCTTGGTCAGGTAATCGTCAGCACCGGCATCGAGCCCGGCAACCTTGTCCATCACGGCATCGCGCGCGGTGACCATAATCACCGGCACATCCTTGTGCTTGCGGACACGCCGCAAGACCTCCATGCCGTTGAGCTGCGGCAACAGCACATCGAGCAGAATCAAATCGTAGTCGCGCTCCAGTGCCAGGTCCACGGCGGTGCGGCCGTCGGCGGCGTGCTCCACCTGGTAGCCCTCGTGCTCCAGCTCGAGCGTCACAAAGCGGGCGATTTTCTCTTCGTCCTCTACGATCAGGATTCGTGCCATGCGTGCCCCCGTCTGCGATTACTTGTCGTCGTTCAGATTTTGTTTGATGTCGTCCGCGGCGTCGGCGGCGTGATTCATAAGGTTGTTGATGCTGCCGGGCACGTCGCCGTCGCTATCGATGCGGTAGCGCATGCCAAAGAACAGGCCAATCAGCATCAGCCATATCGTGGCGCCCCAGGCAAACAGGGCGACGATGGGAATCAGGATGGGGATGTTGAGGATGATCGCGTCGCGGCGCGTGGCGATAAACTTGGTGTCCAGGCTCAGGCGGAAGAGCTTTTTGAGGTACTCCCACACGCTGTCCATCTTCTTGGAGAAGTCGGTCTTTTCGCTCGACTTTTCGTAGGCTGCCTGCGCGGCGACCATCTCGGCCGAGGGCTCATCGACCGGCACGGACTCGGTGGCGGCGTGCGCCGACGTGGTCTGGGTCTTGCCCTGCGACTCGAGCCAAATGATGGCATCCAGTACGTTGCCGTCGGCGGCGTCGAGCGCGGCCTTGGCATCGGTGTAGCTCACGTTGCACTTGGCGCGGATGGTTTCAACTTTTTCGAGGTCGTCCATGACCTGTCCTTTCGTTCGATGGGCGCGACGCCGGGCGATTTGCCCGGGCGCGAGCGTTGCGTTCGGCGGCCTGCGTTGCGCGGTGCCGCCCCGCCCTTGGTCGAACTCTATAGTGCAGGTTATAGATTAAGCGATTCTTGAGCCAAGATTAATGTTGGATGAGTTTTTGGGTGGCAGTGGGAAAAGTATTAGACCTCGATAGCGGGGGATGGGGTAGCGGTGTAAAACGGCGTCAAGGGTTGGTCGAGCAGGCGGTTTTCAGGCGACTGGGACATGGCGGGCGGCCGATCGCCTATACTGGTTGGGCTCAACTGGAGAGGTGATAACTAGTTATGAAATCAATCAATGTTGCAGCAGCGATTATTCAGAAGGACGGAAAAATCCTGAGCTGCCAGCGCGGCTATGGCGAGTTTAAAGACGGCTGGGAATTTCCGGGCGGCAAGCTCGAGCTGGGCGAGACCGGCGAGCAGGCAATCGTGCGCGAGATTCAAGAAGAGCTCGAGGTCACGATCGGTAACCTCGACTATCTTTGCACGGTCGAACACGATTACGAGACGTTCCACCTGTCGATGCAGTGCTACCTGGCTAGCATTCTTTCGGGCGAGTTCAAAGAGCACGCTCATGAGGACATGAAGTGGCTCGATACCAATAACCTGTGGGATGTCGATTGGCTTCCAGCGGACGTTAAAGTCGTTAGGGAGCTCGAAAAGAAACTCGGGCTTAAGTAAGAAAGGGGCGGGTGCCACATGGTGCCTCGCCCCTTTTTGTCACTCTGCCTCGCTCAAATCGCTGAGCATAAACTCGTAAATGTCTTGCCTCACGGGTGCGTTGAGCTCATATTCGATTTCAACGGCGTTGTCGCCGCTCTTAGTTTTAATAGCTTCGAACTCACCGGTCGGATGCATTTCGCCTAAGAAATAGAACTCCTTGCCACCCTTATCGTCCTTGTTCTTTCGCATAAACAAATACGTCTTCAGGCCGTTTTCCGGCCATGTCTTCAGGCGCTGAATCTCGGGGGAGTTGAGCGTGCGGTTGTTCTTAGAGATTGCAACTAGCTTACTCGGCGAAACAAAGCGGTCTTCATACTGAATTGACTCACTAATGTCGGGCGCCTTGTCATAGTTAATAAACACGGGGAATGTATTGGTCTTCTCGTCGTAGAAATAGCCGCCAAGATTTTGGCCGTTGATGTTCTTTTCCCAGTTCATCAGGCGGCAAACCTCCTCGTATGTGTACTTGGCGTTGAGAACGAAATTTGTGTTTTCGTACGTCTCGGCATAGTCGAGTCGGTTGCGCGCAATACCAAAATCCAGCACCTCAAGAATCTGACGCTTGAACTCTGCGTTGCGCAGGGCGGTCGCAAACGCTTCGGTCAGACGAGGTCCGCATTCATCGTCAATAAGCAGGGAAACGAAATCCTTAGGAGTGGCAAAGTCGCCCTTAAGGACTGCGATTGCCGACCTAACAGCGCTGTCCTTAAGTTGTGCGCGGTAGTTCCTAAGCGCAGCCTCGCGCATATGCCGGTAGCCCTCGTGTCCGGCTTCGACGAGCGTTTGAAGCAAATAGAGATCTTCAAATCGCTTGCCCGCGGCAAGTTTTTGAGAAATAAATCTGAGGATTTTGATCTGGTCCGAGGAAAACTGGACCGTGTAGTCCGGCTCATATTTGGAAAGAAAATCGTGGTAGGACTTGCTGCTTTTGAAGATGAGTAGCGGGTCGATAGAGCCGTTGCGATCAAATTCGAGCAGCGAGGGGATCTTTCCGAGCTTCTGCCGCAAGTCGAGATATTCGTTCTTCAAAAAGCGGGCGGAGGTAAAGTTGCCGCCATCGATGGCCTTGTAAATGCGTGCCTCGGAAATACGATCGAAGCTCACGGTCGAGCATCCGGGTATCACCGAATCGCCCTCTTGGACGAGACGACGCAGGCGATCTTTGTTGTACGTCTTGTCGCCCGAAAGCGCGATGGGCACCAAGAAGTTGCTCTGGTAATTGCCAATAAAGTCGAGTACCAGTGCGTATTCCTTGCCGCTGTCCAAGCGCAGGCCACGGCCGAGCTGCTGAATAAAGATGATTGCGGAGTCGGTGCGTCGAAGCATGATGATCTGATTGAGCGAGGGGATGTCGACGCCTTCGTTCATGATATCAACCGAGAAAATGTACTCGAGCTCGCCGGCTTCAAGTCGGCTGATTGCGACATCGCGGACCTCATCGGAATCTTGACCGCTAATCGCAGTTGTTCGATATCCGAGAGCGTTGAACTTGCGTGACAGTTCTTTTGCCTCGGCGTTTCGATTGCAGAAGATTAAGCCTCTGCGGTTGCTTTTGGTGACGCTATATTCCTCAATCTTCTCGGTGATGTGACGCACGCGCTCGTCGGATGTTAAGCGTCCGAACAAGGCGGTATCTTCGACCGTTTCGTCGTCAATCTCCAGATCGTGAATGCCAAAATAATGGAAGGGGGCAAGCATTTCCTCGGCCAAAGCGTCCTGCAGCGTGATCTGGAACGCGATGACGTGATTGAAAAGGGCAAAGACGTCATAGCCGTCGGTGCGATTGGGTGTAGCGGTCATGCCCAGATAAAACCGAGGCGTAAAGTGCGACATGATGGATTGGTAACCCTGGGATCCCGTGCGGTGGGCCTCGTCGATGACGATGTAGTCGAACTCATCGGGACAGAAATCGCTCAAATGTTTGGCGACCGAAGAACACATGGCAAACACGCAGGTAGCATTGCTTATATTTTTGCCAGTTTGATAGGTGTCGAACGTATAGGTACTACCCAAGAGCCGTTCGTAGCTTGCGCGGGAGGCGTCGATAATGCGCCGGCGGTGCGCAAGAAAGAGGACGCGCCGGGGTTTAAACGCGAGTACATCGAACGCCGAAAGGAAGGTCTTGCCGGTGCCGGTTGCCGAGACCAGCAGGGCGCGGGTCTCGCCCTTGCGATGGATTACATCGAGCGCCTCAAGGGCGCGCTGCTGCATTTTATTGGGCTTGATTTCTTCGAGGTCATTCGTGGTTGGGCTAACAGTTGCCTGGAACGTCGGTTTCGATTTGGGCTTTGACGGACGTGCCGATCGATATGCGGCATAGTTCTCAATCCAGTCTTGGGAAAGCAAAACGGTTGAGGTGTCGTTCCACAGCGAATCAAACTCGCCTCTAAGCTCTCCGAGCAGGCGGCTGTTCTCGACAGTCTGGTACAGCACGTTCCATTCTTTATTACAGGTGAGGGCGGTCTGCGTCATGTTGGAGCTGCCGACGATGACCGTGCTGGTTTCGCCCTTATCAAAAATGTATCCCTTGGCATGCAAATTACCCTGGAATACGCGAACTTCTATGTTGTCGTATTCCAGGAGCTTTCGAAACGCATCGGGTGAGTTGAAGTTGAGATAGGTGGACGTGAGCAGTCTGCCCTTAATGCCACGCTGCTTGAGCTCCTGGAACGCCTCGACCAGGATTTGAAGGCCGCCGTCTGCAACAAACGCTACGCAAAAGTCAAAAGAGCTGCAGGTTGAGAGCTGCTCCTTGATAACGGATAGTAGTGTTCCGCCTGTCGCCTTCGAGTTGGCGATGAGCTTGGGTGAATCGTTCTCGCGTGCAAGCGAGTCGAATTCAATATCAATCTGCTGCTGCGTAGTCATCCCGGCCAAACCTTTCGAAAGACTATGTTGGCGTCAGGATAACAGATCGATCGTTCGTGTTTTAGATGTATGACGATTGGGATTGGTAGTTTGGTATGAGCTTGCACACGTGTCCGCACGGCATGTGACACTTACCCTACCGCTCTGCTCTGCCGCGGCGGCATGCATCTGAACAGCGACCCTCTAAGGAGCTCGATATTGATGAGTGACAACACCAAGCATCTCGCAAAGAAGTGCGTCAAGGACGCGGGGCCGTGCCTCGCGCTGTGCGCGGCCGGCGCAGCGGTCGCGCTGCTGGCTGTTCTGGGGCCGTTCGATGTGCTCCGAAGTGCCAGCCCTCTGCACGTTTGCATGGCCCTTGCCGGTGCCATGATGACCGGCGGCGTGCTCGATCTGATTTTTTGGGTGCTTGATCCGTTTGGATGGAAGAACGAAGGGTAAGCCCTAAGGGATGGATACCCCGCAGCAATAGGAGGTCCCTGTGATCTGGTTTACCAGCGATACTCATTTTGGACACGAGAACATGCTACGGCTTAGCGATAGACCTTGGTCGACTGTTGCGCAGATGAACGACGCCATGGTCGCCAACATTAACAGCAAGGTTGCTGCGGATGACGAGCTCTACATCTTGGGCGACTTTAGCTTTAAGATGACGGTCCAAGACGCCTACGAGCTGCGCAAAAGCATTGTCTGCAAGCGTGTCCATCTGCTGCCCGGCAATCACGACAAAGACTGGACGCAGCCTGCGGTGGCGGATGCTTTTATCGTCGAGCCGCCCATTTGCGTGCTCAAGATCGACCGCCAAAAAATCGTACTGAGCCACTATCCCATGACCGACTGGCAGGGCATGTCGCACGGCAGCTGGCATTTGCACGGGCATATCCACAGTTGCGGCGGCGCGTACAACAAGTTCAACCTCAGACAGGGGCTGCTGCGCTATGACGTGGGCGTGGATGCTAACAGCTATGCCCCGGTAAGTCTGGATGAGCTCAAGTTGTGGTTTGCGCAGGCAGACGAGCCGGTGCGTTGCGTTAAATGGCCGTGGTGGGTCAACGCTACGGGCGACGAGCAGATCGAGCACGATCTCGAAACCCATAAGAGGGAAGTGGTGATCCGATGACGGTCTATGTGACGGGCGATATTCACGGCGGTCTTGACATGCAAAAGCTTCGCGACTGGGAGCTTGGGGATAGCTTGACGAGTGACGACTATCTGATCGTCGCGGGCGACTTTGGCTTTCCCTGGGATTTCTCTGCCGAGGAATGTGCCGACATCGCTTGGCTGGAATCGCGCCCCTATACCGTGCTGTTCGTCGACGGCAATCACGAGCGTTTCGATCGCTGGGCAGAGCGTCCCATGGAGTTGTGGCACGGTGGGCTGACGCAGCGCCTGTCGGATACCTCTCCCATACGGCGCCTGACGCGCGGTGAGGTTTTTGAGCTCGACGGCTCAACGATTTTTACCATGGGCGGCGCTACGAGCGTGGATAAGGAATACCGCATTCCCTATTCCAGCTGGTGGCCGCAGGAGCTGCCGGACGAGCGCAACTTTGAGGAGGCGCGGGCAAAGCTCGACAGCGTGGGTTGGAAGGTCGACTACGCGGTCACTCACACCTGCTCGACGCGCGTGCTTTCGCCCACGCTCTATCCGGCGCCCGGCTGGAATTACCCCGCCGTTGATCGGCTTACGGCATTTTTCGATGAGCTGGAAGACCGCTTGGATTACAAGCGCTGGTATTACGGGCATTTTCATCGGGATGCCAACCCGGCCGAGCGTCATACCGTGCTCTACGACTGCATCGTTCGCCTGGGCGACGAACTCCAGCCCTGGGATGTTGCGTAGGGGTGGAGTGAGCGGCTACTCGACCGTTACAGTGATGTTTTCCCGGTGTGCGCGGATGACGTCCCAGCTAAAGTGCTCGACCAGCTGCTCGGCGGAGCGCGGCGTGGTGTCCAGCGCGATGCCTGTTTGCCCGGCGAGCCATCCCAGCAGCGCCTCGGGCGTGCCAAAGCGGGCGCGGAGCTCGCCCAAGTCCAGATCACGATCGCGCTTGGAAAGGCGGCGGCCGTCCGGCGACATGAGCAGCGGAATGTGCGCGTAGTGCGGCGTGGGAAGTCCCAGCAGATGCTGCAGGTAGATTTGGCGGGGCGTGGAGCCCAGCAGGTCGCATCCGCGCACGACCTCGGTAACGCCCATGGCGGCGTCGTCGACCACTACAGCTAGCTGGTAGGCAAACACGCCGTCGCTGCGGCGCACCAAAAAATCGCCGCACTCGGTGGCGAGCGCCTCGCATTGGGCCCCGTACGTGCGGTCCACGAATTCAATCACGTCACCCGCGAGGTCGTCGATGTCGGGCACGCGCAGGCGCGTGGCCGGGGCGCGCAGGGCACTGTGGCGGGCGACCTCTTCGGCCGAAAGGCCTCGGCAGGCGCCGCGGTAGATGGGCGTGCCGTCGCTGGCGTGCGGCGCGCTCGCGGCGTGGAGCTCGGCGCGCGTGCAAAAGCAGGGGTAGGTGAGGCCGGCGTCTTGCAGCTGGCGCAAGGCGCTCTCGTACAGGTCGAGGCGATCGTGCTGGTAGTAGGGACCTTCGTCCCACTCGAGTCCCAGCCAGGCCAGGTCGTCAATCAGTTGAGCGGCAAGTTCCGGGCGCTTGCAGCGATCGTCCAGGTCCTCGATGCGCAGCACGATGCTGCCGCCCTGGCTGCGGGCCGAAAGCCACGAGCACAGGCAGCTGAACACGTTGCCCAGGTGCATGCGGCCCGAGGGCGACGGAGCAAAGCGGCCCACGACAGGTGCGGGAGCGGAGGCGGGCTGCGTCGTTGGCGCATCCGCGGCGGGCGTTGCTATGTTGCGTGTTTTGATATCCATGCGGACGAGTATAGCGCGGGGCACGGTAGGGAAGGCGTTTCCGTGGCTCGCAAGTTGTCGAGGTCCCGCATTGCGTATGGCAGCCCGCAGACTCGACGCTTTGATTCCTGTTCATCAACTCGGCACCTTAGACGACAGAAACCCCGGCAGCTCTTCGCAACTGCCGGGGTTTCCGCGGAAAAGGGGGACATGATCCTCGAGCGAACGGCAAAGGGGCAAACCGTTTTCGCTCAACTGCTTTATGCCCCTCGACTGGTGGCTCAATCAGCGCGCACCGCGCCCACACAAAGCCGCTACACCTGTGGCGGAGCTGTGAAGTGGTATCTATCGTTGGCGCGGGACTCGGCCAAAGAGCATCCCAAACGACAAATTTGTTGCAGTCCGTCGGTTCAACCCAATGATCCGTTTTCCTCCGTCCCCAACAGATCATTTTCTAGGTGCCGGTTGCGGGTGGGACTTTTGTCCCATTTGACGTTCCGTTGGCCCAGATATTCGTCATGTGCGCCCGCAAACGTGGGACAATGGCGATGTTGATTTTACAGACAAAGGATGTGCCTATGAACGCCCCCGTTGCCAATGCCTGCCGGCAGCGCCGCTTGTTTGCGCGATTCGTTTCCGTCTGCGCGTTTGTCGCGTTTGCGTTGCTGCTGCTTCCCGCCGCCGCGCACGCCGACGGCTACTCCATGACCCAAACTTATATCGGCGCCACGGTCGAGGCCGATGGATCGCTGACCGTTGTCGAGGGGCGCCAGTTCGATTTCGATGACGACATCAACGGCGTGTTTTGGGAGATCAATACGGGCACCAACCAGCAGGGCGGCACGGCGACCGTCGATGTGCTGAGCGTTGAGGAAGACGACACCGCGTTTAACAAGGTCGACAGCGCAAACAAAGGCGACGACGGCGTTTACACGGTGGAACAGTCCGACGACGGCGTGAGAATCAAGGTATTCAGCCCTCACGAGAGCGGCGACAGCGCGATCTTTTACGTGAGCTACACCATGACCGGTGCGGTTATGAACTGGTCCGATACCGCCGAGCTCTACTGGAAGTTTGTGGGCGACGGCTGGTCTGCGGATTCCGATGATGTCGAGATGGAAGTGTACTTCGCAAATGCCGCCGCCGGGACGGCGGCCGTCAAGGGCGATAACTTCCGCGCATGGGGTCACGGCCCGCTGACGGGCGACGTATCGCTCGATGCGGATGAACCCATGGTCACCTATACCATTCCCTGCGTGCATCAGGGCGAATTCGCCGAGGCACGCATCGCCTTCCCCAGCGACTGGGTACCGCAGCTTGCCGCTTCGGGCGAAGAGCGCATGTCAACGATCCTGAGCGAAGAGAAGGCATGGGCCGACGAAGCTAACGCCCGCCGCGCTCACGCTCGCATGATTGCCAATGCGCTTGCCGTGGTTAGCGTTGTCGCGGCGGTGGCCTTTACCGGCACAATCGTTGTGCTCAAGCTGCGTAAGCGCAAGCCCAAGCCGCTTTTCCAGGACGAATATTTCCGCGATGTGCCTTCGGCCGACCATCCCGCCGTGCTTTCGGCCCTCATGAGCTGGAACGAGGTGCCCGATCAGGCATATATCGCCACGCTCATGAAGCTCACCGACGACCGTGTGATCAAGCTGGAGCAGGCGACCGTGACCAAGGCCAAGAAGGGTCTGTTGGGGCGCGAAAAAGAAGAGCAGACGTATCGCGTGACGGTGAGTGATGCGGGCTGGAAGTCGGCCAAGGGCATTGACCACATGGTGCTCAAGGTCTTCTTTGCCGGTGCTAAGCCCGACGAGAACGGCGATCGCTCGCGTACGTTTGACGAGCTGCAGCACTACGTCAAGCAGCACGCTACGCCCGTGGGCGACAAGCTCGAGGACTATCAGAACACCGTTAAGGGCAAGCTGGCCGATAGCGAGTACGTTGCCTCGGACGGCATTGTCGCAATGGTGTTTTGCCTGGTTCTTGGTATTCTGATCGCCTTTGTTCCCATGGGATCCATCATCTTTACCGACGGAGCACAGGCGAACATTATCGCTGCGGTTATCTCGGTGCCGATTGTGCTGGTGGGTATTGGCGTGGGCCTTACGTTCCGCCGCTTTACGCCGGAGGGCGCCGAGGTGGCGGCTCGCTGCAAGGCGCTCAAGCATTGGCTTGAGGATTTCACGCGCCTAAAGGAAGCCGTTCCGGGCGATCTGGTCCTGTGGAATAAACTTCTGGTGATGGGTGCGGCGCTGGGTGTTTCCAAGGAAGTGCTGCGTCAGCTTGCCGAGGCTGTTCCTCCCGAGGTGCGCGAGGCCGACGGCTTCTACGACAATTACCCCTGCTACTGGTGGTACTACCATCATTACGGCAACGAGTCGCCGCTCGATTCGTTTAACGATGTGTATCACGAGAGCATCCGTGAGCTGGCTTCGAGTTCCGATAGCTCGAGCGGCGGCGGTGGCGGCGGCTTCTCGGGCGGCGGCGGCGGTGGCGTCGGCGGAGGCGGCGGCGGAACGTTCTAGCGAGCGCAAATCATGGGATGGGTCTTCCCCGGCGGCTTTTGCCGGAAGATCCATCCCATTTTTACGCTCAGAAGCGATGCAAGCTTTCCCAAGGCGAGCTTTCGCGGAAACCGCATCCTGCTATTTAGGCCCAGAGTGGGATGGACTTTCCCGATAGGATGATTTCGGAAAGCGTATCCCACTCTGGGCCTCGATTCCGGGATGGACTTTCCGCGAGGGGACCTATCTGGAAAACCTGTCCCATTTTGGGCCGCGATTCTGGGTCACAGTTTCCGCCAGACGTGCCATTCGGAAACTGCATCCCGGAATATGCATTCAAACCGGGATACAGTTTCTCAAAAGGCGCTCTTCCGGAAACCACATCCCGCTATTTTGGCGAATTCTGGGATGCGCTTTTCCTGCGAGCTTTCGAGTGGGTTGTTTGCTCCACGGACGGCACTTAGGGACGTTCCTTTTATGCTGGCAGTTTAGGAGCGTCCCTAAGTGACAGGTTTAGGCTGTTAGGTCGAGTTCGTAGAGGAAGCTTTCGCGCGGCATGTCGTGGCGGCGCTCTTCGCGGTTGGCACGGTGCGTGGCCGTGCGCTTAAAGCCGTGCAGCTCGTAGAACTTCCACGAGCAGTTGGAGTCGGTGTACAGGTGCGCCCTCGTCGCTCCGCGCGAGGACAGGTGCGAGACCGCGGCGTCGAGCAGAACCGAGCCTACGCCCAGGCCATGGACATCGCGATTCACGGCAAGCAGCGTGACCTCGTTGTTGTGTGGCAACGGGCTGCTTTCGAGCAGGCGGTTGTTGGTTCGGATGGTTGCGCGCACAAACGAGAGATACTCGGCGCAGGCATCGGGCTCCAGCTCGCGCATTTGCGATAGCAGTGCGCGTTCGGTATCCATCCAATGTTCCTTAACGGTGGCGCCGGAGCTCTGTCCCGCACGCGCGAGCGAAATGCCACGCGCCTGGCCGTCGATTACGGCAACCTGCGAAAACGTCGACGACGAAAGGCAATAGGCGAGGTCGCACGCGGCCTCAAGGCGGTTGTACTCATCGTTATCCGAATTGTTATGCCAAAGCTGCTGCAGAATCAGCGCGATGGCGTCGAAGTCTTCGGTATCAAACGGTCGGTAGAGAACCCGCGAGACCATGGTGCCTCTTTCTTTTGCGGATGCATATCGAGCACAGTTCTACCACGCTATTGGCATCTAATTATGGTGCCCCTGTGTTCCATGAACTCACCGTGCCCGGTGCCGTGCCCATCTCCTCCGCTCGCAAACTTTTTATGCACATGCGCCCGTTGCGGGGTGCATTGATGCGCTCGATGCGCTACATTAAATCAGTATTTTCAATGCCGCTGCGCGAGCGCTGCAGATCGACGTATCACCGACTCACAGAGCACGGCGGCGTACCAGACAGGAGGACTGCATGGGATCTGATGTGAAGATCGCACGCGCGTTGATCTCGGTTACCGATAAGACGGGCGTCGTCGATTTCGCACGGACGCTGGTTGACGACTTTGGCGTCGAGATCATCTCTACGGGCGGCACGGCTCGTGCCATCGAGGACGCGGGCGTTCCCGTAACCCCCATCGAGGAGTTCACGGGCTATCCCGAGATGATGGACGGCCGCGTTAAGACCCTGCACCCCAAGGTTCACGGCGCGCTGCTGGCCCGCCGCGATTCCGAGCAGCACATGCAGGAGGCCGCTCAGCACGGTATTAAGCTGATCGACCTGGTCGTCGTCAACCTGTACGAGTTCGAGAAGACCGTCGCTAACCCCGAGGTCACCTTCGCGGATGCCATCGAGCACATCGATATCGGTGGCCCCTCCATGCTGCGTTCTGCCGCCAAGAACGCCGCGAGCGTTACCGTTATCTCCGACCCGGCCGACTATGATGCCGTCCTGGCCGAGATGCACGAGACCGGTGGCTGCACCACGCTTTCCACCCGTCGTCGCCTGCAGGTGAAGGTCTACCAGACCACCGCCGCCTACGACACGGCTATCTCTCGTTGGCTTGCCGCCCAGGCAAGCGACGTGGCGGACACTTCTGCCAAGCTCGAGATCTCGCTGGAGAAGGTCGACGACCTGCGCTATGGCGAGAACCCGCAGCAGAAGGCCACGGTCTATCGCTTTGCCGAGGGCTGCGAGAACACCGCGAGCTCGCAGTTCCCGCTCGTTGGCTCCGAGCAGATCCAGGGCAAGCCGCTCAGCTACAACAACTATCTGGATGCCGACGCCGCCTGGAACCTGGTTCGCGAGTTCGACGAGCCGGCCTGCGTGGTCCTCAAGCACCAGAACCCCTGCGGTTCCGCCGTTGCCGAGGACATCACGGCCGCCTATGACCGCGCCTTCGCCTGCGATCCCAAGAGCGCCTTTGGCGGCATCATCGCCTGCAACCGCGAGGTTCCCTATGAGCTTGTTGAGCACTTTGCCGATCAGAACAAGCAGTTCGTCGAGGTCATCATCGCCCCGAGCTACACTGCCGAGGCGCTCGAGCGCATGGCCAAGCGCCCCAACCTGCGCGTGCTGGCGACCGGCGGCGTGGACCACGGCGCCCAGGTGGAGCTGCGCTCCGTCGACGGCGGCATGCTGGTGCAGGAAGTCGACCACGTGACCGAGGATCCCGCGACCTTTACGTTCCCCACCGACCGCAAGCCCACCGACGCCGAGATGGCCGAGCTCGAGTTTGCCTGGAAGGTCTGCAAGGGCGTCAAGTCCAACGCCATCCTGGTCTCCAAGGGTAAGGCCGGCATTGGCATGGGCCCGGGTCAGCCCAACCGCGTTGACTCTGCGCTGCTTGCCTGCGAGCGTGCCGAGGACTTCTGCGAGCGCGAGGGCGTGGAGAAGGGCGGCTTTGCCTGCGCAAGCGACGCGTTCTTCCCGTTCCGCGACAACGTCGACGTGCTTGCCGCGCACGGCGTGACCTGCATCATCCAGCCCGGCGGCTCCAAGCGCGACGATGAGAGCATCCAGGCCTGCAACGAGCACAATATTGCTATGGTCTTTACAGGCGCTCGCCACTTCCGCCACTAAGTAGGGAAGCGGCGCTGCGGCTTGCCCAGCCACCGCACCTTGCCGTTCATTCGTCGCTCGCGTACCCAAGTACGCGTCGCTCCTCTTTCACGGCAATCTGCGGCACCTGGGCAACCCTCGCCGATCTGTTAGGTTGACTGGGGAGGATGGGATGTTATCTCGTCCCTTGGACTGGCCTCGATTCTAAAATAATCTCCGCAAAAGACGGCTGCTCCGTTTGGAGGGCCGTCTTTTTGGTATAAGAGGACGGAATGACTAACACGAAAGGTATGACCATGCCCCAGATTGATGATGCCGAGCTGTTTGGCAATGCCGAGGATCAGCGTGCGTACGAGGACTTTTGCGCCAATCAGGAGGCGGTCGAGAAGTTTACGCTCGACAAGCCCGCGCTTGTCTGCCGTTGGCGCATGTCCAACAAAAAGGTACCCATGCTCAACCGCCACATTCGCGCACTGTCCGAGCGTCTGGTACAGGGTGAGCCGCTTACCCATAACATGCTCAGCTGGGCTAAGCAGCACGTTGAGTGGTCGCTTGCCGAGGGCGATTACACCGCGCGCGACGGCGTGCTCATGCTGGTGATCGACATCAACGGCAACGCCGCCATGACGGTGGGGGAGTACGAGCCGCTCGCCGATACGTCGGCCAAGGCGCTGCGTGCCCGCTCCGCCGAGGCCCGCTCCGAGGCCGACGAGACCGGCGTGGCGCCCGAGCTGCTCGCCGCCGTCAACAACGGCGAGCTTGCCTTTGTGGCGCCGGCGGACGAGTGCCTGTGCGGCACGGCGACGCTCATTGAGCAGCTGGCCCAGACCAAGGGCATCCCGGTCACGCGCGTAGATATTCCCGCTCAGCTTAAGGGCGCGCTGTTCCTGGTGAGCGACGAGCACGGCGTGGTCCCCGCAACCGAGACGGACGCCGCCGAGGCCGACGCCGCGACGGTCACCTTCTTCGCCGACGGCTACGAAAAGCTCCGTGCCCGCCGCTCCTAACCTCAAGGCGGGGTGGGCTTACTGAAGCGAGCGAGCACGTTCGATGGCGTAGGCGAGCGACAGCTGCTCCATCTCCGGGGCGCATTTGTAGCTCAGTCCGGTGAGAGCTGTCACCTTATCGAGGCGATATCGAATCGTGTTCGGGTGCTGGCCAGTTTGCTTGGCGGTTCGCTCGATGCGTCGGTCGTTCTCGATGAATGCGGCGAGCGTGGATTCCAACTCGCTGCCATGTTCACTGTCGTGCTCGCGTATCGGCGAGAGAATCGCCTCCGAGAACGATCGCATCTCCGGGGTTTCCGCAAAAGGCATCACGGTTCTCAGGATGCCGAGCTGCGTATAGCGCACGGGACCCTCGGCTCGTTGACAAGATAGGCGCTGTGCGTAAATCGCCTGCGAGATCGCCTGCGCCACCGCCTCGTCTCCAAATAGAATATCGCTGATGCCGAGCCCTTCCGCTCCGCCATCGATACCGCTAGCCTCGATGAGCTCCGTGAGCGCCTGCACGATCCGCTCCACATCGAGCGTCTGCTCCGAGTCACTTGTCGCTACGAATAACAGACCTCCGTCATAGGGTGCCAACATGTTGTGGCATCCGGCGAGGGTCGATTTTGCACAGAGACGTTCGATTTGCAAAAACGTACGCGGGTCGAGGGGCTCTGCAAACGATGCGAACAGGGCAACCGCTTCGTCCAGAAATGACGGGTTGAGACCTCGGATGCGTCGGCAGATGGACTCGGGCGATACGTCTGTCCTTAGGGCATCGATCTCGCGCTGCGCGAAGTCGATGGACGCGAGCTGCTCGATATGCCGTTTGACCTCATAGATGACGCCGTCAAAGAACAGTGAGTCGTCGGTCGTGAGAAAGACCGGGTAGTGCCGCGCGTTGGCGTAGCGGATGGCTTGGTCGGGAATCGGAATGTGCAGGACATTTTTGATGATAAGACCGCTCGTTCCCTTGGCGACGAGGTATTTCACGGCTTCAGTGATGAGGTATGGGTCGTCCTTCGCATAGAGGAAGGTGCTGAGGACGATCTCGTCTGGGCTGAAGTTGACGCGCTGGTACTTGTTCTTGAGGCCGGGCATGAGTTCATAATCGAGAATCCCGACGCCAGAGACGGCGCGCGAGACGCCATCGCTGCCGGCGATTAGACGGACCGACCCCTCATATTCCCGTGAGAAGTCCGAGATGGTGTATAGCATCAACATCACCTTGTAAATCACTACAATAAGTACAGGTATAAATAGGATAATCGCACATTCGTATGCCTTTGATGCAAGAAATAGTTCAAATACATGCTGATATAACGAAAAGTCAGATCGAGAATCGCTGTAGATTACAACAAGAAATGATCCTTGGCGGCATCGTTACTAAACCGTACAGTGAAGCAACGTAAAGCTTTCGCTGAAAGGAGCGATGATGGGGCAGATGGTGGTGCTTTCGGCCGAAGAAGTTTCCAAGGTGTTGACAATCGAGGATGCAATCGCTGCCGTGGAGGAGGCATATCGCCAGAAGGCGACGGGCAAGGGTGTTGCGTGGCCGATGGTATATGAGCAGTTCGAACCCGGCGTGGCCGATATGGATATCCGCTCGGGCGAGTTGGCGGGAAGCGGCCTCTTCGGCCTCAAGCTCACTGCCTGGTTCTCTCGGAATCCCAAAAAGGGGCTGCCCGAGATCTTTGGCACCACGCTACTGTGCGACAACGCGACGGGCGAGCCGCTGGCGCTGCTCAATGCCTCCGCCGTCACTGGGCTTCGCACCGGTGCCGCCGCTGCGCTCGGTGCCAAGTGGCTGGCTCGGGCGGATGCGTCCAAGCTGCTTGTTGCGGGTGCCGGCCATATGAGCACCTATATGGTGGCGGGCGTGCTCGCCGCCTGTCCCAAAGTGAGCGAGGTCAAGGTGTGGGAGCCGGTTTCCGACGCCGCGCCCGAGGCCCGCGTCGAGCGCATGCGAGACGAGGTCGCCCATATCTTGGACGCCTGCGAGCATGCTCGCGAGGCATCCACCTATTCCATCGAGGCGACGGCCGACGGCCAAGGTGCCGCGGCAGAGGCCGACATCATCGTGACGATCACGCCGGCGACCAAGCCCATCATCCCCGATGCATGGGTGCGCCCCGGTACGCATATCTCCTGCGTCGGTGCCGACATGCCCGGCAAGCAGGAGCTCGCCTCGGCACTTGTCGCCCGTGCCGCTGTTTACGTCGACGATCGCGAACAATCGGTCGCATCCGGTGAGCTGGAGATTCCGGTTGCCGAGGGTGCCATCACGCCCGAGGACATCAAAGCGGAGCTCGGCGAAGTCATCGCCGGCACGGCTACGGGGCGTTCGGATGACGAACAGGTGACGGTGTTCGATACGTCGGGCATCGCCGTTCAGGACCTTTCGGCATCGAAAATCGCCTATGACCGCGCCGTCGAGGCGGGGCTGGGCATCGTGGTGGAACTGTAAGAAAGTCAAGGAAAGGAAACGACAATGCAGATCAAGGATTTCGCCGTCGAGCAGTGGATGAACGACTGGGAGACCAAGTGCACCCACAACGTTGCGGAGACGTGCGTCTACTCCCTCACGCTCGACCAGCTGTTCGAGCTTACGAACACCGACAAGAAGGCGTGGCTCGATAGCCTGTGCTCGCGCCGATTCACCTACGGAGACATCGAGGGGCAGCCCGGCTTCCTCGAAGGGGTCGCGCGTCTCTATAAGACGGTCGAGCCCGGGCATATCGTGCCCACGCACGGCGCGACCGGTGCCAACTCCCTGGTAATTTCCACGCTCGTCGAACCGGGCGATCACGTAGTCTCCGTCAAGCCCACCTACCAGCAGCTTTACTCGATTCCCGAGATGTGCGGCGCGAAGGTCGATATCCTTCAGCTCGATCGCAAGAACGGCTATCACGTCGACGTCGACGCGCTCGATGCCCTGGTGACCGACGATACCAAGCTCATCTGCATCAACAACCCGGACAACCCCACGGGCGCCCTGCTCGACACCGATACACTCAAGGCGATTGTCGAGGTCGCGCGCAAACACGACGCGTGGCTGCTCTGCGACGAGGTCTACCGTCTGCTTACTCAGACGGATGAGTACTGCGAGTCCGTGATCGACCTGTACGACAAGGCCGTTGTCACCGCATCCATGTCCAAGGTCTGGTCGTTCGCCGGCCTGCGTCTGGGCTGGGCGGTCACCAAGAGCCCGGAACTTCGTCGTGCGCTGCTCTCGCATCGCGACTACAACCTGATTTCCGCCGGCATATTCAGCGAGACGGTGGCGGAGCTGATTCTGGGCAACGCTTCCGTGATCCTTGAGCGCAGCCGTCGCATCGTCCGTCAGAACCTTGCTGTTCTGGAGAAGTGGGTTGAGAGCGAGCCGCACCTGTCGTTCGTCAAGCCCGAGGCGGGTACTACCGCGCTCGTGTATTACGACTACGACATCGACTCCAGGACGTTCTGCATCGACATGATTAAGAAGTCCGGCGCGCTCGTCACCCCGGGCGATTGCTTCGAGGAGCCCAAGAGCATGCGTATCGGCTATGCATACTCCGATAACACCGACGACCTGCAGAAGGGCCTGGATGCCATCTCTGCGTACATGCGTACGCTCGAGTAGAGGCTCGAGGTCGAAGTGATGGGGTCGATCGGTTTAGGACCGGTCGACCCCTATTTTCTCTCAAGGCTACCGAACACTTTTGTCATATTAGGTGCCCACGGGGTCGCATCGCTGCGGCGCCGTGGGCATAATGGTGTGGAAGGTGCAAGTTACGCGAAATGGGAGGACACATGGCGCTGATTTATGTCGTTGAGGACGACGAGCCCATTCGTCGTGAGCTTGCCGACATCCTTGCTCGTGCTGGTTTTGAAGTCGAGGCCTGCGAATCGTTCGAGCACGTCTCGCGCGATATTCTCGCGGCCGCGCCCGACCTGGTGCTGCTCGACCTCACGCTCCCTGTCAAAGACGGCCAGCACATCTGCCACGAGGTTCGCCGCGAATCCGAGGTCCCCATCATCGTTCTCACGTCGCGCACGACCGAGATCGACGAGGTCATGGCCATGACACTCGGCGCGGATGACTTTGTTCCCAAGCCCTATAGCGCGCGCGTGCTCGTGGCGCGCATCAACGCACTGCTGCGTCGCACCGCGGCGGCGGGCGAGCGCAGCACACTCGTCCACAAGGGGCTGGAGCTCGACCTCGCCCGCTCAATGGTCACCAACACGCAAACCGGCACTAGCACCGAGCTCACCAAAAACGAGCTGCGTATCCTTTCGCTGCTTCTGAGCCGCGCGGGCAAGATCGTTTCGCGCTCGGCCATCATGCAGGACCTGTGGGACTCCGACGCCTTCGTGGACGACAATACGCTCACCGTCAACATCAACCGCCTGCGCACCACGCTCGAAAAAATCGGCATCAAGGGGTATTTGACCACGCACCGCGGCCAAGGCTATTCGGTCTAGGGGCCGGCTATGTCGTTTGGCAAGTTCTTTAAAGATGCGCTGCTTCCCGCCGCCGTGTGGGCGTGCGGCGTGCTGCTGAGCTGCTTTGTTCTGACGGTCGCCGGTGCTCCCGTTTCCATCGTGGTCGTGGCGGTTGGTGTGTCCTTTATCTTTGGTATGCTCGGCATCGTGATCGAGTACGCGCGCCGTCGTCGTTTTTTGCGCCAGCTGGAGCGTGCGGCAGAGGAGCTCGAGAGTCCCGCATGGGTGCAGGAGATGGTGCAATGCCCGACCTATGCCGAGGGCGAGCTCGAGTACGAGGTCTTGCGCCGGGTGGGCAAAGCTGCCTGCGACGAGGTTGCCGAAGGCCGGCGTCAGACCGATGACTATCGTGACTATATCGAGAGCTGGGTCCATGAGGCCAAGCTGCCCCTGGCGGCGGCCCATCTAATTTTGGAAAACCTGGACGGCAGCGAAGACGACCTGTCGCGTGTGGATGACCTGGGCCGTGAGCTGGCTCGCGTGGAGCGCTATATCGACCAGGCGCTGTACTACGCGCGCTCGGAAGTCGTGGAGCGCGACTACCTGATTCGCCGCTGGGATCTTAAGACCTTGGTGACGGGCGCGATTAAGGCCAACGCGCGCGAGCTCATCGCGGCGCACGTGGCTCCGGTGTGCGAGAACCTCGACTTTGAGGTCTTTACCGACGAGAAGTGGCTCGAGTTTATTCTGGGCCAGCTCATTCAGAACAGCATTAAATATGCGTGTGAGGACGGCGCAAAGATCGTGTTTTCGGGTGCGTTGCTGGACGAGGGCCTGGCAAGCGAGCGCATCGAGCTTACCGTAGCCGATAACGGTTGCGGCGTGAGCGCGGCCGACCTGCCGCGCGTGTTCGAGAAGGGCTTTACCGGCGACAACGGCCGCGCCACCAAGCGCGCAACGGGCATCGGTCTCTACCTGGTGGCGCGCCTGTGCTCCAAGATGGGCATCGACGTCACCGCAGCATCCGAGCCCGGCGAAGGCTTCGTCGTAACATTCGCGTTTTCAACGAACAAGTTTCAATATTTCGAGTAACGCACGCGGCAGACGCCCGCCCAAACAAAACGTGCCGCCCCAACCGGGGCGGCACGCCTTTTTTCTATCAGACAACTCGTTGAAGTAAGGCTGCGAAGGCCGCGGGGCCGGGAGGGGTTTCCTAAGGGCACATCCCGCAGCCGCAACGCGGCGAGGACGTGCCCGTGGAAACCCCGCAGGCCCCGCGGCCGGTGGGAGCAACGCTACTTCACGACCAAGATGTCGCAGTCGGTATTGCGCAGCAGGAACGTCGAAATCGAGCCCAGGAGCGCATACTTGATCGAGGACAGGCCGCGAGCGCCGCAGAGCACCAGGTCGGGCTTGACCACGTCGAGCATCTCGTCCTTGAGCGTCTCGCGAATACGGCCGGCGCGAATCATGACCTCGACCTCGGGAATGTCGGGATTGGCTTTGGCCTCTTCGAGCTGCTTAGCGATGGAGTTCTTAAATGCCTCCTCTAGGCCGTTGACCAGATCGACCGGATAGGAGCCAGCACTCTCGAGTGCCGTGGAATCGATAACGTGGCCGATAATCAGCTTGGCGCCGTTGTTCGCGGCGACCTTGATGGCGCGTGCGAGCACAAAATCCTGCTGCTCAGTACCGTCGAGTGAAACAAATACCTTGGTGTAGCCCTCGTTCATGGTTTCCTCCTTGGTCTATCGCACGGGCGTGGGGCTCGTGCATCGGGCGGGCGCGGATGCGTGGCCGCCGGACACTTTATCTTGTTGCAGTTATACCCAAGGATTTGGGTTTGACCGCTCGCAATTCTGTGAACGGGCGAGTTTTTTGGTAAGGGTAGGCGCAGGCGCGCCGTCAACGGTTGATAATGGGACATCGCCCGCACCGTCCGCAGAACAATATCGGCGGGTGTCTAACGAGGGGGTCCCTTTGGATATCATTGAACTTCTAAAATCTGCCTTCATGGGCCTGGTCGAGGGCATCACCGAATGGCTGCCTGTTTCGTCGACCGGTCACATGATCTTGGTGGACGAGTTCGTCAAGATGAACGTGAGCGAGACGTTCTGGAATATGTTCCTGGTCGTGATTCAGCTTGGCGCCATTTTGGCCGTCTGCGTCCTGTTCTTCTACGACCTCAACCCGTTTTCTCCCAGCAAGGGCAAGGAGGGCCGTCGCGACACCTGGGTGCTGTGGGGCAAGATTGTGCTCGGCTGCATTCCCGCCGCGGCGATCGGTCTGCCGCTTAACGACTGGATGGAGGAGCATTTCTACAATGCTCCCGTCGTGGCGCTGGCGCTCATTGTGTACGGCGTGCTGTTTATCGTGATCGAGAACTGGCGCGCGAACAGGCGCGACCAGGCTGCTCTTGCCGGTTCGTTTGGTTCGCGTGCTGTGGTGGCGGGCGGACGCCCCGCCGGTGCG
Source organism: uncultured Collinsella sp. (assembly GCA_900542825.1). Lineage (GTDB taxonomy): Bacteria > Actinomycetota > Coriobacteriia > Coriobacteriales > Coriobacteriaceae > Collinsella. Next base: position 75,353 of record UQOY01000007.1, on the reverse strand, counting down.
CATTTTGCCGCGCCCGCTGCGACTGCCGCTGCAGACGATGACGATAGCTTGGACTTTGGCTCCATCACTACGCTCGAGGATCTGAGCTGGAAGACCGCGCTGGGTATCGGTTGCTTCCAGGTGCTTTCGCTGATTCCGGGCACATCGCGCTCCGGCTCCACCATCATCGGCGGCCTGCTACTGGGCTGCACGCGCTCGGTGGCGTCTAAGTTCACGTTCTTCCTGGCTATTCCCGTTATGTTTGGCGCAAGTGCGCTCAAGCTGGTCAAGTACTTTATTAAGGGCGGTACTTTCGGCACCAACGAGATCGCCATCTTGGGCGTGGGCTGCGTCGTCGCCTTTGTGGTGTCGCTCATTGCCATCAAGTGGCTTATGGGCTTCGTTCGCCGTCACGACTTCAAGTGCTTCGGCGTCTACCGCATCATCCTGGGCATCGTGGTGCTCGCGTACTTCTTTGTCCTGGAGCCTATGCTCGGCCTGTAACTCGGTTGATGCCGCGCGGCGGCCAGGGCGACAACTTGCTATTCAAAGAGGGCGGCATGACCAAAAGGTCTATGCCGCCCTTTTTTCATGCCAATTTATTCGCCTTGGCCGCCGCTCGCTACCGTTGCCATGACATCGGTGGCTTCCTGATTGGTGCATTGGGGTCAGGTTACTTTGCAGCAACATGGTGCAGACTAACCTGACCCCATTGCGTCAAATCCGCTGGGGCGGGTCTGACGGTGGCGCACGGAGTCGTGGTGTGATTTGCGTCGGTGTCCGCGCGGCTCGGTATACTGGTACGGCTCAAACTATGGCGCCGCCCGCAGGCGCGCCGTCCGTCAGATGAGGAGTCGCCCATGACCCAGCCCTTGCCCTGGGAAAAGAACGCCGCGGTACCCGTGCCGCCCGCGCCGGAACCCGTGCCGCTCGATGCATACACCGCCCCCGCTGCGCCGGAGCCCGAGCTCGTTCCGCTCGACATCTACGACGCTCCCGCGCCGGCGCCCAAGCCCGCCAAGCCGCTCGTCGACATCGACAGCCTTAATCCCGCCCAGCGCGAGGCGGTCCTGTCCACCGAGGGCCCGTTGCTGGTGCTCGCCGGCGCCGGTTCGGGCAAGACCCGCGTCTTGACCTTCCGCATCGCACATATGCTCGGCGACCTGGGTGTTAAGCCTTGGCAGGTTCTTGCCATTACGTTTACCAACAAGGCCGCGGCAGAGATGCGCGAGCGTCTGGCGGCGCTCATTCCCAGCGGCACTCGTGGCATGTGGGTGTGCACCTTCCATGCTATGTGCGTGCGCATGCTGCGCGAGGACGCCGACCTGCTGGGCTACACCGGCCAGTTCACCATCTACGATGACGATGACTCAAAGCGCATGGTGCGTGACATTATGCAGGCGCTCGGCATCGAGCAAAAGCAGTTCCCCATCAACATGATCCGCAGCAAGATCAGCTCGGCCAAAAACGCCATGATCGGCCCCGAGGACATGCTCAAGAGCGCCGATAGCCCCAACGACAAAAAGGCCGCGCAGGTCTACCTAGAGCTGGAGCGCCGCCTGCGCGCCGCCAATGCGATGGACTTTGACGACCTGCTCGTGCGCGCGCTCGAGCTGCTGCGCACCCGTCCCGAGGTGCTCGACAAGTACCAAGAGCGCTTCCGCTACATTAGCGTCGACGAGTATCAGGACACCAACCATGTCCAGTACGAGATCGCCAACCTGCTGGCCGCCAAGTACCAAAACCTCATGGTCGTGGGCGACGATGATCAGTCCATTTATAGCTGGCGCGGCGCCGACATCACCAACATCCTGGACTTTGAGAAGGACTTTAAAAACTGCAAGACCGTTAAGCTGGAGCAGAACTATCGTTCCACGGGTCACATCCTGAGCGCCGCCAACGCCGTGGTGCGCCACAACTCGCAGCGCAAGGACAAGCGCCTGTTTACGGCCGAGGGCGATGGCGAGAAGATCCAGGCCTTCCAGGCGAGCGACGAGCGCGACGAGGGCCGCTGGATTGCCGGTGAGATCGAGAAGCTGCATTCCAAGGGCACGAGCTACGACGACATCGCCGTGTTCTATCGCACCAACGCCCAGTCGCGTATCCTCGAAGATATGTTTCTGCGCGCGGGCGTGCCCTACAAGATCGTGGGCGGCACGCGATTCTTCGACCGTGCCGAGATTCGCGATGTCATGGCCTATCTCAAGATGATCGTGAACCCGGCAGACGAGATGAGCGTCAAGCGCGTCATCAACACGCCGCGCCGCGGCATCGGTTCCACCTCGATCCAAAAGATCGAGCAGCTGGCGCGCGACAACCGTTGCTCGTTCTTCCAGGCTTGCGAGATCGCGTGCGCCGAAACCGGCATGTTTAGCGCCAAGGTGCGCAATGGCCTGTCGAGCTTTGTGTCGCTGGTGCGCGAGGGCCGCCGCATGGACGGCGAGCTCAAGGACGTTGTCGAGATGATTGTCGATAAGACGGGCCTTCTGCAGGCGTTTCGTGCCGAGGGCACCATGGAGTCCGAGAGCCGCGCCGAGAACATCCAGGAATTCCTGGGCGTCGCCGCCGAATTTGAGGAGACGCACGAGGATATCGAGGGGACGCTCGAGAGCCTAGAAGAGCTGCGCGCAGCCGGTGTTGCCGACGTGCCTGCCGGCGCCGAGCCCGTCGTGGTGAGCGCACCTGCGCCCGAGCCGGGACCGTCCGCGCCCGTGTCCTCGTTCGAGGCACTCGTTGGCGCGCGCGATGCCGCAGGTTCCAATCCGCTCGATAGACTAGCCGCCCCGGCGCTCGCACCGCAGGATGCCCTGGCCGCCGCCATCGCGGGCAACGCGTATGCCGCGCCGACGGAGATGCCGGCGGGTGCCGTGCATGCCGACGAGATTGAGCGCACCTACGGTCCGCTCACCTGTAAGGCGCTGCCGGCACTCATGGAGTGGCTGGCCCTGCGCTCCGACTTGGATTCCCTGGCCGGCGAGACGCATGCCATCACCATGATGACCATCCACTCCGCCAAGGGCCTGGAGTTTCCGGCGGTGTTCGTGGCCGGCATGGAGGAGGGCATCTTCCCGCACGTGCACGACTTTGGCGGCAGCGATGACCCGGGCAAGCTCGAGGAGGAGCGTCGCCTGGCCTACGTTGCCATCACGCGCGCCCGAAAGCGCCTGTTCCTGACCTATGCGGCCACGCGTCGCACCTACGGCTCGACCTCTGCCAACCCGCGCTCGCGCTTCCTCAACGAGATTCCGTTTGAGGATATCGAGTTTAGCGGTATCGGTTCTGCCGGTTTTGAAGGCACGGGCTGGGAGAAGCGCGGCGACCGTCACGGCACCTTTGGCTCGGGCATGGGCTCGGATATGTATGGCGGCAAGGTGTTTGGTTCGCATACGCGCTCGACCGGCGGTTCCGGTTCGCGCGGCGGATCGAGCTTTGACGACTTCTTTGGCGGCAGCAGCTATGGGACCGAGCGCCATCGTGGGGTCTCGCCCGATGCCGGCCGTGTTGCCTCGACCTTTGGCTCGGGCGCGCCGCGAGCCAAAAAGCCGTCGTCCAAGGTGTCGCCGACGGTGGAGCGCAAGGTCGATCGCGCCAGCGCATCGCAGGACTTTGCCGCGGGCGATACCGTGAGCCACAAGACCTTTGGCACGGGTACCGTGATCTCGGTCGCCGGAGACATGATCGAGGTTCAATTCGAAAAGACCGGCCAGACTAAAAAGCTTATGAAGGGATTCGCTCCGATCGTCAAGCTGTCGTAATCTCGGCGGACCTGAGCGGGCGTATGGGGCAACATCGCCTGCTCGGGCAGTCCTGCTCGCACGGAGAGCACATTAAGTGCTCTCCGGCTCGTGCGGAACTCGCGATCGATGTTGCCCCATACGCCCGCCCAGGTCCTTAGGTAACGGTGCTTGCGAACGTCGCTTTGCTCGTTCGCTTTTTGGTCTGGAGAGCCGGGTGGGCTGATATATAGATACGAGTAGGGGCTCCTCCGTTGATGAACGGGGGAGCCCCTTGTTTCGTTTTGGTTGTTGTTGCGAACTAGAGGTGGCTGATGATCAGTTCCATCTTGCCTTCGAGGTCAATGGAGCTGACGGTGCTGGGTGCCAGCAGGTGGCTTCCCTTGTGGACGGGGTCGCCGCAGACGGTGCCTTCGCCGTCGATGACTGACAGACACATGAAGGGCCAGCGCTGGTCGAGGGTTTTGCTGCCGTCGACGCGCACGCGATCGACGGTGTAGCAGGGGTTGGACTCGAGCTCGGTCACGCCGTCGACTTCGGGCGCGGTCACGGTGCCGTCGGTCGGAGCCTGAACGTCAAAATCGATGCAATCGAGGCTCTGCTCAATGTGCAGCGGGCGCAGCTTGCCGTCGGTGCCGGGGCGGTCGTAGTCGTACAGGCGATACGTCACGTCGCTCGACTGCTGCGTCTCCAAAATGAGTGTGCCGGTCTTGATGGCGTGCACGGTACCGGAATCAATCTGGAAAAAGTCGCCCTTGTGAATCGGCAGCACGTTGAGCATGTCGTCCCAGCGGCCTTCCTCGATCATCTGTGCGGCCTCGGCGCGGTCCTTGGCACGCTGGCCGACGATGATCGTGGAGCCGGGCTCGCAGTCCAGCACATACCAGCACTCGGTTTTGCCCAGGCTGCCGTTCTCGTGCTCGGCGGCGTACTCGTCGTTGGGATGAATCTGGATCGAAAGGTCGTCCTTGGCGTCCAGAATCTTAATGAGCAGCGGGAACTCCTTGCCCTCGCAGTTGCCAAAGAGCTCGCGGTGCTCGGCCCACAGCCACGAAAGCGTGTGGCCTGTATACGGGCCCTCAGCGATCTGGCAGTCGCCGTTGGGGTGTGCCGAGATAGCCCAGCACTCACCGATGGGACCCTCGGGAATGTCGTAGCCAAACACGGTCTCCAGCTGGCGGCCGCCCCAGATCTTCTCGTGGAAGATCGGCGTGAGTTTAATCAAATCGGACATGTGCATACTCCCATTGTGCTGCGTGGGCGCCGCATAAAACTGTTCAAAACGAGCGCCCGTATGACTACAAAAACCTATGCCAACGTTACGTTGTGCAACTCAAAGCGGTCGCCAACGTTGCGCGAGATCGAATACTCAAAGGCCGCGCCGCTGTCCAAAAAGCCAATCTGGTTGAGCTCGAGCAGGGGAGAGCCAGGTTTGGTGTCCAGGCGCTCAGCTTCTTCCTCGGTTGCCGCTACGGCACGAATGGTACGGTGGAAGCTCGAAATCTTCAGCCCGCATTGCTCGCGGACAAAGCGGTAGACCGATCCGTACAGGTCCTTCTTTTTAAGACCCGGAATCAGCTCGAGGGGCATGTAGGTGTACTCGATAACGATGGGCTTCTCGTCGGCCTGGCGCACGCGCACGATGTGATAGGCAAAGTCATCCTCGGCAATTCCCAGCTGGGCTGCGATGTCCGCTGGTGGATTAACAATCGAGAAATCGTAGACCACCGAGGTCACCTTCTCCCCGCGGTGCTCATACGAAAAACCCTGGGCACGGTCGTTTTTGCCCTGGAAAAACGCCTGGCCGGGAAGTCCCGCCGTGTCCTTAACGTAGGTGCCCGATCCGCGACGGCTGGTAATAAGACCTTCCTCGGTGATTCGCTCGATAGCTCGTTTGACGGTGATTTTGGAAACGCTATAGAGCTCGCAGAACTCAACGACGGTGGGAAGCTTGTCGCCCGGCTTTAGAGCGCCACCCTCGATGCTTCGACGGATATCTGCAGCTATCGCCTCGTATTTGGGAATCATGGAACCTCCTTTCCAGCTTGATTGAGTATAAAAGAAAGTATAGTCAACACCTAAGCATCCCTATTGCGTTTTTGAAAAGTTCGAGAAAGATATAATCAAAAAACGCTTCTCTTTAGAAACTAGAGCGCTCTAAATGAATATGCATTCGAATAATGTGATATTGAGCGAATCGATCGGCTCGAGGATGGGGTCGAGCCGTTTTGCCGCCCAGCGAACCGAATCTCATGCCCTGCATTTCCCCAGATAAAACCTGTCAAAACAAACCTGTCCCTTTTTGGTAGGTTTTTGCCTTGGGAGCGGTACCATACAGGCAATGTTTAAACGAGAAAGGTGGGCTCCCATGGAACCTAAGCAGTACTACATCGGCATCGACGTCGGCGGCACTTCGGTTAAGGAGGGCCTGTTCGACGAGGACGGAAACCTGCTGGCCAAGGCCAGCGTGCCCACGCCTCCCATCGTTGACGCCGCGGGCTTTGCTGCGGTGATCGAGGCTATCGACCAGGTGGTCGCCAAGGCCCAGATTCCGCGCGCCTTTGTGGCGGGCATTGGCCTGGCCGTTCCGTGCCCCATCCCGGCATCGGGCGATGCCAAGGTTAAGGCCAACATTGCCATTAACCTGCCCGAGCTAAGAGTCGCCATTCAGGAGCACTGCCCCGACGCGGTTGTTAAGTATGAGAACGATGCCAACGCCGCTGCCATGGGCGAGGCTTGGCTCGGTTCCGCCAAGGGCGTACAGAACGTGGTGATGGTCACCATTGGTACCGGCGTGGGCGGCGGCGTTATCGTCAACGGCGACGTGGTGTCGGGCGTTGTGGGTGCCGGCGGCGAGATTGGCCACATGTGCCTGAACCCGGCTGAGGAGCGCACCTGCGGCTGTGGCGGCCATGGCCATCTGGAGCAGTATTCCAGCGCCACCGGCGTGGTGAGCAACTACCTTGCCGAGTGCAAGAAGGCAGGCGTCGAGCCCATCGAGCTCACCGGGCCTTCTGATTCCAAGGACGTGTTCCAGGCCTGCCGCGAGGGCGACAAGCTCGCGCTGGCAGCTGCCGATACCATGGCCGACTATCTCGGTCGCGCCCTGGCGCTTATTGCCAACGTGGTCGATCCCGAGATGTTCCTCATCGGCGGCGGCGCATCCGCCTCGGCCGATGTCTACCTCGACAAGGTCCGCGAGCACTTTAAGCAGTACGCGCTTTCCGCCTCGCGCGAGACGCCCATTAAGGTCGCTTCGCTCGGAAACGACGCCGGCATCATCGGTGCCGCCTACGTAGCCCTGCGCGCCGCCGGCAAATAGCTGGTGCAGGAGGGCGGGTGGTACAAGGGGGACAGACTTCGCCCCCAGGCTCGCCCCAAATTGCGCCGCGGCCCTTGTGTCTCATAAGGTTCGGCGCCAGCGTGCTACCATAGCTACGTCCAAGTACACATATCAAGTGGAGGATATCCATGGCAAACGTTCTTGTCTTTGGTCACCAGAACCCCGATAACGACGCCATCATGAGCGCCGTCGTCCTGTCCCAGCTGCTCAACCAGGTTGAGTATGCCGGCAACACCTACGAGGCCTGCGCCCTTGGTCAGCTTCCGGCAGAGTCCGCCAAGCTGCTCGCCGACGCCGGCATTGCCGAGCCCCGCGTGATCGAGTCCGTCGAGGCCGGTCAGCTCGTCGTCCTCACCGACCACAACGAGTCCGCCCAGTCCGTCGCCGGCCTTAAGGACGCCACGGTCTTTGGTGTTGTCGATCATCACCGCATCGGCGACTTCGAGACCGCCGGCCCGCTGCACTACATCTGCCTGCCCTGGGGCTCCAGCTGCACCATCGTCACCAAGCTCGCCGGCGTGCTCGGCGTTGAGCTTTCCGACGTCCAGGCCAAGCTGCTGCTCTCGGCCATGATGACCGATACGCTCATGCTCAAGAGCCCCACCACCACCGATGTCGACCGCGCCGTCGCCGCCAAGCTCGGCGAGCAGGTGGGCGTCGATCCGGTCAAGTTTGGCATGGAGGTCTTCCTCACCCGCCCGTCCGGCTCCTTCACTGCAGCCGAGATGGTCGGCAACGACATCAAGATGTTCGAGCCCGCCGGCAAGAAGCTGCTCATCGGCCAGTACGAGACCGTCGACAAGACCCGCGCACTCGGCATGATCGACGAGATTCGCGAGGCCATGCGTGCCTACGCCGCCGAGAAGGGTGCTGACGGCATCGTTCTGTGCATCACCGACATCATGGAGGAGGGCTCGCAGGTCCTGCTCGAGGGTGAGACCGAGGCTGCTCAGAAGGGCCTGGGCATTGCCGACGAGCACGACGGCGTCTGGATGCCGGGCGTTCTCTCCCGTAAGAAGCAGGTCGCTGCCCCCATCATGGCCGCCTGCTAGGTTTTTTGACCTAACACCGACGACCGGATCGCGGAAGCCCCGCGCTCCGGTCGTTTTTTGTGCATGGAGCCGCATCGTCTCTTGGGCAGGCGTGCCCGTGCCGTTGAGCAAATAATGTTCAACCTGTGGTTCCGCTTTTCGGCCACGCCTGCGTGCTTGTCGTGCAGGGTAGGCTAGATGCAAGCGTAATACGTTAGAGCGCGGCGCCGCCACTTGGGCGGGCCGTGCTTTTTTAAGACGGGAGCTTTCCCGTGAAAGGAGCCGCCCATGGCAGCAACTGAGCAGCTGTTTAACGTTCGTGAGCGCAAGCGTTTTGAGCGCCACGACATCTGGGAGCGCATCGCCGAGAACGGCACGATTTCCGCTGCCGTCATGGTCTTCGCCGCCATCGCCGCCGTCATTTGCGCCAATACCGATGCCTACGAGGCCATCCATCACTTTTTGGAGACCCCGCTGTATGTGGGGCTGGGCAACCTTACGGCTGGCCTCACCGTCGAGCTTTTCGTCAACGACTTCCTCATGGCGATTTTCTTTTTGTTGGTGGGCATTGAACTTAAGTACGAGATGACGGTCGGCGAGCTCAAAAACCCGCGCCAGGCCATGCTTCCCATGCTGGCGGCTGTGGGCGGCGTCGTCGTTCCCGCCTGCATCTATCTGATCTTTAACCATGCCGGCGCGCACAACGGTTGGGCTATCCCCATGGCAACCGATATTGCCTTTGCACTGGGCGTGCTGTCGCTTTTGGGCAATCGTGTGCCCAACGGCGTGCGCGTGTTCTTCTCGACGCTCGCCATCGCCGACGACCTCATCTCCATCGCCGCCATCGCTATCTTCTACGGTCAGAGCCCCAATCCGTTTTGGTTGGGCGCCGCCGCGCTGGTGACCTGTGCGCTCGTGTGGCTCAACAAGACGCAGCATTACCGCCTTGCCCCGTATTCGGTACTGGGTCTGCTGTTGTGGTTCTGTATGTTCAGGAGTGGCGTACATGCCACGCTTGCTGGCGTCATCTTGGCCTTTACCATCCCGGCCAAGTGCGGTGTTAAGCTCGATAGCCTCACCGATTGGTTGGGGGAGTGCCTGCCGCTGCTCGATGACCGCTACGACGACGAGGCACACATCTTGGGCCAGCATGACTTTACCGTCTCGACCACCAGGGTCGAGCGCGTCATGCATCGCGTGACCCCGCCGCTCATCCGCATGGAGCGTCTGATCTCCACGCCGGTCAACTTTGTGATTCTGCCGATCTTTGCGTTCGTGAACGCGCAAGTTCGCCTAGTGGGTGTGGATATGAGCACGCTGCTCACCGACCCGGTGACGCTCGGCGTGTACTTTGGCATGCTGCTGGGCAAGCCGATTGGTATCTTTGGCATGACGTTTGCCCTGGTTAAGTTTAGGGTCTGCGAGCTGCCGCATAACGTTAACTGGCACATGATTGCCGGTGTGGGCATTCTGGGCGGCATCGGCTTCACCATGTCGATCCTCATCAGCGGCCTTGCCTTCCCGACGGCCCAGTTTGAGGTTCTGGCTGCCAAGGCCGCCATCCTTGCCGGTTCGGTCACCGCTGCCGTGCTCGGTATGATCTACATGAGCGTGGTCTGCAAACACCCCGCGCCCAAGGACGAGTAAGAGTGCGAAAACCGGCTCCAGAACCGATTCGGGCGCGTTCAAAATGCGGATTCGGGCGGTGCTTGCCGCCTGCCAGACACGCCAGTGGTCAAAAAACGCCGTTTGTGAGTACTGTCACAAACGGCGTTTCATTTTAGGTGTGGAAAATAATGAACACAATCATGTTATCTGTATGTTAACGAGTAATCGCTTGACTCCAATTTGGCGATAGTTACTGCTCGGAAAGAAAATCCAGGCGCAAAAACGCCGATTTGGGGCCTAATCGCTGCTACTAAAAAGATAACAGTACTCATATTTGCCCTTTTTTGGCCACAAGCCCTAAAACAAGCCTCGCCAGGGTCGGGAAACGGGCCAAATCGTCGACCTCGAGGCTTATTCCACCGTTCCGTAGACGGCGCCCCAGCCGTGGGCGGCCAAGGCGGAGTTGAGCTGGTCGCAAAGCGATTGGCGGTCGTAGTAGCCGGGCGGCAAAAGGTTCACGATTTCCATAAGGTCGGGCGCCAGGTCCAAGATCTCGGCCTGCACGATCAGGTCCAGGCGGTCGATGGCGTGGCGGTCGTAAAACAGCCCGTCGACCAGGCGCTGCAGGTCGCCGAATTCCTCGGCCTGGAACGATCCGTATTCCATAGTGCCTCCTTGGGCGCCCCACGCCGGCATGCGCGGCGATTCGTAATTAATTGCGATGGACTTAATCTATCACGGCTTCATACCGTTGCGGCGGTGGCGGTCTATACTTAGACGAACTGCAACGTACCGCTTCGCGAAAGGTCGCACCCATGCAGACGATCTACCAGAAGATGGAAACCACCGAACTCGATGCCGCCATCGAGGCGCTCAAAGCCGAGGTCGCCGAGGTCAAGGCCAAGGGCCTGGCGCTCGACATGGCCCGCGGCAAGCCGTCGCCCTCCCAGGTGGACATCTCTCGACCCATGCTCGATATCCTCAATGCCGATGCCGATCTGCACGACGGCAACGTCGACTGCTCAAACTACGGTTGCTTTGAGGGCATTCCCTCGGCGCGCAAGCTGGCGGGGGAGTTCCTGGGTTGCCCTGCCGAGCAGACGCTCGTACTGGGTTCGTCGAGCCTTCTGATCGAGCACGATATCGCCGGCATGTTTTGGCGCTGCGGTTCGTGCGGCAGCGAGCCCTGGGAGGCTTACGAGGCCGCGCACGACGGCAAGAAAGTCAAGTTCCTGTGCCCTGTTCCCGGCTACGACCGTCACTTTGGCATCACCGCCGACCTGGGTATCGAGAATGTCCCCGTCGCGATGACCGACAACGGCCCCGACATGGACGAGGTCGAGCGTCTGGTTGCCGCCGACGACTCCATCAAGGGCATCTGGTGCGTGCCCAAGTATTCCAACCCCACGGGCATCACCTTTAGCGAGGACACCGTGCGTCGCCTGGTCGAGATGCCCACGGCCGCGCCCGATTTCCGCATCTTCTGGGACAACGCCTACTGCGTGCACGACCTGTACGACGAGACCGACGAGCTCGCCAATATCTTCGACCTCGCTCGCGCGGCGGGCACCGAGGATCGCGTGGTGGCCTTTGCCTCGACGTCCAAGATCACCTTCCCGGGCGCCGGCATCGGCTTTATCGGTGCGAGCCCCGCGGTTATCGCGGAGTTCTCCAAGCGCCTGAAGGCCGGCCTCATCAGCGCCGACAAGCTCAACCAGCTGCGTCACGTGCGTTTCCTTCCCACCATCGAGGCGGTCAAGGAGCACATGAAAAAGCATGCCGAGTTCTTGCGCCCGCGCTTTGAGGCCGTTGAGCGTAAGCTCACCGAGGGCCTGGGCGATACGGGTTGCGCCACTTGGACGCATCCCCGCGGCGGCTACTTTGTGAGCTTTGATGGTCCCGAGGGCTCGGCCCAAAAGGTCGCAGCGCTTTGTGCCGACCTGGGCGTCAAGCTTACGCCGGCTGGTGCCACCTGGCCTTATGGCAAGGATCCGCGCGACACCAACATCCGCATCGCGCCGAGCTATCCCACGGTCGATGACCTGGAGGCCGCGCTCGACGTGCTGGTGCTGGCCGTTAAGCTTGTCGCTGCCGAGCTTGCTCGTGCCGAGCGCGCCTAACGCCTAGGGCCCCGCAAGTCCGCGCCCAGTACTATCCGCACTTTCGATACGTAAAGGAGCGTATACATGGATTTGGGTATTTCCACCAACCCCACGCCGGAGATCTACACCATTAAGGTAACCGGCGAGATCGATATCTCTAACGCCGATAGCCTGCGCAATGCTATCGACCTGGCGCTCGAGCAGCCCACTGAGGCCGTTGAGCTCGATTTTGCCCAGGTGAGCTACATCGATTCGACGGGCATTGGCGTGCTCGTGGGCGCCGCGCACCACGCGGGCGACCACGGCAAGCGCTTTAGCTGCACCAATGTGCAGCCCCAGGTGATGCGCGTGGTTCAGCTGTTGGGTGTCGACCAGGAGATTTCGATCACGGCGGCATAATCTTTGCCCCCAAAAGGGCGTGCCGTTTGGTATATGTTTGTGATGCGCTCGGACGTTTTGGCGTCCGGGCGCTATACTTGACCGAATGAATAGACGAGTTCCGGCCGAATGGCGCGGTGCGGGCTCGACTCACATCGAGCCTTGGAGGTATGTGTGTTTGGTATTGGAGAGGGTGAGCTCGCGATCATCGTGGTCTTCGGCTTTTTGCTGTTTGGCCCGGATAAGCTCCCGCAGATGGGCCGCACGATCGGCCGTGCCATCCGTCAGTTCCGCGAGACGCAGGAAAAGATGACGGCCGTTGTTCAGTCCGAGATCATCGATCCGGTAAGCGAGGCCGCGTCGGCTCCGGTCAAGCCCAAGAAGGCTGCCGTCGATGACGATTCCGATGCGGACGAGGATGCCGTCGAGACGGCCGCGCCCGCAAAGAAGGAGACCTTTGCCGAGCGCCGTGCCCGCCTTGCCGCCGAGAAGGCTGCAAGCGAGGGTGTCACCGAGGGCGAAGGCGCTGCTGATGAGGCCGAGAGCGCCGAGCCTGCCAAGGCCGAGCCTGCTGCTGCCGCCGCCGAGCCCGAGCCTGCTGCAGAGCCGGAGCCCGAGCCGGAGTCGGCAGAGCCCACAACGGCTGACCTCTACGCCCGTCGTCCCCGTAAGCGCAAGGCCGTCGTCGACCAGCTCGCTCTCGAGCTCGAGGCCGAGGACGACGCTGCTGCCGCCGACGCCCCGAAGGGAGGCGATGAGTAATGCCTATCGGACCTGCGCGAATGCCGCTTTTCGATCACCTGGGGGAACTCCGTCGCCGCCTGACCATCGTGGTCGTGTCGGTGTTTGCCGCCGCTATCGTGCTGTATTTCGCCACGCCTGTAGTGCTCGACATCCTGGAAGATCCCATCCGCTCCTTTGTGCCGGACGGTAAGTTCTACATCACTACCACGCTCGGCGGCTTTGGCCTGCGCTTTTCGCTGGCCATCAAGATGGCCGTGGTCATGTGCACGCCCATGATCATCTGGCAGATTCTGGCGTTTTTCCTGCCGGCGCTTCGACCCAACGAGCGCAAGTGGGTCGTACCCACGGTGCTCGCCTCGACGGTGCTGTTCTTCCTGGGCGCAATCTTTTGCTACTTCATCATCATCCCTGCAGGCTTTGAGTGGCTCATCGGCGAGACCTCGGCCGTCGCTACGGCGCTGCCCGATCTGGAGAACTACGTCAACATGGAGCTGCTCTTTATGATTGGCTTTGGCGTGGCGTTTGAGCTGCCGCTCATCATCTTCTACCTGTCCGTCTTCCACATCGTGTCCTACGCGGCCTTCCGCAGTGCCTGGCGTTATGTATACGTTGGCCTGCTTGTGGGCTCGGCTGTGATTACGCCCGACGGCTCGCCCGTTACGCTGGGGCTCATGTATGGCGCCCTGCTCTCGCTCTACGAGATTTCGCTCGCCATCGCTCGCGTGGTCATTACCGCGCGCGAGGGCAAGGAGGGCTTGTTTGTGAGCCGTCTGGACCTGTTTTCGGACGACGAAGAGGACGACGAGGAGTAAATCGGTATGCACGAGGTTGGCATTGTCAACGGCATACTCGATACAGTGATTCGCGCGGCGCGTGGGGCGGGGGCCTCGCGCGCCGTTTTGGTAACGCTGCGTATCGGGGATATGACCGAGATCGTGCGCGAGGCGCTCGACTTTGCCTGGGAGACGTTTCGCGACGAGGATCCGCTCACGCGCGGCTGCGAGCTTGCCGTGGAGGAAGTCCATCCACAAAGCGAGTGTCTGGACTGCGGTGAGGTCTTTGAGCACGACCGTTTCCATTGCCGCTGCCCCCAATGTGGCGGCGCCAACGTGCGCCTGCTGCACGGCCGTGAGCTCGACATCGCCAGTATCGAAATCGAAACCCCCGACGATTAGCCCGCCAGCCATCTGGTGATGGGGTATAAAGGGGCCAAATTAAGGAGCGCTAAGTATGGCCGAGAAAACGATTGATATCGCGTCGCCGATCCTGTCGCGCAACGAGCGCCTGGCAGATCAGTTGCGTCAGCGATTTAAAGAGACAAACACCTATGTGATCAACGTCTTGTCGAGCCCCGGTTCGGGCAAGACCACCACGATCCTGGGCACCAACGAGCGCCTGCGCGACAAGGCCGGCCTGCGCTGTGCCGTCATCGAGGGCGATATCGCCTCGGATGTCGACGCCATCACCATGAAGGAAGCCGGCATGCCCGCCATCCAGATCAACACGGGCGGCCTGTGCCACCTCGAGGGTAACATGATCATGGAGGCCGTTGACGCGTTCGACCAGGCGGTGGGCCTTCAAAACATCGACGTCATCTTTATCGAAAACGTGGGCAACCTGGTCTGCCCGGTCGACTTTGACCTGGGCGAGAACCTGTCCATCATGATCCTCTCGGTGCCCGAGGGCGACGACAAGCCCATCAAGTACCCGGGCATCTTCCAGCACGCCGGCGCACAGCTGCTCAACAAGGTCGACGTGGCCCCGGCTTTCGATTTTGACATGGATGGGTATACTAAGACGCTCGATGACCTCAATCCGCAGGCGCCGCGGTTTGCCGTGAGCGCGCGCAAGGGCGAGGGCATGGATGCCTGGTGCGATTGGCTCATCGGGCAGATCGAGCAAGCAAGGGCGTAAGTCGGCCGCCATACGGGCGGGCGTAGCCGCAGAGATACGAGATAGGAGCCTCTTTTGAAGCTCATCATCGCCGAGAAAAACGACGCCGCGCGTCAGATCGCTGAGCGGCTGTCCACGGGTAAGCCCAAAAAGGACAAGGTGTACAACACCGCCATCTACCGTTTTGAGTGGAAGGGCGAGGAGTGCGTGACCATCGGCCTTGCCGGTCACATCCTGGCGCCCGATTTTTGCGACAGCGTGCTGTTCGATAAAAAGCTGGGATGGTATTCGGTCACCGAGGACGGCGAGATACTGCCGGCCGACATGCCCGATGGCCTGGCCCGCCCACCGTACGATACCAAGCGTAAGCCGTTCCTTGCCGATGGCATTTCCATCAAGGGCTGGAAGCTCGAGAGCCTGCCCTATCTCACCTGGGCGCCCGTCATTAAGTTGCCGGCCGAGAAGGAACTCATTCGCTCGCTCAAGAACCTTGCCAAGAAGTCCGACAGCGTCATTATCGCCACGGACTTCGACCGCGAGGGCGAGCTGATCGGCTCGGACGCCCTCAACAAGGTACGCGAGGTTGCGCCGGACTTGCCGGTCGCCCGCGCCCAGTACTCTTCGTTTACCAAGGCCGAGATCACGCAGGCCTTCGATAATCTCGTCTCGCTCGACCAGAACCTAGCCGATGCCGGCGAGAGTCGTCAGCACATCGACCTCATCTGGGGCGCGGTGCTCACGCGCTACCTGACGCTCGCCAAGTTTGGCGGCTTTGGCAACGTGCGCTCCGCCGGCCGCGTGCAGACGCCGACGCTTGCCCTGGTGGTCGAGCGCGAGCGCGAGCGCATGGCGTTTGTGCCCGAGGACTATTGGCAGATTCGTGGCATGGGCGCCGCGCAGGGTGCTGCCGAGGACGATCGCTTTAAGATCGCGCACAAGACAGCGCGCTTTACCGACAAAGATGCTGCCGAGACGGCGTATGGTCACGTCGACGGCGCCAAGACGGCGACCGTTGCCGCGGTGACCAAGCGTTCGCGTAAGCAGCAGCCGCCCACGCCGTTTGCGACCACCTCGCTGCAGGCTGCCGCCGCGGCCGAGGGCATCTCGCCTGCGCGTACGATGCGCATCGCCGAGTCCCTCTACATGGCCGGTCTCATCAGCTACCCGCGTGTCGACAATACCGTGTACCCTGCGACGCTCGATCTGGGCGCCGTGGTGAGCGACCTGGCAAAGATCAACCCGGCGCTGGCGCCCGTGTGCAAAAAGGTGCTCGCCGGTCCCATGAAGCCCACGCGCGGCAAGGTCGAGACCACCGACCACCCGCCTATCTATCCCACGGGCGAGGGCGATCCGTCCACGCTCGATGGCGGCCAGCGCAAGCTCTACGACCTCATCGCCCGCCGCTTCCTGGCGACGCTTATGGGGCCCGCGACCATCGAGAACACCAAGCTCGAGCTCGACGTGAACGGTGAGCCGTTCGTGGCTTCGGGCGATGTGCTCGTGACCCCGGGTTTCCGCGAGGCGTACCCGTACGGACTCAAGCGCGACGAGCAGATGCCGCCGCTGGAGCAGGGCGATACGGTCAACGTGTTCGACATTAAGCTCGAGGCCAAGCAGACCGAGCCGCCCGCGCGCTACAGCCAGGGCAAGCTCGTGCAGGAGATGGAAAAGCGCGGCCTGGGCACCAAGTCCACGCGCGCGAGCATCATCGAGCGCCTATATGCCGTGCGCTATCTCAAAAACGATCCCGTTGAGCCGAGCCAGCTGGGCATCGCCATCATCGATGCGCTGTCGCAGTTTGCCCCGCGCATCACGAGCCCCGATATGACCAGCGAGCTCGACGGCGACATGACCCGCGTGGAGCGCGGCGAGGACACCGAAGAGCATGTCGTGACGCACTCGCGTGCGCTGTTGGCCGGCGTGCTCGACGAGCTGCTCAAACATACGCAGGAGCTGGGCGACGCCATCAGCGACGCCGTCACGGCCGATGCACGCGTGGGCACCTGCCCCAAGTGCGGCAAGGACCTGGTTATGAAGACGAGTGCCAAGACCCGTGGCAGCTTTATCGGCTGCATGGGCTGGCCCGACTGCGACGTGACCTATCCGGTGCCGAGTGGCGTCAAGGTGAGCCCGCTCGAGGGCGAGGCCGCTGTGTGCCCCGAATGCGGTGCACCGCGTATTAAGTGCCAGCCGTTCCGCCAAAAGGCTTTCGAGATCTGCGTGAACCCGACGTGCCCCACCAACTACGAACCCGACCTTAAGGTGGGCGAGTGCAAGGTGTGTGCCGAGGCCGGACGCCATGGCGACCTGATCGCACACAAGAGCGAGAAGAGCGGTAAGCGCTTTATCCGCTGCACCAACTATGACGATTGCGGCGTGAGCTATCCGCTGCCGGCGCGTGGCAAACTCGAGGCGACGGGCGAGACCTGTCCCGAGTGCGGCGCTCCCATCGTGGTGGTCAACACGGCGCGCGGTCCGTGGCGTATCTGCGTCAACATGGACTGCCCGACCAAGGAGAAGAAGCCCGCCCGCGGCCGCAAGACTGCGACCAAGGCGAGCACGGCGAAGAAAGCCACGGCAGCAAAGAAGACTTCGACTGCCAAGAAGTCGACTGCCAAGAAGTCGACTGCCAAGAAGGCTGCCGCGAAAAAGACGACCACCAAGAAGGCGGCCGCCGACAAGTAGCGGTGCAGCCGAAACATTGCCCAAAACAAAAACGAGCGAGGGTCCCATGATCCTCGCTCGTTTTTTGCGTAGTCATTGGGGACGTTCTTTAATGACTAGTCGTTTAAGAACGTCGCATGCGACTAGTTCACCTCGACGGGCTTGGCTCCGGGATAGCGGTTCTCAAAGTCCTGGCGGTACTTGTTGCTGTTGGTTCCCGGCTCGTTGTCGTGTGCCAGCGGCGTCACGATTTCGTCCTTATGGTCCGCGGGCTTTGCGTACTTTAGGCTGATCTCCCAGGCGTCGCAGATCGCGTCGATGCGGTTGTCCAGGTCGTCATACAGGGCAACGATGTCTTTCCAAGAGCTGTAGTTCTTGGAGCTCATGGGGACGTCCAGGTCCTCGACAATATCGTAATACTGCTCGATGGTGTCCTCCGTGCGCTCGGCGACGTCGGCGAGATTTTGACGGGTGGTACGGTCCTCTTCCAGATAACCGCCATTGAAGGCCTGCGCGCAGGCACGGACCTGGCTATCGAGATCTTCGAGCAGGTCGTAGTATTCGCTCAGGCGACGGTAGAGGTTTTGCTCGGAGAGGGTTGCTTCGCCGTCATCGCCGTCATCGTCGTCATCGTCGTAGAGGCTATTGGGGTCGTCGAGAGGCTTAAGGTCGTCGGCGTCGACATCATGGTGCAGCTTGGTAACCTCGGCCGTCGTTTGCGTAGCAGCGTTGTCGAAAGGCTTGATCACAAAAAAGATGACCAGGGCGATGATGATTGCCACCAGCACAACGATAACGGCGATAAGCGCCTTGGTGCCGCTTTTTTTGGCGGCGGGGGCCCGCGGTGAATCAGGCGCGCACGTAGATGCCGGTTGCTGTTGGGGCGGGGTGCCCGCGACGGGCATGCGCTGCGTCGTTTCGACCGCTGCGGGGCCGGCAGCGGGGTCGGGGCGATAGGCGAGGGGGTCGTCCGGTTTGGTTTGCGGCGTATCGAGGGAGCCGGTCTGCTCAAACGCGGGTTGGCCATTGCTTGCGGCTGTCTGCTCAACGGGTGCACCGCATGAGGTGCAGAACTTGGCATCATCTGCAAGAAGTTTGCCGCACGAGGCGCAATACCGAGACATTGCCACTCCTTTCGCCACATTTCAAATCAATACGACGATTATACCCACCGCTCAAAATTCCCCATCATAAGTTGCGGTGAAATAGGGACTGTTTGTCGGTCTCAGAGCTTCAATCAGTCCCTATTTCACCGCAACTTCGGAACGACTAGGTCCGATTTGGGGTGCGCCTGCCCCTGGGGTATCATGGCTTGGTTGATATATCCGCATTTACGCGCCTTGTAGGAAGGGGCTGCGCCCATGGCTTTTGAGCCCGCTCAACATAGCTTTATCACGTTCGAGGGCGTCGATGGTGCCGGCAAGTCCACGCAGGCGCGCCTGCTTGCCCGCGCGCTCGAACTCGCTGGCTATCAGGTTGTGAGCCTGCGTGAGCCGGGCGGCACCGCCATCAGCGAAAAGATTCGCGCTTTACTGCTCGACCCCGCCAACACGGCGATGGGAGACACTTGCGAGTTGCTGCTCTACGAGGCGGCGCGCGCCCAGTTGGTGCACGAGGTCATAGCTCCCGCCCTCGCGGCCGGCAAGGTGGTCCTGTGTGACCGCTTCTACGATTCCACAACCTGCTACCAGGCGTTTGCCGACGGCCTCGATCGCCAGATAGTGTGCGATGCCAATAACCTGGCCGTCGCGGGAACACACCCGGCGCTCACGCTCGTCTACCACATCACGCCCGAGCAGGCGGCGCTACGCATGGCAGCCCGTGGCGCGGCAGATCGCATGGAGGCAAAAGGCATGGCATTCCAGGAGCGTGTTTACGAGGGGTTTAGCGCCATTGCCGCCGAGGAACCAAATCGCGTAAAGCTCATCGACGCCACCGCGCCCGTCGCGGAGGTCTTCGAGAAGACGATCGAGCAGGTTCGCGCGTACGGTCTCGACATTCCGCAAGATGCCGTCGCCGCCGCGCTTGCCCAGGAGGCCGAGTAACATGGCCCCCGCTCAGGCAAGCCTGCTGGCCAAGCTCGACACCCAAGAGCGCGTGCGCGATTTTTTGACCAACGCCGTCGCCAGCGGCCGCGCGTCGCACGCCTACCTGTTTTTGGGCGCCCCCGGCGCCGGCAAGCTCGATGCCGCATGGGCGCTCGCCCAGGCCTTCCTGTGCGAGCAGGACGGCTGCGGCGCATGCGACAGCTGCGTACGCGTCGCCCGGCACACGCATCCCGACGTGCACTATTACACGCCCGAGAGCGCCACGGGCTACCTCATTGCCCAGACCCGCGAGCTGCTCGACGACGTGCCGCTGGCGCCCATCCGCGCCAAGGCCAAGGTCTACATCATCGACCGTGCCGAGCAGCTGCGCGCCAATACCGCTAACGCACTGCTCAAGACACTCGAGGAGCCGCCCGAGGGCGTTATGTTTATCTTGCTGGGCACCTCGGCAGACGTGATGCTGCCCACCATCGTGAGCCGCTGCCAGTGCGTGCCGTTTCGGCTGGTGTCGCCCACCGTGGCCGCTCGTGCCGTGAGCCGCGCGACGGGTCAGGACCTCGCGCGTTGCCGCATGGCGGTTACCGTGGCGGGGAGCCCCACGCGCGGCATCGAGTTCCTTAAGAGTGCCGAGCGCCAGGATGCTCGCCGCCAGATGGTCCGCGCCATCGACTCGCTCATCGCTGCCGATGAGGCCGATGTACTCAGTCGCGCCAAGTCGCTCATCGTCGCCGTTAAGGCACCGCTCGCCGAGGTCAAGTCCACGCAGGAAAAGGTGCTCGAGCAAAACGCCGACTACCTGTCGCGTGGAGCATTGAAGCAGCTTGAGGACCGCAACAAGCGCGAACTCAACGCGCGCGAGCGTTCGGGTATCATGGAAGCGCTGGCGAGCGCACGGACGCTCATGCGCGACGTGCTGCTGACGCTTCAGGACGAGGCGGCCGACGTGGTGAACGAAGACGTGCGCGACACGATCGGTCGGCTTGCCGCCGCGACGAATGTTGCGGGTGCCACCCGGGCGCTCGAGGCGGTCGCAATTGCCGAGCGCAACATCGCCAGAAACGTTACTCCCCAGCTGGCCATCGAGGTCATGCTGTTCGATATCAGGAAGGCACTGAAATGCCGTTAGTCGTACCCGTTAAGTTTACCTACGCCTCGCGCGACCTGTGGTTCGACCCGCAGGATCTGGATATCCTCGAGGCCGATTATGCCATTTGCTCCACCGAGCGCGGAACCGAGATCGGCCTGGTCACGGCCGATCCCTTCGAGGTGCCGCAAGACGAGATCGGCCAGCCGCTCAAGCCCGTGCTGCGCGTGGCGAGCGACATTGACCTGCAGCTTGCCGACGACCTGGCCATCCAGGGCGACGAGGCGATGGTCGATTTCCGCCGTCTGGTCAAAGAGCTCGACCTCGAGATGAAGCCGGTCGGCGTCGAGTACCTGTTTGGCGGCGAGAAGGCCGTGTTCTACTTTGCGGCCGAGGAGCGCGTCGATTTTCGTCAGCTCGTCAAGGACTTGTCCTCGACGCTGCACATTCGCGTCGACATGCGCCAGATCGGCGTGCGCGACGAGACCCGTCTGGTGGGCGGCTATGCCCAATGCGGACAGGAGCTCTGCTGCACGCGCTTTGGCGGACAGTTTGAGCCCGTCTCGATCCGCATGGCAAAAGAGCAGGACCTGCCGCTCAACTCGTCCAAGATCAGCGGCGTTTGCGGCCGCCTGATGTGCTGCCTGCGCTATGAGTTCGAGGCGTACAAGGACTTTAAGAGCCGTGCGCCCAAAAAGAAGACACTCATCGATACGCCGCTCGGCAAGGCGCGTATTCAGGAATATGACACGCCGCGTGAGCAGCTGGTGCTGCGCCTGGAGAACGGCAAAGTCTTTAAGGTCAACCTGGCCGATATGACGTGCTCGGAGGGCTGCAAAAAGAAGGCCGCCGAGCAGGGCTGCAACTGCCGCCCCGACTGCGTGACGCGTGACGTGCTCGAGCGCATCGAGTCGCCCGAGATGCGCTTGGCGCTCATGGAACTCGATCGCGAGAACGGCGTCGACGTGGGCGATGGCCTGTCGAGTGCCGACCGTCTGGCCGGCACATCGATGCCCAAGCGCCGTCGTCGCGATGCCGAATCCGATGCCCGCGCCGGCCAGGGTCAGGGCGAGGGCCGTGGCCGCGGAAAGGGCCGCGGCAAGGCCGAGGCACCCGAGGCCGAGGAGGCAGCCGGTGGTCGTCGCCGCCGCAAGCGCGCGGCGTCCGTCGACAACGGCGAGACCACAGACAAGAACGCTTCCCGCGAGCGCGAGGCTCAGCAGCCCCAGCAACAAAACCGCGGCGGCGGCATGAACCCCACGCGCCGTCGCCGCCGCCATTTGTCGAGCGAGGAGCGCGAGGACGCCTTCCGCGCCGCAGCTGCTCGCGAGGCCGGTGCCGCTCCCAAGGGCGCCTCGGCTTCCGATGCGCCTGCCGACAAGGGCGGCAAGCCGCACGGCGAGGAGGAATGCGCGCCGCGTCCGCGCCGCCGCCATTCCTCGGGCACGCAGCAGAAGCCCTCGGTTCCTTCTGTGGCCGATCAGGTTTCCGATGGCGAAGTCAAGGTCACGCGTCGTCGCCCCGGCGATGGCGGGGGAGCTGCCGCCAAGGCTTCGCACGGCGGCGCTCGCGACGAGCGCGAACCGCGTGAGAATCGCGGTGGCGAGGGCTCGACCGACCAGGGTCAAAAGCGTCGCCGTCGCCGTCGTTCCCGCAAGCCGCGCCAGGACGGTGGCGAAGGCTCGACCCATACCTCGTCCGCACCGAAACCGCCTGCCGGCGAATAGTGCCCGTAAGCGGATGTAACCCGCCTGACCCCAGTGCCTCTGGGTATCATGGCTCTACACCGACAACCCTCCCTTCGTCTTCGCGTAGGGAGGGTTGTGTCATGAAGAGACATCTGAACGTATTGACTCGCTTGCAGGACGCAGGTGTCCTACCGTTTGCGGACGAATTGCTACCGCTTGCCGAGCGCGCGACATACGAGGCGCTCGAGGCGTTGTCGCCCACGCGATGCGCCGGCTGCGAGCGTTCCGGTGCACTGATCTGCCAGGATTGTCTGGCCGCGTTTGAGCTCATCGACCCGTGCCATAGCTGCATCCGATGCGGTGCCCCGTTTGGGGATTTGCTGTGCACCGAGTGCTCGGTCGAGGGCGCGTCTTCGGCAATGGTCGAGGCACTCGATCGTTGCCTGGCATGTGCCGTCTACGCACATCCGCTGCCGCGCATCATCAAGGCGTACAAGGATGCGGGCGAGCGCCGTCTGGCACCGTATCTGGCGGAGTTGCTCTTCGACACCGCCTTGCATGCCCAGGTGGCAGCCCCCGATCGCTACGGCGGCGTGCTGTCCGGCGCCGACGCGGTGGTATTTGTGCCCGCGACTGCGGCGGCGTTTCGGCGGCGTGGATTCGATCATATGGAAGCAATCGCGCGCTCGTTTTGCGATCTTTCGGGTGTGCCGTTGCTGGACGCCCTGGTCAAATACGGTCATGGTGACCAGCGCGAGCTCGGTCGCGATGAGCGCCGGGAACATGCCCGGGGCATGTACGAGACGGTCGAGGATGTGCGCGGCCGCCGCCTGCTGCTCATCGACGATGTCATTACCACGGGCGCGACCATGGCAGCGGCCTCGGCTGAGCTCAAGCGTGCCGGCGCCAAAGCCGTCGACGGCCTCGCTATCGCACGTGTTTGGTAGGGGTGGTTTTGTGGCAGTGAAGATAGCGCGGCTTGACGAGCCGGCAAGCGAGCAACTGGCGGCCTCCGTAGTCCTGACCGGTGCCTCGGCGCTGCGCATGATGCGCGCCGAGCGCCGACAAATGGGTTACATCGGCTGGAGAGACCTCGCTCCCGATGAAGAGCGTCGTGTGCTGCATGCATCGTCTCCCTCGGCCGAGGACATTTATCTTCCCGATTTGGTGCGGATCGGGGCCGTGAGTGGCGAGGTCCAAGAAGACTTGTGCCTGCTGGTGGGGTCGGCGAAGCAGCGTCGCCGCATGCCTGGTACAAGCTGGTCCGTTTGTTCTACAGGCCTGCCGGCCGCCTCGATTTTGGAGGTGGAGCCGGGGGTGTACAGCTTATCTCCCGAGGCCCTCTGTGCCGCCGTTGCACGCGAAGTCGGCTGTATCCAGGCATTTGCCCTGGCCCAGGAGCTGTGCTCCAAGATTTCGCTGAGCGATCGCGGGCAGTATCTGCCCCCTTACAGCTCGCCTACCGTGAACAGGCTTGCAAAGGATAAGGACCAGCCGTCAGATGTGGGCTACTTTGAGGTCGAGCCAGTGCTGACGCCCGATCGCCTGGCTGATTACCTTGCGGCATGCAAGGGGAGCGCGACCAAGCAGCTGCGGCGGCTGTGCCCCTTTCTGTCGGAAAACCTGCGCTCACCCATGGAATGCATCATGCTTGCCATGTTTTCGCTTCCGTTTTCCTATGGCGGATTTGCCTGCGGTCCCTTTAAGACCGACCACAAGATCGAGTTCAACGACCGTGCGCAGGCGATCTCGGGGATGCCGTATGCGGTTTGCGATGCCTATCAGGAAGCAGCTCGGTTTGACCTGGAATACAACGGTGAGCAGGGCCATTCGTCTCGCGGCGGGCGCATTCACGATGAAAAACGCAATACGGGTTTGGCGTCCATGGGAATCGAGGTCGCGACGGTCAACAACGAGATGCTCTGCGACATGGAGGCGTTAGAGGCGCTCGCATGGCGCATGTACCAACGCATGGGAAAACGATATCGCAACCGTGTTGACGCTTGCAGAAAGAAACAAGAGGCGCTATTTAACACGCTGCGGGCGTGTTTTGGGCTTAAACCCGCCTAACAATGCTCTGAAACAGGGGGTTGAATATATGCTCTGGCCAAAATATAGCAAATATGAGTACTGCTACAAATTCGGTAACAGCAAAATCAGGGATTTTGGGACTAGAAGATGACGTAAATCAGAAAAATATTAAACAAATGTGGAATATCTTGGCATTAATCTGACGTTATAGAGCGTGAAAACTGCTTACAGAGCCAAAAATTCCTGCCACTAATTTGATAACAGTACTCATATTTGCTATTTTTTGCCCACGCGCCCCAAGACAGGTGTGTTGGGGCTCTCCGCAGGGGGAGCGACTGGCTCAATCAGAGCGCGTGCGGTCCGTCCCGACCTGCGAAATCTGTACTCGCGATGCGAATAACGTCCCTAACCTTAAACTATAGCTTGAACTTAGCTATAATGCCCTACGTTCCTGCCAGGCTGTGGTTGCGGACGGACGAAATGCCCATCCTAGTCCAAGACAGACGCGGTCAAAGGGATCCACGTAAGCGACCGCGTGCGCGCGGCGCGATCATGGCGCGTCCTAGATGTAAGCCGCACCGTCCGTTCTACTTTCATTGGGGCAATACCGCCTCGCGGGCGAGCGGGCCAGTCGTGAAGGTGGCTGCGGCCTCCCGAGCAAACGCCCCGGTGCGCAAGTGTGGGGTCAAATACCAGGTCAGCTGGTGGGAACAACCCGATATTCCGTGCAGGGCACGGATCGTATACGACACAGAAGGCAGGGTAGTGGACATGGTGAGGGGCAGCTTGATGCATGCGGCTCGGTTAGGTGCTGGGACCGCGGTGGTCATTGCCGTTTTGGGCCTGAGCGGATGCGCGTTCAATCCGCTGTCCACGTTCACGACGCCCACGATCGACCAGATCGAGCGCGAGACCGTCACCCCCACGGTATCGGACGATGTCCTGGTCGCGCCGGGAACCCTGACGGTCGCCCTCGATACGTCCGACGCCCCGCAGGCCATGCAGGATGCCGACGGAAACCTCACGGGCTATGCGGTCGATGCTGCTCGTGCCCTTGCATGCCGCATGGGCCTCAAGGTCGCCTTTGTCGATGCGTCCTCGGCCGATTCCGTGCTCAGCGATAAAAAGGCCGACATCTTTATTGGCGACATCAAGTCTGCGGGCGGCGACATCAGCTCGCTTGGCACCTGTCTGTACGATGCCGCCGCCGTGTTTGGCAAGACCAGCGATGGAGAGTCCCCGAGCGTCTCAACTGACACACTCAACACAGCCACCTTGGGCGTCCAGATGTCCTCCGCCTCGCAGGAGGCGCTCGCCAAGCAAAGCATCACCGCCAACCAGAAGACCTTCTCCAACATCAACGAGTGCTTCGAGGCACTCGAGTCGGGCGAAGTCGATTACGTGATCTGTGATTCCACGGCCGGTGGCTACCTCGCGCGCCTGATGAGCCAGATTTCCTATGTCGGCACGCTCGAGGCGCCCTCCACGCTTGGCGTCGCAGGCCTTAGCTCTAACGATGGACTGTGCCGCGCCGTGAGCGATGCCCTCGACGGTATTACGGTCGATGGTACGCTCGAGGCGGTCCACTCCGTCTGGTACGGCACGATGCCCTATGACCTCACCACCAAGACCGTTTCGGGGGCCAATGTGCAGACATCCGACTCCACGTCCAACGCGACCGAGTCTTCCGATGACGACGCCTCCGATAACAACAGTGACAGCCCGTCGTCTAGCCAGGAGGGCACCATCACCGACGATGACATCAACAAGCTCAATAGCTAGTTATTGGTAGGGGTGGCGTCTACCATACATTGAACGAGGCGCCTCTTCACGGTTTCAACACGCATAGCCGGGTCTCCCCAATAGGGAAGCCCGGCTTTTCTATTTTGATAGAAATAGCAGGTCAAAGGTAATTTTTAGGAGAAAAACTAACTTCGCCGACGCCCTCCTATAGCGCACTTTGCTACGGAAATGTGCGAGACTTCGGTATGCGGTATCAAGCAGTCGTTATTCGGGTCTTTGGGGATTCGCGTGATTAAATGCACGGCAATGGGTACATAGCCAGTACAGTAAGTCCCCGAGGCAGATTGGAGCCACGTATGGATATCAAGGTTTCTGGACGCAAGACGACGGTAACCGATGCTCTGCGTGCGCATGTGGATGAGAAGATCGGCGAGGCGCTCAAGGTTTTCGATATCGAGCCCATGACGGTCGACGTCGTGCTTCGTTATGAGAAGAACCCCTCGAACCCCAACCCGGCAATCGTCGAGGTCACGGTTCGTGCCCGTGGTTCTGTGATTCGCGTTGCCGAGCACGGCGCAGATATGTATGCCGCCATCGACCTCTCCGCCGATAAGGTTACCCGCCAGCTGCGCAAGTTCAAGACCAAGGTCGTGGACAACCGCCAGGGTGGTGCCAGCGCCGCGGATGTCGCGCCGGTCGAGCGCGTCGAGGATCTGGCCGACCTGCTGCTGCCCGAGGAGGAGGACGACCTGCTCGTCCGTGAGAAGGTTATTGACGTCACCCCGATGACCGAGGAGCAGGCGCTGGTGCAGACCGATCTGCTGGGTCACGACTTCTACGTGTTCGAGAACGCGACGACTGGCCTCATCAATGTGGTGTATCACCGTAAGAATGGTGGATATGGCATCATCAAGCCTCGCATCGAAACACTTGACGAGTAAAATACGTTAACTTGCATGAGTTAACGGTTGGCGGCCATCCCATGCGGGTGGCCGCCTTTTTACGTAAGGAGTCGCTTTGATGGACAAGGCCGCATCCACCGGTCATTCGAACCGTTGCCGCATCGTCGTCGATACCTGCTGCGACTTTAGCCCCGAGGTCGCCGCGAACCTCGATGTCGATATCCTGGGTTTCCCCTTCATTATCGATGGCGAGGAGCGCACGGATGACATCTGGTCGAGCATCACACCCAAGGAGTTCTACGATCGCATGCGCGCCGGTGCCCGCGTGTCCACCTCGGCTGTGTCGCTCGGTCGCTATATCGAGTTCTTTACCGAGTGCGCCAAAGAGGGCACGCCCACGGTCTACCTGTGCTTTACCTCGGCGCTGTCGTCGAGCTACAACTCCGCGTGCCAGGCGGCGGATGCCGTGCGCGCCGAGTATCCCAACTTTGAGCTTTACGTGGTCGACAACGCTCTGCCCTGCGCGACCGGCGCGCTCTTGGCGCTCGAGGCCGTGCGCCAGCGTTCGGCGGGACTGACCGCCAAGCAGCTGGTCGATTGGGCAAACGAGGCAAAGACCTACGTCCACGGCTACTTTACGCTCGAGAGCTTCGACGCACTGGCTGCCGGCGGCCGCATTCCGCCCGCGGCGGCGCAGCTCACGGCAAAACTCGACGTCAAGCCCGAGCTTTCCTACGACCTGGCCGGCTCGCTGTCGCTGATCGGCGTCAACCGCGGCCGCAAGAAGGCGCTCAAGTCCATCCTCAAGTCGTTCCGCGAGAACTACGTGCCCGACCGCACCATGCCCATCGCCATCATGACGGCCGATGCCGAGAAGGATGGTGACTGGCTCGAGGCCGCCATCCGCAAGGAGGAGGGCTGCGCCGACGTCACGATCATTCGCAGCTCCGTGGGTCCCACCATCGGCTCGCACGTGGGCCCCGGCATGGTGGCACTTGCGTTTTGGGGTAAGAACCGCGCCGAGAAAGCCTCGCTTTCCGACCGCATCGCTCGCCGCGTGCGCGGGCAGTAGGCAAGCGATGCGTCCGTAATCGCCCTCGACTCACAGCCCAAACGCTGGCACCGAGTATTCAACCTGGTAATAACACCCAACCCAAAAGGAAAGGTTTCATGGCAAACAAGCTCTCTGTCGCATTTATCGGCACCGGAATTATGGGTGCCCCCATCGCCGGCCACATTCTGGACGCTGGCTATCCCGTCACGGTCAACAACCGCACCAAGTCCAAGGCTGCCGCGCTTATCGAGCGCGGTGCCGTCTGGGCTGATACGCCGGCAGATGCCGCGGCGAACGCCGACGTCGTCTTTACCATGGTGGGTTATCCCTCCGAGGTCGAGGAGCTCTACCTGGCAGGCGACGGCCTGCTCGCGTGCACTAAGCCCGGCGCGGTCTTGATCGACCTCACCACGAGCTCGCCTGAGCTGGCGCGCGACATTGCCGAGGCCGCCCAGGTTTCCGGCCGCATGGCGTTTGACTGCCCCGTCACCGGCGGCGAGTCGGGAGCTATCGCCGGCACGCTTACGGCTATCGTGGGCGCCACCGAGAACGACATCGCTCCGGTCCGCGACATCCTTTCCACCTTTGCGGCAAACATCTGCTGCTTCGATGGCGCCGGCAAGGGCCAGGCTGCCAAGCTTGCCAACCAGGTGTCGCTGGGCGCCTGCATGGTCGGCATGGCAGACGCCATGGCATTTGCCGAGCTGAGCGGCCTCGATTTGGAGAAAACCCGCCAGATGATCTTGGGCGGCACCGGTAAGTCCGGCGCCATGGAGAGCCTGGCGCCTAAGGCGCTCGACGGCGACTACAAGCCCGGCTTTATGGTCGAGCACTTTATTAAGGACCTGCGCTTGGCGCTCGCCTATGCCGACGACCGCGAGCTTGCGCTGCCCGGCGCCGACGTGGCCTTTACGCTTTACGACATGCTCGATGCCATCGGTGGCGCCAAGCTGGGCACCCAGGCCGTCACGGTCCTCTATAAGGAGGAGGCCGACGCCATCGCCGCCGGTCTGGACTGGTCGCAGTATCGTCCCGAGGAGCACGGTGCTCACGAGGAAGGCTGCGGTTGCGGCGAGCATGGCGACGATCACGAGTGCGGTTGTGGCCACCACCATGGTGAGGACCACGAGTGCTGCGGCGGCCACGGCCATGACGACGGCCACGAGTGCTGCTGCGGCCACCATCACGAGGAGTAACGCCCATGAGCTGGACGTTCGTGGTGCTTGCGCTGGTGCTCTTTCTCTTTGCGATCTACATTGGCTTTTTGTGCGGCCAGTGGGCGTGCGAAAAGCGCGTGATCACCAAGCGCGACTACTGGATTGCCAACTTTGCAGGAGCGGCGGCAGTCGTCCTGCTGACCTGGGTGTTTTCGCTGTTCCCGCTGGTGCAGTTTGCGCCGATCGGCTGGCTCGGCGGCTTTATCGCCGGCCTTAAGATGAGCTTTGGCGAGTCCGTCGGTCCGTGGCGCAAGCACGACGAGGTCTTTAACGTCAACAAGGCTCACCGCGCCGCCGCCGACGCGGGCGATGCCGAGGAGCGCCGCCGTGCGCGTCGCAATGGCGCGGCCGACCGACAGCTCATCTCGGTCACCGATGACAGCAAGGGTGCTGACAAGCACGCTAAGAAATAGTAAAAAGAGGTAACTATGGCAGAAAACAAAGACGAACAGCTCACCGACGAGGAGCTGGCACAGCTCCAGCTGGCAGAGGAGAACGAGAACGCCGTCGATCGCCTGGTCCAGGAGCTCGGCTGCCCCACGCGCCGCATCCGCCAGTTTGCCGCTCGCGTGTTGCACCTGCTTGCCGAGCGTGATCCGCAGCGCGTCGTGCCCTGCGTGCCCGCGCTAATCGAGGCACTCGACCGCCCCGAGGCTCAGACCCGCTGGGAGGCCCTCGATGCCCTGACGGCGCTCGCCACCACCTGCCCCGAGCAGCTGGGCGATGCCTTTGAGGGTGCCGAGACCGCGCTGTTCGACGAGATTTCCTCCACGCTGCGCTATGCCGCCTTCCGCCTGCTGTGCGTGTGGGGCGCCACGAGTGTCGAGCGTTCGCGCGAGGCTTGGCCCATCCTGGACGAGGCCATCCAGTGCTACCACGGTGATCTCGAGTATCGCGACATGCTCGGTTGCCTGTACGAGTTTGGCCAGGGCGAGATCGACGCCGAGGTCGCTGAGAAGCTCGCGCTGCGCCTTAAGTTCGATGCCGAGAACGGCAAGGGCAGCTATCTCAAGGCCCGTTCGAGCGAAATTTGCGAAATGCTTGTTAAACGTTTTGGCCTGGATCTCTCCAAAAAGAAGAAGCGTGCTAGCGTTAAAAAATCTGACGACGCCGAAGACGAGGAGTAACAGATTATGGCGCACGATGTAGTCCTGATTCCCGGTGACGGTATCGGTCCCGAGATTACGCAGGCCATGCGCCGCGTGGTCGAGGCCGCCGGTGTCCAGATCAATTGGAACGTCCAGGAGGCCGGTGCCGGCGTCATGGACGAGTTTGGCACGCCGCTGCCCCAGCACGTGCTCGATGCGGTCGCCGAGACCAAGGTTGCCATCAAGGGTCCCATCACCACGCCGGTCGGCACGGGTTTCCGCAGCGTCAACGTGGCCCTGCGCAAGCACTTCGACCTGTACGCCTGCGTGCGCCCTTGCCTGTCGCAGCCGGGCGACGGCTCTCGTTTCCGCGACGTCGACCTGGTCATCGTGCGCGAGAACACCGAGGACCTTTATGCCGGCATCGAGTTCGATGAGGGCGCTGCCGAGGTTGAGGAGCTCTCGCAGCTTGTCGAGCGCTCGGGCCAGAAGACCTTCGCTGCCGATTCCGCTATCTCGATCAAGCCGATCTCCATCGCCAAGAGCCGCCGCATTGTGGAGTATGCCTTTGAGTATGCCCGCCGCTGCGGCCGCAAAAAGGTGACGGCCGTGCACAAGGCCAACATTATGAAGGCGACCGACGGCCTGTTCCTGCGCGTGGCGCGCGAGGTGGCCGCCAACTATCCCGATATCGAGTTCAACGACAAGATTGTCGACGCCACCTGCATGGGCCTGGTCCAGAACCCCAACGACTTCGATGTCCTGGTGCTGCCCAACCTGTACGGCGACATCGTGAGCGACCTGTGCGCCGGCCTGGTAGGCGGCTTAGGCATGGCCCCCGGCTCCAACATCGGTGCCGACTGCGCCATCTTCGAGGCAACGCACGGCTCCGCGCCCGATATCGCTGGCCAGGATATCGCCAACCCCACGGCCGAGATCCTCTCTGCTGCGATGATGCTCGATCACCTGGGCGAGAACGACGCTGCCAATCGCATTCGCGCCGCCGTCTCTGCCACGCTCGACGAGGGCGAGCAGGTTACCGGTGACGTGCGTCGTGCCCAGACCGGCTCCGTCGAGGGCGCCGTGGGCACGCGGGCCTTTGCCGATGCCGTTATCGCGCACCTGGCCTAAGGTATGCACGCTGCAAACGCCTAAATAGTACTTAAGTGTTTGCGTATAACCTAAGAATCAATACGCCCGGCACTCTGTCGGGCGTATTCTATTGAAGACTATGTTTCCCAACAAGGAGTAACCGATATGGGTCTGATTCAAAAGAAGGACGAGAAGGACGAGATCGACGGCATTCAGATCATCGAGCGCGGCGAAGGCCCCGACGGTGATGAGGACGAGAAGATCGACCTGGTCACCGGTACGTCTGCCGAGCACATTGCTGCCGGCACGACGGCCGAGGGGGAGGACGCCCGTCTGGAGGCTCAGATTGCCGCGGATGCCGCTGACGAGAATCTGATGCCCGAGGAGCAGGACGAGGACGATGACTCCGACGTGGATGACCACGCTTGCAAGCACAAGAAGACGATGATTGCCGCCTTTGTGGTTGCAGTCGTGATTGCTGCCGTGATTGGCTTCTTTATTGGCAATGGTGGTTTTGGCGGCAAGGGCGTCGGCTCGGCGACCCTGACCGAGGACCAGCTCGATTCGACAGTGGCAAGCTACAGCTACAACGGCAAGAAGAGTGACATCACCGCGCGCGAGGCCATCGAGAGCCAGTACAGCCTCGACACCGTCAAGGACGACGGCGGCAACTATACCGCTCCGTCTGCCGACGTCATCCTGTCCTACGTGCGCAACAAGATTCTGCTCGATGCTGCCGAGGACGAGGGCATTACCGTCTCCTCTAAGGAGATGAAGAAATACGCCGAGGATTCCATCGGCACTTCGGACTACAAGACCATGGCCACGCAGTATGGCGTGTCCAAGGACCAGGCCAAGCAGATCGTCCGCCAGTCCGCGACGCTGCAGAAGCTCTACAAGAAGAAGGTGGGCGATAGCTCCGCAAGCATGCCGACCGCTCCGACCGAGCCTGCTGACGGCAACGAGGAGACCGCGAGCAAGGACTACGCCGATTACATCATCAAACTTGCCGGCGACGAGTGGGATAGCTCAAAGGGCACCTGGAAGGACGCCGATAGCACCTATGCCAAGGCCTTCGCCGACGATGCCTTTACGGCCGATAGCGCAACCTATAAGCAGGCCATGACCGCCTACTACACTGCCTACCAGCAGTACTCTTCGCAGGCTTCGAGCGCCAGCTCCAAGTGGACCGAGTATGCTAACGGGCTCTACGCCAAGGCCAACATCAGCATCTACGGTCTGTTTGCGTAAAGAGTCGCACGGCTCATCGAGCATCTAGCCGATTGACAGCAGAAAGCCCGCCAGCACGGAAGTCGTACTGGCGGGCTTTTTGCGTTGAGGGCGTGATTGGCGGCTTAATTATGGCTATTCATCTTTAAGCCCAAAGAGGCTATCGGCTTCATCGTCAGGTATGTATTCCAGAACATCGCCCGGTTGGCAGTCGAGTGCCCGGCATATCGCGTCAAGAGTTGAAAAGCGCACGGCAGAAACCTTGCCCGTCTTGATACGCGACATATTGACCTGGGAGATACCCACGCGTTCCGCAAGCTCTTTGGATGAAATCTTGCGTTCGGCAAGCATGCGGTCGAGCCGCAGAATAATCATGGATTCCCCCTAGAGCAACTCGTCATCTTGTTTTTGCAGGATACACCCGTACTGGAAGACGCTGGCAATCAGGCTAATAATCAGGCCTGCAAAGACCATAGAGAGGTCGAGGTGCTGGCCGCCAAGCGCATCCGTAAAGTTGCCGCCAAATCCTGAGAGTATCAGCCCCGTGACTATGGCACCAAGAAGCTTCACAGCAACGCCGCCAATAAGGAACAAATGTCCTACTTGACGTAGTATGCGGATGCATTCGAGGTCAAAGGGCCTGCCCGCCTTTTCAATGGCGGAGAAAAACCTGTATGCGCTTAGCACGATGGCAAACGCAAGGCATGTCATCATGGCGCTCCCTATGGCAGTATGACCGTCGTGCGCGACAAGCATAAGAGGGGTGTGTTCATCGGCGCCGACGAGAGCGAGAATTGGCCCTTCGCCAGCCTCAAGCTCTACGGATTGGAGACAGAACCCTTGGGAGAGGCTAGGCAATATGAGTAGATCGTAGATTGCAATGACTGCGAGGAGTCCCAGAGCGAGCGCCACGGCGGTGCAGATTGTGGCCCATTTGCAGTAGCGAGTGAGCTTCCTCAGATTGGCTATTGCCTGTTCGCGGCTGATGGTTTCATTCGATGTGGATGCGTTCCAGCGGATCATAGCTCCTCCAACCAATGTCTAGGATGATATTAAAATCTTATAACATACTTAATGATAAACGATAAACAATTACAGATTAGAGTAAGTAATGTTTGTAAGACGAATAGCGAGAGCTTATGGCATATTTAGGGAGTGAGAGTTTGGCACGTGGGGGATGGACGAGTATCGAAATTTCCCGCAACCGCGCAAGTGCTTCATCGGGTTTCCCTAATTCATATGGAAAAGGAGCTGCAAACGATTGGAAATAACCGCTGAGCGGTCGAAAACTACCGTTCACCGATAATTTCTAAACTGGTTCTAACTGGTATTAAGTCAAAAAGACCAATTCACAAATCTTCACAATGACCTGCATTTTTTCTACATGCCATTTTTGGCCACCCTGCGTTGTTTAGACACAGAAAAGGTTCCGATCATTCGTCGAATCATTTCGAAACGGTTTCAAAGCCGCAGGTAGAAGTGTTAACGAGCGGTAAACGGTCGATTTATCACCGTGAGCGGTGCAAAAACGTTTTACCGTATGAATCAACGAAAGCGACCTCTTCTGGGGTGATATAGTGACAACAACACGTCACGTGGTTACTACCAGTTTAGAAACCACTGGTCTTCAAAGTACGCTTTCTAAGAAGCTTTAAGGGCGAGCGCCCGCTGGCTTCCGAAAATCATAGGACTCAGATCGTACACACCTTCGGAAGGGAAATTTGAATGGTTGGCTTTATTCTTACCGGTCATGGACAGTTCGCACCCGGCCTCGCAAGCGCTATCGCTATGGTTGCTGGCGACCAGCCCGCTTTTACCGTCGTTCCTTTTGAGGGCGACCAGGCTGCTTCCTACGGTGAGGATCTCCGCGCCGCTATTACCGCCATGCGCGAGGAGTGCGATGGCGTGCTCGTCTTTACCGACCTGCTTGGTGGCACCCCGTTCAACCAGTCGATGATGATTGCCCAGGATGTCGACAACGTCGAGGTTCTGACCGGCACCAACCTTCCCATGGTTATTGAGCTTCTGTTCCTCCGCGGCAACGCCACGCTCGCCGAGCTTGGCGAGCAGGCCGTGACCGTTGGCCAGACGGGCATCACCGCCCAGACGGTCGCATCCGTTGCCGGCTCCGAGGAAGAGGATATCTTCGGCGACGAGGACGGCATCTAATGGCCGATTTCGGAGCCAATGTCCTGAGCTCCTCGGTCGCCCTTTTAGGCCTGCTTGCCATCATGGGCTTGATTTACACCATCTGGTCGCAAATCAACATGAAGAAGAAGCAAAAGTACTTCAAGGAGCTGCACACCGAGCTCAAGCCGGGTCAGGAGGTTCTTTTCGCCGGCGGTATCTACGGAACCGTCAAAGGCATCGAAGGCGAGAAGGTCCAGATCAAAGTCCGATCCGGAGCCGTCGTAGATGTTTCGCGTTACGCGATTCAGGAGATCAAGTAACTGTCGTCAGCAAATAACGAAAGGAAGCTGATCAACATGGCAGAACCCAACATTCTTCTTACCCGCATCGATAACCGACTGGTTCATGGTCAGGTTGCCACCCAGTGGAACTCCACTCTGGGCTCCAACCTCATCCTCGTCGCCAACGACGACGTGGCGTCCAACACCATGCGCCAGAACCTCATGAAGATGGCCGCTCCCGCCGGCGTCGCTACGCGTTTCTTCTCCCTGCAGAAGACCATCGACGTCATTGGCAAGGCGAGCCCGCGCCAGAAGATCTTCATCGTGGCCGAAACACCGGAAGACGTGCTTACGCTCGTCAAGGGCGGTGTGCCTATAAAGAAGGTAAACATCGGCAACATGCACATGTCGGAAGGAAAGCGCCAAGTCGCCACCTCCGTCGCAGTTAACGACGAGGATGTCGCTGCGTTTAAAGAGCTGCAGGAATTGGGGGTGGAGTTGGAGATCAGGCGCGTTCCGAGCACGCCTGTTGAGGACACGAGCAAGCTCTTCTCGTAATCCTCGTGATCCACGTTGTCAGGAGTGAAACCCTGACGTTCTGTACGTGATATCCAAAGTGCGTACATACATTTTGAAAGGAGGAGCAAGATGGAATACTCGATCATCCAGATCGCTCTGGTCTTCGTCGTCACGTTCATCGCGGCAATCGACCAGTTTGACTTCCTCGAGTCTCTCTATCAGCCCATCGTCACCGGCGCCGTCATCGGTCTTATCCTTGGCGACCTCAACACCGGTCTTCTCGTGGGTGGTACCTATCAGCTCATGACGATCGGCAACATGCCGATCGGAGGCGCTCAGCCGCCTAACGCCGTCATCGGCGGCATCATGGCAGCCATTCTCGCTATCGCCACGGGTCTCGAGCCCAACGCGGCAGTCGGCCTTGCCATTCCGTTCGCCCTGCTTGGTCAGCTCGGCGTTACCCTGGTCTTCACGCTTATGTCCCCGCTTATGTCCACGGCCGATAACATGGCTCATAACGCGGACACCAAGGGCATCGAGCGCCTGAACTACTTCGCCATGGCTCTGCTCGGCCTGATCTTCGCTGTCGTCGTCACCCTGTTCTTCATCGCTGGCGCTACCATTGGTCAGACCATCGCTTCCGCCATCCCGACTTGGCTGCAGACCGGTCTGTCCGCTGCAGGCGGCATGATGCGCTTCGTCGGCTTCGCCGTCCTGCTCAAGGTTATGATGAACCGCGATATGTGGGGCTTCTTCCTCATGGGCTTTGGCCTCGCGCTCATCACCGTTGCCAACGATTCGCTGGCAACCCCTGCTCTGCTCATCCTCGCTCTCATCGGCTTCGGCATCGCTTTCTGGGACTTCCAGCAGCAGACCGAGCTGAAGGGTGCAGCTGTTTCTGACGGAGGTGACTTCGAAGATGGCATCTAATGAGTATGTGATCCCGGAGCACTACGAGGATCTCACTCCTGCTCCGCAGCTCGACCAGAAGACCCTCAACAAGATGGCTTGGCGCTCCTGCTTCCTGCAGGCATCGTTCAACTACGAGCGCATGCAGGCCGCTGGCTGGCTCTACTCCATCATCCCCGGTCTGGAGAAGATCCACACCAACAAGAACGACCTCGCGGCTTCCATGAGCCACAACCTGGAGTTCTTCAACACCCACCCGTTCCTTGTCACCTTTGTTATGGGCATCGTGCTTTCGCTCGAGCAGAACAAGGTTGACATCCCCACGATCCGCGCCGTCCGCGTCGCCGCAATGGGCCCGCTCGGTGGTATCGGTGACGCCCTGTTCTGGCTGACGCTCGTGCCTATCACGGCCGGCATCACCTCCAACATGGCCATCAACGGCAACGCCGCTGCACCGATCATCTTCCTGGTGATCTTCAACGTCGTCCAGTTCGCTCTGCGCTTCTGGCTCATGAACTGGTCCTACAAGCTTGGCACCAGCGCTATTGACGCTCTGACCGCCAACATGCAGGCCTTCACGCGTGCCGCTTCCATCATGGGCGTCTTCGTCGTCGGTTGCCTGGTCGTCACCATGGGTGGCACCCAGATCAACCTCCAGATCCCCAACGGCACCACCCGTGGTCTCTCCGCTACTACCGTGATCGTCTCCGAGAAGGAGGCCGAGAACTTCACCGGTATGGAGGGCATCGATACCGAGACCGCTGAGGCCGGTACCATCGCCATGACCGATAAGGACGGCAACGCCCTTACCGCTTCCGATGCCGACGGCAACGCTGTCGAGTGCGGCGTCACCGATCTGGGTAACGGCATGGAGTCCGTGACCTACGGCACCGTTACCGAGGATCCGGTCAACTTCTCTGTTGCCGACACCCTCAACACCATCGTCCCGAAGCTCGTCCCGCTTATGCTTACGCTGCTGCTTTACTACATGTTCGCTAAGCACAGCTGGACCCCGACCAAGGGCATTCTCCTGCTCTTCGTCCTTGGCATCCTGGGCGCTGGCCCGCTTGGTCTCTGGCCGAGCATCTGGTAAGGCTCTAGCTTGAGGGGTGTGTCCCTACGCGGCTCACACCCCGACCCCTTAAGCCATGTGTATGTTAAAAGCCGCGTGCTCGAAAGAGCGCGCGGCTTTTGTTTTCTTAATGATTCGGGTGTGGCAGACAGATAATGCATAACACCCTAGGTAGTTAGCCGAATTCGAGCAAAAGGGAGGATAGGATGGCGATCGGAGCGCG
Organism: uncultured Collinsella sp.; assembly: GCA_900542825.1. GTDB lineage: Bacteria > Actinomycetota > Coriobacteriia > Coriobacteriales > Coriobacteriaceae > Collinsella. The sequence goes on along the minus strand of UQOY01000007.1, from coordinate 37,566 downwards.
TAAGCAACCGCTGTACGATCAGCTGGTCGATATTCTGACCGAAAAGATTGACCATGAATATCGCGCCGGTGACATGATTCCTTCCGAGCGCGAACTTTCGGAGCGCTATGGTCTCTCGCGCACTACGGTACGCCTGGCTCTGCAGGAACTGGAGCGTTTAGGACTGGTGGTTCGGCAGCACGGTCGCGGTACCTTTGTGACCGACCGTTCGGCAAAAGCAACCAATCTTATGCAGTCCTACAGCTTTACCGAGCAGATGCGCGCGATGGGTCGAGAACCCGAGACCACGATTCTCGAGTTTTGCGAGATGGAGGCCGATAAGAATCTGGCCGAGCATATGGGATTGCGCATCGGTGATCGCATTTTTAAGCTCAAGCGCCTTCGCTCTGCCGACAACATGCCCATGATGGTCGAACGCAGCTATCTACCGGTTCGTCAATTTCTGTCCCTAAAGCGACCGCTGCTGGAGCGTAAGCCGCTTTACGATGTGATTGAGCAGGACTTTCAGCAAAAGATTCGCGTGGCCGAAGAGGAGTTCTATGCGAGCATAGCCCGTCCCACCGATGCCCACCTTTTGGGAATTGTCGAGGGCTCGCCTGTGCTCGATTTGGTCAGGACTACGTATAACGAGTCAAACGAGGTAGTGGAGTACACACTCTCGGTTGCTCGTGCCGATCAGTTTAAATACAAGGTTTACCACCAGCGCAGTAACTAGTGCTCGCATCGTTTCCATATGGTGATTCTTTGCATTTAACTGGTTACTACCAGATAACCAACCGAAGTGTATAATTGCACGTCAGAGGATTACTTCTAGAGAGAGGTATTAGAAATGTTCGAGAAGAGTGTCGAGGAGCTCACCGAGCTCGGCGCCCAGATCACCACGGCCGAGATTGCTCAGCAGCCCGAGCTTTGGCGTGATACGCTCAACATCTATCGCGAGAACAAGGAGGCCATCGAGGCCTTCCTGGCCGAGGCTCGCGCTATGGGCGAGGGCCGTCTGTCCGTTGTCTTCACCGGTGCCGGTACGTCCGACTACGTTGGCGATACCTGCGCTCCGTACCTGCGTCACGCTGGCAACACTGATCTCTACGACTTTAAGCCCATCGCCACGACCGACATTGTGAGCGCTCCGCGTGACTTCCTGCGCGCCGAGGATCCCACCCTCGTGGTTTCCTTTGCCCGCTCTGGCAACAGCCCCGAGAGCCTTGCCGCCGTTGCCGTTGCCAAGGAGCTCGTCCACAACGTCAAGTTCCTCAACATCACCTGCGCTCCCGAGGGCAAGCTCGCCGTCGAGTCTGCCGATGATCCCAACGCGCTGACGCTGCTCATTCCGCGCGCCAACGACAAGGGCTTCGCCATGACCGGTTCTTATTCCTGCATGACCCTGCTTTCCACCCTTATTTTCGACACTGCCTCTGACGAGCAGAAGGCCGAGTGGGTCGAGACGATTGCCAAGATGGGCGAGGAGGTCATCTCCCGTGAGCCTGAGATCGCCGATTACCTGGCTGGCGACTTCAACCGCGTGACCTACTTGGGTTCTGGCTCCTTTGGTGGCCTTGCCCAGGAGAGCCAGCTCAAGATCCTCGAGCTCGCTCACGGTCTGGTTGCTACTTCCTACGACACCTCCATGGGCTATCGTCACGGACCTAAGTCCTTCGTCGACGATAAGACGCTCGTCTTCGTGTTCGTCAACAACGACGCCTACACCCGTCAGTACGACATCGACATCCTCAACGAGATCGGTGGCGACAAGATCGCTCAGCACACCGTTGCCGTTCAGCAGGATGGCGCTACCGTCTACGAGGGCGAGTCCTTCACCTTTAAGGGCTACGAGGCGCTTCCCGAGGGCTACCTTGCCCTGCCGTTCGTGATGTTTGCCCAGGCTATCAGCCTGCTCAACTCCGTGCGCGTGGGCAACACGCCCGATACGCCGAGCCCCACCGGCACGGTCAACCGCGTGGTTAAGGGCGTGACGATTCACCCCTTCACCGCTTAATCGCGTCCCCCTGTAAGGGCGCCCGTCCGCTCATAACGGCGGGCGGGCGCTTTTTGTTTTTACATGGACCGGGTATAAGCATTACCACAGTCAACTGCTTTAGAAGCGAGGAGTGCATATGAGCACGTACGCAATTAAGGCTGACAAGTTCTTCTTGCCGGCAGGCCCGCAACTGGGCGGCTATCTTATGGTCGAGGATGGCGTTTTTGGCGCCTGGCAGGCCGACGAGCCCTCTTGTGAGATTAAGGACTACACGGGATCGTGGATCGCACCGGGTATGGTCGATACTCACATCCATGGCTTCTACAACCACTCAACTACCGATAACGATCCCGAGGGCATCGATATCAGCTCAACCGAGCTCGCCCGTCGCGGTACCACCAGCTGGCTGCCCACGACGTTCACCGATGGCGTCGAACAGATCAAGGATGCCTGCGCCGCCATCGCTCAGGCGGACGAGGGTCGCGGCCCCGACTTCTGCGGTGCACGCATTCAGGGCATCTACCTGGAGGGCCCCTTCTTTACCATGAAGCACGTGGGCGCGCAGAACCCCGCTTATCTTATCGATCCCTCCGAGGGGGTCTTCGACCAGTGGCAGGAGGCTGCGGGCGGTCGCATCGTTAAGAGCGCCATGGCCGCCGAGCGCGATGGTGCCGCTGCTTATGCGGCTGCTCTGAACGCCAAGGGCGTGGTGACCAGCATCGGTCACTCCGACGCCACCTACGATGAGTGCATCGCCGCTATCAATGCCGGTGCCAGCTGCTTTACGCATACCTATAACGGCCAGCGCGGTCTGCATCACCGTGAGCCCGGTGTCGTGGGTGCTGCCATGTCTACGCCCGAGACCTACGCCGAGATCATCTGTGACGGCAAGCACGTAAACCCTGCCGCCATCAAGGCGCTGCTGCAGGCAAAGGGCTGGCAGCACACGGTACTCATCACCGACTGCCTGGGTTGCGGCGGCATGCCCGAGGGCAGCTACACCAGTGGCGGCATGGACGTCATCATGAAGGACAACCTGTGCTGGCTCGCCGACGGCAAGAGCATTGCCGGCTCGGTGCTCACGCTTGCCCAGGGCGTCAAGAACATCGTCGACTGGGGCATCGCCAGCGCCGATATCGCCATTCGCATGGCAACTGAGGTGCCGGCACGCTCCGCGCACATCGAGGATAAGTGCGGCAGCATCATGCCGGGTCGCGACGCCGACTTTGTCGTGTTCGACCATGAGCTCACCCTCGTCGAGACGTATGTTGGCGGCCAGAGCGTCGGCAACGCCTTTACCGAGTAACGATAGAAAAAGACGGCGGGCCCGAATCTGCTCGGACCCGCCGTATGGGTTAAACGCTCAAAAGCACCTTAACAGTTACAGCTTGTTAGCGATCTTCTTTGCCGTGCGCTTGACGCCGGCCACAAGACCCCCCGCGGGATGCTCCTTTTCGTATGCTAGACGCTTCTCGCGCTTGGCGTACTCTTCGACGATGATGTCGCCATACTCGTCTTCGATCTTGTCGAAGAAGTCGACGGCGCCCTTAATTTCCTCAGCGGTCGGGTGTCCCTTCTGGACGCCGCCGGTAATCTTGAACGGACCCCACGTGTCAAATCCGGGGCAGCCGTAGACACCCATAAAGATGGCCTGCCTCATGCGGCAGATGCCATCGATATCCTTGCCGTACCACTTGTTTTTGCCACCGTAGGTCATAAGGCCAAACACCTTGTCCTGCGGCTGCAGCACGTTCGTGAGCACGCGCGCCATATCTTTGTCGATCTCGGAGTAATAGATGCCCGTGGCGACACCGATCAGATGGTATTCGTGCAGGTCGGGGTACTCGTTTTTACCGAGTGACTTCACGTCGAGGGTATCAATTTCGGGGTGTGCCTCAACGATGGCGTCCACGAGCTTTTTCGTATTGCCGTGGTGGCGTGAGGCATAAAGGATGATGGTTCGCATAAGAAGGCCTTTCAGCTGTAATTGCATCAATGTCTGTATGGTACCCCGTTGCATGCCTGGGAAACCGGACGCATCGATGAACGTGCGGGTTTGTCCTTTGGTCAGGGCCGAGACGGGTTCTTGCGAGCAAAAAGCAGTTGTTCGAAAGGATGGACAATGGAATACGCTCTCTCCAACGATTCGATTTCTATCAAGGTCTCCACGGCCGGCGGCTCGTTTACCTCGATTGAGGCTGGAGGTCGCGAGTACTTGTGGCAGGGCGATCCCGCCGTGTGGTCCGGCCAGGCACCGATTTGCTTCCCGATTTGCGGAGGTTTGCGCGATAACAGCGCCATGACGTTTGCCGGACATCATGTGAAGCTCGCCCGCCACGGCTTTGCGCGCAAGCAGGAGTGGAAGCTGTTGAGCCAAAGCACAAACGAGCTGGCTATGTGCCTGGCATCCGAGGATAACGCCGCGCTGCTGAGCGATTATCCGTATCCGTTTAAACTTGTCGCCCGCTATATGCTCGAGGACGCCGCCGTGCGTGTCTCCTATGAGGTTACCAACGAGGGCACCGAGGACATGCCTTTCTTTATCGGTGGACACCCCGGCTTTAGGTGTCCGCTCGACGAGGGTGAGTCCTATACGGACTACGAGTTGCGTTTTGAGAAAGACGAGGCTGCGGAGCTCTGCACCGCCGTTCCCTCGACCGGATTGATTGATGCGGACAGGCGCTCCAAGAACCCCATGGTGGGAAAGACGCTGCCTTTGTCGCATGAGCTCTTCGATTTTGCGGAGACCATCTTTGACGTGCTCGAGAGCCGTCAGGTCACGCTTTCCAAAAAGGGCGAGGACAAGGGCGTTCGCCTGAGCTTTGAGGGCTTCCCGTACCTCATTGTGTGGAGCAAGCCCGAGGGTGATTTTGTGGCAGTTGAACCCTGGGGCGGCCTCTCGACCTGTTCCGATGAGGATGACGTGCTTGAGCACAAGCGCGGCTGCCTTATCGCCAAGCCCAAAGAAACCATCGTGCGCTCGTTCACAATCGAGATTCTGTAGTCGCATGTAGCCAATTCGTTTTGCAAGGCATAAGGAGCCTGCGAGATAAGGAGCTAGAAATGATCCTCACCGTTACGATGAACCCGTCCGTCGATACGCGCTATCAGCTCGATGAGCTCATTATCGACGACGTCAACCGCGTGACGCCCGAAAAGACCGCCGGCGGTAAGGGCCTCAACGTGGCCCGCGTCCTGGGCCAGCTGGGCGACGATGTCGTGGCAACCGGCCTGCTTGGTGGTCATATGGGCGCCTATATGGCCGAGCTCATGGATGCCAACGGCATTAAGAATGATTTTGTGCCCATCAAGGGCGAGACTCGCATCTGTCTCAATATCCTTCATGCTGGCAACCAGACCGAGTTGCTCGAGAGCGGCCCGACGATTGCCCCCGAGGAACTCGATGCCTTTACCGCCAAGTTCGCCGAGCTTGCGAGCAAGGCCGATGTCGTTACCATCTCGGGTTCGCTGCCCCGCGGCGTCGAGGCGGACTACTACGCCAAGATCACGGGCATTGCCGAGAACGCCGGCGCCAAGGTGCTGCTCGATACCTCGGGTGCCTCGCTTGAGGCTGCGCTCAAGTCCGAGGTCAAGCCTGAGCTGGTTAAGCCTAACCTGACCGAAATTAACGGCCTTCTGGGCACGAGCTTTACCACCGACGATGTGGACGAGCTCCGTTCCGCGCTCGCCTCTGACGCCCGCTTCTCCGATATCCCCTGGGTCGTCGTATCCATGGGCGCTGCCGGCTCAGTTGGCTTCCACAATGGCCGTGCGTTCCGCGCCAAGACCCCCGATATCCCCGCCGTTAACGCTACGGGCTCTGGCGATTCGACCATTGCTGGTTTCGCACATGCGATTGCTGCCGGCGCCGACGACGAGACGGTGCTGCGTACCGCCAACACCTGCGGCAAGCTCAATGCCATGGATCCCATGACTGGCCACTTGGTTATGGATCGTTGGGACGAGGTTTACAACGGCGTTGTCGTGACCGAGCTGTAGGAGCTTGTGCTGCGGCCCCGGCATCGGTTGCTAGCTCATGTCGACGACAAGTGCAGTAGCATTATGCCGGGGCGCGACGCCGACACTGTCGTGTTCAATCCCGACCTTACCCTGGTCGAGACGCATGTGGGTGGCAACAGCGTCGGTAATGCGTTTGCCGAGTAGCCGCCAAAGAAACGATCCGAGAGGGGATTTAGATGATTTACGGTGCATTGGGCGATATCGAGGAGTACCGTGGAATGCTCAAGGGCCTCGACGTGTTGATCGATTGGCTCGAGGAGAACGATCCGGCGAAGCTCGAGGTCGGCAGCCATCCGATTCTGGGCGACAAGGTCTTTGCGAACGTCATGGCTCCCACGACGCGTCCCGAAGCCGAGGCTCACTATGAGACGCATCAGCGCTATCACGACCTGCAGATCGACGTCGAGGGTCGCGAGGCCTTTAAGGTTGCCACGGGCAGCCTGACGCTGGTCCAGGAGTTCGACGAGAAGGACGACTACGATCTGGTCGATTCCGACGCCTCGATCGCCGGCGATCTTGCTGACGACAAGTTTGCGCTGTTTGTTGCCGGCGAGCCTCACATGCCCACGCTCGAGTTCCCGGGCGATGGCGCGCAGCCGGTCAAGAAGATTTGCTTTAAGCTGCTTGCCGACGCTTACTGGCAGGAGTAGCGCACTGCTCGGCTGAGCTGTTCGTGTTGCGAGCGTTATCCCTTGGGGGAGCGCGCTTGGGCCCCGCTGATCGCGGTTCCTTTGGGGGTTGCGGTTGGCGGGGCCTTTTGCTGAGTAGGGGAGTTTCCGGCGGCGTTGTGCTTGGATTGGCGCGCACGCACTCAAAATCGGCAACAAAAAAGCCGCCCGAAGGCGGCTATCTTGTGCAATGGAGCCAGCGACCGGGCTCGAACCGGTGACCCCCGCTTTACGAGAGCGGTGCTCTACCAACTGAGCTACGCTGGCGGCCATGTGATGGCGCAACTGAGGCGTCAACGGCTGTCTATGATACGGGACATCGCACATCCGCGCAAGGGTTCTGACGGCTTTTCTCACTTTAAATGCACTAATATTAGAGGCGTGATGTCTGCGGCGTCCATCTGGCGCTTGACCAGCTGTTGAGTTGGTGGTCGACGTCCCGCTCGTATGGGTCTCAAACAGAATGGGGCAGCCATGGCTCAACCCAAGATCCTTCTCACACGTATCGACGACCGTTTCATTTACGGACAAGACGTTGAGCTGTGGAACGAAGCCGTGGGTTCCAACCTTGTCCTAATCGTCAACGATGAGATCGCGGCAGATTCGCGCCAATGGGCACCCATGAGGGTGGCGGCGCCAGAAGGCGTTTGGACGCGGTTTTTCTCGGTACAAAAGGCCATCGACATCATTCATACCGCAACGCCTCGCCAATTGATTCTGATCATGGTGGCCTCACCCTCCGATGCGCTCGCGCTGGTTAAGGGCGGTGTGCCAATAACCAAGATTAGTATCGGCCATATGCGGGCGGGGGAGGGCAAGCGCTCTGCAACGCCTGCCGTTGCCGTAGGCGATACAGACATCGCCGCCTTCAAAGAGTTGCAAAAGCTCGGTATAGAGCTAGGAATCCGCCATCTCCCCAGTTCCGCCCCCGATCCCATCGGCAATCTGTTCAACTGATCCCTTGGGGACGGAGGAAAACGGATCATTTTGCCCTTGCGAGGGACGCGTGCGATGCCGCCTGTTAAAAACTATGCCCATTTACTACGTTTGATCGGCTATCGCCGAGCATGTCGAATTTGAGAAAAACAAAACTGCAGGTAGACGGCTCGCGAATTTAACAAAAACCGGTGCATGCTCGAGCATCCCGGGCTAAACGTAGTAAATGGGCATAGTTTTGATATGCCACTCATATAGTCACAGCGAAAATGCGCCCAAAAGATGAAAAACGCCCGCCGGCGGTGGTGCCGGCGGGCGTTGCTGTGTGATATGTCGCGTTGTGGGTTTAGTGTCTCATAAAGTGGTACTCGATCACATTGCTGTAGGGGTGACCCGGACCAACAATGCCCTGCGGGAACAGCGGCTGGTGCGGCGTGTCGGGGTACATCTCGGCCTCGAGGGCAAAGCCGGCGCCCCAGCCATAGTTGGCATCGTCCTTGGCGTGCTCGTCGCCCAGCCAGTTGCCGGTGTAGAGCTGCACGCCCGGGGCGGTGGTGTAGTAGTCCAGCTCACGACCGGTCCACATCTCCTCGACATGTAGGGCGCGACGCAGGTTGCGGCCGTACTGATAGCCATCGATGCACAGGCAGTGATCGTAGCCACGGGCCTGCTTAATCTGCGGGTCGTCGGCCTCCATGCCGGGTGCGACGGGGCGCAGCTCGCGAAAGTCAAACGGTGTTCCCTCGACCGGAGCGATTTCGCCGGTGGGGATGTTCTGCTCGTTAATGGGCAGGTAGTGAGTGGCGTTGGCAACAAAGAAGTGCTCACAGTCCATGCCGGCGTTATGGCCGGCCAGGTTAAAGTACGTGTGGTTGGTCATGGACACGTAGGTGGCGCGGTCGCTCTCGCAGCCATACTCGATGCGAAAGACGCCGGTGCGCGTCACGGTGAACACGGCCGTAAAGGTGCGGTTGCCGGGCAGGCCCAGCTCGCCATCCTCAAGCGAGGTGGTCATGCGCACGGCATTGTGGACCTCATCGAGCTCAACGTCCCACACGCGCTTGTGCAGGCCATGCTCAAGGTCGCTGTGTAGGTTGTTGGCGCCTTCGTTGGCCGGCATATGCCAGTTCGTGCCGGCGATGGTGATCGTGGCGCCCGCGGTGCGGTTGGCCACAGGGCCGATGGTCGCGCCAAAGCAGGCGGGGTTGTCAAAGTAATCCTCGAGCTTATCGAAGCCCAGCACCACATCGCGCACGTTGCCGGGAATGTCGGGCACATCGATACCCAGCACGGTGGCGCCATAGTCCATAATGCGAACGCAGATCTCGGGCCCGTTGAGGGTGTAACGATGAACGGGGGTACCGCACGGCGCGGTGCCGAAAAGCTCGGAAGTGATCATTTAGTTCCTAACATCGAGGTATTCCGGACAAACTGTAGCGCGAACAGGCAAGATTATCACTACACCCCACTAAAGCAGGGGGTATTTTTCTCAAAAAAGTGATGATTGGAGCTGTGCGGGCGTTCATTTTTGGCGCGCGCGATTCTGATACAATTTGTTCGTTACTGTTTGAATTGACGTGAGCGTGGAACAGCGAGGACTCATCGTGATTAAAGCGGAGCGACAGGATAAGGTTCGTCAGCTTCTCGAGGAACAGGGCACGGTCTCGGTCAAGGAGATTTCGGATGCGCTGGGCGTTTCGGACATGACGATTCGCCGCGACCTCGAAGAACTTGCGAGTCTGGGCGAGATCGAGCGCGTGCACGGCGGCGCCCGCAGTGCGCAGGGTCGTCCCCACGCTATGTTGCGCCATGAGTATTCGCACAGCGAAAAGCGCACTAAGCATGCCGAGGAAAAGCTGCAGATTGCGCGCCGTGCTGTGGAGCTTATCGAGGAAGGCTCGACCATCTTTTTGGGCACGGGCACCACGGTTGAGCAGATGGCCTCGATGCTGCCGACGTTTCGCTTGCGCATCGTGACCAATTCGCTTTCGGTGTTTAACCTGCTCGAGGCGCGCGAGGACTGCGACTTGTGCCTCGTGGGCGGTATGTACCGTCGCCGCACCGCCGCTTTTGTGGGACCAACGGCCGAGGATACCCTGCGCGCGCTGGGTATCGATGCGGCGTTTATCGGCGCCAACGGCATTCTGGATGGCGACGTGTCCACGTCTAACATGGATGAGGGCCGTATCCAGCAGCTCGCCTTTAGTAAGGCAGACTCGCGCTATCTGATCGCCGACTCCAGCAAGATCGGCAAGCGCGACTTCTACACCTTCTGCCGCCTGGACAGCTTGGACGCCGTGGTGTGCGAGCCGGGTATTACCGCCGAGGATCGTGCCGCCATCGAGGAACACACGCAGGTCATCTGCTAGCTAGCGCTGCGGGATTGCCGACAAGCGCTGCGGGAGGACTTTTACCTCCTGTCATTGTGGGGAATCAGCGCGTCAGCGCTACGCGATATGACGCGCAAACGAGGACTCCACTATCAAATTGTCTCAACCTGTAACAGGTAGGGGTGAAATAGCCCGCTAGATGTTACAGATTTAGATCGAGAGGATTGTCCTGTGCGTTTGTCTCAATCTGTAACAGCTGGGACCCAAAAACTCGACTAGGTGTTACAGACCGAGATTTTGTCTACCCAGCCATCATCTTTGTCTTGATCTGTAACAGTTAGACGGCCAAAAGCGAGTCAGTTGTTACAGATCTAGATATTTCGAACCGGGTGCCTCGTTCATCTCGATCTGTAACAGGTAGAACCGAAAACCCCTGCTAGATGTTACAGATCGAGACAAACGGCCTGCTCGGGCCGAGCCAAAACAAAAAAGGCCGCATGCGAACCCGTGGAGGGATTCGCATGCGGCCGACAGGGGGTATGCGGCAAAAGTTAGGCCATGAGCAGGCCGGTCTCCGCGACGTTCTTGTACCAGTACGCGCTCGCCTTGGGATAGCGCTTCTGGGTCTCAAAGTCGATGTAGAACAGGCCGTAGCGCTTGTTATAGCCGTTGGTCCAGGAGAACTGGTCCTGCAGCGACCACACAAAGTAGCCGTCGACGTTCACGCCGCCGTCGATTGCCTTGAGGATCCACGCGAGATGCTGGCGCATGTAGTCGATGCGAGGGGCGTCGTCGATAAAGCCGTCCTCAAAGTCGTCCTTATAGCCCATGCCGTTCTCGGTGATGCAGATCTTCTTGTAGTTGGGGTAATCGTTCTTAATGCGCAGCAGCAGGTCGTAGAGGCCCTCGGGATAGATAATCCAGTCCCAATCGGTGGTGGGTACGCCTTCGCGCACGCATGACTCGCCCACGCCCTTGAGGAACCAGCGCGAGGAGCCCTTGTCGCCGGTGCCATTGTGGTTGATGTCGTTTTCGCCCTCGGCGGCACGCAGGAACTGGCACTTGTAGGTGTTGACGCCCAGGCAATCGTTGTAGGGGAGCGCGGCGGTCAGCGCGGCGATGTCCTCGTCGCGGACGTCGAGCTCGCCGCCGGCGATATGCGCCAACTTGGTTGCGGCTTCCATGGTGTCGGCTGCATAGTGGCCGCGGAAGGTGGCGTCGAGTACCCAGCGGTTGTTGATGACGTCGGCCATGCGAGCTGCCTCGCAGTCGGCGGCGCTGTTGGGGTCGAGGGGATACTTGGGCTCCAGGTTCTGGACAATGCCGATCTCGCCCTCAAAACCGCCCTCATGGAAGGCGACGACGGCCTTGGCATGGGCCACCATCATGTTGTGCATGAGCTGGAAGGCCTTGTCCAGGCGATACTTCTCGCCGTGCGGCCAGTTGCCGACGATAAAGCTGCCCTCGGCGGTTGCGGGAATCTCGTTAAAGGTAAACCAGTGCTTGACCTCGGTGAACTCGGCAAAGCAGAACTTGGCGTACTCGACAAAGGCGTCGATGGTCGTGCGCGTCAGGAATCCCTCGCCGCCGTCCTGATAGAAGGCCTCCGGCGTATCGAAGTGATCGAGCGTGACATAGGGGATAACGCCGGCTTTGTTGCAGGTGGCGAAAAGCTCGTGATAGAAGGCGACGCCCTCGGGGTTAATCTCGCCGGTGCCACTGGGGAAGATACGGCTCCAAGCGATGGAGACGCGAATACCGTTGATGCCGAAGCGCTGGCACAGGTCGATATCGACCGGATACTTGTTGTAGAAGTCGCTTGCAGGATCGGGGGAGAAGCGACCCTGTGCAGCCAGGAAATCGTCCCAGGGCACTTTGCCCTTGCCGTGCGTGCGGGTCTCGCCCTCAACCTGGTAAGCGGCGGTGGCGCCGCCAAACACAAAGCCGTCGGGGAACTGCATGGGGTTGGTCATGAGTCATCCTTTCTGTGGGATATGAATAGGGAGAGGTGCCCAAACTGGGGGTCCGGGCACCAACAGAGGGAGGAACTAGTCGAGGTTCTCGCGGAGCCACTTGATGGCGCCAGCGGGGTCGCGAGTAAGGTCGATGTATTCCTTGCCGCGGGGAGCGAGCAGCTTGATGCCCAAACGATCGGTGTCGGCCTTCATGTCGTTGTAGTAGCTACGAACCTGCGGGGCAAGCACGATAACGTCGTACTGATCCATGATGGCAGTGTGCTGACCATAGGCACCTGCGGAGGAAGCGATGTTCTCTCCGGTCTGCGCGGCACCTTCCTTGATGGCGTTGGCGAGCATGGCGGAGGTGCCGGCGCCGGCGCACAGGACGAGGACCTTCAGGCCATCGACATCCTTCTTGGCGGATGCATCGGCAGCGGGCTTGGGCTGATCGGCGACAGGCTTGCTGTCAGCGGCGGCAACAGTCGTCTCGACGGAAGCGGTAGCCTGCTCGACAGCGGGCGCAGAGGGCTTGGCGGCGATGGCGGCGGCACCGTTGGGCTCAAGACCCAGCTCGGCGGCGCGCTCGGCCTCCTGGTCGCAGAGCAGCTTATCGTATGCCTTCAAGAACGGCAGGTAGATGATGGCGTCCAGCAAGATGATGATCGCGACAAATACCAGGGCAATAAGCTGGAAGTTCGTGGTGATGAAAATGCCGATGGGGGCGGGGGTGGCCCAAGGCACCACGAAGGAGAAGCCGTTCATGCCCACGTTATCGATAAAGAACTTGGCAACACTCACGTTGACGCAGCCGGCGGTAACAAAGGGGATGAGCATGTAGGGGTTAAGGATCATCGGCGCGCCAAAGAGCAGCGGTTCGTTGACGGCGAAGGCAACAGGAACAATCGACGCCTTACCGACGGCCTTGAGCTGCTTGGACTTCATAAAGAGAATCAGCAGAAGCGGCACGATGAACGTGGCGCCGGTGCCTCCGAACTCACCCACGAGCGACATGTTAAAGGTGAGGGAGTGGGCGGGGTGGCCGCCTGTCAGCAGAACCTGCAGGTTCTCGGCCTGGTTGGCAAGACGGATGGGGTCGATGCCCGGCTGGACGATCGAGGGGCCGTGGACACCGATGAACCAGAAGAACGCGGTGGCTGCCTGGATAAGGATAAGGCCAGGATAGGTTTCTGCAGCGGTAAAGAGCGGGGAGAGCAGTTTGATAAGCAGCTCGGAGAACGGAACGCCCATGAGGTTGCGCACGATGACATCGATGATGCCGCAGATGATGACGGCGCCGCCAAAGGGGATGATGTCGCGGAAGTTCTGAGCGATGGCGCCCGGGACCTCCTTGGGCAGCTTGATGGTCAGATCGCGCGAGACGCAGAACTTATAGACCCACACGGTAATGAACGCGGCGATATAGGCCGAGAACAGACCGCGCGTGCCCATGCTGGTGCAGTCGAAGACCGAAAGCTCGGAGCCGTTGAGCTTGGTGGTGAACTGCGTGACTGCGAGCAGCAGCATGCTGCACTGGGCGGCCACCATGGTGGAACCGTCGTTGAGCACTTTGCCGGCGGGCATGCGACGGTTCATGGAAGCCGTAAAGTTTTTGGCAGTGGTGCCGGCAACCATGATGCCCATGACGCCCATGGTGAAGTTGTACAGCTTGTTGCACCAGTCGAGGAGCGGCTGGGGCAGCGTGATGCCGACCACGCCGGGAAGCGTGGCGATCAGCAGGAAGATCGAAGAGGTGAGGACGATGGGCATGCACCCAAGGAATCCGTCCTTGATGGCCTGGAGGTAGATGTTTCTCGAGATCTTCTCAAAGAACGGTTGATGCTTTTCGAGCATCTTTACGATGGCGTCCATAGAGCTCCTTTGCTGCTTAGTGCGCGATGCATGTGGATGGAACTGGTCGTCGATGGATGGTCAGGACTGCCCGGAAACCTTCCTGCTTAAGGAAGGCATTGCGAAATGACAACGTTGTCATTTCGTTAATGACAACGTAAGACATTTCTGGAAGAGCAACAAGGATATGCGGGTGAGCGGTCGATATTGTTCGGTAAACGGTTGATTTATCAGTCAGGCAGGTAGTGTATGCTAGAACGCAAAAAACAAGCGATGCAAAACCGACTGGAGAAGTAGTGGCAACGATGGACAAGAAAAATGTCTCAATGAACGATGTGGCAGTTGCCGCGGGCGTTTCTCTCAAGACGGTGTCGCGCGTGATCAACGAGCCCGATAGCGTGCGCGAGTCGACGCGCGATAGGGTCCATGCGGCCATGGAGGAGCTTGGGTTCCGGGCGAACTTTGCCGCGCGTTCACTCAAGTTGGGCCGTTACGGGTGCATCGGCGTGGTGATGTTCCACTTGTCGGGCGGCGCCGTGGACATGATCGACGGTATCGCCGATGCCGCCGAAGAGCGAGGCTTTGCTCTCACGATGATCAAAAAGCGGGCGGGGGAGAAGATGACCCTTGCCGAAGCGGCGCATAGGATGTCGCAGCTTCCCGTCGACGGCATGATTTTCAACCTGCGCCAGATGGTCGATGACTTTGATACCTTTGAGGCACCGAAAGACCTCAAGACGGTGATTATCACACCGATGGAGCATCCTACCTGCTCCACCGTCAGTGACGATCAAGAGGGCGGCGCGCGCATGGCGTGCGAGTACTTCTTGAATCACGGGCACAAGAACGTGTACTTCGTCTCTGGTAAGAAAGAGTCGCTGTCGAGCCAGTGTCGTATGAATGGTTGGCGTGCGGCACTCGAGGCACGTGGCATTGAGCCGCCCGAGCCTCTGCAAGGCGATTGGAATGCGGATAGTGGCTATGCCGCGGGCCTTGTGCTTGCCGATAAACCCGATTGCACGGCGGTCCTCGCTGCTAACGACTGCATGGCAAACGGCGTGATGATGGCTCTACGTGACAAAGGGCTCAGTGTGCCCGACGACGTGTCTGTGATCGGCTTCGACGACGAGCTCTACAAGACCATTCCCAACTCGATTCTGACGTCGGTGAAGTTTCGCCACCGCGAGCTGGGCATCCGTGCGCTTAACGAGGTCGTCGCAGGTCTGGAAGCCCCGAGCTCCAGAAGCCGTACGCTCGTCTCGGGCGTGTTGGTCGAGCGTTCCAGCGTAAAGGACCTGCGGGCATAGACGTGCTCGGCTCGTTCATCTCAATCTGTAACAGGTAGGACCAAAAATCCCTGCTAGATGTTACAGATCGAGATAAACGGCTTCCGATCTGCACAAAAAGGCCGGGGGCGGCGCGCCGTGTGACGTGCCGCCCTCGGCTGAGAAATGGGGACAGGTTATGTGGGCAGGCAACCCCGCTAGTCTTTAGTCCAGACGACGGGTCTGCGCCACGTGCTTATACCAGTAGGCGCTTGCCTTGGGCGTGCGCTTCTGGGTCTCAAAGTCAACGTAGAAGAAGCCATAGCGCTTGTTGTAGCCATTGGTCCAGGAGAACTGATCCTGCAGACTCCACAGGAAGTAGCCGCCCACGTTGACGCCCACCTCAATGGCCTTGAGTAGCCAGCGCAGGTGCTGCTCGATGTAGTCGATGCGCGGCTGGTCGTCCACAAAGCCGTCTTTGTAGGGGTCCTTGTAGCCCATGCCGTTTTCGGTAATGAAGATCTGCTTGTAGTTGGGGTAGCGCTGCTTAATGTAGACGAGCAGGTCGAACAGGCCCTCGGGATAGATAATCCAGTCCCAGTCGGTGGTGGGGATGCCGGGCTTGTTCACGTGCTCGCCAATGCCCTTGACGCGCCAGCGGCCGGTGCCCTTCTCGCCCGTACCGTTGTGATGCAGGTCGTTCTCGCCATCGTAAGCCTTCAAGAAACGGCACTGGTAGTTGTTAACGCCCAGGTAGTCGTTGTAGAGCGCGGCTTCGCGCATGATTTCCAGATCCTCGTCCAGGATTTCGATGGTGCCGCCCGAGACGGCAGCCAGGCGGTTGGCGCACTCGAGGGTGTCGGGCGCGTAGTCGCCGCGGAAGGTGGCGTCGAGCAAGAACTGGTTCTGCAGCACGTGCTCGTTGTTGGCGGCTTTGATGTCGGCGGGGTCGTTCTCGTTGAGCGGATACTTGAACTCCAGCGACTGGATGACGCCGATTTTGCCCTTAAAACCGCCGTTGTGGAAGGCCAGTACTGCCTTGGCGTGGGCGAGCATCATGTTGTGCTCGCACTGGAAGGCCTCGGCCAGATGCGCCTTGACGCCACCGGGGAAGGTGCCCTCGATGTAGGTGTTGGAGGCGTCGGCCCAGATCTCGTTAAAGGTGAACCAGTAGGTCACCTGGTCGGCGTACTCCTTAAAGCAGAAGGTGGCAAAGTCCACAAAGGCGTCGATGGTCTCGCGGTTGAGGAAGTCGCCCTTCTCAAAGAGGGGCAGCGGCGTATCGAAGTGATGCAGCGTGACAAACGGCTCGACGTGGTGCTTGTGGCACTCGGCGAAAAGGTCGTGGTAGAACTGGACGCCCTCGGGGTTGATCTCGCCGGTGCCGTTGGGGAAGATGCGGCTCCAAGCGATGGAGAGGCGGATGCCGTTGATGCCGAATTCCTCGCACAGCTCCAGGTCGACGGGGTACTGGTTGTAGAAGTCCGAAGCGGGATCGGGGGAAAAGCGCCCCTGGGCCTCCAGGAAGTCGTCCCAGGCAACCTTGCCCTTACCGTGAGTGCGGGTCTCGCCCTCTACCTGGTAGGCAGCAGTGGCGCCGCCAAAGACAAAGTTCTCGGGAAACTGTGCAGGCGGATTGGTGACGCTAGCAGGGTTAACGGACATGATGATCCAATCGTCTAAATCGAAGGCCAGCCGGCTGTTGATGGTCGGCTGGCCCTGGGCGTTACTTACTTCGATAGTTGCTCGGAGACGAAGGCGAGAGACTTGTCACCGTTCTGGGAGAGCTCGATGTACTGCTTGCCACGGCAGGCGACGCACTTGTTGCCCACGCGTTCGCAGTCTTTCTGAAGGTCAGCCAGGTAGCTTGCGGCCTGCGGGGCCAGGACGACCAGGTCAAAGTCGGGGAGCATGTCCACGTGGTTGCCATAGGCCTCGGCGGCGGTTTCGAGGTTAATGCCGCGCTCCTTGGCGGCCTTGGCCAGCGCGTTGGCGAGCAGGCCCGAGGTGCCGCCACCCTGGCAGAGCACGAGCACACGCTTGCCGTTGAGGTCGCTGGCGGTCGTTGCCTCGGCAGCGGGTGCTGCGGAAGCGGCGGGGGCGTCGGCCTTCACGGCATCGGCAGCGGCGCCGGCGGCAACGCTCTTGGCGTCAGCCTTGCCCTGGAAGGCATCGTTGAGCTTGGCGGCTTTCTCGGCGTTCTTGGCGGCGAGCTCCTCCTGGGAGATCTCGGCTTCCTCGGCGCACTTCTGGGCGTCATAGGCACGGAAGAACGGGTAGTACAGGGCAAAGTCGACGACCAGGATGATGGCGAGCATCACAAAGGCGAGCGGCTGGAAGCCCAAGCCCATGATGGTGCCGATGGGACCGGGGACAGTCCAAGGCAGGGTGTACATAAAGCCGTTCATGCCCAAGAAGTCGATAAAGATCTTGAGGATCCAGATGTTGGCGATCGGGGCAAAGACAAACGGGACAAAGAAGACGGGGTTGAGCACGATGGGCGCGGCGAACAGCAGCGGCTCGTTGACAGCGAAGCAGACCGGGACGATAGCTGCCTTACCGACAGCGCGCATCTCCTGAGACTTGGCCAGGAAGCAGAACATAAAGACCAGGACGAGCGTGGCGCCGGTGCCGCCCATGCAGACGACGAAGTACTGGGCACCCTGGGTCAGGACAGCGGAAGCGTGCTGGCCGGCCTGGAACGCAGCCAGGTTGTCGGTCATGTTGGCAACGAGAGCGGCGGCGATGGCGGGCTCGACGATCGAGGGGCCGTGGACGCCCACGAACCAGAAGAGGCTCATGGCGCCGTAGATCACAGCGAGGCCGATGTAGCCGTCGGCAGCGGTGAACAGGGGCTGGAACACCTGGATGACGCCCTGGGCAAAGCAGAAGCCAAAAGCAGCGCGGAAGACGATGTCAAAGACCCAAAAGACGGTGATGCAGACGGAGAAGGGGATGATGTCCTTAAAGGTCTGCGAGATGTTGGGCGGAACCTGCTCGGGCATCTTGACGGTGATGTTGCGCTTAATGAAGAACTTGTAGATGATGCCGGTCACAAACGCAGCGATGAAAGCGGTCAGCAGGCCTTTGGAACCAAGGTAGGTGGTGTTGAAGCCGCTGGCAGCGTCCGTGGCGATCGTGTCGCTCGAAAGGAGCAAGAAGCCGATGATGGCCGCGCACATGCACGAGATAAAGTTGATCTGGTTGTTCTTGGGCAGATCGCGGTTCTGAGCGTCGGCGAAGTGCTTGGCCGTGGTGGCGGCGCAGGCGATGGCCAGGATGCCCATGGAGTAGTTGTAGCACTTCCACAGGGCGTTGTTGATGTCATCGGGCCAGTAGAAACCCCAGATGTTGGGGACCGAGGCTACGAGGCAGAAGATGGACGAGAAGATGATGATGGGGATGACGGAGATAAAACCGTCGCGGATCGCCTTGAGGTACTTGTTGCGGGCGATCGCGTTGAAAAAGGGCTGGCCCTTTTCGATGGTGGCGATGAGTTGCTCCATGCAAAGCTCCTAAGAGTCGGTGGGTTAGCAACGATGGTAGCTTTTGACGTCTGGTTGCCAAAATGTTGACGTTGCCATTTTGCGACACAAAAAAAGACGCGAACCGGTGGCCCCTGTGCCTGTGGACCGTCGATTCCTTGCGCGTAAACGTTTGAGCCGCCCGGTGGCTCTGTGTTTGCACAATGGCAACGTTAACATTTGGACAACAAAAGCCGTTCGTGGAAGCGGGATTGTCGGTGAACGGTAGGTTTTGGGTGGTGAGCGTATGGTGGGGGAGGCGTTAGATATACTTGAAGACGTTTCATTTGACTGCGTAGGGTGCCACTAATGGCATCGTTGACATAGAAAGATCAACCTATGGCCGCTGTTAAAAAATCGGTTTCCGTTAAGGATGTGGCGCGCCTCGCGGGCGTCTCGGAACAGACGGTCTCGCGCACCGTCCACGATTCGCCCAGCGTGCGCCCCGAGACCAAGGAGCGCGTGCGTGCCGCCATGCGCGAGCTGGGGTATCGTCCAAACTTTGCCGGCCGTTCGCTGCGTCGCGGCAAGTTCAAGACCGTCGGTGTCGCCATGTTCAACATTACCGGTACCGGCAACCTCGACCGTATGGAGGGCTTTGCCGCCGCCGCCGACAAGCACGGCTATGCCATCACCCTTACTAAAGTAGATGGACATCCCTATACCCTCGAGAGCGCATCGTCACGCATGAGCGCGCTGCCGGTGGACGGCATGGTCGTGATCATGAATCGCATGCCGGCGGACTTTGGCACTTTCGAGCCGCTGCCCGGTATGCAGACGGTGCTCGTTACCATGCTGGAGCACCCGCTGTGCTCGACGGTCGATAACGACCAGTTCGATTGTTCGCGCCAGGTTGTCGAGTACTTGCTGGGGCAGGGGCACAAGACCGTGCACTTTATCTCGTGTCCCGAGCGCTCGCTTTCGGGCATGCAGCGCGAGGAAGGCTGGCGCGAAACATTGCGTGCGCGTGGCATTGAGCCACCGCGACTCGTCCGTGGCGATTGGACGGCACAGAGTGGATATGCTGCCGGTCAGGCTTTAGCAGACGATCCGACCTGTACTGCCATTTATGCTTCTAACGACGCCATGGCCTACGGCTGCATTCGCGGGCTCGAGTCGTGCGGAAAGCGCGTGCCCCAGGACGTGAGCGTAGTGGGTGTTGATGACAGCCTGGGCGATATCGTGCCCGACCGTCACCTGACCACGGTGCGCTTTGACAACAAGCGCGTCGGCATGTGGGCTGTCGACAAGATTGCCGGCGCCGAGGGGGGTGCGTCTAGCGTGGAACATATGTTGATTCCCGGTGTGCTGGTACAGGGCGATACGGTACGCTGTCTGCGCTAGGGTGTGGAACTGTTTGGGTTGCCACTAATTGTGTTCGATATTGTTCGTATTGATTTAAAAACCGTTCACGGGAGAAAATCGACCGTTCATAGCTCGAAATTGCGTTTTGCATTGTTCTGTTTTGTTTGAATGTTAATGTTTCTGTCATACACAGCGCAGCGCGTATGCCCGGACGCGATGCTCTCCATTGGTTCATATGTGAAAGGAACGCAACATGGCAACCAAAGAAGAAATCTCGATGGTTGGATTCGAGATCGTCGCATACGCGGGTGACGCCCAGACCGATCTGCTTGCAGCGCTCGATGCTGCTCGCGAGGGTGATTTTGAGAAGGCCGAGCAGCTGCACAAGGATGCCAGCGATGCACTTATCGGCGCCCACGACACGCAGACCAAGCTGCTTTCGCAGGAGGCCGGCGGCAGCGAGATGGAGATGACCTTCATCATGGCTCACGCTCAGGACACTCTCATGACCACTATGATCCTGGAGAAGCAGACCCGCTTTACCATCGATGCCTACAAGCGCATCGCCGAGCTCGAGGCCAAGCTCGCCTAACGAGTTCTCACAACCAAGTCCCCTTCCAAAAGCCCTGCCGCTATCCGCGGCAGGGCTTTTTCTGTTCTCCTCCAAGTTGCGGTGAAATAGGGACTGAATAGGGGCCGGCGGGCGCAAAACAATCCCTATTCCACCGCAACTCATCCCAAAATAGTCATTGGGGACGTTCTTAAACAACTAGTCGTTGGGGACAGTCTTGGTGCGCTCCGTTCGTCCTCCCGTTCGATTTTTGCTCGGTGGGTATACTTCCTTTCGCATTAAACGCCGGAATGAGGAGGTATCCAAATGCCGGACAACGGATCGATTCAAAAGAGAGACGCGAACGAGATGGCTCATGGGCGTCCTGTCCAGATAACCGAGCACACGACGGTAACCGAGCTGCAGCCCAGCCTGTCCGATGTCGTGTGCGCAAACAAAAAGCTGCAGATTGGCTTTATCGTTGCGCTCGTGGTGCTGGCGCTGCTGTCGGGCTTTGTAGCTCGTCCGCATTTTGCCGATTCCAAGACTTGGGACTCCACCATCGAGGTTATCGACCAAAAGAAGGGCAATGTTTTGGCGCTCACGACCTCGTGCGTGGCGCTGTCTGCGGGTATTACCGCGCTGCCGGGCGATACGGGAACGCCGGTTGCCGAGCAGCTCGCGCAGCTTTCAGGCAACCTTGGTATCGTGCTTGCCGTGCTCTACCTCGAGAAATATTTGCTCACGATTTTGTGGTCGGTTGGCCTGGGCATCTTAATCCCATTTGCGTTGGTGCTCTTTGCGGTGTCGCTCGGCATTCACGGGCGCTGGAGCACGAGCGCCGTCCTGCGCCGCGTGGCGACTCGCGTGCTGGTGGTCGCCATGATCGGCATGGTGTTGGTGCCTGCAAGCGTATGGGTGTCGCAAAAGGTCGACGAAACGTATCGAGTGAGCATCGAGGCAGCCGAGCAAAAGGCGGCCGACGCTGCGAGTGCGGCAGATAGCGACAGCTCCAAAGCAAGCAAGAAAAAGACCGAGTCCACAGAGTCCAAGAGCGTGCTTGAGCAGCTTGCCGACGGTGCCTCGGGTCTCGTCACGTCGGTGACCAGTGGCGCCAAGCAGATGACCGATGAAATTGTGCAGCAGGTGACCGATCTGATCGAAGGCGTCATCGTGATGATCGTGACCTCGTGCGTGATCCCATTGCTGGTGCTCGCGGCGTTTTTGTGGCTGGGGCACACGCTGCTGGGGATTGATATTTCCGGCCCGGCGAACTATTTGACGGGCCGCTTTCTGAGTGCTCCGTCCAAGCACGCCAAAAAGGGTGGGCAGTTCGAGTAACTTAAACAACTGTATATACCGAGGCATACCGCCGAAGGGCGGCCGAGATGCGTTCTCGGCCGCCCTTTTTGTTTGTTGAACGCACGGTAAGCCGAGCCTTCCCTGAGCCTAAACGGTCGCCAATCATCCGCGAACGGTATTTGTTCAAAAAAGAACAAAGATAAACAAATAGTTGTTGCAGTTGATGTTCGAATGTGTTCAAATAAACATGAACAGTGAAGAACCGCACATTCAGATGCCCGGACCTGAACGCGATTCAACACTTCCAAACAGGAACTACGCACCTGCGTATCTCTCAAGGAGGATGTCATGAGGGTTGTAATCGCTTCCGATGCCGACGGTATGTCGATGAAGGAGTCCATCAAGGAGATGCTCATCGCCGACGGTCACGAGGTCGTCGACTATTCCGAGACCCCTGCCGCGGACTTTGTCGATTCCGCGACCGCCGTTGCCAAGGACCTGCTGGAGCACAAGGATTCCCAGGGCTTTGCATTCGATAAGTACGGCGTCGGCTCCTATATGGCCGCCGTCAAGATCAAGGGCATGGTCGTCGCCAACATTTCCGACGAGCGTTCCGCCTACATGACCCGCGAGCACAACGGCTCGCGCATGGTCACCATGGGCCCGGGCGTTGTGGGCACCGAGGTCGCCAAGAAGATCGCCCGCGAGTTCCTGCGCGCCCAGTACGCCGGCGGCCGTCACCAGATCCGTGTCGACATGCTCAACAAGATGGCCTAACGAGAGCCACCGAGAACTCGAACTTCTACCTCAACTTGTGAATTCAGACGAAAGGACGTTCTGATGAAGAAGACCATCGCAATCGGTTGCGACCATATCGTTACGGACGAGAAGATCTATCTGGCCGACCGCCTGGAGCAGGCTGGCTACAAAGTGCTCGACTGCGGCACCTACAGCCACACCCGTACGCACTATCCCATCTACGGTAAGGCCGTGGGCGAGGCTGTTGCCAGCGGCAAGGCCGACTTTGGCGTGGCCCTGTGCGGCACCGGCATCGGCATCACCAACGCCGTCAACAAGGTTCCCGGCGCCCGCTGCGCCCTGGTCCGCGACATGACCTCTGCCCTGTATGCCCGTCGCGAGCTCAACGCTAACATCGTGGGTTTTGGCGGCAAGATTACCGGCGAGTTCCTGATGGCCGATATCATGCTTGCCTTCCTGGAGGAGCCCTACGAGAAGACCCCCGAGCACGATGCCCTGATCGCCAAGATCGATGCCTGCAATAAGGCCGACGCCGAGGCTCAGGCTGACCCGCACTTCTTTGACGAGTTCCTCGAGAAGTGGGACCGCGGCGAGTATCACGACTAGCGGGTATCCGGCGAAATTTACTAGTCCGTTGACGGCTCGCGTTTCTGTGAGGGGGCGCGGGCCGGTTTTCTATCAGCCCCACTGACTCGGCGGGCTGGCGTACGAAAGGGAAGGCTCCCATGGAGTTTGTTCTTGATAACGGTTCTATTCGTGTGGCACTGAGCACGGCTGGCGGATCGTTCACTTCTATTGCGGCCAACGGCCGTGAGTACCTGTGGCAGGGTGACCCGGCAGTCTGGTCGGGCCAGGCACCCATTTGCTTTCCGATTTGCGGCGGCCTTCGTGATGGCCGCGCGATGACCATGGGCGGCCGCGAGGTCAAGCTTGCCCGCCACGGCTTTGCCCGCAAGCAGGAGTGGAAGCTCGAGGAACAGAGCGACAGCATGGTTGCGCTCAGCCTAAGCTCTGCCGACCATGCCGAGTTGCTCGAGCAGTACCCGTATCCGTTTAAGATCGTTGCTCGTTACACGATCGATTCGGAAAAGGTGGCCGTGTCGTACGAGGTGACCAATGAGGGCACCGAGGACATGCCGTTCTTTGTGGGTGGCCACCCTGGCTTTAAGTGTCCGCTCGACGAGGGCGAGTCTTATGACGATTACGAGCTCCGTTTTGAGCAGCGTGAGGCCGCCGAGCTCTGCACTGCCGTTCCCTTGACGGGCCTGATTGATGTTGAGCATCGCAGCAAGAACCCCATGATCGGCCAGAACCTGCCACTGACCCACGAACTCTTCGACTTCGCGGAGACCATCTTTGACGTGCTCGAGAGCCGCGTGGTTACGCTGACCAAGAAAACCGAGGACAAGGGTGTGCGCCTGACATTCCCCGATATGCCATACCTGATTGTGTGGAGCAAGCCCGAGGGCGACTTTGTGGCCGTGGAGCCGTGGGGTGGTCTGTCTACCTGCTCCGACGAGGACGATATTCTGGAGCACAAGCGTGGCTGTCTGGTTGCCAAGCCGGGGGAAACCGTCACCCGCGGCTTTGAGATCGAGATCCTTTAACGAGCTATCGTATGTTTGGGGCCGCGCGTGTCGTGCCCCGGAAACAGGAGTTCAACATGATTCTGACCGTTACCATGAACCCGTCGATCGATACGCGCTATCAGCTCGACAAGCTGATTATCGACGACGTTAACCGCGTGACGCCCGAAAAGACTGCCGGCGGCAAGGGTCTCAACGTGAGCCGTGTGCTGCTGCAGTTGGGCGACGATGTGCTCGCGACCGGTCTGCTCGGCGGCCACATGGGTGCCTATATGGCCGAGCTTATGGATGCCGACGGCGTCAAGAACGACTTTGTGCCCATCGCCGGTGAGACGCGCATTTGCCTGAATATTCTGCATGAGGGTAATCAGACCGAGCTGCTGGAGAGCGGCCCGCAGATTGCGCCTGCCGAGCTTGAGGCCTTTACGGCCAAGTTCGCCGAGCTTGCAGCGAAGGCGGACGTTGTGACGCTTTCGGGCTCGCTGCCGCGTGGCGTCGATGCCGGCTACTATGCCGAGCTTGTCAAGATCGCCGAGGAGGCGGGCGCCAAGGTGCTGCTCGACACCTCGGGTGCATCGCTGGAGGCCGCGCTGGAGTCCGACGCTAAGCCTGAGCTCGTAAAGCCCAACCTGACCGAGATTAACGGCCTACTGGGTACGTCCTTTACGACCGATGATGTCGATGCCCTGCGCGAGGCGCTTGCCGCCGATGACCGCTTTGCCGGTATTCCCTGGGTTGTCGTTTCGATGGGTGCTGCCGGTTCGGTGGGCTTCCATGAGGGTCGCGCGTTCCGCGCCAAGACGCCCGCGATTGCGGCTGTGAACGCGACGGGTTCCGGCGACTCGACCATCGCCGGCTTTGCGCATGCCATTGCTGCTGGTGCCGACGACGTCACGGTGCTCAAGACCGCCAATACCTGTGGCAAGCTCAACGCCATGGATCCCAAGACCGGCCACCTGGTCATGGATCGCTGGGACGAGATCTACAACAGCGTTGTCGTGACTGAACTCTAGGAGTCGCGACACCGAACACTCAAAAACGGCGCCCGCCGGCGATGTTGCCGGCGGGCGCCGTTGTCGTGTGGGCGGAAATGATCCGTTTTCCTCCGTCCCCAAGGGATCATTACAGCGAGTCGATAAAGCGCTGCTGGGCGGCGCGGCCGGCTTCGTCCCACTTAAAGACGCCGGCGTTGTCGAGCACGTGGCCAAACACCACGCCCACCTCCTCGTGCAGGATATCGATGGCGTTATCCGCCGTAAGCTCATCGGCACGACGAACAAAGACGTCCTCGGCCCATGCGGCGTGGCTGCGGCAAAGGTCGTCGCCCTCGAGCGCACCGGCGAGATCGTAGCTGGCGTCGGCCTTGGCCGCCAGCAGGTGCTCGCGGACAGCGCCGAGCTCGGGAACCAAGCGCGGCGGTAAAATGGCCAGGCCCATGACCTCGATCAGACCGATGTTTTCCTTTTTAATATGGTGATACTCGGCATGCGGGTGGAACACGCCCAGCGGATGCTCGTCGGTCGTGATATTGCAGCGAAGCGCCAGATAGGCCTCGTAGATCTCGCCGCCGGCATTGCCGCGGGAATCGACGCGGCGGATGACGGGCGTCACGGTGTTGTGCGCTACACCGTCGGCTGTGTGCGCGACGATGCCAACCGACTCATCGGTCCACTCGCGCCAGGCGAGGATAATCTTCTCGGCAGCGTCGAGCAGCTGAGCGCGGTCATGCGAGCGCAGGCGCAGCACCGAGAGCGGCCATTGCAACACAGTGCCGGTGACCTGGTCAAAGCCGGGCACGCTAAACTGTGAGACTTCGGCGGCATGCATCATGGGGAACTCGTGCGCACCGCCCTGGAAGTGGTCGTGCGAAAGAATCGAGCCGCCCACGATGGGCAGGTCGGCGTTGGAGCCAATAAAGTAGTGCGGGAACAGGTCCACAAAGTCGAGCAGGCAGGTCAGTCCCTTACGGTCGACGTGCATCGGGCGATGCTCGGAGCTCATGGCAATGCAGTGCTCGTTAAAGTACGCATACGGGCTGTACTGGAAGCCCCAGCGCTCGCCGTCGAGCTGGATGGGGATAACGCGCAGGTTCTGGCGGGCGGGGTGAGCGCCGCCGTCGGCTGCGGCGGAACGTCCGGGATAGCCCTCGTTTTCGATGCAGAGCTGGCAGGCGGGATACTTCTCGCCCGTGTTCTTGGCTGCACCTGCCGCGGCGATATCGCGCGGGTCCTTCTCAGGCTTGGACAGGTTGATAGTGATCTCCAGGTCGCCCCAGTTGGTGGAAGTGCTCCATTTGATGTTGCGCGCGATGGCGGCGCGGCGCACGTAACCGGCGTCACAGCACAGGCCGTAGAACCAGTCGGTCGCGGCGCGGGGCTCGTGGACGCCCATACGTCCGTTGAACTCCTCGTTTACAACCGAAGGCCTCGGCATGAGCCCGCCCATGATGCGCATGGCGATGCGGTCGCGGCCCGACGCCGTGTCCTCGGCAGCACCGTTGGCCACGGCGGCCTCGGAAAGCACGGCAAGCGTGCCCTCCAGGTCAAAGTCGGGGAGTGTATCGGGGTGCAAGAGCGAAATCTTCTCGGTCTTGAGCGCCCAAGCCATGTCGAGTGCGGGACCCGTGGCGCCGATGCACTCCAAAATGGTGTTGTATGCCCAGATGCGATCGTCCTGGCCGATCATCGATCGGTGAATAGCGTACTCGATCAGGTTCTGCGCGGCCTCGCGCACGTCAGTCATTACAGCCATGCCGCGTAAGCCCCCTTGTCAGAGATGGCGTAGTGACGGGCAGAGCCCTCGCCCAGCCAGCTGTTCATCTTGGTGATGAAGGTGTCGACCAGATCGAGCGGCACGAAGGCCTGGATGGTACCGCCAAAGCCGCCGCCGTGAATACGAACGGCGCCACGGCCGTCGAGCACATGCTCGGCAAGAGCAAGCGCGTACATGGAAGGCTGCTCGGCACCCAGTTTGGCAACAACATTCTGCAGGTACATGGCAGAGCTGGCGCCGGACTCGCGCGTCAGGACCAGGAACTGGTCAATGTCGCCGGCGTTCAGGGCCGCCCAGCGCTTATCGACCAGGCCGTTTTCGTACCAGTAGTGAACGGCGCGCAGGCAGGCACGGTCGCCCAGCTTGGCGCGCAGCTCGGGGAGCTTGGCGTCAAAATCGGCAACGTTTACCTCGCACAGGCGTGCCTTGCCAAACTCGGCGGCGACGTCTTGCATTTCGCGCGGAACGGCGGCGTAGTCATCGGTGGCGGCCACGTGGTCGGCGCCGACCTTAACGAGCACGAGCGCATAGCCGTGGTCCTCAAAGTTGAGCTCGAGCTTCTGGGTCTTAGGCTGAGCCTGGTCCTCAAAGTCCATGTAGGCAAGGCCGCCCAGACATACGGCGGCCTGGTCCATCAGACCGCAGGGCTTGCCGTAGTAGTTGTTCTCGGTGCGCTGGCTCATCTGAGCGAGCGTGACGGGCTCAATGGCGGGCGCGCCCCAGAGCGTCTCCATGGCACGACCGTACGCGGCCTCGACGGCGGCAGAGCTGGAAAGGCCACCACCCGAGGGGACGGAGCAGGTGAAGGCGAAGTCGAAGCCGTGGGGCTCAACGCCAAGGGCTGCAATCTCGTGTGCCATGCCGCGGACGAGGCTTGCGGACGTGCCCTTCTCGGACTCCTGAACATCCAGCGTGTCGAGCGTGATCTCAAACGTAGGATAGCCTTCGTCGGCGACGCGAATCCTGTTGGAGTCGGTTGCCACGGCGATACCGTCGACAGCGACATCGAGCGAGCCGGCGATAACGTGACCGCCCTCGTGATCGGTGTGATTGCCGCTGATCTCGGAACGCCCGGGCGCGTGCACGTAGAGCACCTGGCGGTCGCCGATGGGGCCAAACTCCTCCTCAAACAGCTTGGTGAGCGTGGCGAGTGTCTTTTCGTCGGGGGCGGTCATGGTGTCTTCCTTTCTTGGTTATCCCGAGCTACCGGGCTTTGCTTATGAGTACGTAAACATATCAAGGTGCGAGGGAGTAGACGGGAGTCATAACGCTGCTCCCTCGCACCTCGACGAGGGCGGGTTAACAAATCGTCGAGAATCGGTAGACGATCGTCGAGCTAAATGGGTGGTCAGGCGTGCAGACGGGATGCGCCCAATCTGTGTGATGGTTGTTGTCAGGCCAAAACTCGGGCTCAAATGCGACGCCGTCGCGAGGACCGTAACTGCAGCCGTCTTTGGCGTCGATATCGCTGAGCCAGTTGCCGGTATACAGATGCGCGCCCGGTGCGGTTACGAAGATGTCGAGCGTGCGGCGCGAGTTTGGATCTTGCAAGCGCAGTGCGTGGCGCGGGTCGGCATCGGGGTTAAAGCCATCCAGGCAGAAACAATGGTCAAAGCCCCGTGCAATCTTGAGCTGCTCGTCGTTCGCCTCGATGTCGCGGCCGAGCGCCTTGGGTGCGCGGAAATCGAATGGCGTACCGGCCACGGGGCGAACCTCGCCAGAAGAGACGTTGTCCTGGCGCTGGGGGAGGAAAGCCTCGGCGTCGATAGTCGCGATCTGGTCCAGAACCGTGCCGGCATCGTGCCCCGCAAGGTTGAAGTACGTGTGGTTGGTCATGTTGACGAAGGTGTCAGCATCGGTAACGCAGCTTTGCGTGCAGGTGAGCTCTGCGGCACCCGTTGGCCCTGCCTGCAGGACATAGGCAACGGTAAAGGTGCGGTTGCCCGGGAGGCCCAGTTCGCCGTCTTTCAGCTCGCAGGTAAAGCTCACCGTGTTGGTAATCTCGTCGACTGTGGCGTTCCACACGCGCTTATGAAGGCCACGCACAAGGTCGGTGTGCAGATTATTGGCTTTGTCAGGACCATCGTTGCATGCCATCTGATAGACCGTGCCGGCAATCTCGATTTGGCCCTTATCCGTTCGGTTGGCCGAAGGGCCAATAGTTCCGCCGTAGCACGCCGGATTGTCGAAGTAGCCATCGAGGGCATCGAAGCCGAGCACGATGTCGGCAACATCGCCTGAGGCATCGGGAACCTCGATGCCAAGGATGGCCGCGCCATAGTCCATGACGCGCACGCGGGCACCTGCGCAAACAAGGTTATAGACCGTAACCGGCGAGCCGCTGGGGGCGGTGCCGAACGGAGTTGTGGTAATCATGAGCGTCCTTTCGAATACGACGCCATGGCCTGCGCGCCCGGAGCGCAGGCCATCTTGGTATCGGTGTGTTTATGCTTTATGTTAACGTACTCATAACCTGGAACCACGGACTTCTTCGCTTTCCTGCAATCGGTCGAAAATGAGCCGTGAACGGTATTCGGGTGGTGTTGAGGGCGCTGCATAACTGCTGATAGGTATAGTAGAGTACGTTAACATTATCGATAGACAACATAGCCTCCCGTGTGACCAGCAATTTCGCATGGGGTATTTAGGCTTCCTACAGGAGCGAAGGTGATTTTGTGGCAAGGCGCCCTTCCAACGACACGGGTTCGCGTCCGGTTTCCATGGTCGACGTTGCCCGCGCTGCCGGTGTTTCGCAGCAGACGGTTTCGCGCGTTGCCAACGGATTGCCCAACGTGAATGAGCAGACGCGTCAGCGTGTGCAGGCAGCCATGCAGGAGCTCGGTTTCCGTCCGAGCTATGCTGGTCGCTCGCTGCGCGATGGCCGCTACCATTCGGTCGGGCTGTGCGTTAACGACGTCACCAAGTTCGGTAACCTGACGATGATCGACGGCATTGCCAGTGCGGCCCGCGAACGCGGTTGTGCTATCACACTGGTCGAGATGTCCAAGACCGAGGAGTTTTCGCTTGCCGAGGCTACTCGTCGCATGGCGGCGCTGCCAGTGGATGGCATCATCATCGGCATGAGCCGACTGGCGCCCGACTTTGAGACGTTTGCGCCTCTGCCGGGCATCGGCACGGTCATCGTCACCATGTATGCTCACCCGCGGGTAACCACGGTCGATTCTGACCACTATGGCTGCTCTCTACTGCTTATGGATCATCTGTTTGAGCTGGGCCACGAGCAAATTCGCTTTATCGGCGGTCCGTCCTTCTCGGTCGACGAACAGTTCCGCCGGGCTGGTTGGAGAGATTCTCTCGAGCGCAGGCATATCAAAATGGCTGAACCGCTCGAGGGTGACTGGTCTGCCAACAGCGGTTACGAGGCCGGCAGATATCTGGCCGAGCACGACCGCACCATGACGGCGATTTACGCGGCAAATGACCAGATGGCAAACGGTGCGATCGCTGCGTTGCGCGACAGCGGATTGCGTGTGCCCGAGGACGTGAGCGTGGTGGGTGTCGATGACTCGCTCGACGACTTTGTCGCGCATAACGAGCTCACGACCGTGCGATTCGATCTACATCAGCGCGGACGCGAGGTATTCGAGCATGCGGTTCCCAAGGCGGGGGCAACGGGCAAGACTGTTGCCATTCGTATTCCGGGCAAGCTCATCGTTCGGCACACCACGGCAGAGCCTCGCGTATAGTTTTTGCAGGTTAAAAGCGGTATATTCCGCATCAATAACAATCGGTAAGGATGCTGGCAGATCGCCGTGGCTGCGAGGGCGAGTGTTATGATAGACGGGTTCTTTTGTCTATCTAGGAGGCTTTGCCTGATGGAGATCACCAAGGATATCCGCTACATCGGCGTCGACGATCACGACATCGATCTGTTCGAGGG
Organism: uncultured Collinsella sp.; assembly: GCA_900542825.1. Lineage (GTDB taxonomy): Bacteria > Actinomycetota > Coriobacteriia > Coriobacteriales > Coriobacteriaceae > Collinsella. Next base: position 6,864 of record UQOY01000007.1, on the reverse strand, counting down.
CCAGTACGACGTGTCCGAGAATGGTATGGCATACAACAGCTACGTTATCTTGGGCGATAAAATCGCTGTCGCCGATTCGGTCGACGCTGGCTTTGTCGACGAGTGGCTTGGCAACCTCGAGGCCGTGCTCGATGGCCGTACGCCCGACTACTTGGTCGTCCATCACATGGAGCCCGATCACTCCGCCGGTATCGCCGCCTTTATGGAACGCTATCCCCAGGCGCAGATTGTGGCTAGCATGGGCGCTTTCCGCATGATGGTCAACTACTTCGGCACCGACTTCCCCGAGCGCAAGATGGTCGTCAAAGATGGCGACGTGCTCGACCTGGGCGGCCATAGCCTGACGTTTGTCGGTGCTCCCAACGTGCACTGGCCCGAGGTGCTCTTCTCCTACGAGTCCACCGATAAGGTGCTCTTTAGCGCCGACGGCTTTGGCAAGTTTGGCGCCAACGACATCAAGGATCCGGAAGGCTGGGCTTGCGAAGCGCGCCGTTACTACTTTGGCATCGTCGGCAAGTTCGGCAAATTTGTGCAGGCCGTGCTTAAGAAGGCCGCCGATCTGGACATTCAGATTATCTGCCCGCTCCACGGTCCTGTTCTTAGCGAGAACCTGGGCTACTACCTCGACACCTACAACACCTGGTCGAGCTATCAGCCCGAGGATGAGGGCATCACCATTGCCTACGCGAGCGTCTACGGCCATCTGAAAACTGCCGTTGAGGAGCTCGCATCTGCGCTCGAGGCCCGCGGCCAGAAGGTCTCCGTCTTTGACTTGGCTCGCGATGATATGGCCGAGGCCGTTGAGGATGCGTTCCGCTACGACCGCCTGGTGCTCGCCTCCATCACCTATCAGGGCGAGATCTTCCCGTTCATGAGTACCTTCATCCATACGCTCGCCGAGCATGCCTACCAGAATCGCACGGTGGCGCTTGTCGAGGCCGGTTCCTGGGCGCCCGCCGCTGCCAAGGTTATGACCAAGGAGCTCGAGGGTATGAAGGACATCACCCTGACGCAGAACAAAGTGACCGTGCTGGGCTCGCTCAACGACGCCTCGCGTGCTCAAATTGAGGTTCTCGCCGACGAGCTTTCCAAGTAGTGACACTTTCACTTTTGACGCTCAACCACCACAACCGCCACAAAGGGGACAGACACCTTTGTGGCGGTTTTTGTTTAAGGGCAGATGCCGATGATAAAACGCTTGATCGTGTCGTTACCTGCGGTGACGGAACGCTATTTATTTGTAAAACACCCTGCTTTACCTTGATTTTTTCAATTTCTCACATACCGTTCGCGCGCCCGAATCGACCGTTCGGCGTCTTCGATAAAACTCTGGACAGTCTTTATTCCTCAGGCTGTTAACGTACTCATTAACGACTCTTCCTTGCTGTTGCGCTATGGCAGGGAGTAAGAGCCTGCCGAGGGGCGAAGGATGTTAGCGCAAACATCTAACATCCCCCGGCGCTCATTTTGGTAGTCAAAGCGCATTAAGGGATGCGCTAAGAAAGGGGAATTCCTCATGGCACTTTCTCGTCGTCAATTCCTTCAGGCTTGCGGCCTCGGCGTGATGAGCGTCGCTACTGCCGGCTCCCTCGTGGGCTGCGGTGGCTCCGGTAGCGATGGCGGCTCTGCTGCAGCTGCCGGCGGTACTGCCAACGCTCAGAAGCCGGTCGTTTTCTACAACCGTCAGCCTTCTAACTCTTCCACCGGTGAGCTGGATATGACCACGCTCAAGTGGAACGATGACACCTACTACGTCGGCTTTGACGCCAAGCAGGGCGGCGAGCTCGAGGGCCAGATGGTCGTCGAGTACATTAAGGCTCATGCTGCCGATATCGACCGCAACGGTGACGGCGTCATTGGCTACGTCCTCGCCATCGGTGACGTGGGACACAACGACTCCATCGCCCGTACCCGTGGCTGCCGCAAGGCCCTGGGCACCGCTGTCGAGAAGGACGGCCAGATCGTTTCCGACCCCGTCGGCACCAACACGGACGGCAAGTCCGACAAGGTCAAGGACGGCGAGATCGAGGTCGACGGCAAGAAGTTCATCGTCCGTGAGCTCGCCAGCCAGGAGATGAAGACCTCCGCCGGCGCCACTTGGGACGCTCCGACCGCCGGTAACGCTCTGTCCGGCACCTGGGCTTCCGCCTTCGGTGAGCAGATCGATATCGTTGTCTCCAACAACGACGGCATGGGCATGTCCATGTACTCCAACTGGGCCAAGGAGAACAAGGTCCCCGTCTTTGGTTACGACGCCAACTCCGACGCCGTTGCCGCCCTGGGCGACACCGACTTCCCCTATGGTGGCACCATTTCCCAGAACCCTGCTGTCCAGGCTTACCTCACCCTGCGTCTGCTCCGCAACTCCCTTGACGGCGTCGACGTCAACACCGGTGTGGGCGAGGCTGACGATGCCGGTAACGTCATCGCCGAGGACGACTTCAAGTTCAGCAAGGACGATCGCTCCTTCTACGCTATGAACCTCGAGGTCACGGCCGACAACTACAAGGACTTCACCGACCCGGCGAACACCCTGTACGAGACGGCTCAGGCCCAGCTCGACGAGAAGGACAGCCCCAAGAAGAAGGTCTGGCTGAGCATTTACAACTCCGCCGACAACTTCCTGGGCTCCACCTACAAGCCGCTGCTCGAGAAGTATGCTCCGCTGCTCAACCTCGATCTCGAAGTTGTCCAGGGCGACGGCCAGAACGAGTCCTCCATTACCAACAAGCTTGGCAACCCGGCTGACTTTGATGCCTTTGCCATCAACATGGTGAAGACCGACAACGGCGCTTCCTACACGTCGATTCTTGGCCAGTAGGTCGTGATTGCTCGCGAGAGCATGTAGGCATGTTGGCAAGGGGGATCAGGAGACTGCTCCCCCTTGCTTTTCAGAGACCATGAGTACGTAAACATTTCGCAATGGTCTCATATCAGGACGTTCTCCCTATCGTAGCTGCGCAAATAAGGTTGCACAGGGAGGACATCGAGGGAAACGAGGGGTGAATACATGTCAGACAAGCAAGACGACATCGTCCTGTCGATTCGAGGGATGAGCAAGACGTTCGGGCGTAACCGAGTGCTCGACCACATCGACCTCGACGTCCGCCGCGGCACCGTCATGGGCCTGATGGGTGAGAACGGCGCAGGCAAGTCCACGATGATGAAATGCCTGTTCGGCACTTATCAAAAGGACGAGGGTTCGATTTTCCTCGATGGCAAGGAGGTGAGTTTCTCCGGTCCTAAGGATGCTCTTGAAAACGGCATCGCCATGGTCCACCAGGAGCTCAACCAGTGCCTCGAGCGCAATGTGGTCGATAACTTGTTCTTGGGCCGCTATCCGGTTAAGGGCGGCGTGATCGACGAGGCGCGCATGCGCAAAGAAGCTTCGGATCTGTTCCGTCGCTTGGGCATGACCGTTAACCTGACCCAGCCCATGAAAAACATGAGCGTCTCTCAGCGTCAGATGGTCGAGATCGCCAAGGCTATGTCCTATAACGCCAAGGTTATCGTCTTGGACGAGCCTACGAGTTCGCTGATGGCGCAAGAGGTCGACAAACTGTTCGAGATGATGCGTAAGCTCAAGGAGCAGGGAATCTCTCTGATCTACATCTCGCACAAGATGGACGAGATCTTCGAGATCTGCGACGACGTGTCGGTCCTGCGCGACGGTAATCTGGTTATGACCAAGCGTACGAGCGACACCAACATGAACGAGCTCGTGAGCGCCATGGTCGGTCGTTCGCTGGACAACCGTTTCCCGCCCGTTGATAACGTTCCCGGCGACAACGTTCTTTCGGTTCAGCATCTGTCTACGAAGTTCGATCCGCACCTGGTGGACATTACCTTTGACGTGCGTAAGGGCGAGATTTTTGGTCTGTATGGACTGGTCGGCGCAGGCCGTACTGAGCTGCTCGAGACGATCTTTGGTATTCGTACCCGTGCTGCAGGCCGTGTGTACTTCCGCGACCGCCTGATGAATTTCTCCTCGGCGCGCGACGCCATGGAGCACGGTTTTGCTCTGATTACCGAGGAGCGCAAGGCAAACGGTCTGTTCCTGAAGGGCGACCTGACGTTTAACACCACCATCGCCAACCTTGATCAGTACAAGAGTGGCCCCGCGTTGTCCAACGACAAGATGCTTCGCGCGACGAACAAAGAGATCAAGACCATGCATACCAAGTGCATGGGCCCCGATGATCTGATTTCGAGCCTCTCTGGCGGCAACCAGCAAAAGGTCATTTTTGGTAAGTGGCTTGAGCGCTATCCGCAGGTGTTCCTGATGGACGAGCCCACCCGTGGTATCGATGTCGGCGCTAAGTACGAGATTTACCAGCTCATCATCGACATGGCAAAGAAGGGCACTACGGTGATCGTGGTTTCCTCCGAGATGCCCGAGATTCTCGGCATCACCAACCGCATCGGCGTCATGTCGAACGGACACCTTTCGGGCATCGTCAACACCAAGGAGACGAACCAGGAAGAGCTGCTCCGTCTGAGCGCCAAGTATCTGTAGACGAAGGGGATGGAACACATGCCTACCGTATCCGGTAAGATTCTGTCGGTCGATGAGGAGACGAAGCTCCTCCAGCCGATCGACAGCTATGTAAACGAGATTCAGAAGAAGGTCGACGCCCTGCGCGCCGACGGTACCACGCGTGTCGTCGAGCTGCAGAGCAGCATTGATGCCGCTAAGAGCGATCGCGTGCTTACCAAAGCAGAGCGCGATGAGGCCATCAATGGCTTTAAGGCTCAGATGGAGCAGGCTAAGAAGGTCGAGGTCCAGAACAAGGGTCAGATTGACAAGCTTGTTGCCGACGCCGAGAACTACCTGAAGGCCCACTATGAGACTGAGTACCTTGCTCCTGTCAAGGTCAGCTGCGCTGCCGAGCGCGAGGCCGCCAAGGCTGCCTACCAGAAGCAGCTCGCCCAGCTCGAGAAGGAGCACCAGGAGGGCATTGCCGGTATCACCGACCAGGCCGAGATTAAAGAAGAGAAGTACGTCTATAAGAATAAGCAGTTCGACGCTAAGGTGACCTATCAGCAGGAGCTGCAGCAGATTAAGGATCGCGAGCACGAGGCCTTCGCCTATCGTTACCACCTGATCGATTTGCTGCGCATCGGCAAGTTCACCTTTGCCGAGAATATGGCTCAACGCTGGGAGAACTACAAATACACGTTCAATACGCGTACGTTTTTGCTCAACAACGGTCTGTATATCGCCATTGCGCTGGTTTTCATCGCCCTGTGCGCTATCACGCCGGTTGTTAAGGGCACGCAGCTGCTCACGACTCAGAACGTGCTGAACATTTTCCAGCAGGCTTCGCCCCGTATGTTCTTGGCACTTGGCGTCGCCGGCCTGATCCTCCAGACTGGTACCGACCTGTCGATTGGCCGTATGGTCGGTATGAGTATGGTGGCGTCTACCATCATCATGCACGCCGGTCCAAACACCGGTACCGTGTTTGGCATCGCTTTCGACTTCTCCACCATGCCCGTCGTGGGCCAGATTATCCTGGCACTTGTTGTCTGCGTTGTCCTGTGCACCGCATTCTCTGCCATTGCTGGCTTCTTTACCGCTAAGTTTAAGATGCACTGGTTCATCTCGACGATGGCCAACATGCTCATCATCTTTGGTCTTGTCACCTATGCCACCAAGGGCGTGTCCTTCGGTTCGATTAATCCTCTGATTCCTGCCATGGTCACTCCGCGTATTGGCGGCTTCCCGTCGATTATCCTGTGGGCCATCGCTGCTATCGTGGTCGTGTGGTTCATTTGGAACAAGACCACCTTCGGTAAGAACATGTTCGCCGTCGGCGGCAACCCCGAGGCTGCTTCTGTCTCTGGTATCAATGTCTTTGCTGTTTCCATCGGCGCCTTCATCCTCGCCGGTATCTTGTACGGCTTTGGTTCTTGGCTCGAGTGCATCCGCATGGTCGGTTCTGGCTCCGCTGCTTACGGCCAGGGCTGGGAGATGGACGCTATCGCCGCGTGCGTTGTCGGTGGCGTTTCCTTCACCGGCGGTATCGGCAAGATTTCCGGCGTCACCGTCGGTGTGCTGATCTTCACCGCTCTTACCTATGCACTGACCATTCTGGGTATTGATACCAACCTGCAGTTTGTGTTCTCCGGCCTGATCATTCTCGTCGCCGTTACGCTCGACTGCCTCAAGTACGTCCAGAAGAAATAGCGCTACGTTTTTGTTTCCCATTCTTCTAAGAGGGGAGCCGGCTGCCATCCTCCGGCTCCCTTCCTTTGAACTTGAAGACAATTGGAAGTTGTTTGGAGAAAACAGCATACAGACATTCTGTTCGCTATGCTCTATCTCCAAATGAAAGGCGTCTTGCCGAAAGGCTTGATTGAAGAGGAAGGCAGGGCCTCCTAATGAAGAAAGTACTCGTCTGTTGCAATACCGGTGTGACGACCAGCTTGCTGGTTGCAAAGATTAAAAGTGTCGCTGAGGCGCGCAATCTCGAGATTGAGATTGAGGCTTCGCCGATGGCTACCGCTGCGGACCATATTGCTGAAGCCGATATCGTTTTGCTGGGACCGCAGGTCGGCTATGCAAAAGAGGCTTTTGAAGAGGCGGGCGCCAAAAACGTTCGTGTCATTACTGTCGATGATTACGCAACACAGAATGCCGAGGGCATCCTAGACAGCATCGAAGGCGTTTTGTAGCCGTAATCGTACTTTGGGGTATGCAATGTTTTGCGTGCCCAAGCCGTCGCATGGGAGATCTCCTTCACCTATGCGGCGGCTTTTCTGTTTTGGTCTCTCACTCGCGATCAAAACCACCATAAAGGGGACAGTGAACTGCCTCCCATTTCTTGGACATCGGGAAATGGGAGGTTTTCCATGAGTATA
>UQOY01000006.1 GCA_900542825.1 uncultured Collinsella sp. | reverse complement strand
GGGCCCTTGCGGCGTAGTCGCTATTTGTTCAGTCCAAGTTTCGGGGCGCAGTTCACAGGCACTTTTGTGGTGGTTTTTGTTTTAGGCCGAGGGGAAGGCCTTGGTGAGGCCGGCGCGCGTCTGCGTGTCGGTCTTTTGGTAGATAGAGCTCAGGTGGCGCTGTACCATGCGCATCGAGATGCCGAGCTCCTCGGCGATCTGCTTGAGCGGGCGTTCATCCTGGGTCACAGCCATGAGCACGTCGACTTCGCGCGGGGTGAGAGCGTGGTTGGCGATGAAGGCCTGGCGTTGCTCCTCGATGGTGGGGGCGGCGAGCGCTTCTTCTGCCAGCTGCTCGTGTTCGCGCTCCTGCTCGGTTTGGGGTAGGCGGAACAGGCCGGCTGCCACGAATGCCGCGCAGGCGGCGACGAGCAAAACGAGCGCACCGATCATGATGAGGGCGACATTGCCCGAGGTCACAAGTGCCAGCGAGATGCCCGATGTAGTGAACGCGCACATGTTGTTGGCGGCGCGTCCCATGCCGGCCCAGAGGGCGGGCGCATGCATGCGCGGTGCCAGCTGTGTAAAGGTGGCGGTGAAGAACGTGACGAAAAAGCCCGAGCTCAGGTAAAAGACGATAAGGCCCAGGTTGGGATCGGCCCCGGCCTCTACGGCTAGGATGGAAATGGTCGAGAGTACGGCGATGCCGAGCATGACAAGTCCCATGTAGCGGCGCTCGGCAAGGTCAAAGATAATGCCGGCGGCAAGGCCGCTTGCCGCCAAAAAGAGGCGCGGCCAAGTCTGTACGGCGATGGTGCCGTGGGCGTTGGAGAGCGTGACCACGTTGTCGAGGGTCGAGAACAAGCAGGCAAGAATCATGGCGAGCGCGATGCCCCAACATGCCTGCTTGGCAAGGGCGTGCGATGGCTCAACAAAGGGATTGATGGCGGGGTTTGAGCTCTCGGCAGCCTTTTGGGGAACGACGCTGAGGGCAGAGATGGCGATCGTTGCCGCGCCAAGAATGATGAGCTCGACGATGCCGCCGCAATCAATCAGGTTGACGGCGAACTGCATCAGGATGCCGGCAGCATAGGCTGCTCCCGCTCCAGTGGCGAGTTTGGGGTCATCCTGGAATGCCAACGAAAAGGCGTGGTGCGCTGCGGCGCCTAACAGTCCGAGTCCAAAGAATGCGATGCAGCCCAGAATCTCGAGGGCAAGCGGGGTCGTAGGGAACTGAATTTGGGTCAGGCCCACGATGGCGATAGGGGCGGCGGCGGCGTTGACGGCTGCTAGTGAGTGGCCTTTGCGCTGTGCGAGCCCGAGCAGCGGCGCATATCCGATAAAGCCGAGCACGCTCGCACCCAGAATAAAGCCCTGTGCGATTACAACGCGTTCGGCACCGGCGAGCAGCCCGACGTTGACGTCGAAGCGAAACTCGGCGGCAAGGAAGGCGAAGGTGAAGAGCGCGAGTGCCAGAAGCGCGTTGATTTTAGACCTGCTCAGGTTCAAGGACGGTCCTTTGGGTGGATGAATAATCGTGTCCTCGATTGTAGCGTTCCCGGGACGAGTGTGGCGATGGCGAAATCATATTGAATTAAACCGCAGGTAGAGGCCTAGGTTCACATCTACGAACCTAGGCATATGGAGTCATTTGGCACATCTTGGTGGTACAGGACCACCACAAAGGGGACAGGCACCTTCGTGGTGGTATGTCCCTACGACCAAGGAGGCCGTTATGAACGTAAGCCACTTTGACAAGCAAGCTCAGCGTGAGTCCACCTGCTCGCTGGTTCACGGTACCTGGCGTTGTGTGGGTGCCAAAATAGCTTGCGCCGGCGCGTGTGCGCTTATGGTCGGTCAGTTGCTGCTGCCGAGCGTGGCGCTGGCGACGGAATGCGCCGATCCCGCCGCTGGGACGGATGAGGTTGCCGCGGCTCCGGTGACGCCGACGGTTGCGGAGGATGCGGCTGCAACGACCGCACCGGCTGCTTCGACCGCGCCTGCAACCGATGCTGCTCCGGCGGCGCAAGCCACCGTTGAGCCTCAGCAGACGGCCCCGACTGGCGCCACCGATGAATCCAACGATGCGGCACCCGCTGAACAAAATACTCCCAGCGACAACGCCGCCACGCCGGCGAATGACGCCATCATGCCCTGCGGTGTGACCGATGTTGTTGGCGGCAGCGACGTTAGGGTCAATACGACCGTGGTTCCCCGCTACACGGACTGCGCGCTTCCGAGCAATGTCACACTCGAAAAGGGCCAGTCGTATACCTATGATTTTCCCGATGTTGAGGGTGGCATTCCAGAAGCGCTTGCGAGCGAAGTCGTCGAGGTTAAGTACTACAGGGCCGATGCCGCTTCGGGCACTCTGGTCGAAGTTCAGGATGCATCCATGTCCGACGTGACGGCTCGCTTCGAACCCGCTGGCGATCACATGAGGCTGACGCTGACCTTTACGGGTGGCGCGGCAGACGGCTCGTATCGACTCACGCGCAATGAGGCTCTCTATATTGGCTCGGCACTGGAGTATACCGGAACTGACTATGAAGGCAGCTCGACTATCGTCAACGAAACCAGGTACGATTATTACCTCCGCTACGTCATCAATAGTGAAATTACGCTTGTTGCATCGGAAAACGAAGCCCTCCATAACCTGAACGTCAACGACGTGAAGACCGACTACGCGCCCGGCGAGGCGCCGCGCGCGACCGCGACGATCCCCGTTGCCGATGCCGACAAGTACGAGATCGCGTATGAGTGCTGGGAGGAGATGGATGGCAGCGACCCTGCGGAGCTCACGCCCGTTGCCTTCTGGTATTCCGACCCTGCCAAGTATCCGACGGGCGCGAGGAGGATCGAACACTTCGAAGAGGGCAAGTTCTACATGTACTCCGTTGAGCTGAGGCTCAAGGGCGACAATACCGTGGCCGATGACTGCATGATGTACGTCAACGGTCATTGGGCGCACCACATCAAGACCGTCAACGGCGTCTTCGCGCCAAACGCCGACAATATGCTGTGCGAGCAGCCGATCGACGAATGGCGGGCCATCGACGTTATCGAGATCAACGGCGCCACGACCACCTTCAAGGCGGGCGATAGGCCAGTCTTTACGGCGAATGTTCCGACGGGTTCCAACTCCCTTCCTCAGTGTGAGTTCTGGACGGGCAGCGACGGCAGCGAAGTGAACTCTCAGGAGTTCTGGGATCAGAACATTACGAACCACATCGACGCCTTTAAGCCTGGCGTGACCTATCGCTACGGCATCTACCTCAAGTCCGCGCGCGGCTTCTACTTCACGTCCGACACCAAGCTGGTGATCAACGGCCAGGAGTGCGGCTACCAGGTCGCGGACAGCGTATCCGATGAGGACAGCGGTTGGATCTACACCCTGTGGCTCAACACCGATCTGACCTTTACGCCTGAAGCCACGCCGACCCCCGATCCGCTGCCTACGCCGGATCCCAAGCCGACGCCGCAGCCTGGGGTGAAGCCCGCGGCCAAGCCCGCGGCCAAGCCGGTCGCGACAACTACCACGACCAAGACGGTTGAGAAAACCACGCCGGCCAAGAAGGGCGATGCTGTCCTGGCTACCACGGGGGATACCACCGCGATGACGGTCGCCGCCCTAGGCATCGCCGGCGCAACCGTAGCCGCCGTCGGCCTCGCCGCGACCAAGCGCCGCGAGCATTAGAGCTGGGTGACGGCTCTCGTTCTCGGCCTCAGCAAAATCTCAATCTGTAACACCAAACTGCCCAAAACGGCTCTAGATGTTACAGATTGAGATGAACCGAATGGCCGCCAATCTAACGTCTCGATCTGTAACACCAGGCGGGGAATTTGACCTCTAACTGTTACAGATTGAGACAAACTGGCCGGCCAAGTCCAGAACCGCCACAAAGGTGCCTGTCCCTTTTGTGGCGGTTTGCGCAGGTAGAACGGTAGGTTCGTATATATGAACCTACCGTTCGCTTTGTTTTTGGACGACGATTACGCTGGATGACTTTTGGTTTCAGGAAAGGAACGACCATGAGGTGGACCACTGTTCGAGCGCTTTGCCGCCGCCTGACCGTTGCCGCGGTGACCCTCACCATGGTGACGGGTTCGTTGCCCGCGGGCGCGTTTGCCGAGACCCTCACCACCGACGGCACTTTTGTGCAGACGGATAACGGTCAAGCAGCCGACGCCGCTCCCGCCGATTCGGCTGACGCCCAAACGCCAGACTCTGCTTCCGCCGACCCCGCGCCCGATGCCGGCGCTGCCGACCCCACAGTGCTCGATACCGGTGACACCCCTACGCCCCCGGCCTCCGAGATTGCATCGGCGGCGGGCCTGACGGGCGCCGGGCAGACCGAGAGCACACCTGCGGGTACGCTCGCCACCGATCTTGTCGAGGGCGAGGAGCTCGCTGAGCAGCAGAAGCAAGAGGAGGCTTCCGGTGCCGAGGCAACCTGGAACGAGGAACTTGGACTCTGGGCAACCTCGAAGGGCACCACGGGCGTAAAGGGCGAATACGACGATGGCTACGTGGCCGGCGAGCAGACCCCCGCGCAGTACTACTTCTCGATCGATAGCCTCACCAACGAAATTTCTATCGAGTATGGCGACGCGGGCATTACCACGTTGGAGGTGCCCTCGACCATCGACGACAAAAATGTCGTAAGCCTTACGGGTATGGGAAACGCTGCACTCACATCGATCACCTTCGCCCCTAATTCGCATGTCCGCTCGGTTGGCGGCTTGGGTGGCAGCAGCATCAAAGAGATCGCACTGCCCGATTCGATCGAGGAGCTCAAGAGCTATGCATTCTACAAAAGCAAGACGCTCCAAACGGTAACCTGGCCCAACAACGCGGCCTTTACCACGATTCCCGAGCAGGCCTTTAAGGAATGTGAACAACTTGACGACAATGTGGTGGCAACGCTGCCGCCTTCGGTCAAAACTATCGACTATCTTGCATTCGCCTATTGTGGCGTGCCACAGTTCTATGTCTCGGATACAACGGTACTCACCTTTACGCAGATCAACGTGCCGGGTACGGTGGAGCGGATCGAGAGCCATGCCTTTGATGGGTGCTCCTTTGTGTCGTCGGTGACGATTGGCGATGGTGTCAAATCTATCGGGGCGCTCGCGTTCGCCTCTCTTGATCCTGCGATTGCCGGCAAAGAGATTGTGCTACCCAAAAGCGTGGAAATGATAGAGTGGGGAGCTTTTGAGAACACGAGATACGGAAACGAGACGAACCATAATGCCGTTGCCCTGCGCGTGATGAACCCCGATCTTCAGTTTGGTGAGGCGGGCTATCCGGGCGACTATAATGAGCGCGTGACAATCGATGGCGTAGCGTATGCGATTCCCTTTAGTGAAGGCCAGACCATCTATGCCTATGCGACCGATTCGGCTGGCAACCCCTCGATGGTCAAAAAGCTTGCCGATGCCGTGGCCGATCGCAAGGACTCCGTCGATTCCTCGAAGCCTGCCTACACGTTTGAGTGGATGGGCGAGGCGGCCCAGGTGACGGGCAAACTTCCCCAGAGCGCGACGGCTACACTCGTGCAGGCGGGGCAGTCCACGCCGCTGGCGGTTGGCGATGACGGCAGCTTTACAGCGGACGCTCTCTCCAAGACGGCAGCAACGCTGCGCATTTCGCTCAGCGGTTACTATGACATGGTGCTGGCGCGCCCGGGCGACCAGATGACGGGCACATGGAATATCGGAGAGATTAAGGCGGAGGACTTTACCAAGATTCCGGCTTCGCGCGCGATTGAGCTCAACGTGGGCTATCTTGAACCGATTGTGGGCCAGGATAAGACCGAACGCATTGAGCTCGATAGTCTCGATAACATCGATCTGACGGTGAAGAGCGGCGGCAAGACGCTTAAGCCTGCCAAGGGTGAGAAAGAAAACGACTTCCGTATCCAGGGCACAGCACTCGTGGTGTCGCAGGCCATTGCCGACGCGGACCAGGATCTGGAGATAACGCTCGAGCCCAAAGACAGCCTCAAGTTGGGTGGGGCGACGGCGACGGTGAAGCCTTCGGCCGGCAAGGTCGATATCGACTTGAAGCCTTGGGGTACGGCGACGGTCACGACCAAGGGCGACTACCAGGGCGCCAACCGCGTGCTGGTGTTCCGTACGTCCGACGGCAAGCTGGTTGCCGACGGTGTCACCTATCTGATGGGTTACGAAGACGATGGCGCCACGCCTATCATGAAGGCCGAGACGCCGCGCCTTAAGGCCGGTTCGTACACCATCGTCGCCTTTAACAAGACGAGCTACGACATCCAAGCGACGAGCTATTCCACGTTTAGCCGCCTAGGGCTGACCGTGGGGAAGCATATCGCGCAAAAGCAGGTGAAGATTGAGGACGGCAAACAGCTTGACGTGACGCTCGACGTCCCCACGTTTGACGTGGAGACGTATCGTGCCGAGCGCGGGCTGACGGCGGGCTCGGTTATCGCTGATTCGTCCGCGGTCGTTGGCGTGGAGACCGAGCTGCGCATTCATTACGAGCTCAAGGACAGCCAGGCTGCCAAGATTGAGATTCCGCTGGCCAAGGATGCCGTCGAGGATGTGTCCGCAGGCGCTCGCGAAGCCGGCGCCAGCTCCGATGCCATGTGGGCTGACACAACTTGGGAGGGCGACAACCTCGTTCTCGATATGAAGAAGGGCAAGGGCGCCGATGTTTTTGTGCGCTTTAAGCCTAAGGCCGCGGGTATCTATGCCATCTCGCCGCTTATTACACTGGGCGAGGTGACATTGCCACTGGGGAGCACGACGCTCGAGGTCAACGCCTCGCGCATCGAGGTCGACAACACCAACGTCCATAGCTTGCTGGGCAATGTGGCCTACGTGTACGCAGCGCCCGGCAAGAGCGTGCAGCTTACCGTGGGGACGGGTGCCTCGGCTGCAAAGGACACCGGCAAGACCAATAAACTCGGCCGTGCCAAGATTGAATACGACCTGCCGCAGGATACGCTTGCCGCCGAGCGTGTGACGCTCGAAGCGCGCGTGGGCTCGACCGATGTTGCCGCCGCTGCTGCCGAGGTAACGGCTCGCAATTATGTGCGCTATGTTCCGGGTGCTTCGGTCTGGAACTTTGACGTGACGTATCGCGGCGGTACGCAGAACCTGGTTAAGGACGGCAAGGATACGGGTAAGAGCCTGTGGACCTTCCACCATCTGCCGCAAAAGAAGAACGCCTACTGGACGTTCGATATTACGCTCGAGGTGGGCAACGAGGAGGCTGCCGACACGCTCGACCTGTACGTGGACTGCGTGGACGGCAAGACGGTGACGATTCCTCTGACTCAAAAGTCGCGTGAGGGCACCCATGTGCGCTATGTGGCGGAGTATGTGGACGAGGGTTACCTTAAGCTGCTCGACGAGTTTAACAAGGCGAATGACTCGACCTATGTGAACTGCGGCAACTTTGAGCAAATCTTTATGCCGCAGACCTACCGCATCTCCAATGCTCAGCTTATGACCATGCTGAGTTTTGATGCCAACGCTTCGGCCAAAAAGCATTCCGCCGCGGCCGAGGAGCGCCAGCAGGAGTTCTCGAATGCCGTGCAGCAATGGCACGAGTATATGATGGATAACTCGTTTAATGACGTCGACCAGGCGTTTAACGACGCGATTGACCAGATGGTCGCCGATGCGTTTGCCGAGGAGGACAAGGACGGCAAAGAGGACGAAGCCAGCAAGGAGGGCGAGGCCCAGGGTGGTGCTGCTCGCAAGGCTCGTCGCGCCCCCGCCGCCAGCGACGGCGAGGGTGGTGATGCTGGCAACGACGAGGCCGCGCAGTTTGCGGCTGAGCTCAAGGCTGCGGTCGGCGGGTCGGCGGTGCTGCTAACCAAGCAGGGCGACAGCTACGGCGTCAATGTGGACAAGATGATCTTTGAGGATGCTTACGGCACCAGCGAGGATTGGTATCAGGAACTCGCGGCGGCCCAGGGCTCAAACGCTGCGGATGCGGCCGCCATCAAGGAGCTCGTCGACCATGCATCGCGAGCGGAGTTTATTGCCCAGCAGGCCGAGGATCTGGTGGGCCAGTCGATGGGTATCGGCCGGCTCAACCAATACGGAAGCTGGAATGACGCAACCGCTGCGGCGCTCAACAAGTGTGCGGGCATTAAGGCCAGCGAGTACAACGGCCAGTCGACGAGCGGGTTTAACGATTTGGGCCAGGCGCTCGGCAGCTCGCTGAGCTACAAGGCGGCTGACGACGATACCGTCAAGGGCTTTAAGGTCGCCGCGCCCGATGGCGAGCAGACGGCCTATATCGAGTCGGAATTTATCGAGAACTCCAATAACAACAAGAACCAGGCGCTTCTGTTTAACTCGATCGCCATGCAGTGCGACATTCTGGACAACCTGTACGACAACTGGAATGTGGTACATAGCCTCAATAACTCTACGATTCGCGGCTGGCTTATGGCTTGGAAGCGCAACGGCGACGTGAGCGCCCATATGAAGCTCATCCGCACGATCCGTTCGCTCAAGAGTTATAAGATCGAGTGCGAGATGTTCGGACAGGTCTTTAAGACCGATGCGTGGAAGGCGGCCGGTCAGGCATTTCCCGCGGCGACTCAGGGCATCGGCATCTTTACCGGCATTTACGGCGTGAATGATGCCAGCAAGAACTGGGAGAACGTGAACGTCCGTATGCAGAAGGTGAAGGGCGAGCGCGAGGGCTATGAGCTTCAGCATACGCGCTTGCTTGCCAAGCCCGAGAAGACCGAGGACGACTGGAAGTGCATTTACGCGCTGCGCGACGCCATGGAGAAGGCGCGTGCGTTTGAGGATCTGCTGTATCGCCAGCTCTGCCACGACAGCACCGATGTGGCGGTGGGCTCCATTATGACAATCGCCGGCGTGCTGACGGCCGGTTCGGCGGGCACCGTGGTGGGCGCTGCCTATGACGCGGCTTCGACCAGCGTAGGTTCGGAGCGCGCGATTAAGCTGACCAATGCCGAATGCGCCTACGATGTTGCCTGCGAGCAGGTGGAGCGCGCATGCCAGAATCGTATTACAGTCAACTGGGGCGAGCTGACCGATGCCGAGGTCTACAAGGCCAACAAGGACGGCTTGATCTCGGACGAGAAGATGCAGTCGATCTTTGAGGCGCGTTATCGCAATGTGGCCGCCAAGGCTGCACCCGACCCTGCGGGCGTGGTGTACGAGGGCCTGCTGTCCAATACGGTTGAAGGCGCGACGGTTGAGCTGTGGAGCGCCGACGATGCGGCCGGTACCAATGCCGTGCGTTGGGATGCCGAGGAGTATGAGCAGGACAATCCGCTTGCAACGGGTGCGGACGGCGCGTACAACTGGAATACGCCGACCGGCTGGTATCAGGTGCGCGTGACCAAGGACGGCTATGAGGAGGCGCGTTCGGCTTGGCTGCGCGTGCCGCCGATTCAGACTGAGGTGAACATTGGTTTGGTGTCGACGGCGGCGCCCGAGGTGGCTTCGGCCCATGCCTATACCGATTGCATCGAGGTTGAGTTTGCGCAGTATATGGATGCGAGCGACGATGCCCTGGTCGCATTGTGCGCACAGGGCTTGGGCGACGTGACGTATACGTGGCTCGACAAGCAGGACGATCCCGATGGCAAGCCGCTGTCGCGCGTGCTGCGCATTCGCTATGCCGATGCGTGTGAGGCGGGCTCGACGGTGGCGTTTGAGCTCGACGGTGCTCGCAACTACGCCGGCACGGCCATGGCGCGCTGGACAAGTGGCGAGCTTGTCGTGGGCGTTCGTGCCGACAAGCTCAAGCTCAACGTGGAACAGGCCGTGACCATGCTTGATGGCAGTGACTTTGAGCTGGTGGCGCACGTGACCGATAAGGCGGGCAAGCCGTTTGCGGGCGCCAAGGTTAGTGTTGGGCTGGAGTCCTCGGCTATCTGCTCTGTCGATGCCACCCAGGCTGTGACGGGCGAGGACGGTGCGGCGACGTTTGTGCTGCATGGTGCTCTGCCCGGTTTGACGACGTTGACGGCGGTGGTGGACGGCACAGCGCTGTCCAAGCAGGTCGACGTTCGCGTGTCTGCCGAGGCAGTGCGACCGGCGCGACCGGTGGCGACGATTGGTGCGACGACGTTTGGTGCATGGTCGCCCAAGGAGAACTACATTACGGTGCCCAAGGGCACGAAGCTGGAGCTTTCGGCCGAGGATGGCACGACGATTTGGTACACCACCAACGACACCTGCCCCTGCCGTGACGAAGGCCGCGTAAAGTACACCGAGCCTATTGCGCTCGATAACAACATGTATGTGCGCATTGCGGCACAGCGCCCTGGCATGTCGTACAGCGAGTATTCCGAGCGTCTGAACATTACGATTACGGTGACCGATGAGGCGACACCCGAGCCCAAGCCGGAGCCTGAGCCCAAGCCGCAACCCAAGCCGACACCTGGCGGCGGCGAGCAGAGTGGCGGTGCGGATGGCTCTGGTGGCGCCGGGGTCCCTGCGGGCAGTTCGACTTCGACGACGGCCACGGTGACGACGGACAAGTCCAAGGGTAAGGGCGAGAACGGCAAGAAGTCCGGCGGCACGGAGCTCGCCAGCACGGGTGACTCCGCCGCGATGACGGTCAGCGCCCTGGGCATCGCCGGCGCAACCGTTGCCGCGGCCGGCATCGCCGCGACCAAGCGCCGCAAGCGTTAGGTTTTGGCGACAGCGCCTATCCTCGGCTTTTGCAAGATCTCAATCTGTAACACCAGACTACCCAAAACGGCTCTAGATGTTACAGATTGAGATGAACTGTTCGGCCGCCAATCTAATGTCTCGATCTGTAACACGTAGCGGGGAATTTGGTCTCTAACTGTTACAGATTGAGACAAAGCGGGGGCGACTGGAGCAATGTCTCGATCTGTAACAACTACGAAGCTCAACGGGCTCCAGGTGTTACAGATCGAGACAAAACGACCAGGCAAGTTCCAAACCACCACAAAGGTGCCTGTTCCCATCGCGGTGGTTTGGGCGGCCGGTATAGAAAAGTCCCCGCCGGGCGTGTGCTCGACGGGGACTTTGCCGTTTGATGGCTAGTGCTGCAGGTGATTACTCGCCCAGCAGGCTCTTGGTGATGGAAGCGGCGGCCTTCTTGCCGGCGCCCATCGCCAGAATGACCGTAGCGGCACCGGTGACGATGTCGCCGCCGGCCCAGATGCGGGGATCGGTGGTCTGGCCGGTCTCCTCGTCGGCAACGATGTAGCCCCACTTGTTGAGCTCCATCTTGCCGCCGATCTTCTTTGCGAAGGGGTTGGCGTTGGTGCCGATAGCCGAGATCGCGACGTCGCAGGGGATCTCCTCGATGGCGCCCTCGATGGGCACCGGACGACGGCGGCCGGACTCGTCGGGCTCGCCGAGCTCCATCTTCTGGACCTTGACGGCGCACACGGAGCCGTCCTCGCCAGCGACAAACTCGAGCGGGGAGACGAGCGGCAGAACCTCGACGCCCTCGGCCTTAGCATGGTGCAGCTCGGCGCGACGGCAGGGCATCTCGTCCTCGGTACGACGGTAGGCGATGATGGCGTGCTCGGCGCCCAGGCGCTTGGCGGTACGGACGGCGTCCATAGCCACGTTGCCGCCACCAAAGACGACGACGTTCTTGCCGTGCTTGGTGGGGGTGTCGTACTCGGGGAACTTGTTGGCCTTCATCAGGTTCACGCGGGTGAGGTACTCGTTCGCGAAGAAGACGTTGGGCAGGTTCTCGCCGGGGACGTTGAGGAACTTGGGCAGGCCAGCGCCGGTCGCCACGTAGATGGCATCGAAGCCCTGCTCGAACAGCTCCTCGGCCGTGGCCATGTTGCCCACGACGGAGTTGTACTCAAACTTGACGCCCATGTCCTCCAGGCCGTCAATCTCGCGCTTGACGACTGCCTTGGGCAGACGGAACTCGGGGATGCCGTAGACCAGCACGCCGCCGCCGGTGAAGAAGGCCTCAAAGACGGTAACGTCAAAGCCGTTACGGGCGAGCTCGCCGGCGCAGGTGATGCCGGACGGGCCGGAGCCGACGACGGCGACCTTCTTGCCGTTCTTGGGGGCCATCTTGGGAGTGGAGGCGAGCTCGGGGCGGTCACCCAGGAAGCGCTCGAGCTGGCCGATGGCCACGGGCTCGGACTTCTTGCCACGGATGCACTTGCCCTCGCACTGGTTCTCCTGCGGGCAGACGCGGCCGCAGATGGCGGGAAGCATGGAGTCCTCGCGGATGGTATCGAGGGCGCCGCCGAAGTCCTTCGCGCGGATCTGCTCGATAAAGCGGGGGATGTTGATGTTGACGGGGCAGCCCTCAACACAGAACGGCTTCTTGCAGTTGAGGCAGCGCTCGGCCTCGGCCAGCGCCATCTCCTCGGTGAAGCCCTTGTCGACGGGGCGGAAGTCGCAGGCGCGCTCGGCAGCCGGCTCCTCGTTGTCGGGGGTGCGGGGCGACTTCATATCGGCAACGAAACGACCGTTAACTAGTGGCATGCGCAGCTCTTTTCCTCATAGGCCTTGAGGGACGCGCCCTCTTCGGAACGATAAGCGGCCTGGCGGGCACGAAGGTCATCCCAGTCGACCAGGGTGGCATCGAAGTCGGGGCCGTCGACGCAAGCGAACTTGGTCACGCCGCCCACCTCGACGCGGCAGCAGCCGCACATACCGGTGCCGTCAACCATGATGGGGTTGAGCGACGCGGTGATGGGGGTGTCGTACTTCTGGGCGGTGAGGGTCGAGAACTTCATCATCGGAACGGGGCCGACGCAGAAGACCTGGCTCACGGCCTTGTCCTGCAGCAGGCGCTCCAGCGGAGCGGTGACAACGCCCTGCTCGCCGTAGGAGCCGTCGTCGGTGGTGATGTGGATGTGGTCCTCATCGAGGAGCTCGCGGAACTGGTCCTCCATGAGCAGGAGGTCCTTGGTACGGGCGCCCATGATGGCGTGGACCTCATGACCGGTCTCGACCAGGTGCTTGGCGACCGGGAAGGCAATTGCCAGGCCGACGCCGCCGCCAATGACGGCACAGGGGCCCTCGGCCATCTCGGTGGGAACGCCCAGCGGGCCCACGACGTCGCGCAGCGACTCGCCGGCCTCGTAGGTGGAAAGCATCTCGGTGGTCTTGCCGATCACCATGAAGATGAACTCGACCCAGCCCTCGTCACCGTTCCAGCCGGCCAGGGTAAACGGGACGCGCTCGCCCGTCTCGTTGGCGCGAACCATGAGGAACTGTCCAGCGTGCGCATGCTTGGCGATTGCGGGCGCCTCGATGCGGAACTTGAACACCTTCTCCGAGAACTGCGTCTTCTCCAGGATCTTATACATAGAACCCCTCTCTTGTTAGGGCTGCCGAACCGTGCCTCCACGGAAATGGACGGTAGCCCGAATAAAACCGTACGTGCACAGGCGTTGTGCAGACATACGGTGCAAATTATACCCTCATGGGCATGTCGCTTACGTGTATCTTCGGCGGTTGGGAAAAGGGTTTATCCACTTCGGCCTACCAAAGGGTGACAGGTTTATTTTGGCAGGTTTTATCAGGCAAAACGGCAAAGGGTGCCGGCCTCGCGCATCGGTGAGGCCGGCACCCTTTGGGGCGTTATGCATGTATGGCGGCACAGGATTTATTACGGCGCGGCTGCCGCGGCGTTTCCGCAGATAAAACCGGCCAAAATAAACCTGTCCCTAAATGGTAGGTTTTAGTGCTTGCCGTTGGCGGAGGCGGAGCCGTTGACGTGGTCGCGGGCGTAGACCACGCCGTGCACGATTGCCAGGCCGGCGGCGTCGGCCGCGCGGGCACAGGTGTCCTGGAAGTCCTCGGCCTCGCGGGTGCGCAGCTGCTTGAGCACGTAGTCTGCCACGGCCATCTTGCCGGGAGGGTTGCCGATACCGGTGCGGATGCGGCTGAAGTCGCGACTGCCCATCTTGTCGATGATGGAGCGCAGGCCGTTGTGGCCGGCGTGGCCGCCGCCCACCTTAACACGCACGTCGCCGGCGGGAATGTCGAGCTCGTCGTGGATCACGAGCAGCTCCTCGGCCTTGATTTTGTACTCGCGGCAGAGTTTGGAGATGGGGCCGCCCGAGGTGTTCATGTACGACTGCGGCTTGACCAGCACAATCTGGCGCTTGCCGCCCTCTTCCTCGGGGTCGTTGATGTTGATGAGCGCGACCTCGGCGCCTGCCTGGTTTTTCCAGTACGTGACGCCGGCCTGACGGGCCAGCTCGTCGATCGCCTTAAAACCGGCGTTGTGGCGGGTCTCGGCATACTCATCGCCGGGGTTGCCAAGTCCGGCAACCATGCGAATCTTAAGCGGCTGTGCAGCTGCCATGTGCTTCCTTTCGTTGATTTGTCGCCTGCTATGGTGAGCGACCCCGTTGCTGCTGTCAAATGGAGAGCGACTGGGGTTGGTTGAGGGTGTTTGAGCAGCTGCCGGAAATTGAGGTGGACAGCTAGTTCAGATTTGTATAAACCAAGAGGCCTTTGGCTGCCAAAATCGGGGCTGTGGAACTGTCTCGGTGCTTTGGGGGTACGTTTTGCGCTAGCTTGAAACCCCTTCTGCTTTCAAACGGGGTGATTAGCGTGGGGATGGCAGCAAACTACCTCGACACACGCCGTTCGTTTATACAAATCTGAACCAACTGTCCAGTTCTGCTCGGCGGCACGCGCGTAGCCCGGTTTTTAGACCGGTGCGAGACCGATTCCGGCCCGCAGGGCGTTGAGCCAGGCGGCTTGACGCTTGCGATAACCCTTGATGCGATAGCGGAATCGAACCCCCGCAAGTCGATGCATCGTCTGAGCGAAGGCTTCGAGTGCAACAAGGTCCTTCATTTGGTCACGATTGATAACCAAGACGTGGATGCCCATGGCCTTAAGGCCATTGTTGCGATTGCCGTCGTGAATGCGAGCATTTTGAAGCTCGTGTCCAATTCCGTTGTATTCGTTGTCCACTCCGGCGGCTGGGCAATATAAGTCGCAGATGGCGTAGGGGATACCCGAGGACATGTTGACCGCAAGGGTGTCGAAGTCGATTCGATAGTTGAGTAGCAAGCCTCCCATGGGCAGGCTGCAACATCCGAAACCGCCAAAGCGCATGGGCGCGCCCAGGACGGCAAACATTAAGGATTCCGCTGGGGATGCGGATCCGGCTCGGGCGAGTTTAACGGCCGTACGAAACGAGGCGTAGGAGCTGCTTTTGGCGAACCGTGCGATTGCCTCGAGATCTTCGATGGTTGTGGCGGGCTCGCATTTGTAGTGCGCCTGTTCGTAGCGGGTTTCGGCTTGTCCTTCGGGCGCCGGTTGGCTGCCCTGACAATCAAGATCGCCCATCACTTCGAAGCCGTCGGCCTTGGGCCACGTATCGTCATGGGCGAGGGGGTAGGTTGCCTCGGGCGGAAGGGAGTAGGTTCCGAGCAGCTCCATAAGGAGCATCAAGGTTTTGGCGACCGATTCATTTTTGGAACAAAGCATGGCCGTCATGGCGGGAGACGTAGCGTAGATGTCGGCTTCAATGTGCATAATTGCACTTTCGGGAAGCGGGGCGGTGATGGTGTGCTGGAGGAGCCGTTCGTCGGGCCGTCTGTTGTTGCCGCCCGCAACAAAGAGATCCAGACGCTCGGGGTCGTCTTCGCTCCAGGCATCAAGTATCGCAAGGGCCGCAAAGTCTATGGCATCCTTATTAGGAACACAGTCTGCAAGGGCTTGCGCTTGCTGCTCGTCATCGATGACGCCCCATGGAAGTGCAGAGTACGCCCGTCGCGCGCGGCGAATTGCGCGGAGGGCGGAGAGATGTGAAATCACGGTGGTCATAGCTATAAGGTACTAAGCCGTTGGCAAAAGGCTATAGCCGTGTTGTTCTTTTCGCTCAAAGGGGTGTCGCACGTCGTGGGCGGTAGCACGATCATGCGTGAGGCCTTGAAAGGCTGGAGCATGGAGCGATGGCTTAGCTTTGGAGACATTTACTGAGATGAGGGTTGGACAGTTAGTTCAGATTTGTATTAAACAATCGGAGTATGTCGCCATTGCTGAAGGGTTCGGTGGGCAAAATGGGGTCAATGGCATAGTGAAGAGATTCATAAACGCTGGGATTGGGCAGAATTACGCTAGTAAGAGGGCTTTCGACGCATCAAATTGCCCAAACGAATGTCTAGAAAAATACAAATCTGAACTAACTGTCCAGAGCGGGTTGGCGAGGGATAGAAAAAGGGTCGGAAGCGAGATTCCGACCCTTTAAAACATCAAAGATGATGCGATGCACGTTGGATTACAGCGCGAAGTCGCCGCCGACGAGCGTGGAGACGGGCTCCTCGTGGTAAACGGCGGAGATGGCCTGAGCGAACTCCTCGGCGACCGAGATGGTCTTGATCTTGCCGCCGACCTCGACGGGGATGGCGTCGGTGACGAGGCACTCGACGATCGGGGCGTCGTTCAGACGCTCGATGGCCGGACCGGAGAAGATGCCGTGGGTGGCGCAGACGTAGATGTCGCCAGCGCCCATAGCCTTGAGCTCCTTGACGTTGGCGCACAGGGTGCCAGCGGTGTCGATCATGTCGTCGTTGATGATGCAGGTCTTGCCCTTGATGTCACCGATGATGCCCATGACCTCGGCGGCGTTGTGGCGCGGACGGCCCTTGTGGGCGATGGCCAGGTCGCAGCCGAGCATGTCGGACAACTTCTTGGCGGCCTTGGCACGACCCACGTCGGGGGAGACGACAACCAGGTTGTCGGTGTCGAAGTGCATGTTGTTGTAGTACTGGCCAAACAGCGGCAGTGCGGACAGGTGGTTAACCGGGATATCGAAGAAGCCCTGGATCTGACCCTGGTGCAGGTCGAGGGTGATGATGCGGTTGACACCGGCACGCTCGAGCAGGTTGGCGACGAGGCGGGCGGTGATGGGCTCGCGCGGGCCGGCCTTGCGGTCCTGGCGGGCATAGCCGTAGTGGGTGATAACGGCGGTGATGGAGCGGGCGGATGCGCGCTTGGCAGCATCGGTGGCGATGAGCAGCTCCATGAGCATGTCGTTGACGTTGCCGCCGGCCACGGACTGAATCAGGAAGACGTCGGCGCCGCGGACGGTCTCGTCGTAGCGGGCGTAAATCTCACCATTGGCGAACTGCTTTAGCGTAAGGCCCGAAAGCTCGACCCCAAGGTACTCAGCGATCTTCTGAGCGAGGGGACGGTTGGAGGAACCGGAATACACGCGGATGGACTTGCGCATATTCTCCGACTTCTCGGGATCATTAATCGGCATTACCCTTCTCCTTTATATCGAATGCCATATAGATGCCTTGTTGCATTGTAACCGCGCGGCGGGGTTTATCGAGTCTTGATAACGTCTTTACCGTCAACGGACACGAACCGACCACTCATCCGGTCGCGCAGGTCAGCATAGAAAAAGGAGCCGTCCCCATGGGAACAGCTCCTTAGATGCTTGATAAAACGTTATACCTCGTCGTCCTCGTGCAGGCGGCGGCGGTAATCGGCGGCCCAGCCCTCAATATTTACCTGACGGGCGCGGCCCAGGCCGAGTGCGTCTGCCGGGACCGGCTCGGTGATGACGGAGCCGGCGGCAACGAGCGCGCCGTCGCCGATCTGGGCGGGCGCGACCATCATGGTGTCGGAGCCGATGAAGGCATCCTTGCCGATGACGGTTTTGTGCTTGTGCACGCCGTCGTAGTTGCAGGTGATGGAGCCTGCGCCCACGTTGACGCCGGAGCCCATAGTGGTGTCGCCGATGTAGGACAGGTGCGGCACCTTGGAGCCCTCGCCGATCGTGGACTTCTTGATCTCCACGTGCGTGCCGGCCTTGGAGCCGTCGAGCATATGGGTGCCCGGGCGCAGGTAGGCGCGCGGGCCACAGTCGACGCCGTTCTCGATGACGGCCTCGATGGCGATGGTCTCATCGATGGTGCAGCCGCTGCCGACGGTGGTGTCGGTGAGGCGGCTGTTGGGGCCGAGCTGGCACTCCTCGCCCACGGTGACATGGCCGATCAGGTGCGTCTGCGGCCACACGACGGTGTCGCGGCCGATGGTGGCGTCGGGACCGATCCAAGCCTGCGTGGGGTCGATGAACGTGACGCCCTCTGCCATCCAGTGCTCGTTGATGCGGTCGCGCGCGATGGCGGTGAGCTGCGCGAGCTGGATGCGGCTGTTGACGCCCAGGCCGTCGCGGTAGTCGTCGCAGTGGAAGATGGAGACTGCCTGGCCGTGGCCTTTGAGGATCTCGAGCATGTCGGGCAGATAGTACTCGGACTGCGCGTTGTCGTTGCCGATCTCGTCGATGTGGGCGGCGAGCTGCGCGCCGTCGAAGGCGTAGCAGCCGGCGTTGCATTCGAGCAGCGTGGCGGCCTGCTCGGGCGTGCAGTCCTTCTGCTCGATGATGCGCTCAATCTGGCCATCGGCGCCCAGCTTGATGCGGCCGTAGCCGAAGGGGTCGGGCGGGGTCATGGTCATGACGGTGCAGGCGAGCTCTCCGGTAGCGACGGTCTGCGCGAACTTGGCGACCGTGTCGGCGGTGATGAGCGGCAGATCGCCGTTGAGCACGACGACCGGGCCCTCGGCGATGCCGCAGGCCTCGAGCGCGACCTTTACGGCGTGGCCGGTGCCCAGGCGCTCGGTCTGCTCGACGCACTCGACCTTGGTGGCGCTGTTGGCGTAGGCGCCGTCGATCAGGGCGCGCATCTCGTCGGCGTGGCTGCCGATAACAACCACGACGCGGCTGCAGCCGGCCTTGATGGTGGCGTCGACGATCCACTGGACCATGGGCTTACCCAGGATCTTGTGCGAAACCTTGCAGTGGTTCGACTTCATGCGGGTGCCCTCGCCGGCGGCGAGGATAATTGCGGTTGCGTCCATGTGATCTCCTGTTACGTTATAGAGACGTGTGTTTGGAAACGATACACGGCGCAATATGATACCGCAGGCATATGATGAGCGCGTAACGATTGACGCGTGACGGCCGATGTCGCTGCCGCTGACGCAGTGTTTGCGCTGGTTGTGCATGGCGACGGCGCTGCGGCGTCGGTGTTTTGCGCGAGGGGATGGGAGGTGTCCGTGGATATCATGCGAGAGGAATCGGGCAACGAACCCGTCGCGGCATTTTCGATGTCGCATCCGGCGGTGCCGGCACTCCACATGGTGTTAACGCTGGGGCTCACCATGTTCTCGATGCAACCGGTGTTGATTGCGCTGTCGCTTGCGGGCGGGCTGGCGTACGGGCTTGCGACGCGCGGCGTCGCGCGCACGTTGGGGGCGCTTCGCTGGCAGCTGCCGGTGATTTTGATCATCGCGGTGCTCAATCCGCTGTTTAGCGCCTCGGGCTCGACGGAGCTGTTCCGTATTGGCATGTGTGCGGTGTATCTGGAGAGCATGGTTTACGGCCTGTGCATGGGCGGGCTGTTTGTGGCGAGCGTGCTGTGGTTTGAGGCCGCGGCATCGATGCTTAGCTACGACAAGGTGCTTGCGCTTTTGGGTAACGCCGCGCCGGTGATCGCGCTCATGATTTCGATGTGCATGCGGCTTATCCCGCAGTTTTTGCGCTGCGGTCGTACGGTACTGGCGGTGCAGGATGCGATTGATGTGCCGGGGCGCGCGCCGGCTGACCCCGTGCGCTCGCGCCTGCGGGCGTCGAGCGTGCTGATGGGCTGGGGCATGGAGGATTCGCTGGAGCGCGCCGACGCCATGCGCTCGCGCGGATGGGGCGCCGCGACGCGCCGCACGACGTATGCGCGGTGTCGGCTGGGGTGCGGCGACGCTGCCGCGCTGGTTGGACTTGCGCTGTTTGGCGCTGCTACGGTTGCGGTGGCGTGGGCCGCGACGACGCAGTATTCGTTTTACCCGCAACTATCGGTGCCGGCGCCTTGGCCTGGCTATGTTGTATACGCGGCCTGGATGGCACTGCCCTGTGTGCTGCACGCGATTGACGAGAAGAGGTTTGGCTGATGGCTCGGTTGGATAGCTGCTCGGTAACGGGCGAGGCGTGCGGCTTGGATGCGCCGGCGATTGAAGTGCGGGGTCTGCGCTTTGCCTACCCCGGGACTGAGGCACCGGTGCTCGAGGGGCTCGATTGGCGTGTTTCCCAAGGAGCGTTTGCGCTGCTTGTTGGCGGTACCGGATCGGGCAAGTCGACGCTGCTTTCGCTGCTCAAGCCCGAGATTTCGCCGACGGGCGAATGCTCCGGCGAGCTGCGCGTGCTGGGCGAGAGCGTTGCCGACATGGATATTCGGGCGTCCGCGGAGCGCGTGGGCTATGTGTTTCAGGACCCCGAGAACCAGATCGTGTGCGAGACCGTGTGGCACGAGATGGCGTTTGGCCTGGAAAACTTAGGCATGTCACGCGACGAGATGCGCCGTCGCGTAGCCGAGACCAGCTATTTCTTTGGGTTGGAGGATTGGCTCCACCGCGATACCGATACGCTTTCGGGCGGACGCAAGCAGCTGCTGTCGCTGGCAGCTGTGCTGGCGTTGCGCCCGCGCGTGCTGCTGCTCGACGAGCCCACGTCCCAACTGGATCCTGTTGCCGAGAAGAGTTTTCTGCACGCGCTGTTTCGCGTGAATCGCGAGTTGGGCTGCACGGTTGTCGTGGCAACGCACCAGCCGCGCCCGATGCTCGAATACGCGACGTGCGCGTATCGGATTGAGGACGGACGCGTGTGCGAGGTGGCTGACCTGGCGAGTTTGGGTAGTCGCGAGGGACTTTTGGCTTTGGACTCTTGCCGGCCCGCGCAGGGGGCGGCGACGAGTGCAGCGGCAGCTATTCGCGAGGGCTGGTTTCGCTACGATCGAGCGTCCGGCTGGGTGCTGCGCGGACTCGATGCGGCGTTCTCGGCTGGCGCAGTGCATGCGGTTGTGGGCGGTAACGGCTGCGGCAAGTCGACAATGCTTTCGGTGCTGGCCAAGACGGTCAAGCTGCAGCGTGGGCATATGGAGCGCGGGGCGGGATCGGCGGCGCTGCTGCCACAGAATCCCAAGGCATTGCTGGTTGCCGAGACGGTGCGCGACGAGCTGATGGAATGGGCTTCGACCTGCGGATATGACGAGGCCGTGGCGCGGGAGCGCGCGGCGATCCTGGGGCTGTCGGGCCTGGATGGACGCCACCCGTACGATCTTTCGGGCGGACAACGTCAACTGCTCGCGTTGGCAAAGCTGCTGCTGATCGGCCCCGAGCTGCTATTGCTCGATGAGCCCACCAAGGGTCTAGACCTGGCCAGCCGCCGCATCATCGCTCGCGCTCTGCGTGACCATGCGAAGTCTGGCGGCACCGTCATCATGGCCACGCACGATCTGGATTTTGCCGAGCAGGTTGCCGATGACATTGCCATGATGTTCGACGGTGAGATTGCCTGCATGGAGCCGCCGGCCGACTTCTTTGCCGACAACGTGTTTTATAGGGCGTGATGGGATGACGGATTATCGCGTCGCGCGCCTACTCGCAAAACTGGAGATACCGCTGCTGCTAGCGGTTCCCGCGGTGATGGCTGCGGCGTTGCTGGCAGGCGTTGAGCAGGCGGCGCTTGCCATGCTTGTCGTGGTGGCGCTCGTGCTCGCGCTGTTCTTTGCGGGCTACGAGGCGTCGCGACCGGGCCTGCGCCAGATTATGCCCACTCTGGTTCTGGCGGCGTTGGCCGCGGCGGGGCGCATCTTGTTTGGCCCCATTCCCGACTTTAAACCCGTGAGCGCCATTGCCATTATCGCCGGGGCGACGCTCGGTCGTCGTAACGGCTTTATGGTCGGTGCGCTGGCGGCGCTGACCAGCAACTTCTTTTTTGGACAGGGCATGTGGACGCCATGGCAGATGTATGCCTGGGGTCTGGTTGGCTATGTTGGCGGCGCGCTGGCACATGCGGGCGCTTTTGATCGCGCCGATGGCACCGTGCGCATGCCGGCGCTGATGGCGTACGGCTTTGCATCGGGCCTGCTCTACGGCGTTGTGATCAACGCCTACGACATCATCGGTTTTGTGCAGCCGCTCACGTGGGCGGGAGCTATGGCGCGTCTTGCCACCGCCGTACCGTTCGATATCACGCACGGCCTTGCGACCTGCGCGTTCTTGGCCGCCCTGTACAGACCCTGGTGTCGCCGCATCAACCGAGTCGTCGTGAAATACGGGCTGTAGAGCTGGTTGCGCCGGGGCGGGAATCAATACTGACGAAGTACCATTTCAAAACTATGTCGGTTTACGGGGCTAGATTGGCACAGGCAGACCATACCGGCTTTTTTCGAAATAGAGCAATCCGTTTACCTGCGGTTTTATTATTTCGCAATTGCGTATGGTTGGGGGTTCGCGATTTAGCCCCGTAAACCGGCATAGTTTTGGAATGGCCGGCTGATATGACGGGCATCGTGGCCCTCAAGAGCCAAGCTGATCCGTTCTCTTTCCGTCCCCAGACGTCCCCGGGGATCAGCTGAACCCGCCCGCCACGAAATCGGCCCATCTACTACGTTTGGCCCGACACCCCCAAGCACAACCGCGTTTTATGAAAAACCGCAGGCTTTCTACCTGCGGTTTTCTTTTTGCGTTGTTCGCTGTGGTTGAGGGTAGCGGCTTAAACGTAGTAGATGGGCCGATTTCGTGGCGGGCGGGCCGCGCGGATGTCTTCGCGAGGTGAAAAAATGATCCCTTTTCCTCCGTCCCCAGGGGATCAGTTGGGGCTAGAGCTCTAGCGTGAGGGTGACGGGACAGTGGTCGCTGCCAAAGATGTCGCCGCGGATACCGGTGTCGCGAACGTCGGCGGCGATTGAATCACTTACCAGGAAGTAATCGATGCGCCAGCCTGCGTTGTTCTTGCGGGCATTAAAGCGGTAGCTCCACCAGCTGTAGACGCCCTCGACGTCGGGGTTTGCCGCGCGCCAGGTATCGGTAAACCCGGCGTTGAGCAGCTCGGTAAACTTGCCGCGTTCCTCGTCCGAAAAGCCTGCGTTGCCGCGGTTGGACTTGGGGTTCTTAAGGTCGATCTCCTCGTGCGCCACGTTAAAGTCGCCGCAGGTTACGATGGGCTTGCCGGTCTCGCGCTCAAGCGCGCTCAAAAAGCCGCGATAGGCATCGTCCCAGGCCATGCGCACGTCGATGCGGGCGAGCTCGTTTTGTGCGTTGGGCGTATAGACATCCACAAACCAAAACTTGTCGAACTCGAGCGCACAGACGCGGCCCTCGGTCGCGGCCTGCGCCACGAGTTCGGCCGTCTCGCCCTCGCCGGCGTGGGGTAGCAGCGCGTCGGCGCGCAGCACGCGCAGCGGTTCCTGGCGGCTAAAGACCGCAGTGCCCGAATAGCCTTTACGCTCGGCGTAGCTCCAGGTTTGGTGATAGCCGGGCAGGTCGATATCGACCTGGCCCTCTTGCAGCTTTGTCTCCTGCAGCGCCAGGATATCGACGTCGAGTTCTTGCGCGATCTGGATAAAGCTCGGGTCCTTTTTGAGCACGGCGCGCAGGCCGTTGACGTTCCACGAGGCGAAAGTGTAAGTCTGAGGCATGGTGTCCTTTCGACGAGGTTGGCAGGCTTAAGATTAGCGCAACAGGGGCGGTGGTGGGCTCCGCGCGTGCTGACCCAAAGGCCGCATGCTGGGACGTCGCCCAACGCTGCCCGACTAACAAGGACGGAGGACTCATATGACGCAGGCAATATCGGACCCAAAGCAGGCCTCCGCCGCGCTGGCGGAGCTGTTCGGTACCCACAAGCGCGTGGTCTTCTTTGGCGGCGCGGGTGTTTCCACGGCGAGTGGCATCCCCGATTTCCGCAGCGTGGACGGCCTGTATCACCAGCAGTTTGCCTGTCCTCCCGAGACCATGCTCTCGCATAGCTTTTATGAGGCGCGTCCGGCCGAGTTCTTCGATTTCTACCGCACCAAGATGATCGCGCTTGGCGCCAAGCCCAACCGCTGCCACACCAAGCTGGCCGAGCTGGAGCGCGCCGGAAAGCTAAATGCCGTGGTGACGCAAAACATCGACGGCCTGCATCAGATGGCAGGCTCGCAGCGTGTGTTCGAGCTGCACGGATCGGTCCATCGCAACATTTGCCAGTCGTGCGGCGCGGTCTATAGCGCCGAGTGGATTTGCTCGCGCGAGCACGAGGACGCCGCGGGTGTGCCCGTGTGTCCTGTGTGCGGCGGGCGCATTAAGCCCGATGTGGTGCTCTACGAGGAGCCGCTCGACGAGCGTGTGCTGACCGCCGCCGTCGCCGCCATCGCCGCGGCCGATGCCCTCATTGTGGGCGGGACCTCGCTCGTGGTGTATCCGGCGGCGGGCCTTACGCGCTACTTTACCGGCGATACGCTGGCCATCTGCAATCTTGCTCCCACCGATCAGGACGCAAATGCCGACCTGCTGATTTCTTGCGACATCGCGGCCGCGTTTGCGTTTTAGCCCGTGTGCGCGGATACAATAGAAAGACTGATTGCAAAGCGACCCCGCCGCCAGCGCCCAGGCGCGGCGGCGCGGGCATTTTAGGAGGATGTTCATGGCGAACGATAGCAAGACATGGCGGTGCGGAAAGTACGAGCTCAGCTTTGACCGCCCGCGCATCATGGGCGTCCTCAACGTGACGCCCGATTCGTTTAGCGACGGCGGGGAGCACCTCGATCCGGATGCCGCCATCGAGTACGGCCTGGCGATGCTCGACGCCGGCGCCGACATCATCGACGTGGGCGGCGAGTCCACGCGTCCCGGTTTTACCCCGGTCAACCCCGACGAGGAGGCTCGCCGCGTGCTGCCCGTGGTGCGCGCGCTGGCCAAAGAGGGCGCCATCGTCTCAATCGACACGCGCCACGTGGCGGTTGCTAAGGCGGCCGTGCGCTGCGGCGCCTCGATCGTCAACGACGTGACGGGATTCACCGACCCCAAGATGGTCGAGTTTGTTAAGACGAGCACCTGCGGCGTTATCGTGATGCACGCCGGCGAGGTCGCCGCTCCCGCTCGTACGCACGCGACGGTGCAACTCGATACCTCGGCCGCGGCGTTTGTTGCCGAGAAGGCGCGCGAGGCGGCTGCTGAGGCCGCGCGCGAGGCCGAGAAGCCCGCTCGTCGCCGCCGTGGCAAGCTGCTGGGCGAGCCCAAGACGGAAGCCAAGCTTCCGGGAGGCGTGGTGCAGCCCTCGCTGCCGTTTGGCGATTCGGAGCCTGCGCCGGAGCCCACGGACGAGCAGAAGCAGGAGGCGCCGGCCGCCGAAGAGGCCGCCCCTGTCGCCGAGGCCGCCGCGACCCCTGAGCCCGCGCCGGAGCCCAATGATCACCTGGCGGCCATGATGCGCCGCAGCGCCCGCCGCGAGGAGGCCTACGTGCCTACCTCTCAGCTCCGCCGCTTCACCCTGCCCGATTCGGCGCCCATCATGCGCCGCGTCATGGGCTTTCTGTCCGACCAGGCCCGCACACTCATCCATGCCGGCGTGTCGCGCGACCGCATCTGCATCGATCCCGGCCCGGGCTTTGGCAAGACAGCCAACGAGGATATCGTCATCCAGCGCGAGACCGCCAAGATGGCGTCGCTGGGCTACCCGCTCATGTGTGCCGTGTCGCGCAAGCGTTTTGTGGGCGCCGTCTCGGGCGTGACCGATGCCGCCGCGCGCGATGCCGCCACGTTTGGCGTATGCCTGGGCGCTATCCAGGCCGGTGCCAACATCGTGCGCGTGCACGACGTTACCGGCTTTGCGCAGTTCCTGAACGGTTACTGGGCTGTCGCCAAACCGCAGCCGCGCCGTGCGTTTGTGGCCGTGGGCTCCAATTTGGGGCATCGTTGCGACAACATCCGCGCCGCACGCGACATGATCGCCGAGATTCCGCTCACCTGCGTGTCCAACTGCTCGCGCATCTACGAGAGCGAGCCGGCCTACGAGACACGCCAGGACGCATTTGCCAACGCCGTCATCGAGATCAAGACCGAGCTGGCGCCGCTGGTGCTGCTTGACGAGCTTATGAAGATCGAGGCCGAGCTGGGGCGCGACCGCTCCAAGAAGGCCAAGGTCAACGGCCCGCGCACCATCGACCTGGACCTGCTGTGGATGGACGGCGAGATCCACGGCGGCAAAAAGCTGCGCCTGCCGCATCCGCTGATCGGCGAGCGCGACTTTGTGCTGGTGCCGCTCGAGGACCTGATGCACGACCCGGCGCGGTTCTTCCGCTACAACGGCGTCGAGGTCAAGGAGCCCGAGGACCGCGTGGGCCATATCGTGGGCGAATTGGGGCGTATGTAGATGATCGAGATGAATGCTGTTGCCGCCGGTACCGAGCTCGACGCGGCGCGTGACGCGGGCCGCGAGGGCGTGTCCGCGGGCTGGTGCGCGTGGAGCGCGGGCGATGCATCGCTGACGTTTTCGCTGGTCGTGCGCCCCGATGTGAACATGCACGCCTTCCACGGCCTGCCATTTGTAGCTGCAATGGGCATGATGGACGCGCTCGCGGGCACGGCCGCAACGCCGGGCCTGGGGCTTGCCGGCAAAGTGGGCATCCAGTGGCCGAGTGACATCGTGTGCGGCGCGCCTGCGTTTGAGACGTCGCTCGCGCGCGTCGCCGTCAACGGCGGTGCCGGTGCTGCGGGCATGTTTGCCGCGGTGACGGTGGATGTCGAGCGTGCGGCACTGGGCGAGCTCGGCGTGGATATGGCCGACGAGGTGCTGGTCGAGGCACTGGCCGCGGCGGTGCTCGCTCGCGTTGACGCCTGGGCGGTTGCCGCCAACACACCGCAGGGCGCTGCCGGTCCGCTGGCCCCCGTGCTGGGCGAGTACTTCGACATGGTGCCGCTGCTCGGTCGCCAAGTTGCGGCGGTGTCGCCCAACGGCTTGCCACTTGCGGTCGGTGTGTTTGCGGGTCTGGACATCTGGGGCCGTGCGACCATCAAGACCGATGCTGGCGAGCAGGAGTTTCCGCCCGAGGCCGTGCGCATTCGCGGGCTGTAACGTGAGCCGTCCGCGCTCAAAGATAACGATGACAGCGAAGCCCTCTTCGGCCTGCGCCGGGGAGGGCTTTCGCGTGACTGCAGAGAGGCATCTCGGTCCTATTTCTCAAAACTGAAAATTTTTCGTTTTTGAGGAATAGGCTTGGCGAACGTTTGCGGGGGCTGTGGCATCGGGCGTGCTCGACTTAAGCCCCTGCTCTATCCCAGCCCCTGCATGCGGCGGTAGATTTCGCAGATGCCTTTGATGGTGAGCTGTCCGTCGACCACGTCGAAGGCATCGGTCGAATCGGCGACGATGCCGGCGAGACCGCCCGTGGCGATAACGGTGGCATCCTCGCGGCCCAGCTCGCGCTTCATGCGCGCGACCAAGCCCTCGGCCATGGCGGCGGCGCCCACCACGGCGCCGACCTTGATGCACTCCTCGGTATCGCGGCCGATGGCGTGCTCGGGCGCCTCGAGCGGCACGCTGGCGAGCTTGGCGGCTCGGGCGGCGAGCGCGTCCATCGAGATGCGGATGCCCGGCGCGATCGCTCCGCCAATGTAATAGCCGTCCTCGTCGATGACGTCGATATTGGTTGCGGTGCCAAAGTCCACCACGATCGCCGGGGCGCCGTAGAAGGTCTCGGCAGCGACGGCGTTGGCGATGCGATCGGCACCTACGGCCTGGGGGCGCGCCGCGCGCAGCTTGGTCACCGCGGCCGTCTGCGGCCCGATGACGATGGCGTCTGCGGCAATGCGGTCGGCCACGGCGTGCCATTCGCGCGAGAGCTGCGGCACCACGCCGGCAAAAGCGATCGCGTCGACCGCATCGAGCGAGAGGCCGTACATCTTAAAGAAACCCATCAAGCGCACATGGATCTCGTCGGCGGTATAGGAGCGGTCGGTGGGCATGCGCCACGACTGCACCAGCTCGTCTCCGTCAAACAGACCCATGGCCGTCTGCGTGTTTCCCATATCGATAGCGAGCAGCATGTCTACTCCAGGTGTCGGCGTAAAAGGACGCGCACCATTGTATACGCGCCGCCGACGGCGCTCGGCTGCGATTTGTTCACGGTGATAGGGGCTGAGAGGCTTAAATATGAAGGAATTATGCTCTACGAGATTTTCCTTGCCGTTTACCGAACTCCCACGTAATATTCTTTCTTGCGCACATGAGGCGCCCAGACATTGCGGGGTGGAGCAGTCTGGTAGCTCGCCGGGCTCATAACCCGGAGGTCGTAGGTTCAAATCCTGCCCCCGCGACCAAGAACTTGCAGCTCGTCGGCCTAGCCGGCGAGCTTTTTTGTTATCTGGGGACCGTGTTTTCGGTCCAATTCTCGGCCTTTCAAACAAAATCTCAATCTGTAACATCTAGACCCGATTTGGGCGGCTAGATGTTACAGATCGAGATATACCGGTGGGCTGGGTCCCGTTTGTCTAAATCTGTAACACGAGAGACAGATTTTGCCGAGTTGTTGTTACAGATTGAGATTTTCCGCCGGGACGGTTTTGGTTTGTCTCGATCTGTAACAGTAAGGGGGCAAAAGTTGGTCTAGCTGTTACAGATCTAGATTGTTGAGGATGGGCTGAGAGGAATGTATCGATCTGTAACAGTAAGACCCGGTTTTGCTGAGTAACTGTTACAGATTGAGACAAACCGATGGGCCGCCTCGCCCCATCCGCCTGCCGCCACCTGATATTCGCCGATTTTCGTTGTGCCGCTGTACCCTCATGCCATATCCTCTAGACAACTACGCGGCATCATCGCCGCCGCGCCTACAAGAGAGGAATGCCCATGACCGCACCTGCATCCAAGCTGCTCCAGCCCATTACGGTTGGCCCCCTTGAGCTCAAGAACCGCATTATGTTCCCGCCGCTGACCACCGGCTACGAGGAGCGCGACGGCTCCATTGGCGAGCGTAGCCTGGCTTTTTACGAGCGTCTGGCCCGTGGCGGCGTGAGCTACATCGTCATCGGCGACGTCGCTCCCGTCATGACCGCAAGTCCC
The DNA here is from genome assembly GCA_900542825.1 of uncultured Collinsella sp. GTDB lineage: Bacteria > Actinomycetota > Coriobacteriia > Coriobacteriales > Coriobacteriaceae > Collinsella. The sequence goes on along the minus strand of UQOY01000006.1, from coordinate 92,746 downwards.
ACGCCCAAGCTGGCAACCGACGCCCAGATCCCCACGTTTAAGGCGCTGGCCGATGCCGTCCACAAGCACGGTGCCAAGGTTGCGCTGCAGCTGTTCCACCCCGAGTACGACGTGCCCGGCGTCGGCCGCATGGTCATGGGCTCCATGGCTGCCGCCAAGGCCGCGCAGGAGGCCAAGGCTGCCGGCGACGAGGAGACCTTTGCCGCCAAGATGGCCGAGTCCAACGAGATCCGCAAGCAGGCCTATGCCAAGCTGCACCACGATATGCAGCACTTTGTGAACGAGGCGAGCGTAGAGCAGCTCACCCAGATCAAGGAGGCTATCGCCGCCTCGGCCACCCGTGCCCAGCAGGCCGGGATCGATGCCATCGAGGTCCACGGCGACCGCCTGGTGGGTTCGCTGTGCTCGGCCATCCTCAACAAGCGCACCGACGAGTACGGCGGCTCGTTCGAGAACCGCGTCCGCTACGCGCTGGAGGTCGTCGCCGCCATTAAGGAAGCCGCACCGCAGCTGATGGTGGAGTACAAGCTCCCCGTGATCATGGAGAACCCCGACGGCACGCCGCGCGGCAAGGGCGGCCTGCAGCCCGACGAGGCCTGCGAGTTCGCCAAGCTGCTCGAGGGCGCGGGCATCGATATGATCCAGGTCGCGCAGGCCAACCACACCGGCAACATGGGCGACACCATTCCGCCCATGGGTGCCATGCCCTACAACTGGACGCTGCCCGTGGCCGAGCGCGTCAAGGCCCTGGTCTCCGTGCCGGTGGCAACCGTCGGTCGCGTTGTCTCGGTCGAGGCCGGCGAGAAGATTCTGGAAGACGGCGCGGCCGACATCATCGCCTATGGCCGCTCGCTCATGTGCGACCCCGACATTGCGCTGAAGGCTGCCACGGGTGAGCCCATCCGCGAGTGCCTCAACTGCAACAAGGGCTGCGTCGATGCGATTCAAAACCGCAAGTACATCTCGTGCGTGCTCAATGCCGAGAACGGCGACGAGGCGACCATCGCCATCAAGCCGGGCGAGGGCGACAAGAAGATCTCCGTGGTGGGCGGCGGTATTGCCGGCCTGGAGGCCGCGCGCGTGGCGGCCAAGCGCGGCTACGATGTGACCGTCTACGAGGCGAGCGATCATCTGGGCGGCCAGATCGTGCTGGCGGCCGCGCCTCCGCGCAAGGACGAGATCATGCGCTCGGTCGAGTACTACGAGAAGATTCTGCCCGACCTGGGCGTGAAGGTCGAGCTCAACCATGCCGCTACCGCTGCGGACCTCAACGCCGCTGACGCCGCGATTGTGGCTGTGGGCGCGCACGACGTGGTCATCCCCGTTCCGGGCGCCGACTCGGAGAAGGTCGTCTCGAGCTGGGACGTGCTGGCCGGCAAGGTGGAGCTCAGCGGGCGCGTCGCCGTCATTGGCGGTGGCCTGGTGGGCACCGAGACTGCCGAGTACCTGCTGCAGCATGGCTGCGAGGTGGCGATCGTGGAGATGCTCGACAAGATTGCCGCGGGCGAGTCCGAGACCATTTTGCCGCTGATTATGAGCGACTTTGCTGAGCACAACGTGGAGCAGCATGTTAAGACTCGCCTGACCGCCATTACCGACGAGGGTGTGGAAGCTGTTCGCACCACCGAGGACGGTGCCGAGGAGCCGGTGAAGATCGCCTGCGATTACGTGGTGATGGCTGTGGGCTCCAAGGCCAACGCGTTTGACCTGGATGGCGTGACGGTGCCCGTGACCTGCGTGGGCGACTGCTCGGGCGAGCGCACCGCCGACATCGCGAGCGCCATTCGCACGGCGTATCACGCGGCCAACGAGTTGTAGTTAACATCGCGGCCAGGCGGGGCGGTAGCACGGATCCGTCTCGCCCCGCTGCGTCCCGTCGGGTGTCAACCGGTGCGGGGCCTGTAAGCGCAGCAGGTCCCGCCCTTTTTGTTTTGCTCCGGTGGATGGTAATGCGCGGTAATCATGAGGAGTGAGGACGTCTACTGCCTTGCAGACTACTTAAAATTATTGGGGGAGGGGTTAATAATCATATCCTCTATACCAAAGGATATAAAGAGATGCCAATTTTGTTGACAAGCGAATGACGATTAGCTGCGAGTCAGCTACCAGCGTAAATAATCGATAAAGAAATGTCGTAAATTGGTGCCAAATGCCCAGATAACGCCGCGTCTATTTTAATTAACTGTTACGCGCGAACAGCAAAATGCTACTATCTAGCAAGCACGTAAGAAAGCAGATTAACGGTTAAGGCTAAGAAGTGGCAGGTATGTCGGAAGCAACTAGGACTCGCACGCATGCGCCCGAGGTTAGGCAGCGCGCCGTCGAGATCCTCCAAGAGGGGGTCGGTCACCGCGCCCTCGCCGCAAAGCTTGGCATTCCCCAGGCCACGGCTCGTCAGTGGGCTCGCGCATATGACGTGGGCGGTGCCGATGCCGTGCTCAACGCGGGCGCTCGTCATCACACCTATTCGTACGACGTAAAGCTCGCCGTGGTTAAGGACCGTTTGGAAAACGGTCTGACGGTTCGCGATGCCATGATCAAGTATGGGATTCCCAGCGAGTCTTCGGTCAAGGCTTGGTGCCGCCAGTATCGCGAGAGCGGTGAGTCCGCGCTGGTCGATAAGCCGCGCGGTCGCAAGCCGCGCGTTAAAAAGGCGGAATAGCGAACGGGATGGTGCGCCCACAGGGGCGCATTTTTCTTGCCGCGCCAACTTTTCGGACCGCCGCGAGCCCATCGGGACATCCTCCAACGTGGCCAATAAACCGCGCGCAGTGGCCCGCGTGCCTGTCGCCGCGGTAAGGGAGTGTCGCCTCTCTGGTCCAAAGCGGACGTGCCCTTACCCCGTACGCCTAAAACTCCCCAGTTGACCGAAAACCCGCCGCCGCTACTCCTCAATTGAGCTATAACGTTAAACAATTGCAGCGTTTTTGCATGGGGGAGTGATGGTATGACGCTACTGTATTTCCTTACCCTGTTTCCGCTGGTACCGGCGCTGGGCATGCTGGTCGCGCGCGGTGACCGCGCCCGCGATGCGGTGGGGCTCATAGGTTCCGGCATTATTATGGCGGTGACAGTTGTAGTCGCCGTCATGTTTTTTGGCACGGGTCCGCAGAGCTTTGAGGTTGCCCCCGGCACCTCGCATGTGCTCTCGATCATCAGCTCCGCCATCGATGTCATCCTGTGCGCCGTCATCCTGTACAACGCGTATAAATATAGGAACGCGCTCACCACGGTGCTCGGCATAGTCCAGCTGGTGGGCTCCGTTGTCTTTGCGGCCATGACGCTGCCTGCGGCCGAAGCCGTCACGGCGACGCCGCTCTACCTAGACTACATGAGCGTGATCATGGTCCTCGCCGTCGGCATCGTCGGTAGCCTAATCTGCGTGTATGCCCTGGGCTACATGAAGGACTTCCAGGCCCATGACGAGCACGAGGCCGCGCTGCGTGGGAAGACCGCGCCCGACCGTCGCCCGCAGTTCCTGGCGCTTATGTTCCTGTTCCTCTCGGCCATGTTCGTCATCGTGACGAGCGACAACCTTGAGTGGCTGTTCTGCGGCTGGGAAATCACCACCGTGTGCTCGTTCCTTATGATTGGCTACACGCGCACGCCCGAGGCCATCAAAAACGCCTTTACCCAGATCATCCTCAACATGCTGGGCGGTATCGCGTTTTTGGCCGGACTCATGTACCTGCACGTTAACGGCATGCCGCTGACCATCTCGGGCATGATTGAGCTTTCCGGCGCCGGAACCGCGCAGTCCGCGCTGCTGGTGATGCCGGTCGTTCTGCTGTCGCTCGCCGCCCTTACCAAGGCCGCGCAGATGCCGTTCCATACCTGGCTGCTCGGCGCCATGGTCGCCCCCACGCCCACGAGCGCCCTGCTGCACTCGTCAACCATGGTCAAAGCCGGCGTGTTCCTGATGGTCAAGCTGAGCCCGCTCTATGCCGTCTATCCCGTGACGGGCTTTATGGTCACGAGCGTGGGTGCCATCACGTTTTTGCTCGCTGCCCTCATGGCCATCTCGCAGAGCAACGCTAAACGCGTGCTCGCATACTCCACCATTTCCAACTTGGGCCTCATCAGTGCCTGCCTGGGCGTCGGCGCGCCCGAGGCCGTGTGGGCCGCCATCTTCCTAATCCTGTTCCACACGGTGGCAAAGTCGCTGCTGTTCTTGTGCGTGGGCACGGCCGAGCATCATATCGGCAGCCGCAATATCGAGGACATGGACGGCATGTTCAGCCGCATGCCGCACCTGACGCGCCTGATGATGCTGGGCATTATGGGCATGTTTGTGGCGCCGTTTGGCATGCTCGTGTCCAAGTGGGGCGCCCTGGTGGCGTTTGCGCAGACCGGCAACGTGCTCATGATCATGGTGCTGGCCTTTGGCTCGGCCGCGACGTTCTTCTTCTGGGGCAAGTGGCTTGCCAAGCTTTCGGGCGTCGACCCCACGGCTCAAAACGTTGAGGTCAATGTCCATAAGACCGAATGGATGGCCCTCAACACCATCGCCGCGCTGCTGATTCTGTGCTGCGTGGCGTTCCCGGTTATCTCGAGCGGTCTGGTGTCGCCTTACTTGGCCATGGTGTTTGGCCGCGTGCCGTACGTTATTGGCAAGGACTCCATGTATCTGATGGTGGTTATCGTGGCGTTTATCGCCGTGGTGCTGCTGACTTCATTCCGCGTGAGCAACAAACCGCACGTAAACGTATATCTTTCGGGTGTGGGGACCGACAACTATCGCCATTTCCGCGGCTCGATGGGACGCGAGGTGAAGGCCGAAAAGCGCAATTGGTACTCGGAGGACGCCCTTGGCGAGAAGCGTATTGGCCCCGCGGGTAGCGTCGTGTGCTGCAGCATTATCTTGTTTGCACTGCTGTGTTGCGCGTGGATTGGGCCCGAGCGGCTTGCCATGAGCGCGCCCTCGGTGCTGCGCGGTAAGTATTTCGAAGGCTCGGGTGTCGCGGGCATCTTTATTGGCACCGTGGCGTTTGCCTTGCTGGCTCCGCTTGTGGGTGGCCTGATCGACGGCGTTGACCGCAAACTTTCGGCTCGCATGCAGGGCCGCGTGGGCCCGCGCCTGCTGCAGCCCTTCTACGACGTTGCCAAGCTGCTACGCAAGGCCCCTGCCAGCGTAAATACCATGGACGATACCTATATGGCATGCGCGCTCATCTTTACCGTGGTGGGCGGCGGCATCTTTGTGTCGGGTTCCAACACACTGCTGTGCGCTTTTATGGTGACGCTCGCCGCGATTTTTGTGGTGTTGGCGTCCGCCTCGACGCAGAGCCCGTTTGCCCAGGTCGGCGCCGACCGCGAGCTGCTGCAGGTCATGAGTTACGAGCCCGCCGTTTTGCTGATGAGTGTGGGCCTGTATCTTGCCACCGATAGCTTCGACTCCATCGCCGTGACGGGGCAGTCGGCCCCCATCATCGTGTACAGCGCGCCCATTTTCCTCGCGCTGCTCGCGGTGCTCACCATCAAGCTGCGCAAGTCGCCGTTCGATCTTTCGTACTCGCATCACGCGCATCAGGAGATCGTCCAGGGTGTCGCCACCGAGATGAGCGGCGGCACGCTGGCCAAGATGACCCTCATGCACTGGTGCGAGACCGTGCTGTTTTTGATGTGGGTGGGCATGTTCTTTGTCTGGGACAACCCGGTGAGTTGGGTTGTAGCCCTGGTCGTTATGGCCGCGACGTACTTTGTCGAGGTCCTGATCGACAACACCTTCGCACGCAGCACCTGGCGCAGCTGCTTTAAGCTCGGATGGGGCGTGGCGCTGGTGTTTGGCCTGCTCAACCTTATGCCCATCCTCGTCGACGTATTTATTTAGGAGGCGGCATCCATGGATCATAAAATGTCGCGCTCGCCGTGGGTTATTCATTACGACGGCTCGAGCTGTAACGGATGCGATATCGAGGTGCTGGCCTCGCTCACGCCACTGTTCGATGCGGAGCGCTTTGGCGTGGTCAACACCGGCAACCCCAAGCATGCGGATATCTTTTTGGTGACGGGGTCGGTCAATGCCCAGAACCTGCCCGTCGTGCGCCAGATCTACAACCAGATGCTCGAGCCCAAGTGCGTGGTGGCGTGCGGCATTTGCGCGTGCTCGGGCGGCGTGTTCCGCGATGCCTACAACGTGATCGGCGGCGTGGACCGCGCGATTCCCGTGGACGTGTACGCGCCCGGGTGCGCCATTCGCCCCGAGACCGTGATTGATGCCATCGTGGAGGCGTGCGGCATCCTGGACCAGAAGGAGGCCGTGATGCGCGCCGGCGGCGATCCGCTCACCGTGGGCGGCGCCGCTACCTGGGACGGCGGCGTTGAACTGGGCGAGGACGGGTTTGTGGCCGCGGGGACCGGGGCTGACGGTGCCGGTGACGGCGTCGAGGCCGATTTGTCCGTTGGGAAGTCCGCTGCGCCTGCCGCTGGCGACGCACCTGCTGAGACGCCCGCCACGCCCGCCGCTGCAAAGGAGGCCGAGTAATGCAAAAGGCTATCTATACCACCGTCGGGATCGACGAGCTCCTGTCGCATGTCCAGGCGCTCAAGGGCGTCGGCGCGCGCTTTGTGCAGATGCACGCCGAGCGCAACGTCGACGACGGCACGTATCGCCTGCTCTATACGTTTATCAACGTTCGCGCTGCACAGGAGCATATTGCAAAGGACGGCAGCTATGCGATCGAGAACCTGGTGGTCGAGGGTATCGATCAGTACCAGGAGATTCCGTCCATCAGCTCGTATTATCCGGCGGTATTTCCGTTTGAGAACGAAGCGCACGACCTGTTCGGGCTTGCCATCACCGACATGCAGATTGACTTTAAGGGCTTTTTCTACCAGGTCTCGACTGCCGAGCCCATGAGCGTTATCACGCCCGAGGTGAAGGCCGCGCGCGAGAAAGCCATGAAGGTCCGTGTCGCCGCCGAGGCCAAGGCGCGCAAGGCCGCTGCCGAGAAGGCCGCTGCGGCTGCGGCCGCTGCGGGGAAGGGCGCTGCGGGCGCTGGCGATGCTGCGGGCGCTGTCGTCGCTCAGCCCGCTGCGGCTGCCGGCTCCGATGCTCAGCACGATGAGGCTGCTGCGAAGGCCGCGCTCAAGGCTGCCGAGATGGAGGCAAAGCTCGCCGCCATGGATCCCGAGAAAGCGGCCAAGGTCCGCGCGGCGCTTGCCGCCAAGGCCGCCCGCGACAAGCAGAAAAAGGAGGCGTAAGGTCCATGGCTCATCGCTCCGTTATTCCGTTTGGTCCGCAGCACCCGGTGCTGCCCGAGCCGCTTCATCTGGACCTGGTGATCGAGGACGACCGCGTCATCGAGGCAATTCCGCAGATTGGCTTTGTGCACCGCGGACTCGAGAAGCTCACCGAAAAGCGCGACATGCACCAGTTTGGCTACATCGCCGAGCGCATCTGCGGCATCTGCGCCGTGGGCCATAGCTATGGCTATGCCAGCGCCTGCGAGCGCATGCTCGACATCGAGGTGCCCGGCCGTGTGCAGTATATCCGCACCATTCTGCACGAGCTCTCGCGTATTCACTCGCACCTGTTGTGGCTGGGACTGCTTGCCGATGCCTTTGGCTTCGAGGCGCTGTTCTATCGTTCGTGGACGCTGCGCGAGCAAATTCTCAAGATCTTTGAGAGCACGTGCGGCGGGCGCGTGATCCTTTCGATTAACGAGATCGGCGGCCTAAAGCACGACATTGAGGACTCCGAGCTGGCGGGCATTGTCCAGACGCTCGATGCCATGCGTCCCGACTACGAGGCCCTGGTGCATACGTTTTTGGACGACGCCAGCTGTGGCGAGCGCCTGCATGGCGTGGGCGTGATCAGCAAGAAGGACGCGCTGGATCTGTCGATGGTCGGCCCGTTTGGGCGCGCCTCGGGCGTGGACTACGACGTGCGCATGTTTGGCGACGGTGCCTATGCGGACCTGGCTGCATTTGAGCCCATCATTGCCACCGACGGCGACTGCTATGCCCGCTGTCAGGTGCGTTGTGCCGAGGTCACGCAGGCCATGGACATCATTAAGGAGCTTGTCAGCAAGATCCCGCACGACGGTATCGGCGGGCGCACCAAGCTTACGCCGGCCGACGGCGCGCGCGGCGAGGTTGTGATTGAGCAGCCGCGCGGCGAGGCGTACTACTATGTGCGCGGCAACGGCACCAAGAATCTGGACCGTTTTCGCGTGCGCACGCCGACGTCGCAGAACCTGGCGGGTCTGACACATGCGCTGCAGGGCGTACTCCTTGCTAACGTGCCCATGATTATCCTGACCATCGACCCCTGCATTAGCTGCACGGAAAGGTAGGCGCGGCATGAGTTTACTGACATTTGCCAAGACGGCCTTGGGCTCTATGGTCAAGCAGCCGGTCACGGTGTGCTATCCGCAGGAGAAGCTCGCGGCACCCGAGCGCTTGCGCGGGCATATCGTCAACGACATGGACGTGTGCATTTGCTGCGGGATGTGCGCGCGTCGCTGCCCGGCGGGCGCGCTCGCGGTCGATCGCAAGGGCGGAACGTGGTCGATCGATCCGTATAGCTGTGTGGTGTGCGGCGAGTGCATCGAGAGCTGCCCCAAGCGCTGCCTGACTATGGACACCGCCCGCACCCCGGTCGCAGCGGATAAGACTCCCACGGTAGAAACCAAGCCGGAGTAGCGCGAAGACGGGCCGGTGGGGCAAAAATGCCCCACCGGCCCCGCGCGTGAACTCGCGGTTGGGCCGCTACGAACAAAACTATGTCGGTTTACTACGATGAATTCGACATCCCCGACCATGACTGCATTTTTCTAAATACTGCAAGCATTTTACCTGCGGTTTTGCAAGCGCGCAATTTGCTGTGGTCGAAGGTAAGCGATTCATCGTAGTAATCCGGCATAGTTTTGAAATGGTATTAAATCGGTGGCAGCTATTTTGCTATGCCGGGGCGGTCGGTCGTTGGGTAATTACCCTCGCAGGTAGGCGATGGCGATCTGCGTGCGGTTGCGTAGACCCATTTTGGCAAGGATCGAGCTGATGTGGTTGCGCACAGTGCCTTCGCCCATATAGGCGGTGGCGGCAATCTCCTTGTTGTCGAGACCGCGGGCGATGAGCTCGGCGACTTCGAACTCGCGGTCGGTCAGGCTGGCGAAGGCTGCGGGCCGGCGGAGCGTGCCCGCCTCAACGCCCGTTCCGTCAAAGTTGATATCCTCGATCGCCTTACCCTCGAGCACGCGTTTGCCGTCCATGACCTGCGCCAACGCTGGCGGGATGGCGGCGACATCGGTTTTAATCAGGTAGCCGCGGGCGCCCAGTTTGAGCGCCGACACAATGTACTCGTCATCCGAAAACGTCGTCAGAAACACGACGCGTGCCGCGGGGTCACGCTCAAGGATCTCGCGTGCCGCTGAAAGTCCATCGCGTCCCGGCATCTGGATGTCGAGCAGTGCGATATCGGGTGCGTGCTCGGCGTAGAGCGCGACCGCGTCGTTGCCGTTGGCACCGGTGCCCACCACTTCGATCTGTGGCTGGGCGCCCAGGATAATCTTGAGCGAATCGACCACCAAGCGGTCGTCGTCGACAACAATGAGCCTCATCGGCCCTCATCTCCTTGCGGTTTGGGAACGGTGGCAAACACACGCCAGCCGGGGGAGCCGGTGCGTGGGCCGGCGGTAAAGGTGCCGCCAAGTGCCTCGATGCGCTCGCGCATGGAGCCGAGCCCCATGCCCTCGGCGACGCCGCGACCACCCGTCCGGGTCCCGCCCGCGCCATCGTCGGTAACGATGAGCTGGTAAAACGACGGATGCTCCATGCATCGCACAGCGACAGCATGGGCGCAAGCGTGGCGCATGGTGTTGGAGAGCGCCTCGCGCAGGACCGCCGCAAAGCAGTTCGCGACGTTTGCGGGCGCATGTTCGGTCATAACTTCAAGCTCAATCTGCGGGCCGCCGTCCGAGCGTGCGCCTTCAACAATGCGTTCGAGCTGCACGGAAAGGTCGACGGCGTTGTCATTGAGCGCGTGGACGCTGGCACGCACGAGCTGGAGCGCCTCGTCAACCGTGTGTTTGACATCGGCGAAATCGGCGGCAACCCTGGGCTCGTCGGCGTGGACCACGCGCAGGGCTTCGGCCTGCAGTGAGGCGCGCGTGAGCTGGTGACCCACGTTATCGTGGATCTCGCGCGCGATGCGAGCGCGTTCGGCGAGTGTCGCGAGTTCGACTTCGTAGTCCTGGCGGTCGGCAAGGTCGCGGTTGCGTGCCTCCAGCGCCAGAGCACGTTCCTGCAGCTCGTCACGGGTGCGGCGCATGCGTTGCTGCTCGCGCTCCAACTGGGCAGTACGTAGCGATAGCAAGGTGGCGGCAACCGAAAGGATGGCGGTCAGCAGAAGTGTTCGGGCGGTGAGCGCATCGGCGCGAAGGTCCGCGACGAGCGCAAAGACAAAGGCGACACCAATGCCCAACGCGACCCAAACGCGTTCACGGCGCACGCGCCGCGCGATGTCATAGAGGGCGAGAGGCGCAAACGGCACAAACGGCGGCACGAAAACGGCCGCGATGATGTAAGCGCAGCTCGCGGCCTCGCTTACACGGCGCGTGCGCTCCTTCTGCGCGAGCTCGGCCAGCGAGGTGGCAATAACGCCAAGGCAAAACGCTGCGACCAGGCGAGCGTTCACAGCAAGGCCCGTAGCGGCCGCAATGCAGCACGCCAGCACGATCGATTTGTCGAAAAGCCTGTTCATACGGGTATTGTACGCGAAGCCGCGCGTGGTGGAGGGACCGCCTGCGCAACCATGACATTCCTCCCGCGTGACAAAGCGGGGGCGTCGGCAGGCCGCACGGCCAAGCCCCGCACTCGTGACAAAGCTCACTGGCGCGCGCCGGCGGCTCCTGCGATGATGCAATCGTACCGGGCCGCAATCAACAGGAGGGCCGCCTCATGACGGATATCGTCCATGTCGAAAACCTCGTCAAGCGCTATGACGATCTTATTGCGCTCGACCACTTCAACCTGAACATCGCCCGCGGCGAGATCTTTGGCCTGCTCGGCCCCAACGGCTCGGGCAAGACCACGTCCATCAACTGCATTTTGCAGCTGCTTTCCTACGACAAAGGCACCATCGAGCTGTTCGGCGAGCCCATGACGCCCACGCGTTACGACCTCAAGCGCCGCATCGGCGTGGTGCCGCAGCAGGTGGCGGTGTTTGACGAGCTCACGGTGCGCGAGAACATCGACTATTTTTGCAGCCTCTACGTTAACGACCGCAAGCGCCGCCGCGCGCTGGTGGACGAGGCGATCGACTTTGTCGGTCTGGGCGACTTTACCAAGTTCCGCCCCGGCAAGCTCTCAGGTGGCCTGGCGCGCCGCCTCAACATCGCCTGCGGCATCGCGCACAAGCCCGAGCTCATCTTTTTTGACGAGCCCACGGTGGCGGTCGACCCGCAGAGCCGAAACGCCATCCTGGAGGGCATCTGCCGCCTGCGCGACGAGGGCGCCACGGTGGTGTATACCAGCCATTACATGGAGGAAGTCGAGCAGATCTGCAGCCGTATCATGATCATGGACGGTGGCCGCGTCCTGGCGCAGGGCACCAACGACGAGCTCAAGCGCATGATTCAGATGGGCGAGCGCGTGACGGTCGAGGTCGGCGCCGTCGAGACCGCTACGGTTGAGCGCCTGCGTGCCCTCGAGCACGTGCTTTCGGTTGAGCTGTCCGGCAGCGAGCTCATCTGTACCTGCGAAGCGAGCCCGCACAACCTGGTGGACATCCTCGACACGCTGCGTGCCGCCGACGTGGCGCTCGGCCGCGTGTGGAGCGAGCCGCCGACCCTCAACGACGTGTTCCTCGAGATTACCGGCCGCGAGCTGCGCGACTAGGGGGCGGTCATGTTCAACACCATCATCACCACGCTCAAGACGCTGCTGCGCCGGCCGAGTACGTGGGTCTGGGGCGCGATCTTTCCCATTGCGCTTTCAACGATGTTCATGTTTATGTTTGCGAACCTCAGCTCCGACGGCAAGGTCGACCCGGTGCCGGTGGCCGTCGTAGCGGATGAGACCTGGGACGCTTCGACCTTTAAGGACGTGACGGCTTCGCTTGCCAAGGAAGGCGACGATCAGCTGCTCGAGATTCACGAGTGCGAGGATGTGACCGCCGCGAACCGTGCGCTCAAGGCCGGCGAAGTCGCGGGCGTCTACACGGTCGATGCCGAAGGCACGCCCAAGCTCACGCTGCTATCGAGCTATGACGGCTCGCGTGCTTCGTCGGTGCTCACCGATCGCAGCATCCTGGAGACGGTGGCAAGCTCGTATACACAAAATGCCGAGCTCATGTCCCAGATTGCCCAGGACAACCCGGCGGCGCTCGCCGACCCGGAGGCGGTCGCGCGCGCCCTGTCGCTCGAGGGCGGCACCCGCCGCGTAAGCCTGACGCGCACCACGCCCGACGGCACGACCATTTACTACTACGCGCTCTTTGGCCTGGTCGCGATGATGTCTGCCGAGTTTGCCGCCTTGAGCGTCGTCGACCTGCAGCCCAATTTGTCGGGCCTTGGCGCGCGCCGCTGCGTGGGTGGCCTTTCCAAGACGGCGTCGCTGGCCGGCATCTTTGTCGGCTCGTGGCTGGTTTCCTTTGCCTCGATGGCGGTCGCGATTGGCTACGTGCGCCTAGTCGTTGGCGTCGACTTTGGCGGGCGCGAGGGGCTGTGCCTGCTGGGCGGTGCTGCATCCGCGCTTGCCGCCACGGGCCTGGGGCTCTTTGTGGGTACGCTTCCCGTTAAAGGTGGCAAGGCGTCCAAGTCGGGCATCCTCACGGGCTTTGCCACCACGTGCGCCTTGTTCGCCGGCCTCTACGGTGAGCCGGCGATGGCGCTTGCCGACGACGTCGCCCGCGCCTGCCCGGCCGAGTGCTGGCTCAACCCCGTCAAGCTCATCTGCGACATGTTCAATCGCCTGTATTTCTTTGAGGACCTGGGGCCCTTCACCGTCCGCACCGGCGCGCTCGTCCTGATGGCCCTGGTGTTTGTCGCCGCCGCTACGCTGATCTTTGGAAGGAGCCGCTATGAGCACCTTTAAGACCGCGCTTCGCATGGCGCTGGCGCACCCGTTCTACCTGCTCATCTATACGGTGTTCATCTCGCTCATGGGCGTATTCATCGCGGCCTCGGTGAGCTGGAACTCGTCGCAGCTTACCGAGTACGAGCCCTACGACACCAACGTGATCGTGGTCGACCGCGACAATAGCGACCTTTCGCGGGCGCTTACCAAGCACCTGGGCTCACGCTTTGACCTGGTCACGGGCGTTGGTGACGATACGTACGACCTTGCGGATGCGCTCGCCAAGAGCAACAGCGCCAAGGGCAGCGCCGACTGCGTGTTCTTTATCCCGGAGGGGTTTGAGGACGACCTTGTTGCGGCCGCCCGTGCGGGGGAGGCCCTGCCCAAACTCGACGTGACGTACGGCTCCGGCACCATGGCGGCGGCGCTCTCGTCTGCCGAGGCCTCGCGCTGGATCTCGCTCGCGGGTGCTGCGGCGGCACTTGAGCCAGCTGCTTCCGACGGTGACGTCGCCAAGGCCGCCGAGCACGCTGCCGCAAAGCGCGCGGAGGTCGAGATTGAGCAGATCAAGGTCGACTCGACTGCCGCCGCCACGCTCGAGTCGTATTTCAACTTTGGTGCGTACGCGATCATCTCGTCGGTCATCGTGTCGGTGGGACTGGTGTTCTCGGGCATGAACGAGCCCGAGCGCGTGCGCCGCATGGAGGCCGGTCCGGTCTCCGAGCGCCAGCGTTCGCTTGCCGTGTTCGCGGCTGCCGCGGTGCTCACCGTCTGCATCTGGTTTGTGTCGAGCATGATGGGTGTCGTGGGCTTTGCCGGCGCGGTCGCCGAGGTCGGCGTGGGCCGTGTGTGCCTGGCGCTGGCAGCGACGTTTGCCCTGGCGTGCACGCCGCTGGCCGTTGGCTTTGCGCTGTCGAGCCTGGGTGCGCGCGAGGAGCTGCTCAACGGTGTGGGCAACCTGCTCGGCATGCTCATGACGTTTTTGGGCGGCGCTTGGATGCCGTTGTCGCTCATGGGTTCGGCCGTGCAGACCGTGGCGCATTTTGTGCCGACGTTTTGGGTGAACGATGCGATCAGCAAGGCGCTTGCCTCGGATTTGACGTCCGCCGTGCTGGGCGATATCGCCTGCGATCTGGGTGTCACGGTGCTCTTTGCCGCTGCCATCGCCGCCGTAGGCCTCGCCCTCGCCCACAACAAATCCCGCGCCTAACCGCCTAGTCATTGGGGACGTTCTTAAACGACTGGTCGCTGGGGACAGTCTTTTCCGATTCGCCGGCTCGCCGGCCGGACTGGCAAGGACTGTCCCAATATGCCGGCCTTTGGGGACGTCCCTTTCCTGCCGGCACTTGGGGACCACTCATTGGGGACAGACTTAAATGAGCGATTTCACTCATTTAAGTCTGTCCCCAATGAAGTAGGTTGGAAAAAGTCCACGCACGTCGCATAAAAATAGTTCGCCTGGGTTTACTATTACCCTAGAAAAGTAACAACAGGCTAACAACGGGGGATAGCATGGCGACAAAGCATGCCTACGTCCAGGTCAACGGGCTCAAGAAACACTACGGCGACGGTGATGCGCGCCTGACGGTGCTCGACGACATCGACACGTCCATCAACCGCGGCGAGATCTGCGTCATGCTGGGGCCCTCGGGCTCGGGCAAGTCGACCTTTCTCAACCTGATCGGCGGCCTGGAGGATGCCGACGGCGGCTCCATCATGGTGGACGGCTGCGACCTCACGGTGCTCAAACCTACCGATCTGGGCGAGTATCGACGCCGCGAGCTGGGCTTTGTCTTCCAGTTCTACAACCTGGTGCCCGACCTTACCATCAAGGAAAACATCGAGGTCACGGCGCATCTGTCCAAAAACCCGCTCAACATTGACGGCCTGCTGCGCTCGCTGGGCCTCTATGAGCACCGCAACAAGTTCCCGCGCCAGGTTTCGGGCGGCCAGCAGCAGCGCTGCGCCATCGGCCGCGCGCTCGTCAAAAATCCGGGTCTGCTGCTGTGCGATGAGCCCACGGGCGCGCTCGACTACAAGACATCCAAGGAAATCCTGCAGCTCATGGAGGACGTCAACCGCACCTACGGCTGCACCATCATCATTGTCACCCACAATGCCGCCATCGCGCGCATGGCCAATCGCGTGTTGCGCCTGCGCGACGGGCGCATCGTCGAGGACGAGCTCAACGAGTCGCCCGTCTCGGCCGCCGAGCTCGATTGGTAGGCGGCGCCATGACACCTCTCGCAAAACGTCTCCCGCGCGAGCTGCGCCGCAATATCGGCAAGTACCTGGGCATCTTTTTGCTTATGTGCGGAAGCATCGCCCTTACCTCGGGCTTTTTGCTTGCGGCGCATTCCATCGGCTGCCTCATTGACGACATGCGCGATGCGTACACGATTGAGGACGGCCGTGTGACCACTTCCTTCGAGGCCACCAAAGACCAGCTCAAGGCAGCCGAGGAGGCGGCAGGCGACGTCGGCGGCGTCACGCTCTACAAGAATTTCTCCATCGACGCCATCATCAAAAAGACCGCCGGCGACGACGGCACCAAGCGCACGCTGCGCACCTATGCGCACCGCACCAAGGTCGATATCGCGTCCTACTGTGAGGGCAGGCAGCCCAAGACGGACGATGAGGTGGCCGTCGACCGTGTCTGCGCCACCAACAACGACCTCGCCGTGGGCGATAAGGTCGAGCTTGAGAGCCGCACCTACACCATCTGTGGCATCATGACCCAGCCCGATAGCCAGGCGCTGTTCCTCAACAATTCGGACTTTACGGTGAACACCATCACGTACGGCGTGGCCGAGGTCACCGATGCCGGCTTTGCCGCGCTCGAGGATGCCGGCGGCGCGCCCGCCTACACCTACTCCTTCACCTTTGCCGATCGCGACCTCCCCACCGCGGATCGCATCGATGCGGAGCAGGATATGGTCGAGGCGCTGACCGACGCCGATGCGCGCGTGGACGATCTGATCGATGCCGATTCCAACCAGGGCATTGGCTATGCGCGCGACGACGTGGACGGCGACTCCATGATGTGGATGACGTTGCTCAACATAATCATCGTGATCATGGCGTTTGTCTTTGTGGTGCTCACCGACGCCACCATCGAGGAGGAGGGCGCCATCATCGGCATGCTGCTCGCCAGCGGCTATCGCCGCCGCGAGATCGTGCTGCACTACCTGGCACTTCCCGCCATCGTGGGCGTGGTCGCGGCACTTTTGGGCACTGCGCTCGGCGTTGCGTTCTTTACCGAGCCCATGCGCGGTCTCTACTACGGCTCGTACAGCCTGCCGCCCTTCCAGGTGTACTGGAGCTGGGAGATCTTCGTGAAGTGTGCCGTGGTTCCCGCCGCCGCGCTCATTCTCATCACGCTGGTGGGCCTGCTTCGCAAGATGGGCAAGACGCCGTTGCAGTTCCTTCGTCACGAGGCGAGCGGCAAATCGGGCACCAAGCGTGGCCTGCAGCTGCCGGAGCGCATGGGCTTTGTCTCGCGCTTTCGCCTGCGCGTCTTCCTGCGCAACCTGGGCAACTTCGTCACGCTCTTCGTGGGCATTGCGTTTGCCTCGCTGCTGCTGCTCTTTGGCCTGGCGATTCTGCCCACGATGACGCACTACGCGGACAACCTGGAGACGAGCCTGGTCGCCGAGCACCAGTACACGCTCAAGGCGCCGCTGGAGCTCGAGGGCACTGCCGAGGAGCGCGAGCAGTGGTCGGCGCTCGAGCGCTTGCAGTCGGTTGACGGCGCGCTGCTTTCTGCCGCCCAGGATGCCGATGACGAGCTTGACGACGCGGCCGATGCGGCGCAGGCGGCAGCCGACGCCGCAGCCAGTTCTCCGTCTGCCGAGAGCCTGACCGCAGCGCAGGATGCGCTCGCCAAGGTCCAGGACAAGAAGGATGCGCTCTACGCGCGCCTTGACGATCTTGCCGATGCCCTCGGCCGCAACCGCGACGAAGCTATCGACCTGATCGACAAGGCCTCGAAGATCAACACCGACAACGACGACATTCACCCGGTCAACACGACCGACAACGGCGCGGACGCAATCGCGCAGGCAGAGAAATATGCCGTTTACCAGCTGCAGTACGACCGTGGCGACGGAAATGGGCAGGAGACGATTTCCGTCTACGGCATCTCGCCCGATTCGCGCTACTGGAAAGGGCTGGACATCGGCGACGGACACGTTGTCTTTGGCGGCGGCCTGCTCGACAAGTTTGGCTGGAGCGAAGGCCAGAAGGTCACGCTCCACGACAAGTATGAGGGCGAGAATTATTCCTTTGAATACGCGGGCAAGGACTGCGTTTGGGGCTCTAAGTCGGACATGAATATCTATATGAGCATCGATGACTTTAACGAGCTGTTCGGCAACGACGCCGCCTACTTTAACGGCTATGTGAGCGACGAGAAGCTCGACCTCGATGCTCGTTACTTTGCCGGCGACACCACGCCCGACGACATGCGCGCCGTGGGTGACCAGTTCATCGGCATGATGAGCAAAATGATCGGAATGATGATCGGGCTCGCGGTGTTTATCTTCCTGCTGTTTATGTATCTGCTGACCAAGGCTGTTATCGACCATAGCGCCCGGTCGATCAGCTACATGAAGGTCTTTGGCTATCGTGATAGCGAGATTTCGCATCTGTACATCCGCTCGATCACGCTGTGCGTGGCGGCGTCGCTCGTGCTGAGCCTGCCGGTCATTATTGGCTCGCTCACGGCCATCTTCCGCTCTATGCTGCTCGCCTATAACGGCAATATCGAGATTTACGTGCCCGCTTGGTCCATGGCTGCATGCGTCGGCATCGGCTTTGCGACCTACCTGGTCGTGGCGCTGCTACACACGCGCTCTATCAAGCGCGTCAGCCTGGCCGACGCCCTCAAAGTCCAAGAGTAGTCATCGGGGACGTTCTTAAACGACTAGCCATTGGGGACAGTCTTTGCCGATTCGCCGGATCGCCGGTCGGGCTGGCAAGGACTGTCCCTGGCGGCGCTCATTTGAGTCTGTCCCCAATGAGTGGTTTCAGTCATTTTAGTCTGTCCCCAATGAGTGCCTAACGACTCGGTGTTGCGCTTGACTTCGACCCTACTTTAACGGGTACCATCCTCTATGTCTGTAACGCCATATAGACCGAGGGGATATATCTATGACCGCAACTGCACCCGCAGCACCCGCTAAGGTGTACTTCACCAACCTGCGCACGCATGCTCGCGAGAGCCAGCTCGACAAACTCAAGCGCCTCATTCGCCGCGCCGGCATTGAGCAGATCGACTTTGAGAACAAGTTCGTTGCCATCAAGATTCACTTTGGCGAGCTGGGTAACCTGAGCTTTCTGCGCCCTAACTACGCCCGCGCCGTCGCCGACGTGGTGAAGGAGCTGGGCGGCAAGCCCTTCCTCACCGACTGCAACACGCTCTATGTCGGCAGCCGCAAAAACGCGCTCGAGCACATCGACACCGCTTATCAGAACGGCTTTACCCCGTATGCCACGGGCTGCCAGATCATCATCGCCGACGGCCTCAAGGGTACCGACGAGGCGCTCGTCCCGGTCGAGGGCGGCGAGTACGTGCGCGAGGCCAAGATCGGTCAGGCGCTTATGGATGCCGATATCGTGATCAGTCTCACCCACTTTAAGGGCCATGAGCAGGCCGGTTTTGGCGGTGCCATGAAGAACCTGGGCATGGGCGGCGGCAGCCGTGCCGGCAAGATGGAGCAGCATGCCGCCGGCAAGCCGAACGTCGCGACCGAGCACTGCGTTGGCTGCCATGCCTGCGAAAAGATCTGCGCGCACAACGCCATCTCGTTTGACGATACCCGCGAGCGCGAGCTTGCCAACGGCAACACCCGCACGGTGCACGTGGCTGCCATCGACCACGATCGCTGCGTGGGCTGCGGACGCTGCATTGCGGCATGCAACCAGGACTGCATCAAGCCCGGCTATGACGCCGCGGCCGATGTGCTCAACTGCAAGATCGCCGAGTACACCAAGGCCGTCGTCGACGGCCGCCCGAGCTTCCACATTTCGCTCGCCATGGACATCAGCCCCAACTGCGATTGTCATCCCGAAAACGACACGCCTATCGTCAACGATATCGGCATGTTCGCGAGCTTCGACCCGGTCGCCATCGACCAGGCCTGCGCCGACGCCGTCATGGCGTCCGAGCCGCTGCCCAACACCGAGCTTACCGATAGCGCGGCCAAGATGGAGCACAACCACGAGCATCTGGAGGGCGAGCAGGCCAAGGACCCCTTCTGCATCACGCATCCCGACACCGACTGGCGCACCTGTATCGCACATGCCGAGAAGATCGGCCTGGGCACGAGCAAGTACGAGCTCATCGAGGTCAAATAGCGCCTATCTATTAGACATATCAAGCGCTTTTGTAGCGCAACGTTAGCAAAAGCCGCCCGTGAGTACAGCGCCCACGGGCGGCTTTTTGGAAGTGCTAGGGTTCAGATAGACCAGTAAACCGCACTATTTGCCTAAAAATACTCGTCGAGGAAGTCATCGACCGTATTCCAGTAGAGCTCGGGGTCGACTTGCGCGCTCTTGGCGTGGGTGGCGCCATGGATGGTGAGCTTTTGCTTGACCTTGCTGGCGCACGCGTCGTAGTTTTGGTCGAGCATGTCGTAAGGCACAAAGGTGTCCTGGTCGCCGTGGATAAACAGCATGGGAACCGTCGCGTGTTTGAGTTGCTCCACACTGCTCGCCTTATGAAAGTCGTAGCCCGCGCGCACGTTGCACACCAAGTTTGCTACATCGAGCAAGGGAAAGCTGGGCAGGCCGAACACGTCCTTGAGCTGCAGAGAAAACTCGTCCCAAACACTCGTATAACCACAGTCCTCGATAATGCATTTCACGTTTGCGGGCAGAGATTCCCCCGCGACGTTCATAGCGGTTGCTGCACCCATCGACTCGCCAAAGACAAGAATGCGCGCCTGGGGGTCGGCTGCAACGATCCGCCCAATCCATGCAACGACATCGAGCCGCTCGGGCCAGCCCATGCCGATATAGTCGCCGCCGGAGCGCTCGTGGGCGCGAGCGGCGGGTACGAGTACGTTCATGCCGCGGTCATGGAATCGTTTGGCGTATCGGGCCATGCCGATGGGCTCGTTGGTATATCCATGCAGGCAGATGGCGTAATCGTGGGTGTTCTCCGAGGCGGCAAAATACCAAGCGGCGAGCTCGGTTCCGTCATCTGCGGTGAGGCTGCTGCTCTCGCGGTTCTCTTTAAACCACGCCCGCGCCTCGGTGTCCTCGGCATCCGGCTGCTCACCTTCTTTGTCGTTCTTGCTATCCTGCATCATCTTCATGGTGTATGGCGCGCGGGGATTCAGCGCGAAGTCAAACAGAAAGTTGCCGGCAAATCCGAGCAGCGCAACGACAACCACCAGTGCAACGATGCCGGCTATCTTGAGCTTTCGATGGGAACGTGCGTTTTGAGTCATGCGGTTTTCTCCTATAAGATGTTAATACGTCAACATTTACTGCAAGCGCATTATGGACGTTCGCCGTTGATGCGTCAACAGGCAAAGAATGGGTAAACAAAAGGTCGCGTATGGTGCAAATTTCGCACGTACCTAGACGCTTTGATATAGTGTTGAGAACTCTTTACGTTGGAGGATGTAACCGGCATGTCCGATTCGAGCGACAGTTCTAAGCCGCGACCCAAGACCGCGGCCGTTCCACACTACACGGTGGGCGAGGAGATCATGAACTCCGTCACCCATGGTGTCGGCTGCCTGCTGGGTATCGCGGGCCTGGTGCTCCTGATCGTATTCGCTGCCCTGCGCGGCGGAGGCCCGGCCCACATGGCCGCGGCGATTGTCTATGGCGTCAGCATTATCCTCGAATACCTGGCCTCCACGCTCTACCACGCGATTCAGCCTGCGCGTGCCAAGCGCGTATTTCGCATCATCGACCACAGCTGCATCTACCTGCTTATAGCCGGCAGCTATACGCCGTTTTGCCTCATCACGCTCGCAAACGACGGCGGCCCTGCGCTGTTCTTTGCCGTATGGGCCATCGCCATTATCGGCATCGCCCTCGAGTGCTTTATGCGCGAGCGCCAACCGCACTGGGTAAGTGGTCTGGTCTATCTGCTGATGGGCTGGCTCGTCGTCTTTAAGCTGCCCGAGCTCGTGGCGCTGCTCAACCCCGTCGCGCTTGCCCTGCTCGCCGTCGGCGGCGTGTGCTATACCGTGGGCGTGCCGTTCTATATCGCCAAAAACGTGCGCTATCTGCACAGCGTGTTTCACCTGTGGGTGCTCGCCGGCAGTATCTTCCAGTTCATGGCGGTGATCCTCTTCGTAATCTAGCGACCATGCCTGCGCACCCGCGCCCTCGTTTGGGCACCGGTGCTATTGCCGTATCCGCCACCAACGTTTTAATCCGACGTCCCGAATCTTGGAGGTTCGAGAAACTCCCGATGGACATAGCCATCTCCCTTATCACCACCCTCGTTTTGACCCTCATCAACGGCTACTTCTCTATGTCTGAGATGGCGCTCACCACGGCAAAGCGCGCCGTGCTGGAGCACGAAGCCGAGGAAGGCGACAAGCGCGCCGAGCGTGCCATTAAGCTGGCCGCCGATTCCGACCAGCTGCTCGCCACCATCCAGGTCGCCATCACGCTCGTGGGCTTTGCCTCGTCCGCCGTCGCCTCGACGAGCCTGTCCGACCCGCTCGCTACGTGGCTCATGAGCTTTGGAATCGCGCCGCTTTCCGCCATTGCGCGCGGCCTGGCGCCGGTCATCATCACCGTCGCGGTCGCCTTCGTGTCCATCGTGATTGGCGAGCTTGTGCCCAAGCGCATTGGTCTGGCCAATGCCGAAGGCGTATCCAAGCAGGTCGTGGGGACGCTCTCCGTGTTCCAAAAGATCGCCCGTCCGCTCGTGTGGCTGACCGGCGCTTGCTCCGATGGCCTGGCCCGCATCCTGCGCATCAAGAGCGCCGACGACCGCCAAAACGTCTCGGAAGAAGAGATCAAGTACATGGTCTCGGAGCAGGACGACCTGCTCGACGAGGAAAAGCGTATGATCCACGAGATCTTCGACCTGGGTGACACCGTTGCCCGCGAGGTCATGGTGCCGCGCGTGGACACCACCATGTGCGAGGACGACGAGACGGTCGCCGACGTGCTGTCCACCATGCGACAGACCGGCTTTAGCCGCATCCCCGTCTATCACGAGGATCCCGACAACGTCGCGGGCATCGCGCACATCAAGGACCTGATCCAGCCTTCGCTCGACGGCAAGGGCGACCAGCCCATCGCCGACTTTTTGCGCGACGCCACCTTTGTGCCCGACACCAAGGACATCCTGCCGCTGCTGTCCGAGATGCAGACCTCGCACGACCAGATCGTAGTGGTCGTGGACGAGTACGGCGGCACGGCCGGCATCATTACCATCGAGGACATCGTCGAGGAGATCGTGGGCGAGATCGAGGACGAGTTCGACCCCGACAACAAGTACCTCACGCGCCTCTCACGCCGCGAGTGGCTCGTCGATGGGCGTTTTTCGTGCGATGACGCGATTGAGCTTGGTTGGCCGCTCGAGGAAAGCGATGATTATGAGACCATTGCCGGCTGGATTTTGGAGCTTTGCGACTCGGTGCCCGACATCGGAGAGGTGTTTGAGGTTGCGGGGTACAAGTTTAAGGTGCAGTCGATGCGTGGCCAGCGCATCTCGCTCATTCGCGTGATCGCTCCGGCCGAAACCGATAAGAAGGATTCCGAGTCCTCGGCAGATGAGCCGACGGCGTCGGGTGCGGGCTCTGTGGACCCGCACGATGGCGACGAGTAGGGCGAGGAAGAGTAGGGGAGAGTTATGGCAGGCCTGTTCAACATCCTTAAGGTCACCGTCAGCGAGGACAAGATCTGCGCGCATGTGCTGGTGAACCCCGGCATGCCGCTCATGACCTCGGAGGACATCGAGGCCACGGCGCGCGTGTACTACTTGGTGCCCGCGATTGCCAAGCACCTGTGCCTGGGCGATTCCGGTCGCGAGTTCCAGGACTGCATGGGCCAGACCGAGCTTTGCCATCTGCTGGAACACGTGACGGTCGAGCTCATGAACGAGACCGGTCTCGCTGGCAGCATTTCGTGCGGCCGCACTCGCGTGAGCGAGCACGATGAGCGTGTCTTTGAGGTTGAGCTTTCGTGTCCCGACGACGCGCTGGCCATCGGCGCGCTGTCTTCGGCGACCTTTATGATGGATTGGGCCTATCTGCATGCCGACCAGCCCGCTCCTGATGTGGACGGTACGGTCGCGGGCCTGCGCAACCTGGTACTGGGCATGCGTGCCGAGGCCGAGGGCAAGGACCCGCACGAGGCCGTCGCCGCCGCGAACGCCGGGGACGAGGCCGGGGACACGGCCGAGGCCGTCGAGCCTGCCGACGAGGCGTCTGCCGAGGCTGCCTCTGAGCCCGAGCTCGAGCCCGAGCCTGCGGAGCCCCAGGGCGTCCCGAGCTTTGACGACGAGCCGCAGGAGGCAATCGACACCGAGGGCGCGACCGCTGAGAGCCACGAGGCCTCCGCTGCCGTCTACGGTGGCGCCGCGACGGCTCCGGTTGCCCCCGCGCACGAGGGAGCGCTGCCGCTCGTTGACGGCGCCGGTGAGGACCCGGGCGCCACAGTGGCCATGCCTGCCATGCCGCAGGAGTAGGCTCACCCGCTTATCACCATCATGTACCTGCGCCTTTACCGTACGCAGATGAGCAAGACGGCAAGCGCTGTGCTGCGGGTATAATGGACAGCATTCAAACGGTGGGCGCCGAGGTGCCCGCAGGAGAGGAATGAACATGGGTAAGACTTTCAACTTTATCTCGGGTGCGCTCTTCGGTGCCGCCGCCGGTGCCATCATCGGCGTTGCCCTAGCTCCGCGCTCGGGCGCCGAGACCCGCGCCATGGCTGCCGATATCGCCAACGACGCCTGGGATAACATGCGCGACACCTACGAGCACGGTGCCGAGGAGGCCCGCGCCGCGGTCAACGATTTTGGCCCGATGGTCGACGCCAAGACCGATGACCTGCGTGCCAAGGTTAACCTTGCCCGCGAGCGCATGGACCAGCTGCGCGAGCAGCTCAACGACGCCATCTCGGGCGGCAACGTGACGCCCGCCGCCGATGTCGTGGTCGAGAACGCCGTCGAGGCCGACACCGAGGCCGCGGAGCCTTCGACCGAGGCATAATGCGCGCCGGGGATTTTGTCGGCGCTAAGATCTATCGCAAGCCTACCGAGGATAAGCGCACCAAAAAAGACGGCACGCCGCGCAGCCCTAAAAAGCTCGGCAAGATTCACTTTCCGGTCTTTACCCCGGGCGGTACGCGCGTGGTGGGCTTTATGGTTCGCCAGTCCGATATCGCGGGTATGATCGAGCGCCCTGACCGATTTGTGGCGCTCGATGCCATTGGCGTCTACGAGGGCGCCATCGCAGTTGACGACGTCAAGGGCACCTACGATGCCGCTGCGGCCAAGCGCCTCGACATCAACCTGGACGATTGCATTATCTGGGTTGGCATGGATGTGCGCACGGAGTCGGGCGATGTCGTGGGCTATTGCTCGGATGTGGAGTTCAAGCCGCGCTCGGGTATTGTGCAGACGTTCTACGTGACCGCCGGCACCGCTTCGAGTGTGCTGGTGGGCGACACGCAGATGCCGCCCACGATGTTGCGCGGCTATGCGAACGGCGCGATGATCGTTTCGGACGAGGTCAAGTCGCTCGGGTATTCGGGCGGTGCCGCTGCAAAGGCTGCCGAGGCAAGCGTCGTGGTGGGCGATAAGGTCAAGAAGGGCGCCAAGGTGCTCGATGACAAGGGTTCGGTCGCCGTGGACAAGGGCAGCCGCGCGCTGGGCAAGCAGCTCGGCAAGACGCGCGGTATGTTCAAGGCCTTTAAGGACGAATACCAAAAGGCGAGCGGGGGCTCGTCGAAAGCTAGCAAATAGCGACGTTCCAAATGATGGGAGGCAAGCCGGAGACCTGTTGCTCCGGCTTGCTGCGTTTATGGGGGAGGGCACATGCGCCAAAACGGATCTAACTTAAACGGGCGCTCGGGTGCGCGTCCGACGGCGCGCCGCGACCTGGGGCAGCTGCCCAGCGGTCAGCGCAAGCGTCACCGTAAGCCCGGCGCGATGTATCTCAACCATAGCCGCGGCTTTAGCGACCGCAGCGCTCGCATCGGCAACGGCCGCACGCCCCGTCGTCCGTCTCGCCTGCCCTATGCGCTCATCGCCGTGGCTTGCGCGCTCGTGTTGTTTATCGCCGCCGTTGTGGGCTACGTCAACCGCAGCGTGGATGTCGTCCTCAACGGTCAGGAGACTGCGGTGCGCGTCGGCTCTACGCTGCAAAACCTCATCGACGACCAAGAGCTGACCGATACCTACGACGCTGGGGACCTGCTGGCCGTTGACGACAGCGTGCTGACCCGCCATGGCGGCGAAAAGCTGTCGGTGAAGGTCGACGGTAAGCGCGTGAAGCAAGGCAAATGGGATAGCCGCGAACTTGAGGGCGGCGAGAAGGTGACGGTCAAGGATGGCCGTAACACCTACGAAAAGCACGAGGTCCAGGCCACGACTATCGAGCCAAAGCTTAAGGTCGAGGGCACGGGCGCCATTGAGTATGTCAAAACCTGGGGCGTTCAGGGCCGCTCCGAGGTATGGGTCGGCGAGCAGTCGGGCAAGACGCAGGACCGCGGCGAGGTCGTGCCCGCCACCGACTGCGTAGTCGAGTGCGCAAGCGTGGCGCCCAAGGGCAACGAAAAGTACGTGGCGCTGACATTTGACGAGGGCCCGAGCGGCGCGACCAAGCAGATCCTGCAGGTGCTCAAGGAAAAGGGCGTCACCGCGACGTTCTTCCTGTCGGGCGATGCGGCTGAGGCTTCGCCCGCCACGGCCAAGGCGATTGTCGATGCCGGCTGCGAGGTCGGCTCCAACAGTTACCGCGACGAATCGCTCAAGGGCCAGGATCGCGATGCGGTGCGCGAGCAGGTTTCGAAGGGCACCGAGGCAATCAAGTCCGCGACCGGAACGTCGACGATGCTTTTGCGTGCTCCCTACGCAGCCTTTGACGAGCAAAACTGGATTGATGCGATGGACCTGGTGTCTGCTGTTGTCTCGTGGAATATCGATTCGGGCGACTGGCTGCTCAACGGTGCCGACGAGCAGGTCTCGACGGTGCTCGATTCGGTGACGCCAGGCAACATTGTGCTGCTGACCGATAACGATGAATGTGCCGAGCAGACGCTCGAGGCGCTGCCGCAGATTATTGACGGGCTTATTGCCGACGGCTACAAAATCGTGACGTTGAACGATCTGGTCAAGACGGATACATCGCTGAGCAAAAAGCTCACCTCGCTGACGAAGGTCACCATGCCCAAAAACGCCGTGTTCCCCCAGCTCGCCGAAGATGACGACACCACAGACTAGTCATGTAAGAACGTCCCCAATGACTATGTCACGGATGCGTCAGCGTTTGGTATGCCTGCGATGTTTGGAGCATAAATTTGGCGCCACGGCGCGATGCTGATGCTATAGTTACTGCGGATAACAAGGGTCAAGAGAAAGGTTGCAGGTGAAATCCAAACCTCGACCATACAGTCGATGACCCCATGCAGGTGCTTCTTGCGCATGCACGGGGTGTGAGCGCCGAGCGGCGTGCCGCCCGCGCATGCGTATACATATATCTAATAGTCCACGGATGGCGTGCCCGTATGCTCGCAGTCCGAAGGGATAATGATGGGGAGCACCAGTGAATTATCTGAGTGAGATGCTCAAACTGCCGGTCTTGGACGTCGATGGCGAAAAACTCGGCGTTGTGAATGATTTTGGCATTGCTACCGGCGAAGTATTTCCGCACGTGACGTCGCTCGCGTTCCGCGGGCCCGGCAAGACGCCGTTTATGATCAGCTGGCGCAAATGGGTCGACCGTATCGACGAGACGGGTGTACACCTTAAGTCGCCGGCCACCGAAATCCGTTTTTCGTACCTGCAACCGACCGAACTTTTGCTTGCCCGCGACGTGCTTAACAAGCAGATTGTCGACACGCAGGGCATGAAGGTCGTGCGCGTAAACGACATCAAGTTTTCCATGTCGGGCGAAAATCAGCTGCGCTTGCTGGGTGCCGAAGTTGGTGCCCGCGGTCTGCTGCGCGCGATCAGCCCCGCACTCGAGCATGTCGTCGAGAGCTTTATGAAGCACCTGGGCAAACCGCTCGGCGAGGACATCATCGCCTGGTCCTACATGGACCTGCTCGACCGTTCGACTAAGAACATCCAGCTTTCGGTGTCGCACAAGACGCTTGGCGAGCTGCACCCTGCTGACATTGCCGACATTATCGAGCAGCTCGACCCGCGTCTGCGTGCGCAGGTGTTCGCGCAGCTCGACACCGCCCAGGCCGCCGAGGCCATCTCGGAGTTCGATGACGACGAGCTTATGACCGAGATGCTCGAGGGTCTGTCCGACACCGACGCATCGTCGATGTTGGCCATGATGGACCCGGACGACGCCGCCGACCTGATCGACGAGCTCGATTACGAGAAGGCCGAGAAGCTTTTGCGCCTGATGGGCGTTCAGGAGGAGAAGGCGATTCGTAACCTGCTGGGCTATGAGGACAACACCGCCGGCCGCATCATGACCTCGGAGTTTGTCTCCCTGCCCGCCACGGCGACGGTCGCAGACGCCATCGAGGCGATTCGCAAGCTCGACGAGGATTTCGAAAGCGTCTACTACGTCTATACCGAGGATCCGAGCGGCATGCTCACCGGCGTCCTTTCGCTGCGCACGCTCATTGTGGCCGACCGCGACGCCACGCTGGGCCAGCTGGCCTATCGCGACCTGGTTTATGTGTCGCCCGACGACGACCAGGAAGACGTAACGGACGAGATGACCAAGTACGACCTGGTCGCCATCCCCGTTTGCGACGAGAATCGTCACATTTTGGGTATCGTGACCTTTGACGACGCCATGGACGTTATCGCCGAGGAACACCAGGAGGACCTGCAGATCGCAGGCGTCGGCTCGGGCGACAGCGCGTCCGACGACTCGACGAATGTGCTCAGCTGGTTTGTGCATCGCCAGTACTGGGTTGTCGTGTGGGGTATTGCCTCGTGCATCATGGCAACAGTGCTGGGGACGGCGCTGGGCTCCGCGCATCTGGTGGTGTTCCCTATGTGCGCCATGCCGCTCGTGCTGCTGGCTGCCTCGCGTATGGTGTCGTTCGTCAAGAACTACTTCCTGGAATACGACGGCCATGACGATGAGCCCAAGCCGTATCTGGGGTTCTTTTTCCAGAGCACGGGCATGGGCCTGATCCTGTCGCTCGTGACCTACCTGTGCGCCCAGCTGGTGCGCACGGCCGCATTCCCCGACGCACCCATGTTTGAGGAACAGCTCTTTACCGGCTGCTTTAACATCGCGGCTATCGTCTGCCTGATTGGCAACATGAGCGCCGTGATTTACCTGATGGTGCTGTTCTGGCGTGACGAGCACGACCTCAATACGTCGGGTACCGCCATGAACGTCATCGCCGTCATGATCTCGTGTGTGGCGTACTGCATCGCTGCGATGCTGCTCGCCATGTCGGTCATGGGTTAGGTGGTCGCGTGCAAAATAGCAAGCAAAAGGCGAGCACCAAGCAAAAGCTGACCATCGCGGCCATCTTTGGCGCCATGGGTCCTGGCCTTCTGGCGGCGCTTTCGGGAAATGACGCTGGCGGCATCGCCACGTATTCCAGCGCCGGTGCCAGCTATGGCTACAAGATGCTGTGGATGCTTCCCGTTATGACCGTGCTGCTTATCGTGACGCAGGAGACTGCGGCGCGTTGTGGCTGCGTCACAGGCAAGGGCTTGGCCTCGCTCATCCGCGAGCGCTTTGGCGTGCGCAGGAGCGTGCTGGCCATGGCGGCGCTGCTGATCGCCAATACGGCCGTGACCATTTCGGAGTTTGCGGGTATCGCGAGTGGCCTTGCCCTCTTTGGCGTGCCGGCGAGCATCTCGGTGCCGCTGGTGGCACTGCTGGTTTGGATGCTTACCATGTCGGGTAGCTTCCAGCGCATCGAGAAGATTCTGCTGCTGGTGAGCTGCGTGTTTGTGACCTACATTGTCGCTGCATTTATGGCTGGTCCCAGCTGGGGCGAGGTGGCGGTCGACCTGGTTGTGCCCAACATCCAAAATGACCCCAGCTACGTGTCGCTTGTGGTCGCAACGATCGGTACCACCATCGCGCCGTGGATGATTTTCTTGGCGCAGAACAACGTAGTCGATAAGAATGCGGGCGAGGACGATATCGTGCTGCAGCGTATCGACACCGTGAGCGGCTCGATCGCCGCCGATGTCATCGCCGGTTTCATTATCATCACGACTGGTACGGTGCTGTTCCCCGCGGGCATTCAGATCAGCGATGCTGCTGACGCCGCCCGCGCGTTGGAGCCCATCGCGGGCCAGTGGTCCACGGTGCTGTTTGCCTCGGGCCTGGTCGCGGCGAGCTTCTTGGCCGCCTGCGTGCTGCCGGGCGTTACATCGAGCGCCATCTGCGAGGCATTTGGCTGGGAGCGCGGTGCCGATCGCAGCTGGGACGAGGCCCCGGTCTATCGCGGCGTCATTACGGCCATCATCGGCATCTCTGCCGTGCTGGTGCTCATGCCCGGTGTTGACCTGTTCCAGATTATGATGACCTCGCAGGTCATCAACGGCGTGCTGTTGCCCGTGGTTTTGGTGTTCCAGGTGGTTATTGCCGCCGATCGTCACATTATGGGCGCCAACCGCAACGGCCGCGTGTGGAATGTGCTCACTTGGGCGACTATCGGCGTGATTACGGTGCTGACGGTCGTCATGTTTGTGCTGCAGGCGATGGGTTACAGCGCGTAGCGCCTCTGTTGGACTCTAAACAGGCCGCCGCCATGGGCTGCGGCCTGTTTTTTGCCTGATGTAGGGGGTTTGTTATATACGCGTGGGCAAAAAATACCAAATATGAGTACTGTTGCTAACTCGGTAGCAATTAAGACGAAGAAGATAATAGACATAACTAATGTATCCGTTCATTAATATCGATACAGCCGGGGCTTAAGCCGATCATTTTGGCCGGCCCAAAGGGGCATGGTGATCGAAAGAACGCCATTTTTGGCCATTTTGGCTGTTACTAAAATGGTATCAGTACTCATATTTGGCATTTTTGTCCACGGCATCTCGGAATCGGCTCGAAAAGAGCAACCTTGGGGTGTTTGCTGCGGGTGTGGGGCATAGAAACGAAGCTCGGGGTGGCGCGGAGCTCAGAATTCGGCCGCGGGGGCATGTTTCGGCCGCGTCAGGAGTGTCCCTAAGTGCCGGAACATAAGGGACGTTCCTAACTGCCGGAGGGGGCGTCGGTTGTGGCCGACGCCCCCTCCGGGTGCAAGCGGATTTGACAGTGTGTTACTTGTCGGTGCCCAGCTTGTGCGGCTTGTAGGCGAGGGCATTGACGAGTGCGTCGGCGGCGGACTTGACGGCCGCCGGCTGTGGATCGTTGACGTGGTCCTCGGGGTGCACGGGCAGGTCCTTCTTGACGGCATCGTGGATGAGCTTAAGGTACTCGGCCACGCCAGCGTTTGAAAGGTGCGTGCCGTCGCCGTCGAACAGGTCGTTGCGGTTGGCACTGTACCCGTACCAGTCGATAACGCGTACATTCTTGTAGCGCGTGGCGGCGTTGGCGATGGCCTGATTGGTGGCGCTGACCCATGGCTGCGGGCTGCGCGTATTTACAAACACGACGATGCGCTGATCGCCGGCATCGGCCATGATGGCGTCAATCTGGGCGTCGGTCACCAGGCCGTTGGTGCCCAGCGCAAAGACCACGACCTTGCCGGCGAGGTTCTGCTGGATATAGCCCTCAAATGTCGCGCGGCCCGCATCAAACTGGCGGCCCTTTTCGGCATCGATATGGCTGTGCGGGAACACGCCGTCAAAGGAATCAACGGCGCGCAGCGACACGGAGTCACCGATCATCAACAGGTCGTAGGATCCGTCGGGGAAGCCGTCGTTGTCCTTGTCGGTGTCGTCGGCCGCCTGCTGGTCGGTGGGCGCGGTGTTTTTGGCTTCTTTGTTCAGAACTTCTGCGCCCTCGCCGCTCAGCGCAGACGTCTCGGGCACAAAGACCAGGCCACCCAGTGCAACGACCAACACGACAGCGCAGGCTGCGCAGATAGGGACGTGCGCGCGTGCCCAGTTGGCGGGCGTGGTGGTGCCGTCGCGGAATTCGGCGACGGTGCGGCCGAAGGCGCCCTTCCTAAACGGCGTTTCGATAAAGCGATAGGAGCACTCGGCTACGGCGACCACCACAAGTACCTCCAAGATGTACTGCCACCAGGGCGTGTCGTTGATGTTGGCGACCGGGTTCATGAGGAGCAGCAACGGATAGTGCCACAGGTAGATGCTGTAGGAGCGCTTGCCGATCCATACGAGCGGCTCGGCGGCCAAGGCTCGTGCGACCATGCCATGAGGCTGCACGCATGCCGCAATAACCATGAGCGTGAGAATGGAGCACAACAGCGTGCCCCCGCGATACTGGAATGCGGTGTAGCCGTTGGTGAGCGCGACCATGGCGGCAAGGCCAACCAGACCCACGATGCCCAAAACATCGATGGAGGCTGGCGAGGACCAAAAGCGCACGAGGGTGCTCGGCTGTGCCGGGGCGGTATCGGCTGATTCGTTGGCCTTCTTGCCAGGCTTGCCCTCGGCGTTCTTGTCGTGCTTGGCGGCGCCAGCCAGGCGATTGAGCCCCAAACGATGAGCGAGGCGCACCGGCGCCAGGTCGCGATCGGGGATAAAGGCCATCCAGGCACCCAGCAGCAGCGAGAACACGCGGGTGTCGGTGCCGTAGTACACGCGGCTGGGGTCGGCGGCAGGGTTGTAAAGCACCATCATGGCGAGGGCAGATACCGCGGCAAGGCCCAGAACCACGCGGCGCGTGTTGGGCTTGCTCACATGCATGGATACCATGGCAAACAGCAGTGGCGGCCAAATCAGGTAGAACTGTTCCTCGATGGCAAGCGACCAAAAGTGCGTGAGCGGCGAGGGGTCGCCCAGAGCATTGAAGTACGAGACGTTTTGGGCAATCTGCCACCAGTTGTTGAAGAACAACAGCGACGGCAGGATGTCGGGGCGCATCTTGGTGAGCATCACGTGGTTAAAGATGGTGCACAGCGCACAGGTCACGAACACTACCGTTACCACGGCGGGGACCAGGCGACGGATGCGGCGAATCCAGAAGCTCTTAAGGTCGATGCGACCGGTCTTAGCGACTTCGTTGAGCAGCAAGCGCGTGATCAGATAGCCCGAAAGCACAAAGAAGATCGTGACGCCGAGCAGGCCGCCCTGAGCCCACGTGAGGCTGAGGTGATAGAGCACCACTGCGACGACGGCAAGCGTGCGCAGGCCGTCGAGGGCGGGGATATAGCGAGATTTGGGGCGCGTGGGCGCCTGTTCTTTTGCGGCGCTGTTGGTGCGGTTACCCTTGTTGGCGGGCACGCGATGAGAGCCTGCGGCGCGGCGCGGCTCGGTGGCTTGTCGGTTAGCACGCGAACGTTCGTGCGGCGCTCGTTGATCGCTCGCGTGGCGTGAGCTGCGCGAGCTCGATCGCGGGAATTGTTCCATAAAACATCATCCAATGACGAGAATAATCAGCACGTTTTCATTGTAACCGCCTGCTCCTGTGAATGCTTGCTGCCGGCGCAAGCTCAAGCGCGCGTCCACATCAAAGTGAACTAAAGTTATAGAGACGCGAGAGCGCGCGATTGACGGCCGACAGCGGGTGCAGAGCCCGCGGATGAGGAGGTTTCCATGGCAGATTGCGGCATCGTTGCGGTGTTCGGCAGCGTGAACATGGACCTTTCGGTGGCGTGCGAGCGCATGCCGCGTGCGGGCGAGACTGTCGGCGGCAGCGGGTTTATCACCAACGCCGGCGGCAAGGGCGCCAATCAGGCCGTAGCTGCCGCGCGCATGGGCGCGCGCACGCACATGATCGGCGCGGTCGGCTGCGACGCATTTGGCACGTCACTCGTGGCGGGGCTCCAAGACGTCGGCGTGGACTGTGACCTTGTAGCGCATCGCGATGACGTGGAGACGGGAACGGCGACCATCATTCGCTGCGAGGGCGACAACCGCATCGTGCTGTCACCGGGCGCCAACCATGCGCTTGCGGGCGAGGACGTTGCCCGCGCGCTGGGGCGTCTGGTAGCCGATAATCTCGACGGAGACGCCAGCGAGATTGCCCCGGCTGCCGGAAGCGTCTTTATCGCCCAGGGCGAATGTGACCTTGCGGCGACGGCCGAGGCGCTTGTTTGCGCTCACGGGCTCGGGTTCTATACGGTCTTTAATCCGGCGCCTGCCTGTGAGTTGGCTGCGGAGGTCTGGCCTGCGGTCGACCTGGTTTGTCCCAACGAGACTGAGTGCCAGGTGCTGACGGGCATCTTGCCCGCGGATGATGCGAGCTGCGTCGCGGCGCTCAATGCCTTGCTCGCCAAGGGTGCCGGAGCTGCGGTCATCACGTTGGGCGGTGCCGGGTCGGTTACGCTCGGCGATGACGGCGAGCCGCTGCGCATGCCGGCGCTCTCGAGCGCGGTGGTCGATACGACGGCCGCGGGTGATACGTTTATCGGTGCGCTTGCCGCGGCTCGTCTGGAGGGCCTGCCGCTTTTTGAGTGCATGGCGGCGGGTGCACGCGCCGCGGCGGTGACGGTGTCGCGCTTGGGCGCACAGCAGTCGATTCCCACGCGTGCCGAAGTTGAGCGCGTGTTTGATTTAGACGATTTGGTACAAGACGGAGAAGCGGAGTAGAACAATGGTAATTAAGAAGCTGATCCTTGA
Source organism: uncultured Collinsella sp. (assembly GCA_900542825.1). Classification (GTDB taxonomy): domain Bacteria; phylum Actinomycetota; class Coriobacteriia; order Coriobacteriales; family Coriobacteriaceae; genus Collinsella. The sequence continues at coordinate 58,887 of UQOY01000006.1, read as the reverse complement.
TCTGGATATGGGTGTGGACGATGCGATGGCGCTTGCCTATGCCATCGCGAGCCCCGAGGTTGAGCTCGTCGGCATTACCACGTGCTTTGGCAACGTGCGCGTCGACCAGTCGGCGCATAACTGCTTGGCGGTGCTCGACCTGTTGGGTCGTCCCGAGGTGCCGGTGTACCTGGGTGCCGACCGTCCTCTGCAGGCGACTGAGCCCTATACGCCGCCGGCGTCCACCGCGCTCATTCACGGCAAGAACGGCATCGGCGGCGCGAGCGTGCCGGCGTCGCCCTACGAGCCGGTGGGGGCGACCTCGGCCGATGGCAACGCTGCAGTCGATTATCTGATCGATGCCGCGCGCACCTATGGTCCCGATCTGGTCTACGTAGCGACCGGCCCGCTCTCCAACCTGGCGCTTGCCCTGGAGCGCGATGCGGCAGCGGTGATGTCTATCGGCCGCGTGGTGGTTATGGGCGGCGCCCTGACCGTGCCCGGCAACGTGAGCGCGGGCGCCGAGGCCAACATGGCAAGCGATCCCGAGGCGGCCGATGCCGTGCTGCGCTCGGGTCGCAAGCTCACCATGGTGGGCCTGGACGTGACACATCGCGTGGTGCTTACGCGCCGCGACATTGCCGGCTGGACGGGCTCGGGCACCATGGCGGGCTGTGCGTTTGCGAGTATGGTCGAGCACTACATTGGCTCGTACGAGATGAACGCGCCCTACCTGGGCGGTTGTGCGCTGCACGATCCGCTGGCTGTTGCCGTGGCGATCGATCCCACGCTCGTGGGTGCGCTCGGCTGCAATCTGCGCGTGGACTTGCTGGGCGAGTACCGCGGTCGCACCATCTGCGATGAGCGCCGCGTGGCAGACCCCGACAAGAGCGCACTCGTGGCGCTGACCGTCGACGCCCCGCGCTTCCTGTCCGAGTTCAAGGTGCGCATGGCCCGCGTCCTGGGCTAAATGATTTTCACGCCCCGCCCCATGTAGTCAATTTGGGACGGGGCTTTTTTAGCTACCGAGTAAATGTGCCCGTTGGGGGAATAGTCGGGTCACTTTGCTTGACAACAGGCTAAACTTGCTATTAAACATTTACTATTCTGTTTAGATTGAATTTGCGGTCGTTTAGTTGTCGAGTCACGGGGCAGTCAGGCCACGATGCTCGACCACGGCCGTTGCTAGGGGGAACAATGGCCAAAGCAAGTGTTCGCGAGATCAGCCGCATCACCGGTTTTTCGCCTGCGACCGTGTCCAACGCGCTCAACCGCAAGCGCAGCGTGAGTGAGGAGACTGCCAAGGTCATCCTGGAGTGCGCGCAATCGCTTGGCTACCAGCAGTCGACGCAGCTCGAGAGCATTCAGTTTGTGCTCGCGCGCAAGACGGGCGCCATTTTGGACGAGAGCACCTTCCATCCCGCGGTTATTGAGGGCGTGGAGCGCCAGGCGCGTCGCCACGGCATGAGCACGAGCTTTGTCTCGCTCGACTTTAGCGACTTGGATGCCGTACGTCCGCAGGTTGAGGGCCTGATCGCCGATCCGTCCGCTGCTATCGTGCTGATGGGTACCGAGCTGGGTGAGGAAGACTACGCCTTGTTTGCCAACGCCGCCGCTCACCTGATCGTGCTCGACGGCTGGAGCGATCGTCAATACTTTGATGCCGTGGTCATTGCCAACACCGATTCGGTACTGCGCGCCGTGGACTACCTTATCGAGAAAGGTCACAAGCAAATCGGCTATCTGGCGGGCGACCTTCGCATCCGCAACTTTAAGGACCGCGAGCGCGGCTATCGCCAAGCGCTTGAGGATGCGGGCCTCGAGGCCAATCCGGCATGGCGCGTCACGCTGGGCACCACGCTCGAGGGCGCTTATCGCGATATGGGCGCGTGGCTCGACAATTCCTCGCGCGAGGATCTGCCAACGGCTTTCTTTGCCGAGAACGACGTGCTCGCCGTGGGTGCCATGCGCGCGCTCAACGAGCACGGCATACGTGTGCCCGACGATGTCTCGATCATCGGTTTTGACGACCTGTCTTTGGGCGCCTTCTCCAACCCGCCGCTCACCACGGTGCACGTTCCCAAGCACGAGGTGGGCGAGATCGCGGTGCGCCGTCTGGTGGGCAACATCCGCAATCCCAAGAGCTATACCTGCAAGACGGCCGTATCGACCTATTTTGTCGAGCGCCAAAGCGTGCGCGAAATCTAGGCAGAACGGCGCTTGATGAGCGATGCCCCCAGCTCGATTTTGAGCGGGTGGTGCTCGGCCTCGTCGATGACCTCGACGAGGCGTCGTGCGGCGATGGCGCCCATATACTGCGAAGGAACGTTGAGGGTGGTCAACTGCGGCTGCACGTAGGTGCCGCCGATGTTGTTGTCGAAGCCGACGATGCGTACGTCATCGGGCACGCGATAGCCGCGCTCGATGAAGGCTTTCATGGCTCCAATAGCCACATCGTCAAAGACGGCGACGTAGCTTTGGGCAAGGGACTCGCCCGAATCAATAATGTCGAGCATGCCCGAGTAGGCCTCGTCTAGATCGACGGCGAGCTCGTGGATGATGCCGCATTTTTCTGACCCGGCTAGCTGACCGATGGCGTGCTCGTAGGCGAAACGTCGTTCGGTGAAGTTGCCCAAGGTAATGGGCGTCGTTAACAGGCCGGGGACCGATCCATACTTCGAATACAGGTACTGTACGGCAAGTGTCATACTGGCAGCGTTGTCGATCTTGACTGTGTCGACCCCAGCGCTCATGCATGAGTCCAGCAGCAGCAGAGGGCAGTCCAGCGATGCAAACGGCAAAAAATCCGACTCGTACATCTCGGTTGCGAGGATGATGACGCCGTCATATTGTGCCTCGGCGATGTCGGCGATCTGTTGGTGAATGTTTTCGAATGGCGAGTAGTTCACCAGCGAAAACGAGAATCCCGCATGCCTAAGGGCGCCCTCGACTCCGGCGAGCATGTCAGCGAAGAAGGGGGTCGCAAAGATGCGGCGCCGGTTAAAGGCAACCAAGGCAACGGTTCCGCTTCTTTGTCGCTCGAACTTAATCTTGCTAAAGTCGTAACCTAGGGCTTCAGCGGTGCTGAGCACCAGCTGCCGTGTTTTTTCGCTTACGCCGCGTCGATTGTTAAGTGCAAGGGAGACGGCCGCTGCCGAGATTCCCAGCTGATCAGCAATTTGTTTTGCAGTAACGGCCATGGTGGTTCCTAACGATTGTTAACTTAAAACGAGCTTAACACTCGGCTGTTCATTAAGCTAAATATTTAGTAAGTCAACTTAAGAATCGATAGAAGTTAAGTTGCGTCCCCAGTAGAGTTTGTCTCAACAAGCGCAACAACAAGGGGGGACGAGATGATCAGCGTTATTTCCGAAATGCCCATTACGGATGAGAGCTATCCGTTTTCGAGTGCCGAGCGCTACTGTCATCTGAGCGCGAATGGCTACGTCGAACGCGAATATCGCGTTGACGGCACCGCCAACGTGTATCGCACTGCCGACGAAGATGGCGGCGTAGAGGTCATGACCGCCGATGCCCCCTATTCCAATCGCATTGTCGTCCGCGCACCCAAAGATCCGGCGCAGGCGAGTGGCAACGTGGTGGTCGAGATTATCAACCCCACATCGTTCATGGAAATCGAGCGCATGTGGATTCTGGGCTACGGCGAGTTTGTGCGCTCTGGTGACATCTATGTAGGCATCACCAGCAAGCCCAATACCATCGCCAAGCTCAAGGAATTCAATCCCGATCGCTATGCCTTTATGAATTGGGCGAACCCGACTCCCGAGCGACCCTTCGACTATGATCCGGCCGAGCTCGAGCGCGGCGGCGCACTTCCCGACATGGACATCTCCTACGAGACGGGTCTGTTTTGGGATATGCTGACCGATCTTGCGTGGCTCCTGCGCGAGGACTCCGACCTCAACCCGATCCGCGACTATCCGCACCAGGCGATCTGCCTTACGGGATGGTCTCAGTCAGGCGCCTATCTGTTCCGTTACCTCAACAGCTTTGCCTATCGCGAGGAGGTGCGCCGCGACGGTCGCGTGTTTGACGGCTATCTGTCCGGCGGCGGCATCCATTCGCTGTGCACTCCCGTCAACCAGTATGAGTGCTGCCGGGACTATGCGCATCACCTGATGCGCGTGGAGCACGTCGAGGAGCCGTTCATCGCCCTTCAGACCGAAAGCGAGAACGGTCGCTTTGAGAGTTGGCGCACGCTTATGCCCGATAGCGATGCCCCCGATTTTAAGTACCGACTGTACGAGGTGACGGGCGCCTCCCACGATACGCAGTGGAGCTATATCGACTATTACCAGGACGACGATGATCTTAAGCGTATCGACCACCTGCCGGTGTATGTCGGCAAGCATGCCGAGGCAAACGCCTATCCGTCGCAGTATCTCTTCCACGCTGCCTTCCGCAACCTGTTCCGTTGGGTCCGCACCGGCGCCGCGCCGGCAACGTGCCCGCGCATTGAGCTGGATGCAAACGGCGAGAACGTAAAGGATGCCCTGGGCAACACCAAGGGCGGTCTTCGCACCTGCCTGCTCGAGCATCCGTTTGCCCGTTACTCCAACACGAGCCTGGTCGAGCCGGGTCAGGGCACGGTCGATAAGACGAGCGACAAGGATGGGCTGTTTGGCCACATGGAGTCGTTCTCGGCATCGATGCTCAAGGAGCTGTACGGATCGCTCGAAAACTACCGCGCCCTGTGCGAGCGCGATACGGCGATTGAGGTGTCGCAAGGCTTTGTCTGTGCCGAAGACGCCCGGGCGATCGTTGACTTTGCCGTGAGGTCCGCGAACGAGCGGGGACTGAACTAGTAGGTATTAAGACCGGAGAGGGGTCTGTAATGGATACGACGTTGAACCAAGACGCTGTCGCCGAGATCTGGCGTCCGGTCGTTCTGACGTTTGAGAGCGCCTGTTCGTTCGACAACCCGTTTTTGGATGTTGAGATTTGGGCGGAGTTTGTCGGTCCGAGCGGCAGGGTGATCCGCCGCGAGGCCTACTGGGACGGCGACCGCACCTACCGCGTCTCGTTTGCTCCGACCGAGCTCGGCGCTTGGAACTATGGTATCGAGGCTCCCGAGCAGACCGGTCTAAATGGCCGTGTGGGCAGCGTCGAGGCTGTACCGTACACGGGCGACCTCGACCTGTATCGCCACGGCTTTATCCGTGTCGCGGACAACCCGCACTTATTTGCCTATTCGGATGGCACGCCGTTTTTTTGGCTCGGCGACACCCACTGGGAGTTTGCCTACCGCGAGAGCTGGGACAAGTCGAACCACCCTGGCATGACGAGTCAGTTCCGCGGCATGGTCGACCTGCGTGCCAAGCAGGGATTTACCGTCTACCAGACCAACTTGCGCTCTGACATGGGCGCAGATGGTCGCTACTGGATTGACGGCGGTATGCCCAAGGGCGCAGAGGATCTGCCCAATGTTGCTTTCTACCGGCAGGAGCTTGATCGCCGCATGGCCTATGTCGCCGATGCCGGTTTGGTCAACGCGCTTGGCCAGGCATGGGCGTTTTCTATTCGCGGCGATCATGGCGTGGAGCATCAAAAGCACCTTGCCCGCTATCTGGTGGCGCGCTATGGCGCATATCCGATGGTTTGGACGCTTGCCGGCGAGGTTGCCGGGTATGGCAAAGAAGATCGAGCCGCTTTGATCGACGGATGGCGTGAGGTCGCCTTGGAGATCGAGGCCCGCGACGGCTATGGCCACCTGGCTACGGCGCACTATACCAACGAGCGCCCCTTTGCCGATTACTACCAGGACGAGGCTTGGATGGACTTTACGCTCAACCAGGCCGGTCATGGCGATTACCTGATCAAGGCGAGCGACTACTTTGACTATCTGGCAGCTCATGACGACAAGCCCTTCGTCGAGGGCGAGGCACTCTACGAGTTTTGCTCGACGCTCGAGGAAATGGGTACGCGCCTGTGCACCGCAGACATGTTGCGTCGCGTGGCGTATATCTGCATGCAGGCGGGCGGCGCCGGCTATACCTACGGAGCCCAGGGCATCTGGGACAACGTGTGGGAAAGTCCCGAGGAGCTCGATCCCTTTATGGCGATCTTCAACCGCTTTGGCATTACGTGGGCCCAGGCGGTAGACGGAGAGGGTGCAGTCCAGATGGGCTATATGCGCTCCTTCTACGAAGAAAATCACTTCTGGGAGCTCGCTCCCTACGAAACGACCGATGCGGGCAACCTGTTTGCCAACAAGGCTCCGCTGGCAACCGCCAACCGAGACCTTTCGCGCATCGTCGCGTACTTTGGCGATACCGTGCGCCGAAAGCTTGCTATCGAGGGCGTGCCGACGGGCGCTGCCTATGCAAGCCGATGGTTTAACCCCCGCACGGGCGCATACCGTGACGGCGAGAACGTCTCTGTCGTCACGGACAGCATCACACTGCCTGACAAACCCGAGGTTGGGGATTGGCTCCTCGTCCTCGAGCTCAAGGCATAACCATATTTCCCTTGGTCATAGGCGGGAAAGAGTCGGCCGCAATTTCCCGCTTGACAGCTAGATGAATCGTTTAGAGAGGATCAGTGAACACGAAATGAGCGTTCTCGATTCGATGCAGGGCTTCCTCGAGAAGCACGTGGGCCCCATTGCCCACAAAGTGAGCAGCTTTAAGGTCGTAAAGGGCCTTATGTCCGGCATGATGGCGACCATGCCCGTTACGCTGGGCGTGGCGCTGCTCTCCATCATCAACGGACTGCCGATCCCGCCGCTGCAGGCGTTCCTTACCGGCACTGGCATGTCGGCGACGATTGCCGATGTGTTGGTCGTCACCATGAACCTCGGTGCCATCTACATGTGCGCTTCGGTTTCGTACTCCTACGGTAAGGTGCTCGAGAACAAAGGCCTTACGACGACGGTTGCGTCCATTGGCGTTCTGCTCCTGTTGATCCCGCTGGGCCATGCCGAGGACGGCTCGACCTTCATCACCACCCGTTACCTGGGCAGCTCGGGTCTGTTCGTGGCCCTGCTCGTGGCACTGATCGTGCCGAAGGCGCTCAACTTCCTTATGAAGCATATCGCCATCCCCATGCCCGATTCCGTTCCGCAGTTCGTCAACGACTCGCTGTCCCCGATGTTCTGCGCCATCGTCATCTTTACCTCGGCCACGCTGCTTAAGTGGGGCATGGGCCTGACGAGCTACGGCGATGTCTTTAACCTCATCAACTCCACCATTGCGGTACCCGTTATGTTCCTGGGCTCCAGCCCGTGGGCCGTCGTCGTCTACTTTATCCTGTGCAACCTGCTGTTCTTCTTTGGTGTACATCCCAGCGTCCTGATGAGCGTGTACATGCCGGTCGTTTCGACGTGCGCTCTGGCCAACGTCGAGGCATACCTTGCCGGCCAGCCGCTTCCGTATTTGCCGTTCATCGTTATGTTCTCCGTGGGTTCTGTTGACGCCCTGGGCATGGAGCTTGCACTGCTCACGGCCAAGTCCGAGCGCTACAAGACGCTTTCCAAGGTCGCTCTGGTGCCTGCCATCTTCAACATCTCCGAGCCCATCATCTTTGGTACGCCCGTCGCCATGAACCCCTATATGTTCATCCCCTACATCCTGCTCAAGCCGGTCGCATGCGCCGTTGCCGCTATTGGTCTGCTGCTGGGTCTTGGCAACGCGTATAACCCGACGGTCAACATGCCGTTCGTCGTGCCGCTGCCCATCACCGACTTCTTCATCGGCGGTCCTGGTCTGGTTGTCATTGTCTGCGCTGCGATTCTCGCCGTTGCCCTGCTGTTCATCCCGTTTGTCAAGATGGCCGACAAGGAGGCCCTCGAGGAGGAGGCCGCCGCAAAGGCTTCTGCCGAGTAGGTCGTTGTCCGTAAGTTCGTAGGTTCGGCCGATCGCGTTGATTGCCGAAACATATAAGTCCCTGTGAGGGGTTACAGGAAAGGAACTGCAATGAAAAACATCGTTCTTATGTGCGCCGGTGGCATGTCCACGAGCATCATCATGAAGAACATCAAGAAGGCTGCCGACGCCGAGGGTCTGGAGTGCGAGGTCTCCGCCCACGCCGTCAGCGAGGCTGCCACCATCGGACGCAATGCCGACTGCATCCTGCTTGGGCCGCAGGTTGGCTATGCCAAGGACGAGGTTTCTGCCGCATGCCCCGAGGTACCGGTCGGCGTGATCCCCATGGCCATCTACGGCATGATGGACGGCGCCAAGGCTCTGGCCCAGGCCAAGGAACTGATGGGACTGTAGGTATGACGGCAGAAGAGATTCAGCTTCAGAGCTTTCAGATCATTGCGGGCGTCGGTTGCGCGCGCAGCTGCTACATCGATGCGATTCACCTAGCTCGTGATGGCAAGTTCGAAGAGGCCGAGGCGAAGATCGCCGAGGGCCAGCAGCACTATGCCGAGGGTCACGCGGCTCACGGTGGCCTTGTCCAGCAGACTGCAGCTGGCGAGAACCTGAGCATCGATCTTTTGGTTGTCCATGCCGAAGATCAGCTTATGAGTGCCGAGGGCTTTGGCATCCTTGCCAAGGAGCTCGTGGACGTCTATCGCAAGATGGGCGCGTAACCACGGGCCTTGCAGCCAGATTACCCCCGCGGGCGGTGTGCTCGCGGGAATAGGGCGGTATTGTTTTCGCGTACATACATATGCGGATAGAGAGGGTCCTTCGGGGCCCTCTTTTTGTTGTCCTTGTATGTTCAGATTGTTTACATACCGTTTAGGCTGATTTCTCTACCGTTTACGGGACTTTCGCGCTAGACTATTAAACAAAAGAGTAAAACATTTAGTAAACAGAACAAAACGAAACATGCGTCTGTTTACTGAACATGTGATTAGGGGAGGACGTACATGGACAAGATCAAGCTCGGCTTTGTACCCACGCGCCGCAGCATCTTTAGCGCGCCGGACGCGATCAAGTATCGCGGCCTTACGGCTGATCGCCTGCGCGAGATCGGCGTCGACATCGTGGATATCGACGACATCAATGACGAGGGCCTGCTGTTCGACGACAGCCATATCGAGCCTATCGTCAAGAAGTTCCGCGCCGAGGGCGTCGACGGCATCATGCTGTGCCACGCCAACTTTGGCACCGAGTACGTTTGCGCTCGCCTTGCCCGCGAGCTCGGCCTGCCCGTGCTGCTGTGGGGCCCGCGCGACGAGCGCCCCGAGCCCGATGGCACGCGCCTGCGCGACAGCCAGTGCGGCCTGTTCGCGACCGGCAAGGTCCTGCGCCGCTTCCAGGTGCCCTTTACCTACATGACCAACTGCCGCCTGACCGACCCCGAGTTCGAGCGCGGCGTCTGGGACTTCCTGGCCGTGTGCAACGTGGTCAAGACCTTCAAGCACACCCGTATTCTGCAGATGGCCACCCGTCCGTTCGACTTCTGGTCGACCATGTGCAACGAGGGCGAGCTGCTCGAGAAGTTCAACATCCAGCTTTCGCCCATCCCCATGACCGAGCTTGTCCAGGCCGTGCGTGACGCCCAGACCGACGAGCAGGCCATGGCCACCATGCTTGCCCACATCAACGACAGCTTTGAGATCTGCATCCCCGAGGACAAGGTCCCCGCGGTCGCCGGTCTTGCCATCGCCATGAAGCGCCTGGTCGAGAAGTATGGCTGCAACGCCGGTGCCATTCAGTGCTGGAACGCTCTGCAGGACGAGCTGGGCATTATGCCCTGCGCCGCCAACGCCATCCTCAACGAGATGGGCATTCCTATCGTATGCGAGACCGATATCCACGGCGCCATCACCGCGCTGATGGTTGAAGCCGCCGACCTGGGCCGTCACCGCGGCATGTTCGCCGACTGGACCGTGCGCCATCCCGATAACGAGAACGGCGAGCTGCTGCAGCACTGCGGCCCCTGGCCCTGCAGCTGCGCGGCCGTCAAACCCAAGCTCACTTACCCGCTGGCTTTCGATCACCCTGGCGCGCTGACGGCCGAGGCCAAGCACGGCGACCTCACCCTTGCCCGCTTTGACGGCGACAACGGCGAGTATTCGCTGCTGCTGGGCAACGCCCGCGGTATCGACGGCCCGGCTGGCATGGGCACCTACCTGTGGGTCGAGGTCGACAACCTCAAGCGCCTCGAGGCCAAGATTGTCGAGGGTCCCTACATCCACCACTGCGTCGCTATTCACGCCAACGTGGTGCCGGTGCTCTACGAGGCGTGCAAGTACCTCGGCATTGCCCCCGACCTGTACGACCCCATCGAAGAAGACGTTAAAGCCTACCTGCGAGGAGAGTAGAAATGGCAACTATCGAAGAGCTTGAGTCCCTGCGTTGGGACCTTCGCCGCGATTGCGTCGATATCATCATGGCTGGCGCTGGCGGTCACATCGGCGGCGACATGTCGGTGATCGACGCCCTCATGACCCTCTACGCCAACCACCTCAACATTTCGCCCGAGACCGTCGACGATCCCAACCGCGACCGCTTCGTGCTCTCCAAGGGTCATGCCATGGAGGCCTACTACGCGGTGCTCTGCCACGAGGGCTATCTTGACCTCGACGACGTCAAGGCCCGCTTCTCCAAGTTCGGCAGCCCCTACATCGGCCATCCCAACAACAAGCTCAAGGGCATCGAGATGAACTCCGGCTCGCTGGGCCACGGCCTGCCCGTTGCCGTGGGCATGGCGCTCGCCGGCAAGATGGACGGCCGCGACTACCGCGTCTACACCATCATGGGCGATGGCGAACTTGCCGAGGGCTCGGTCTGGGAGGGCGCCATGAGCGGCGGCAACTACCAGCTCGATAACCTGTGTGCGCTCGTGGACCGCAACCGCCTGCAGATCAGCGGCAGCACCGAGGACGTTATGAAGCAGGACTCGCAGGAGGAGCGCTGGGCCGCCTTCGGCTGGAACGTGCTCTCCATTCCGGGCAACGACGTCCAGGCCATCGACGCCGCGCTGACGCTGGCCGCCGAGACCAAGGGTAAGCCCACGGTCATCATCCTCAACACGGTGAAGGGCTATGGCTCGCCCGTTATGGAGGACAAGGCCGCCTGGCATCATCACCTGCCCAACGATGAGGAATATGCCCAGATCATCGCCGATTTCGCTGCCCATAAGGAGGCCATCAATGGCTAACAAGATCGCCAATCGCAAGGTTATCTGCGACACGCTGCTCGAGGCCGCGAAGACCGATAAGGACATCGTCGTCCTGTGCTCCGACTCCCGCGGCTCCGCGTCGCTCACGCCGTTCTTTGATCAGTATCCCCAGCAGTCCATTGAGGTCGGCATTGCCGAGCAGGACCTGGTGGGCATCGCCGCCGGCATGGCCTCGTGCGGCAAGAAGGCCTGGGCCGCCTCGCCGGCGTCCTTTGTGACCACGCGCTCGTATGAGCAGTGCAAGGTCGATGTCTCGTACTCCAACACCAACGTCAAGCTCATCGGCATCTCGGGCGGCGTGTCCTACGGCGCCTTGGGCATGAGCCACCACTCCGCGCAGGATATCGCCGCCATGAGCGCGATTCCCAACATGCGCGTGTATCTGCCGAGCGACCGCTTCCAGACCGCCGAGCTCGTGCGGGCCCTGGTCGCCGACAACAAGCCGGCCTACATCCGCGTGGGCCGCAACCCGGTCGAGGACGTGTACACCGAGGACGAGTGCCCGTTCCAGATGGATCGCGCCACCTGGGTGCGCCGCGGCACTGATGTGACGCTCGTCGCCACCGGTGAGATGGTCCGCCATGCCGTGGACGCCGCCGATTTGCTGGCCGAGCAGGGCATCTCGGCAACGGTGCTCGACATGTATTGCGTCAAGCCGCTTGACGCCGAGGCCGTGATTGAGGCCGCCGGTGCCACGCGCGCCGTCGTGACGGTCGAGGAGCACAGCCCCTTCGGCGGCCTGGGCTCTATGGTCGCGCAGGTGGTGGGCGAGCATTGCCCGTGTCCGGTCAAGTGCCTCTCCCTGCCCGACGCGCCGGTCATCACCGGCACGAGCCCCGAGGTCTTTGCGCACTACGGCCTCACCGGCGAAGGCATTGCCAAGACGGTCGCCGAGTTCCTCGGCAACTAGTAGAAACAGACGCTGCGCGGCCGCCAAGCACCGCACCTTGCCGTTCAAACCGTCGCTTGCGTACACAGAGTACGCGGCGCTCCTCTTTCACGGCAATCTGCGGCACTTGACGGCCGCTCGCTCCTTGTCCGTCGGGTCGTCTTCGATTTGGCGGAAGGAATGGGAGAGTACATGAGCAAATACATCATCGGAATCGATCAATCCACGCAGGGCACCAAGGCGCTGCTGGTGGACGAGGGCGGTCATTTGATTCATCGTGCCGATCGCTCGCACCGCCAGATTGTCAACGAGGCCGGCTGGGTGAGCCATGATCCGGCCGAGATTGCCGCCAATGTTCTGGCCGTGGCGCGTGCCGTGGTGGAGGAGACCGGGGTCGATCCGGCCGACGTCGCCGGCATCGGCATCTCCAACCAGCGCGAGACCACCGTTGCCTGGAGGCGCACGACGGGCGAGTCGCTGTGCGACGCCGTCGTGTGGCAGTGTGCCCGCGCCCGCGAGCTGTGCGACGAGCTGGCCGCGCGCGAGGGTGTGGCCGAGCTGGTGCGCGACACGACGGGTCTGGTACTCTCGCCCTACTATCCGGCGGGCAAGATGGCCTGGATCCTCGCGAACGTTCCCGCTGCTGCCGAGGCCGCGGCGGCAGGCGAGCTGTGCCTGGGCACCATCGATGCCTGGGTGGTCTGGACGCTCACGGGCGGTGCGGAGTTCCGCTGCGACTGGTCCAACGCCAGCCGCACGCAGCTCTTTGACCTGCGCCGTGGCTGCTGGAGCGAGCCGGTGTGCGAGGCCTTTGGCGTTGACGTGGCCTGCCTGCCGCAGGTGACCGATTCCGATGGCCTGTTCGGCATGACGGACCTGGGCGGCTTTTTGCCGGCACCCGTGCCCATTCACGGCGTGCTTGGAGACAGCCACGCCGCCTTGTTTGCGCAGGGCTGCCATAGCCGCGGCATGGCCAAGGCGACCTATGGCACCGGTAGCTCGGTCATGATGAACGTCGGCGACGAGTTCGTTGCCAGCTCGCACGGGCTTTCGAGCTCGCTCGCATGGCGCATGGACGGCGTGACCGAGTACGTGCTCGAGGGCAACGTGAGCTATGCCGGCGCCGTCAAGACGTGGCTGCGCGACGACCTGGAGCTCATTAATAATCCCGAGGAGGTCACCGACCTGTGTTACGCCGCCAATCCGGCGAGCCGCGTCTACTTTGTGCCGGCGTTTACCGGTCTGGGCGCGCCGCACTGGGCGAGTGACGCCGAGGGCTGCGTCTTTGGCATGACGCGCACCACGGGTCGCGCGGAGTTCGTGAAGGCCGCCGACGAGTCGATCGCCTATCAAATCTTTGACGTGATCGATGCGATGGTCGAGGATTCGGGTGCAACGCTGGCAGAGCTTCGTGTTGACGGCGGTCCCACGCGCGACGCGTACCTGATGCAGTTTGAGAGCGACTTGGTTGGCTCGCCCATCCGCATCGCGAGCAACGACGAGATGAGCGGTCTGGGTGCGGCCTGGGCCTGCGGCATTGCGCTGGGCATGTACACGCGCGATGTCGTCGACGTCTATGGGGCCCGCGGCATCGTGGAGCCTGCCATGCCCGCCGACGAGCGCGCCAAAAAGATCGCCGGCTGGCGCCACGCCGTAGCCGCCACCATCTCGTACACTGCCTAGCATGATTTTTCTGGGACGGGGATTAAAAACCCATCGATCCCCGTCCCAGGTAGCTTATTTGGGACGGGGCTTTTTTGACTGGTATGATTGGTGCGACCATTCGAACCAGCTAAAAGAGCCCTGTTCCAATTTGACTATCGAGAGGATCTGCCATGGAGCGCATCGCCAGCTTTTCCGTTGATCATCTGCTGCTTGAGCCCGGCGTTTATGTGAGCCGCATCGACCGCGATCCGTCGACCGGTGCTGCCGTCACCACGTTTGACCTGCGCCTGACCACGCCCAACAAGGAGCCGGTCATGAACACGGCCGAGTGCCACACCATCGAGCACCTGGGCGCGACGTTCCTTCGCAACCATGCCGAGTGGTCGAGCCGCATTGTCTACTTTGGTCCCATGGGCTGCCGCACGGGCTTTTACCTCGTCGTGTTTGGCGAGGTGACGAGCGAGGAGATCCTGCCGCTCGTGCGTGAGCTGTTCGAGTTTGTCGCCGGCTTTGAGGGCGATGTCCCCGGTGCCGCTCCCGAGGAGTGCGGTAACTATCTGGACCAGAACCTCCCCATGGCAAACTGGCTCGCACGCCGCTATCTCGACCGTGACCTGGCCGATATCGATGAGAAGCACCTGCATTATCAGCAGGCGTAAGGGCTTTATCGCCTAAAACGCGCGCATTGGGCGCCTTCGCTTATGCGGGGGCGCCTTTTTGTTGAGTGGTCGGGATGAGCGTTAAAAATCGCTCATGTTTGTTTTAGAATGTTCGTATAGTCACATTTACGAACAGGAGTGAACATGCATATCTACTCTGTCAACGATCCCGAGTTCAAATCCTATGGCAACGTTTGGGATGACGTTCCGTCCGAGCTTACGTCGCCCGTGCTCGAGGTGCTCTCTGCCACGCCCATTCCCGAGGGCAGTAAATACGTAGCAAGCGCGCCGGAGCTCGAGGGCGTCAAGGATGCCGATAAACTGGGCTTTCTCATGTTTGGCGGTCGTCCCTTCCAGCTGGGCTGGTGCAACGGCCACAACACGCGCCTCAACTGCCTGGAGTATCACCGCGCCAGCGAATTCAACCTGGGCGCCCGCGACTTTATCCTGCTTGTGGCGCATCGCTGGGAGATCGAGGACGGCAAGCTCGACACCGCGTGCGTCAAGGCGTTCCGCGTACCGGCGGGCAAGGTCGTCGAGGTTTTCAACACCACGCTCCACTACACGCCGTGCATGGTCGACGACGGTGGCTTCCAGGTGATGGTGGCGCTGCCGGCGGGCACCAATGGCCCGCGCCCCGAGGCTGCAGCCGACATGCCTGCCGCCGGCGACAGCTACTGCTACTGGAAGGCCGACAAGTGGGTTCTCTGCCATGCTGACAGCCCCAAGGCAGCCGAAGGCGGCTACGTGGGCCTCGTCGGCAAAAACCTCGACATCACCTGCGACTAGGGGCTTCCTGTTTGTCTCGATCTGTAACATCTAGCGGGCTAAATCGTCTCTACCTGTTACAGATCGAGATAAACCGCAGAGGGTGCCCGAAAGATCTCGATCTGTAACGCTAGGCCCGGTTTTGGCGGTCTACCTGTTACAGATCGAGACAAACCGGGCCCAAGCCACAATAAAGGTGTCTGTTCCCTTTGTGGTGGCTTGGGCAGGCGGGTATCAAAAAGTGTCAGACGGGGGCGGCTGCCGGGCGTCTGTGCGCGAAAAGAAGTGTCGGCCTGCGCCGCTGTCGTTGAGCGAGGCCCTATTTGCGGGGATACTAAAAACACGACAAACAGCGTGTGAAAGGATTGATGCATGGCTTTCCGTAAAGACTTCCTGTGGGGCGGCGCGACGGCTGCCAACCAGTGCGAGGGCGCCTACGACGTGGACGGCCGCGGCCTGGCCAACGTGGACGTGGTCCCGCACGGCAAGGACCGCTTCCCGGTCTGCCTCGGTGACCTCAAGATGCTCGAATGCGATGCCGACCATTATTATCCGGCGCACGGAGCCATCGACTTCTATCACCACTACAAGGAGGACATCGCCCTCTTTGCCGAGATGGGCTTTAAGACCTTCCGCATGAGCCTGGCGTGGACCCGCATTTTCCCCAACGGTGACGAGGTCGAGCCCAACGAGGCCGGTCTGGCCTTCTACGAGGACGTGTTCCGCGAGTGCAAGAAGTATGGCATCGAGCCGCTCGTGACCATCACGCACTTCGACTGCCCGATCCACCTCATCAAGGAGTACGGCGGCTGGCGCAACCGCAAGCTCATCGACTTCTACAAGAACCTCGCGACGGTGCTCTTCACCCGCTACAAGGGCCTGGTCAAGTATTGGCTCACCTTCAACGAGATCAATATGATTCTGCACCTGCCGTTTATGGGCGCCGGTCTGGTCTTTGAGGAGGGCGAGAACCGCGAGGAGGCCAAGTTCATCGCTGCACACAACGAGCTCGTGGCGAGCGCCTGGGCCACCAAGATCGCCCGCGAGATCGACCCCGACGCGATGATCGGCTGCATGCTTGCCGCCGGCACCTACTACCCCTACAGCTGCCGTCCGGGCGACGTACGCGCCGCACAGCGCGATAACCAGCAGAACTACTTCTTTGTGGACGTTCAGAGCCGTGGCTACTATCCGGCGTGGGCACTCAAGAAGTTTGAGCGCGAGGGCATCGACGTGGGGATGACCGACGAGGACAAGCAGGTCCTTGCCGAGAACACGGTCGACTTTATCAGCTTTAGCTACTACAGCACCCGCTGCTCCGCCGGTGTCGACAACCCCGATGTCGAGAGGACCCAGGGCAACGCCTTCGCCGGTGCCAAGAACCCCTACCTGCAGGAGAGCCAGTGGGGCTGGGCTATCGACCCCATGGGCTTCCGCATCACGCTCAACGACATGTACGACCGCTATCAGAAGCCGCTGTTTGTGGTCGAGAATGGCTTGGGCGCCAAGGACGTTGTCGAAGAGGACGGCTCCATCAACGACGACTACCGCATCGATTACCTGCGCCAGCACATCCAGGCCATGCGTGATGCCGTGACCGAGGACGGCGTGGACCTGATGGGCTACACATCCTGGGGCTGCATCGACCTGGTGAGTGCCTCGACGGGCGAGATGTCCAAGCGCTACGGCTTTATCTACGTCGACCGCGACGACGCGGGCAACGGTACCCTCAAGCGCTCCAAGAAGAAGAGCTTCGACTGGTACAAGAAGGTAATTGCTTCTAATGGTGAGGACCTTTCCTAAGGAAGCTGAGACACTCGACTTCAGAGTTTCCTGACCAAGCCGCCCGGCGAGCAGTTAATGCTCGCCGGGCGCCTTGCCGTCTGCGGATTTTGGGACATGTGGCCCGCTTTTTGGGCCCACCTGTCGGTACACTAAAAGCACTATGGGTACCCGCGAGCGACATATTGGCCACGCGGCCGCCCGATCCGCGCCCGTAGCGGATCCTAGGGGCGGCAGGCTCTTCGCCATGCCGCGATTCCTTGTTGGCATAACACATCAGGTGTACCGTCACCGCGTCTTTGCTATCGCCGGCGCCGTTACCGCGCTGTTCCTCATGCTTTTGGCAGTCTTGCCGGCGCTGTTCGCCTTCGACCCCAAACTTTCTAACGCCGCGCCCGCCTATAGCGGGGTGTCCGAAGAGGTCGTGGATGCGCTCGTCCACTCGAGCTCTCTCCCGCTGCTTGTCGCCGCAATTATATTTTCAATCTGGGGCGTATCGGTCTATCTGCGCTGTTTGGACTATGTGTTGCGCCGCCGCCTTGTTGCCATCGCCACCATCTGCGCCCTGTGGATGATCGAAGTCATTCTCAAGTACAAGTCGTTCACGCCGTTCTATGCCACCGTGCTGTGGTACCTGTACTACGTGCCCATGACGCTCATTCCGCTGCTCTACCAGTTGTGTGGTCTGCGCCTTGCGGGCCTGGAGCAACACCGCCTGGGTCGCCGCTACTGCGCTGCGCTGTGGATTGTGGCCATCCTGCTTATCGGATTTGTGCTCACCAACGATTTTCACCAGCAGGTCTTTCGCTTCGACCGCACAAGCGACACCTGGAGCAACGATTACACGTACGGCTGGGGTTATTTCGCCGTGCTCGTGTGGACGGCCTTTGACTTCGTGGCCTTTTTTATCCTGGTTGGTCGGTCCTCGTCCTTTCGCATCCAGCGTTTCTCGGGCACGGCGGCGCTCGTGCTGCTGGGTGGCGCATTCTTTGCCATCTCGTATGCTCTGCGCGTGCCCTGGGCATGGAGGCTCAACTTTTCGCTCGTCTATTGCGTCCTGTGCGTGGTGGCGATGGAAATCTGTCTCGATTGCGGTGTCATTCCGTCGTATCACGACATCGCCGGCATCTTCGACACCTTGCCGCTCGACCTCAAAGTTCTAACGCGCGACCTGCAGGAAGTCTATGCCACGCCAGTGTCAAAGCTAATGCCGGTAGGCGTGCGCGAGGAGTTGCGGAACCAGGAGCACGGCCGCGCCCATGCCTTTGCCGTGGCGTCCGATCCCGATGTAATGTACCGTGCCTTTCCACTGCTGGGCGGATCGGCCCTGCTTGCCCAAGACGTGTCGGAGCTCAACGAGCTCAATCGCGAACTGGCGCATCGTCGCATGGAGCTGCAGCGCCAAAACGAACTGCTCACGGCCGACTACGACCTTAAGACGCACCTGGCAGATCAAGAGGCCGAGACCTTGCTGGTCCAAGACGTGGACCAGGCGCTTGCCCGCGCGCTCGAAGGGATGTACGACCTGCTGAGCTCGCTGCCGCCGTTGACCGACGAGGCGTCTTCGCACGAGCGTTACCGCATGCTGCAGCGCGCCAAGATGCTCGTCGCCTATTGCAAGCGCAAGGGGTCGCTCACGTTGGCACAGCACGGGGAGAGCGGTTTTGATCGCGACCGCATTCAGCTCATTGCCAACGAGCTCGCAAGCGACCTGCGCACGATCGATGTCGATTGCGCCTCGATTATCGCCATACGGCGCCCGATGCACGCCAGTACGGTAAGCGCTCTGTATGATTGCGTGTATGACTTTGCGTTTTTTGCCTACACCACCGACCATCCGGCGCTTATGTATCACTTGGGCGACCATGACCGATGCAGTGTCGAGCTGCGCGCCACGCTTTTTTCCAACGATGATGAAGATCTTTCGCAGACCCCCGCTGCGCAAGAGCTCGAAAGCGCTCTGCAAGGGCGCAACGTGGCATACCGCCTTGAGGGCGAGCCCGGCCAGCTGCGCATGATCGTCTTGATGCCGAGGGCGGGTGAGTGACGATGCAGATTTCGCTCATCCTTCCCCAAATCGTTGCGCTCGATGTTGTCTTTGCCCTGGCTGCGTGTCTGCAGACGATCCACGTCCCGCTCATCGCATCGCGCCGCTCGTCCTATAACCGTAAGGTGATTTGCGCCTACGAGGCGAGCCTTGTGCTTCACCTGATGATTTCGGCGCTCATCTTATTCGCGTCGTCTGGCTCGTATCTGGTGGCGCCGCTTGACGTTTGCGCCAGGGCAATGGGCGGAGCGTTGTGGCTCAATGCCGCGATCTTTGCCTGTGGCGTGGTACTTATGGTGCACTATCGTCGCCCCGTCATGCTGGTCGAGCTGCTGCTTGTTGTCGCCGTTACACCGCCGGTGGTTTTTGCCATGGGCTCGGCGTGGACCGTAGTCCTTATTGCAGAGGGAGCGTTCTTCCTGTTCCGTTCCATCGCGGCGCTCTTGATGGACGTCCGTAACCGCCAGGAGGATATTACCGCGTTCTCGACGATCGAGACCATCAACGTGATTCCCGTGGGCATCCTGTATCTGGACCCGAGGGGTCGTCCGCTGCTCATGAACCGCTGCATGCGCAAAAACCTGGTGGAACTTCATATGCCCACCGATCTAGGTGACATGAGCAGCACATGGAACGACCTGCGCAAACTTAGCATGCAAATGCCCGAAAGCAGCAGGAACCGTGTGCGGATTAATCTGGACCGCTTTGGTGGGGCGCGTGCGGTGGTCGAGGTCTCTCCCGCTGAGATTCGCCTATTTGTGCGCGATCGTGTTATGGTTTCGGGCCGTTCGTTCGAGCGCATTATCGGTCTTGATGTGACGGAGTATGCGCATGCCCACGACCGCCTGGCGCAAGCCAATCACCTGCTTGAGCTTGCGGGCAAAGAACTCCAGGCCCAGATCGAAGAAGTCAAAAAAGTTGCCGACAATGCGGCCTACCTGCGCATGCGTGCCCGCGTGCACGACGTGATCGGGCAGCGCCTGTCCATCCTCCATCGCTATTTGGAGGAGGGGCGTCTGGACGATGAGTCGCTCGAGCAGATTGACCCGTTGCTGCGCTCAATCGCCGCCGATTTGCGCAGTGGCGGTGCCAGCGAGCCTGCAGAGCAGCTGGGTGATATCGTCCATGCTTTTGGCCTGGTGAGTGTGCAGATCGATGTTGAGGGTGCGCTGCCTGAGGACGCGCGTGTCGCCGTCGCATTTTTGCAGATTATCCGCGAGGCCTCGACCAATGCCACCAAGCATGCGCAGGCGCATCGGGTCCACGTGCGTCTGTGGCAGGAGGGGGCGGATGCTGGCGCCGTCGCGCGCATGACGATTTCTAACGACGGATCCCCGGCCCCCGTATCGTATCGCGAGGGAACGGGTATCCCAGGTATGAGGCATGTCGCGCAAGATCTGGGTGGCAGCCTAGAGGTCCATGCCGCCCCGCCCTTTACGCTTGCGGTATCCATTCCGCTTAACGCCAACGACACGTCCCAAAGGAGAAGCTCATGATCCGCGTCCTTATAGTCGAAGACCAGGCCATTCTGCGCGAGAGCCTGGCGCGCTCCGTTGGCGACCAGCCCGATATGACCGTCGTCGCCGCAATCGCCGATGCCTCCGAGGCCTTGGGTGTCGCGCTCAAGGAGCGCCCGGACATGATACTGATGGACGTGTGCACCGAACACGATTCAAACGGCATCGTGGCGGCGGCGCGCATCAAGGAGCAGCTGCCCGAGTGCCGCATCATTATCATGACCGGCATGCCCGAGATCACCTTTGTCGATCAGGCCCGCGAGGCGGGCGTCGATAGCTTTGTGTACAAGAACGTCGGTATCGACGAGCTGTTCGCCGTGATGCGCTCCACGCTGGCGGGCTATTGCACGTTTCCCAAGCCGCCCGAGAGCATTTTTTCGGGCACGGCGGCACTCGACGATGTCGAGCTGTCGATTTTGCGCCTCGCCTGCGAGGGCAAGAGCCGTCGCGAGATTGCGGCCGAGCTGTTTATGAGTGAGGGCACCATCAAGCGCCGCATTTCGGAGATCCTGAGCAAGACCGGCTACGACAACATCATGCGCCTGGCCGTACATGCGGTGACCGAGGGCAGCATCGTTCCCAACATGGAACGCCCGTAATCGACGCGCTCATCCGCGTTCTGGCGCCGTAAAGATAGACCGCCCGCCGTTTCGCATCTAAAAACGGCGGGCGGTCTGCTTGTATGGGCAGTGCTGTTGGCATGAAGTGGCGGGGTCGCAGGATTATCTCCTGCGGCCCCGCCTGGCATATGCGCGGATGTGTCCGCCAATCCGCGGCTGATGTTACGTGCCGCTACGCGATGGTTGCGCTGTAGGAGGCAACGTCCTCGTAGGAATCGGTCAGGTAGGCGTCGATGCCGATGGTCGTATTGACCAGATCGTCAAGGCTATCGAGCGTGCCGTTCGAGAACGTGAATTCCTCAGTGGCGTTGGTGCCGGGCATCAGGTGAGCCGAGAACCAGGGTTCCTTCATGGTGCCGTTGACGTTGGTCTTGCCGGAAGGAGCGTAGAAGGTCAGGTCCTTGTCGCTCTTGTTGGTGATGTTGACGACAAAACCGATGTCGCCCCACTCGTCCTTGAACTTCTCGGTGATGGTGATGGTGCACAGGTCGTCATCGGCAACGGTGACGGCGGGGGAGATTTCAATCTTCTGGACGTCGTCGTCTTCGACGGCCTCGTCGATCTCTTCTTCCTTCTCGGCCGCCTCGCGATCCTTCTTCACCGTGCCGGACAGGTCCTTGTCGGACTTGCTAAAGACAAGATTGCCGTCATCCTCTTCGAGGATGAGTTTGCCGTCCTTGAGCTTCATGTCATGCGACTCGTCTTCGGCGGTGATGGTTACGGTGGTGGCGTCCTTTGCCTCCCATTTAAGGTCGACGACTTCAAGGAACAGGTCGAGGGCACCTGTACCGTCCTCATCGAGAATCAGGACGCAGTGCACACCCCAATCCTCGAGCATCTTCATGTACTCATCGGTCAGTTCTTCGCCCTCCAGGGTTCCACCCGAGAGTTCCCAGCTGCCGACGAAGTTGGCCTTGGGGTCTTTGCCGCCGCCGCTGCAGCCCGTCAGGGCAAAGGCGAGCGCAAGGACGCATGTCAGAAATGCGAGTACGGACTTTTTGAACGTTGTCTTCATGGTGTCCTCCTTTATCGAACGAAACCCATAGAAGCAAATGCGGGGGTGGCGGATCCCCCGCCAATTACCAGATAGAGGGGCTAGGGCCTGGGCGTTCCGCAGTTGCTGCAGAACTTGCCGCCGTTTTCGCTGCCGCAGTTGGGGCAGAACCACTTGGCCGGTGCTGGGGCGGGTGCGGGACTGCCGCACTCGGAGCAGAACTTGCCGGTGTTGGTGGCGCCGCAGCTGCAGGTCCATGTGCCGGCCGCGGGGGCAGCGGCAGGAGCCGGTGCGGGAGCGGGTGCCGGAGCCGGCTGTGGGGCAGCCTGCTGCTGTGCCTGGCCGGCGGCGAACAGCTGGCTGGCGTTCATGCCGCCCATGCCACCCGCCATACCCATGCCCATAAAGCCTGCCATCGCACCGTTGGGATTGGCTGCTGCCGCGCGCATTGCGTCGCTCTGGGCGCTGGCGATGTTGGCGGCTGCCATGGTGGGATCGCGCATGACCGCGGCCTTCTGCAGGTCCTTGATCATCTGCTCGTCTTCTTGCGAGGCGGCGATGGAGTTGACGCCAAAGCTCACGATCTCGACACCGCGCAGGTCACGCCAGTCGGCAGAGAGGACCTCGTTGAGCGCGCGGGCGAGCTCGGTGGTGTGGCCGGGGATGGCGCTGTAGCGGATGCCCATCTCCGAGATCTTGGCAAAGGCGGGCTGCAGGGCGGTGAGCAGCTCGGACTTAAGCTGGCTGTCGATCTTATCGCGCGTGTAGCTATCGGTCACGTTGCCGCATACGTTGGTGTAGAACAGCAGTGGGTTGGTGATGCGGTACGAATACTCGCCGTTGCAGCGCACGGAGATGTCGACGTCCAGGCCGATGTTGTTGTCGACCACGCGGAAGGGCACGGGCGAGGCGGTGCCGTACTTGTTGCCGATGATCTCCTTGGTGTTGATAAAGTAGACGCGCTGGTCCTTGCCCGCGTCGCCGCCAAAGGTAAAACGGCTGCCGATATTGGCGAAGGTTTCCTTGATGGAATCGCCCAGGTTGCCGCTAAAGACGCTCGGCTCGCTGCCGGTATCGAAGACAAACTCACCGGGCTCCAGCGCGACCTCGATGATCTTGCCGTTTTGCACCACGAGCATGCCCTGGCCGTCGTTGACGGCGATGACCGAGCCGTTGGAGATGACGTTGTCCTCGCCGCGCGTGTTGGAGCTGCGACCGCCGGTGCGCTTGCTGCCCTTGCAGGCCAAGACGTCAGCGGGCATCGATTCGCAATAGATAAATTCCTTCCACTGGTCGGCCATGACGCCGCCGGCAGCACCCAATCCAGCTTTCAAGAGTCCCATGGTGATCTTCCTTTCTCGTCAAAGGCCGGGTGGTATTGGTCAGAATGGTTAATCGTCCTTGTTGTCCTTCATGACGACCGAGGTCTCGGTATGGCTGAAAGTGTCGTGCTTCTCGGTCAGGTCGAGCTCGCCGCAGTAGTAATCGGCGTGGGTGGCCTCGTTGGCCGTCTTGAGCTGGCCCACCAGCAGCACGTCTGCGATGATCACGATGATCAGCGGCGCAACGATGTTGATGAGGATGCCCTCGACATCAAAGGCGAGGTAGTCCGGATCGAAGGCGTTCTCGCCCATAAAGAGAATCTGGGAGAGGACAAATCCAATCACAAAGAACAGCACCGAGGCGATAGCGAGCTTGGGCTTGGAGCAGGGAAGCTCGCCGACCAAGCGGCCGGTCTGGCCGTTCATGGCAAACAGGTAGCTCTTGCCGTTCCACGAGGTGGAAAGCATCCACACGGGGAACAGGGCATAATCGCTTTCTTCCCAGGTGTAGTCGAGCTGCTTGCTTTCGACCGTGGCGTCGTCATATTCGTCGACGACGGTCTCGCGTAGGGCCGAAATCGTACTTTCTTCCATACGATGCTCGGCACGCGCCTTGCAGGTTTCGCAATCCTCGTCATAGCGGTTGGCGATGTAGCCGGGCATATAAGCGACCGAGAACGGGCGCAGCGCGTCGTAGTCAAACGGCTCGATGGCGTCCATGTGGCCGTCGGGCATCTTGGACGATCCGTCGACGGGCACGCGCTCAAACGAGATATTGCCCTTACGGTAGGCATCGTAGTGATCGGTGGTCGTGACGGTGCGGTCGGATTCCTCGGTCACGGTCTCGTTGGTCGCGTCAAAGTACACTTCGCCGTCAACGCGGGCGCCGTAGAGCAAAAACGGCACGTAGACACCTTGGACCTCGTCGATGTGGTTGCCGGTGACAAAGCTCTTGGGCAGCAGGATCTTGCCCTTGTAGTGTTCCTTGAGCGCGGTCATGACATCGTCGCGTCCGAGTTTAAACGGGATCACCAGGTCGGGTGAGAAATCGCCCGAGAGCTGGCCGGGTGCCACGGCGGAGTTGCCGCAGTATGGACAGGTGGTAACGGCGACGGTGCCGTCCGAGACCAGCTCGGCGCCGCACGACGAGCAGATGTAGCCGGCGTTTTGGGCCAGCTCCTGCACGGCATCGTCGACAGCAGGTTTGGGAGCTGCGGCTGCGGCATCGGCTTTGGCATCTGCCTTGTCCTGGCGCTCGCGATAGAGGGCCTCGACTTCTTCGACTTCAAAACGCGAATCGCAGTAGTCGCAGACGAGCTTTTGCTCGGCACTGGCAAAGTGAAGGGGGCCGCCACACGCGGGGCACTGATAGTTGACGCTCTCGAAGGCCATGATCGGTCCTTTCGCTGCCGGGGGCTATGCGCCGATTGCGCCGCCGCAGTATTCGCAGCGCCCGCTGGCATCGGGAATGGTGGTGGCTCCGCAGAAGGGGCAGGTGACCGCGGTCTTGGGGGCCTTAGCGGCCACGACGCTGTCGCGCGTTTCCTGACGCAGCTGCACCAGCGCGTCGCGGACCTCGGTTGCCTGGCGCTTGGCCTCGCGGTACTCGATGGAACCGCGCTGGTCGATGGTGGAGTCGTTCACGCGCAGGTTGATCTCGGTAAAGTACGGCGTGTTGACGTGGATGGTCAGATTAAAGTCGTAATCCAGGTCATAGCGCGGCGGGTTGTAGCTCTCACGCTCGCCGTCCTTGGTCTCGCGATAGATCTCGGTGCGATGCTCGTCGATGTCCATATCGCAGCCGAGTACCTGTGAGAACTCGATGATGTCGGGATTGGCGTCGCGCCAGCGGCTCTGCGAGGTGATGATCAGCAGGCCCGCGTCCTCATCGAGCATGATGTTGGTGCGCCCGGCAGAGAGCGTGCGCGTGGGGTTGAACGAGGCCAGGCGCTCGGCGTTGGCCTCGCGGTAGGCGAGTTGCTCGCGGATATCGTCCGCGGTGCTGGAGCGATAGCCGCGAAAGTAGGGGGAGAGCTTGCCGGCGCACTCTTTGCACAGGTAGCCTTCGCTGATCTTGGTCTTTCCCAAAAGTCCCAGCTCGGTACCGCAAATCGCGCACTCTTTCTTCTCGAACATCTTGTCAAAGAAGCCCATGGTTGCCTCCCATCAACAGGTAGCGTGTGTCACTTTTGATGATGGGGGAGTGCGCGATCTTTCACGATACCCAGACGGCTCAACGAGTCTCCACAACTGGGACACATGGCCCATTTTTTGACTAGTCATTGGAGCACTCATTGGGGACGTACTTAAATGAGTGGGTACTCATTTAAGTACGTCCCCAATGAGTACCCGTAGAATGAGAGTGGATAATCTCCCGTTTTTGGCCCGTTTGTGGGCTCAAAGTGGGAGATTATCCACTCTCGTCATTTGGGCGTCCAAAAATCCTCGCTCGTTTGGCGCCTGGGGGACACTCTTTGTCGAATAGTGGTGCCGTCCTTGCTATGCCACGGTCAGGGCGACCTGGGCGTAGCGGGTGCAGGGGCGCTCGGCGCGCGTCTGTACGGCGAGGGTGAGCACGAAGCGGTCGCCGGGTCGTGCGTCGGAGGGCACGATGAAAGCGGTGTCCACCGTGCATTTTTGCCACATCGACAGATCCTGGACGCCTGCATAGCTCGATGGGTCTACGGCCACATCCCAATGTGCATCGAAGCCCCTGTCGTCGGGGTCGACGATGGTCGCTGTAAGGTCGACACGCTCGCCGGCTGCGGCGTTGCGGTCGGCCGTGACCTCGACAACATGTGCCGGATGCGAGCAGACTGCCGGCGCATGGGCGCACCATTGCGCGCGGGCGGCAAAGTCTTCCTGATAGGCGCGCAGATAGGGATTGGGGTTGTCGCCTGAGGGCGTGCCGATGGTGGCAAAGGTGGCGGGTACGCTCGCATCGGGGTGTCCATCAAGAAACATGCGGCCCAGCAGCGTATCGAAGCCGCGGTCATCGATGCCGCGCAGGCCAAACGGCAGCAGCGGAATATAGGTCATGCTATCGCCTTCGGCCATAAAGTCGCCGCGCTCAAACTGCATCGCGGGCACGCCTTCTAGGCCCCAATCCAGACGGGCATGCTTGCCAAACTGAAAGCGTTCGGGCTCGTTTTCGTAGACCTTACCGTCGCCGTAGAGCATATAGCGTGCCATGAGGGGGCCGTTGCCCTGCGTGAGATTCTGCTCAGGCCAAGGAGCCTTAAACAGTGGTAGCGTATCGGGCTGAGCCATCTTGGCGTCGACATAGCCGCCATACATATAGGGCACGCGCCAAAAGACGAGCTCGGGAAAGAGCTCGCGCCCATGGTCGAGCCATGAGTTGTCCTGTCCTACGCCATCGGCAACGCCCATCACGCGCACCTTCCGATAGACTCGCTGCTGCACGGCAGACCATTCGGGCGTGGCGCGATAACGCTCGGCAATGCTCATGAGGGCGCGAACGATAGTATTCATGCCACCCCAGCTGAGCAGCCACAGCGTGCGAGGGTCATCGTCCATGATGGCGTCGGCGATGACGCGCGACCCTTCAGTCTCTTCAGTCACATCACCCTCAAAGGCAACATTTCCCACAAAGGTGCGCTCGATCATCTGGGCGGGCGTGGGAAACGGCGGCTCACCGGCAGCGTCCGCATTCGCCTGCAGCTGCGGCCAAGCCTGGGCGTACTCATTGCTCCAAAGACTTTCGATCCAATGCTCGGGAAACGGCCGATACTCGCGAAGCTCGCCGGCTAGCGGATCGGGCTCATGCGGCACAATGGGCCACTCATAAGAACGACGCCCCTTGGTCCGCCAATGCGGATTCACTTCGCCCAGCGTATGCACGTCATCGCCAAGAAAGTGATACTGCGAAGCCGTATACACCACGGCCTGCACATCAAGCAAGTTAAGATACAGGGCCAAATGAACGAGCGAGTTCATATCGTCGACTTCCATATCGGTAGTAACAATCACCCGTGTCAAATTCTGAGACATAAGCAAAGCTCCAACCAAAATAATTTCAGCCAGTTACGCGCAAGGCAAGACGGGAACCACGCCCCCATCGCCGTCAACCCGGCGGCCCGCTAGAGGCGGCCGGCCAGGGCCAACGACAATGGCAACGCAGCGGGGACCGGGTGCTAGTTTTGCAAACATTCCGCAGGGGGCATGGGACGGCGCAGCGCGAAGCGCAAGGCGCCGCCCCATGCATGCCCGAGGACGTTTGCAAAACTAGCACCCGGTCCCCGCACCGGGATGGATTACCGTTTGACCCTGGCCGACCACTCCCAGCAGCCCACCGGCTCGCCGTCGATGAGTACGTTGCCCCCGTCGAAGTCTTGATAACACAGGTCGTTGAATTGGTGGATCCACACGCCGTGGTTGAACGTCTTCTTGGCCGAGCCGTCGGCCTCGCGATACACGCCGGTCAGGTCCTCGACATGGCTAAAGTAGGTGAGGTGCACGTTGGCACCGGCCTCTTGCAAGCGCGCGAACAGCGGCAGCACGGTCTGCTGCGGCGACACGAGCTCGTCACCTTTGGAGTGCGTAAACCACAGCGGCGTCTTGGCGAGTGCGGCTACGTCCTCGTCCGTGGCGTTGTACCACGGGGCACAGCAGGGAAGGCCCGCGGCGAAGAAATCGGGGTAGTCGGCGCACAGGCGCAGGGTCATAAAGCCGCCGTTGGAAAGGCCGGCGACCACGATGCGGTCGGTGTCGATGCGGTCGGCGTGCTCGGCGACAAACTCGTCGATGAGCGCCTTGAGCACGGGGGAGTAGATGCTCTGGTTGGAGCGACCGAGCTGCTCGACGCCGTTATCCATCCAAAACGTCGGAGACTGCGGCACGAGCACCCAGGCAAAGCCGCCAAAGTAGCGCTGGATTTGCGCCTGGCTAATGGCTGTCACACGGTTGCCGATATAGGCGCGCGTGGCACCTTCGCCCTGCGTGGCACCCTTTCCCTCGCCGGCGCCGTGCAGGTACACCACGAGCGGGGCCTTTTGGGGCACGACCGTGGCCTCGGGCGCGAAGGGATTGAAGCAGGCCGAGTCCTCTGCCTTAAAGCTGGGCTCAAAGAAGCCGTACTCGAGCGCGATGCCGTCGACGGCGGTCTTTTGCACGGCATTGCTCCAGCCCTTGAGCGCGGGGCAGATGTCGCCGCGACAGGTATCGAAGACCAGGCCGCAGGTGGGGTCGTCGCCGTCATTGCCGGGAAGAGCCGCGAGCTGCGTGATGCGCAGCTGGTCATCGAGCATGCGCGAGCCCATGACGCCGCCTTCGATCTTTTTGGTCAGGCGCTGCTCGGCGACCTCGAGTGCCACATGGGTGCCCACGGCAAGCTCATGGCCGTTCTTGTCGCATGGATGCGCGGCGAGAACGTTGATGTAACCCACGGAGGGTGCGGCATGGTCGGCGCCGCGCTCCTTGCGCATCAGGACCTCGCCCGTGCGCTCATGACGCTCTACATATATATGGAAGGTGTTCGCGTCGATGTCGTTGGCGCGTACGGTGCAGGGCAGGTCGAGTACGACCTTGCTGATCCAGGGGCCAAAGTCGCCCAAGGTGGTGACGGTTGCGTAGGTACACGATTTGAGTTCCATGAGCTGCCTCCCTTGTGCCGCGAATGCCTGGCATCTGCGGCAATACAAACTAAACATGTTTAGTGTAATCTAGAATTGAAGAATAACCAGATGAACTCGGTAAACGGCAAAATTGAACACGTCGTGAACTACTAAACATATGTTTACTGGCTTCTAGCAGGGATTCTGTTGATGAGTTAACAGATCAGTGAGGTGTGCATCAAAATAAAATCCCACGTAAATGGCTATATATCAATAGAGGGTTAAAGAGACCATCTCCCGCCATTCAAATACGTTCACCCCCGATTTCCTACCGTTCACCGGACTGTAGACGGCAAAATTGCCATAAATTCGGCGCTCCGTGTAAACTAAAGCCCGTAAACGTTCAGTAAACACCTTGTTTACGACAGCGTATCCAGGGGCTCGGCAGCCGTAAGGGGTTATAGTCGCCGGGCCAAAGGCGTGCCTACGTCCAAACGGGTAGGCACACGATGATATGGGGAGGGGTCCCATGGCAGTAGATAACAAGCAGATTGCCACCGATGTCCTCGAGCTCGTGGGCGGTGCGGAGAATGTTGCCGTCGCCACCAACTGCATGACGCGCCTGCGTCTGACGCTCAAGGATAACAGCAAGGCCGACGTGGAGAAGATCAAGAAGGTCAAGGGTGTTCTGGGTTGCCAGTTCGCCGGCAGCCAGCTCCAGGTCATCATCGGACAGAACGTGCCCAAGGTGCTCGCCGAGTTCGTCGCCATGTCCGGCGTCAAGCAGGGTGCTGCGGTCGACGAGAACCTCGACGCTCCTAAGGAGAAGTTCGAGCTCAAGAACCTGCCCAATATCATCCTCGACTATCTGTCCGGCTCCATGACCCAGCTCATCCCGCTGCTCATGGCCGGCGGTCTGTTCCGCACCATCGCCGCGGTCCTCGGCCCCACCATGCTCGGCGTTCTCTCCGATACCGATCCGACCTACACGTTCCTCTACACCACCCTGTACGAGGCCACGTTTACCTTTATCCCCATCTACCTGGGCTATGCCGCTGCTAAGAAGCTCGGCGCCTCTCCAGTTCTGGGCATGCTCCTCGGCGGCGCTCTCATGGCCCCGTCCGTCGTGAGTGTCGCGACTCAGGAGGGTGGCGGAATCATCTCCGTCTACGGCATCCAGATCGCCGCTGCCAACTACCAGCAGTCCGTCCTGCCGATCATCCTCTCGGTGCCCGTCCTGTACTTTGTTGAGAAGTTCTTTAAGAAGGTCATGCCCGACGTGCTGTCCACGGTCTTCACGCCGTTTTGCACCATGATCGTCACCATTCCCATCGCCTTCATCGTCCTTGCACCGATCGGCAACGAGATCGGCAACCTCATCGCCAGCGCCCTCTTTGGTCTTGCTGACCTTGGCGGTATCGGCATCCTGATCGTTATGGCCATCCTCGGCGCCTTCTGGCAGCTCTTCGTGGTCTGCGGCATGCACATGCCCGTCATCCTGCTCGCTCAGGTTCAGATCATCGCCGCCGGCTACGATCCCTTCGTCTTCGTTTCCACCAACTGCGCTATGGCCGCTGTCTGGGGTTGCGCCTTCGGTGCCTTCCTCAAGATGAAGAACCCCGACGAGAAGGGTCTTGCCCTGGGTTACGTCATCTCCGCTATCGCCGGTGGCGTCACCGAGCCCGCGCTCTTCGGTATCCTCATGCGCTTCCGTCGCACCATGCTCGGCATGTTCATCGGCGGTGCCATCGGCGCTGTGTTCTCCGGCCTCATGGGTGTTACCTACTACCTGGCCGGCGGCGCCTCCAACTTCCTGGTCTTCACCAACTACCTGCAGGGTGGCCAGATGAACACCGTCTGGGCTATCGTCGGTATGGCAATCTCCTTTGTCATCGCCGCCGCCGTCGTCTTTGCCACTGGCTTCTCCAAGGAGGAGCTCGCCGAGATGGAGGCCTAAGGGCAAACCATTCGGACGCATACGACCTTACCTACACGACAGGGCCTCGTCAGGCGCAAGCCCGGCGGGGCCCTTCTTACAAGGTAGACTGATTGGGGCGCGTGGCGCCTACTCGCCGGGGCTTGCTAAGCGCCAGGTGCTTTCGCGCGGGGTTACCGCGAAAGAATCTGCCGGTTCGCAACTCCTTTATCAGACGAAAGGACATGCAGATGAGTTTGGGAAAGCTGACCGTTAACGGTCGCCAGGACGGCTTTTTGTGCGAGGGCAAACCGTTCTTTTGGTTTGCCGATACGTGCTGGAGCGCGTTTACGAGCATTACCGAGGCCGATTGGGACTACTATCTGACCCGTCGCGCCGAGCAGGGCATGAACGTGCTGCAGATCAACACACTGCCGCAGTGGGATCGCTGCTGCCCCGATCTGGGCATTTGGCCCTATGCCAGCGAGGACGGCGTGCATTTTGATTGGTCCCGCCCCAACCAGGCGTACTGGGATCGCGCCGCCGCCATGTGCCGCGCTGCCGTCGAGCACGGCATTCGTCCGGCACTCGTGCTTATGTGGTGCAACTACGTGCCCGGCACCTGGGGCGCCAAGATTGCCGAGCGTTGCGGCGCCGAGGCTATGCCGCGCGAGGAGGTCCGTGCCCACGTTGCCCGCGTCGTCGAGAACCTGGGCGAGTTCGACCCCGTTTACGTGGTGACGGGCGATACCGACTTTGCCGGTGACGAGGCGATTGCCTATTACGAGGATGCCCTCGACGAAGTCGTCAAGCGCGCGCCCGAGGCGCTGCGCACCATGCATATCAACCGCGGCAACCGTACCATTCCGGCACAGTACCTGGACCGTCTGGACTTTTACATGTTCCAGCCCGGCCACAACTACGAGGGCCAGCCCGAGGCCTGGCACTTGCCGCAGGACTTTATCGCCAACTATCCCAAAAAGCCGATGGTCAACTCCGAGCCCTGTTACGAGCAGATGGGTGCCTCGCGCAACGTGTACTGGCGCTTCACCGCGCAGGATTGTCGCGCGAGCGTGTGGTCGTCGATCCTTGCCGGCGCGAGCGCCGGCGTGACCTACGGCGCACACGGCGTTTGGAACTGGCAGACGTCGCGCAGCCAGGGTTCGGTCCTGGGCGAGGGCTTTGATATGCCCTTCCGCTGGCAGGAGTGCCTGCAGTTTGCGGGCGTGTGGGACTTTGGCGCGATCGAGCATGTGCTTGCCGGCCTGGGTGCCACGGCTGCCGACGACGCGCTTGCCGTGGTTCCGGCGCAGGAGCTGCTCGACGACGCGCGCGAGGCCATTCGTGTGGCGCGCGTTGGCGATCGCGTCGTCACGTACCTGCCGCGCACCACGGCGCTCAAGTTTAAGCTCGACGGCGCGCGCGGCTGGACGGCGACGGCCCTCGACATGGAGGACAAGCGCATTGCCAGACTGCCCGTCCGCGACAACGGTGACGGCACCGTGCGCGTGGCTCAGCATCCCTTTGAGCACGACGCTCTGGTGATCCTGGCCCCCGGGCGCTAACGGCTCTTCTCCAACATTTACAGCCCAGTCCCTTGCATTCCGTCGCACTCATTGGGGACGTACTTAAATGAGTGGTACTTAAATGAGTGGTCTCGTGAGTTTGAGGGCAAGGCGGGCGCTCGTTACAAGGTGAGTGTCGTGGACACATGGGATATGACGGAGGAGGAGCTTCCCGGAACCTTTGAGGGCAAGTTCCGCATTGACCTCCCTAGTGAACAATGTATGTCGCTTCGTCTGACCAAAGTAGCGGCGTAAAACAGGGAGATAATCGGCTCCGGGCGCGATTTGCTGCATGACCATCATAAGGGGGCAGCTCCTGTGGTGGTCGCGGCGATGCACGTCCGGGGCTATGGCGCGTGAGGAGCGAATATGCAGGAGTTCTTTGGAATCGATGTGGGCGGTACGGCCGTTAAATGGGCTGTGCTGGGCGAGGATTTTTCCATCCGCGAGCGTGGGAGCCTGCCGACGGGCTTTACCACGGCTGAGGAGACGGTTTCGGCGCTGATCGGGCTCGTCGAGCCGTACTGTGAGCGCGTGAGCGCCGTAGGCGTGAGCGCACCCGGCGGTATCTACGAGGGAGACGTCACGGGAACGATCCATCGCGGCGGTGCGCTCACGTTTATGGACGGTTGCCCGCTGGGAAAGCTTATGCGCGAGGCGCTGGGGGTGCCGGTCGCCGTCAATAACGACGGTAAGTGCTGTGCGCTCGGTGAGTATGCGGCTGGCGCCCTGCGCGGGACGCGTTTTGGCGTGGTGCTCGCTATTGGCACGGGCATCGGCGGCGGTATCGTCATCGACGGCAAGGTCCTGCGCGGCGCGCACTGCTTTGCAGGCGAGTTCAGCTTCATGCGCAACGATGTCACGACTGCCGCGAACATGGGAAACTCCTTTGCCGATTCGGGCGGTTGGCGTGCGCTCCGCGATGCTGCCGTTGCCGAGAAGGGCCTGCCTGAGGGTTCTCCGGTGGACGGCCGCCGCGTCTTTGAGTGGATCGCGGATGGCGACAAGGCGGCGCAGCGCGCGCTCGACCGCTACGCTCGCGCCTTTGACGGACAACTCATCAACCTGCAGGCCGTGCTCGACCCCGAGGTCTTTGTGATCGCAGGCGGCATCTCGTGCCATCCCGAGCTCGTCGATGCCCTGCGTGCGCAGATGCCGCTGGCCCTCGCGAGTTACGAAGGGACCCTTGCCGGCATTCCTGTGCCGCAGATAAAGGCGGCCGAGCTCGGCAACGACGCCAACCTTTACGGTGCTGTCCAGGAGGCCATGCGCCTGCTGTAGCGCGAGCCAAACGAGGCTGTCAAAAAAGATAAAGGCCGGCGCGAACCGCCCCCCCCATTTCCTTAACACGGGAAATGGGGGGCGGTTTAATTTGAAGCGGGACTTTTTGACCGCCTGATGGGTTGCGCGTCGCAGCTCGGGCGTCACAGCAGCTCGCCGTGGCGGGCAATGTAGCGGTGCTTTGCTAACGTCGCTCGCTTCTTGACGAGGAGTTTGCCGCGTCAACCCCATTGTTTGGAAAAACCATTGATCCCGAAAAGGCCTTTACAGAATGACGTGGCCTCAAAGCGCGCCCGCACCGACGCCCTGCCTGCGCTAAACTGGAGGGCACGTACGCGATTACGAGAGGAGCCCGCATGGAGGCTTACAAGCAAGAGTTCATCAAGTTTATGGTCGAGTCCGACGTCCTTAAGTTCGGCAGCTTTACGCTCAAGAGCGGTCGTCAGTCCCCGTTCTTTATGAACGCCGGCGCTTACGTGACGGGCTATCAGCTCAAGAAGCTGGGAGAGTATTACGCCCAGGCCATTCACGATAACTTTGGCGACGACTTTGATGTCCTGTTTGGGCCGGCCTACAAGGGCATTCCGCTGGCCGTCGTGACCGCCATTGCCTACCACGAGCTGTACGGCAAGGAGGTCAAGTACTGCTGCGACCGCAAGGAGGCTAAGGACCACGGTGCCGATAAGGGCAACCTGCTGGGCTATGAGCCCCAGGACGGCGACCGTGTGATCATGGTCGAGGACGTCACCACCAGCGGCAAGTCCATCGACGAGACCTATCCCAAGGTTAAGGCTGCTGCCGACGTCGAAATCAAGGGCCTGATCGTGTCCCTCAACCGCATGGAGGTCGGCAAGGGCGGCGTGACCACCGCACAGAAGGAGATCGAGGCCAAGTACGGTTTCCCCGTCGCGAGCATCGTTTCCATGGCCGAGGTCGTCGAGACCCTCTACAACCACGAGATCGACGGCAAGCTCGTCATCGATGACGAGCTCAAGGCCGCCATCGACGCCTACTACGAGCAGTACGGAGTACGTTAGTTACGGCGTTTTACCAAACGCCGTAACCGGTTGACGCTGCGCGCCGTCCGTCCTCTACTTGCGGCGTTGTTTTGCTCCGGATAGGTAGTCATTGGGGACGTTCTTAAATGGCTAGTCAGAAATGAGCGTGGATAATCTCCCGTTTTTGGCCTGTGTGAGGGCTCAAAGTGGGAGATTATCCACGCTCGTTATTCGAGTGTCCAAAAATCCTCGCTCGTCGCTACTTAAGCCCGGGCAGGCGGGTGTAGGGAAACAATCGCTCGAGGAACTCGGAGCAGCGGGCGTAATCTTTGGCAAAGTAGCTGCTATAGAGCGAATCGAGCACGTACTGCACGGCGATGTGGCTGGCAAACTGCGTGATGCGGTGCGTCATGCTCTCGTGGTCGCTCACCATGAGATAGGCGGCAAAGCCGGGGTGAATGCGGGCGCAGTATGGTGTGCCGATGACGATGACCGGGACATGCCGACTACTGAGGATCGGCAAGATTTCCTTGAAGTTGGGGGCAAGGCCGCTGTAGGAAATGACGATTGCCACATGGTCGGGGCCCGAGGTGAGCGCCGTGCGCACCTGGGCCTCGACGCCGCCGTAGCACGTCGCGCACTTACCGGCGGAAAGCAGACGATCGTGGAACATTCCCGCTGGATAGAGGTTGTGCGAGCCCGTGTAGATGTCGACCTGTCGGGCGTTCGCGATGAGCTTGGCGGCGTGGTCAAGCTGTGTGGGGTCGAGCAGCTCCTGCGTTTCGGCCAGCGTGGTCTGGTAGAGCCCCTCCATGCGCTCCATCACCTGCGCAGGGGTGGAGGTGGCATCGAAGGGAAAGTTGATGTCCACGTCGCGGCGGTTTCCCGCCTCGGTCGCCTGACGGATGAGCTCGACCTTGAGGTCTTTGAATCCCTCGAGGCCGAGCCTTTTGCAAAAACGGTGCACGCTCGCGACCGAAACGTTGGTGCGTGCGGCAAATTCCTTAATGGAAAGCCCGCGGATGTCCTCGCCGATGGCTAGGGCCGCAATGCCGAGTTGTTGCTCGGTAGGGGTGAGGCCCTGCGCTTCGGTGATCTTACGTTTGATATCCATGCGAACTCCCACACTCAACAAACCTGCCAAAAAGGGGCAGGTTTATTTTGGCAGGTTTTGCCCGCAAAGGGTAACGGGACCGAGGATGCCGCTCGGGGCGACGGGTTCGGTGAGGGCGAAGATGTCGGGAATCGCATGATCGAGCGTGTTGATGACGTCGACGGTGAGTTCGTGCGTGCCGGCAGCAAGAGGATCGATGGCAAAGCGATAGGGTGGACAGATGCGTGTGCCGAGTGGGTGTCCGTCGAGCGTAAGTGTCGCGACTTCGTAGACATCTCCCAGGTCGATTGTGGCATCGGCAAGGTCGATCGCCAGCTCGAACAACGTGCGATAGCGGAACGTCCCGCATTCATTGGGGAATCGCTCGGCTGTGAGATCGCACAAGTGCTCGAGTTCCTGCGGGGCGCCAAAGGTTCCGCCGCCGGCAGGGGAGAGAGCGACGGTCCAAGGGCCGTTGATGTCGAGGGCGAGCGCATCGCTCGAGCTCATGTCCGCGTCGTCCCTGGACTCAAGCTCGTCGTCCGTCTCCAAGGCAACGAAGCAGCTCTCGAAGGGTGCGAGCTCAAGCGTTCCGTCAAACGCAGCGGGATCGGTGCCATTCAACAGGTCGAGGCGCGTGCCGCAAAGTCGCTCGCCTTGCGCGAGTTTAACTGTGCAGTCGATGTGTTCGTGCGGGTGCTCGTTGACCAGCATGACGTAGGTCTCGCCGGCGCGCTCGTAGCGAAGCGCGCGCAGCCAGGACTGGGGCGTGTCGGTGACAACCGTCTGCAGCCCAGCGTTCGCCAGCACGCCCGCCATATCGGCAAGCGGAGTCGCTGCAAGTTCATCCAGTTCAACCACGTCATCGGCGTCGTAAAGCGCGCTCGGCACCTCGTCGACGGCGAGGACCATAACGCCCGCCGCCATCATGCGCCTTACGGCCTGCGCCGTCGCCGAGCCAATAAATGAAGCTCCTGGCATAACAAACGCCTGGTAACGGCAATCGTTTATGGTAAGCATTCCATCGGCAATCGAAACCTCGTAACGGTCCTCATCCTCAAAAGCCTCGGCGGGCACAAAATCAAAGTCGATCTGCGCACGCGTGAGCTCGGCAGCCGCGCGCTCGATAGGCATGGCGCTGCCGGCCCACTCGGCATCGGCGTGGTACAGGATAGCGACGGGACGCGTGGCGCTGCCTCCCGAAAGCAGTGTGGCAGTGCGGTTCATATAGCTCATGAGCTGGCCAAAGTGCGGCCATTGCGGATTGTTGCCGTGCGCGTAAAAGTGCGGCGGGCAGTCCCAATCGGGGAAGGGCGCCATGCTAAACGCGTGCGGCGTAAACCAGTTAATACCGCGGACGAGCATGTGGTCGGCGATCCATTTCATCTCGCGCAGGCCCTCGTGCCAACCGAAGGCGCCAAAGACCTCGGCCATGCAGCGCCCCTGCTTTTTTGGGTCGAGGCGCGCGGCCGAAGAGCCCAGCTTGGCAAGCGCGTAGGTAAAGAACTCCATGTTCCACGCGCCGTGGAAGTAGCTGTAGCGCCCGTGATCGACGCCGGGGGCAAGCTGGTTGATGACAACGTCGATGCCCGCCATATCTTGTCCGGCGACCGCGCGGAAGTAGTGCCCGGCGCCCTGGCCCAGGCGCGTGTGGCAGCTTTTGTCCTCAATCACATGCCCGATGTGCATAACGCCGTGCTCACGGCACCAGTCGCCGATCTGC
This sequence comes from uncultured Collinsella sp., assembly GCA_900542825.1. GTDB lineage: Bacteria > Actinomycetota > Coriobacteriia > Coriobacteriales > Coriobacteriaceae > Collinsella. The sequence continues at coordinate 21,397 of UQOY01000006.1, read as the reverse complement.
TCGTCAAAGCAGGTGCGGTAGAGTTGCGTGGCAATGTCCATGTAGGTGTGACGGACTCGGGCGCCATCTGCCTCGCGTGTCCAAAGGCCGCGCAGCTCGGCAAGCCAGCTCGCGCCCAACGCCTCGTGCAAGCGGCGGGCAAGCTCGTCCGACCAAGGCAGTGCCATATCTCCGCGTCCAATAAAGCTGCTGGTAGAAGCATCGTCGAGAGCCGTGCCCTTCTCGTTCATAAAGCCCGGCTCATCGGTAAAGAACCCCAGGATGGTGCAGCCGAACTCGTCGCCCAGGTGCTCAAACGTGGGCTCGTAGACGGCATCGATGAGCACACGGCACGAATCGGCGTCGACCATGTTGATGTACTCATCGCGAAAGCCGGTTTTTTGGCTGGTGACGTAGAGCTCGACGGTGGCGATGCCGTCGGGCGCGTCAAAACGCAGGCGAGCGGGGGTGCCATCGGCCTGCTCAACGGAGAGCTCAAGGTCGAGCGGTGCGCTGGCGGCGTCGAAAGTCGCCGCACCCACAAAGCGCTCCGTGGGATCCATAAGATTGCCGAGCTTAATGACCGTGGACGGCTGGGGACCAACGACCGTAACTGTGCGATGTTTGAGCACGGTCTTCTTAAGCGCGGGGTCAACATCCTCGCCCGCAAGCGCGCCGTTGGCGTAGCCCGTGGGGAAATGGGCGTCGTCGAGCAGCCAGACCTTCAACCCCAAGCGCTTGCACTCGCCAATGATAAAACGCAGGTCAGCCCACCAGCCGTCGCGACAAAACTCGGGATGCGTGCGCGATTCGAGGCAGACCTCGCGGATGTCCGCACCGGCAATCTGCTCCAAGTATTCGGTAATCGTCTCGTGCGCCTCGCCCTTGAGCCACAAGAACGGAAGCACATGGTTGTCGTATGCCGCCATATCCACTTCTCTAAAACCAACCTTTTAAATCGATTGAAGTCAGAGTACGCCGAGCGCGCCGTCCTGCTAATATCAAAACCACAGCAGAATATGACCGAATCAACGATTGTGATGCCATGGATCTTGCACGTTTAGACAGCCTTCTGCTCGAGCTGACCGACAGCGAGCGTGCTTACCACGCGGGTGCCCGCTATGACTGGAATGATGCGTTCAGCTGGGGTCATCAGCATGGTATCGGTGAAAAACATATCCATAAAATCGGTGACCCGACGCGAGCCTTGCACCAAGAAGGCATGCCCGAGGGCCTATTAATCGTGCGCAACTCACGCTTCAACCCTGTACCGGAGCATGTGCACAATTATGTCGAAATCAGCTATGTCTATCGCGGTCATGCGCCACAGGTCGTCAACGGCGAACGGCTTACGCTTGCCCAAAACGAGGTGCTCTTACTCGACGCTGCCTGTCCACATGCCGTAGGCGAGCTCGGCGAGCATGACATTATGCTGAGCATCGTCATCTCGCGGCCGATGTTGCACCGCAGCCTAGAGCAGAGCCTGTCGCCGTCAAGCACCGTCTCGCAGTTCCTCATTAATGCCCTCAATGAGGAAACCGACCACCACGGTCATGTGCATTTCCGCACGGGCAACAGCCGCCGCGTACGCCGATATATGCAGGAGATGCTGTGCGAGCTTCTGGAGCCGACGGCGGCGAGTCCCCAGATCGTGTCGAGGCTGTTTGAGTTGCTGCTGGTCGAACTTATGCAAAGCTATGAGACATCGCTGCTGCAGGCGGACATGCCCAGGCTGCCTTCGGCGCAGGTCGCGGCCGCCGTGGGCTACATCGAGCGCCATGCCTGCGATTGTACGCTCGAAGACGTAGCTCGCCGCCTCCATCTGAGTCCCAACTACGCAAGCGCGCTGCTCAAACGGCAGACGGGCCGCACGTTTATGCAGCTCGTGCAGGAGAGCCGTCTGGCACGCGCGGCAACACTGCTCGACGCCGGCTCCACTGCGGAGGCCGCGGCGCGCGAGGCCGGCTACGCCAACATGAGCTTCTTCTACAAAAAGTTTGCCGAGTGCTATGGCTGCACGCCGGCAGCGTATCGCCAGCGTTTGCCCAGATAAAGCCGACCAAAATAAACCTGTCCCTTTTTGGCAGGTGTCAGGAAGTATCAGGGGCGGGGTGGCGGCGGGGTGCCGCTGCGAAAAGAAGTGTCGGGTTTGGCGCGCCCGCTTCTGCCCACCCCGTGCGCAGGCGATACTCAACTTATCGACCCGCGATGCAAAGGAGATGCTCATGGCAAATATCAAGTTCCCCGAGGGTTTCTATTGGGGCGGCGCCACGGCCGCCAATCAGTTTGAGGGCGCTTGGAACATGGACGGCCGCGGTCCTTCGGTCGACGACCATTTCTTGGGCGGCAGCTACAAGGAGCCGCGTCAGATTACGATCGACATCGACCCCAACCGCTTTTACCCCAATCATGACGGTATCGATTTCTACCATCACTACGAGGAGGATATCGCTCTGTTCGCCGAGATGGGCTTTACCATGTTCCGCATGTCCATCTCTTGGAGCCGCATCTTCCCCAACGGCGACGACGCCGAGCCCAACGAGGCCGGCCTCGCCTTCTACGACCGCGTCTTCGACTGCCTGCACGCTCACAATATCGAGCCGCTCGTGACCCTGTCGCACTACGAGATGCCCTATCACCTGGTCGAGAAATACAATGGCTGGGCGAGCCGCGAGCTCATCGGCTTCTTTGAGAAGTACTGCCAGACCGTCTTCGACCGCTATCAGGACAAGGTCAAGTTCTGGCTCACCTTCAACGAGATCAACTGCGGCACCCAGGACATGGGCAACCTCTTTGGGACCAGCATGATCCAGGGCTTTGAGGGCCCGGCTTCGGCGGTCCACACCACGCCTCAGGCCCGTATGCAGGCCCTGCATCACCAGTTCGTGGCCAGCGGCCGTGTCGTGCGCTATGCCCACGAGCACTACCCGCAGTTTAAGATGGGCAACATGGATTGCTTCATCCTTTCCTATGCCGCCACGTGCGATCCGGCCGACGTGTTCGCAACGCAGCAGGAGATGAATACCATGAACTGGTACTGCTCCGACGTGCAGGTGCGCGGCAAGTATCCGTTCTATGCCAAGCGCTTCTGGGCCGAAAACGATGTCGAGCTTGTGATGGAGGACGGCGACCTGCAGGATATCGCCGACGGCAAGGTCGATTTCTACACCTTTAGCTACTACATGTCCGGCACCGTGGGCACCCACAAGGATCACGAGATGACCGAGGGCAACATGACCTTTGGCGGCAAGAATCCCTATCTGGAGTCCACCGACTGGGGCTGGCAGATCGATCCGCTGGGTCTGCGCATCGCCCTCAACGAGATTTACGCCCGCTACGAGATTCCGCTGATGGTGGTCGAGAACGGCATGGGCGCTTACGACGAGGTCGAGGAGGACGGCTCCATCCACGACCCGTACCGTATCGCCTATCTGCAGAGCCACATCAAGGCCATGGGCGAGGCCATCGCCGACGGCGTTGACCTGATTGCCTACACTTGGTGGGGTCCAATCGACCTGGTTTCCGCCGGCACGGGCGAGATGCGCAAGCGCTACGGCTTCATCCACGTCGATAAGTACGACGACGGCACCGGTACCTACGAGCGCCGCCGCAAGGACAGCTTCTTCGCATACCAGAAGATCATCAAGTCCAACGGTGCCGAGGGTCTGGATTAATCGACAATATGAGTGCCGCTGGGGAAAAGGTTTTGGGAAGGGCTTGGAAGGGCTTGCGATTCGAGCCCTCACCTTAGCAATTTGATCATTTGGCACTATAATCACCATAGGCATGCGCAAAACGTTGCGCTTAATCAAGAGGAGAAAACGTATGGGTCTGTTTGACATGTTCAAGAAGAAGGCTGAGCCCGCGGCTGCCGCTGCTCCGTCCTCCATCTCTGCTTCTGCCGGCGCCGACGTGCTGTGCTCGCCCGTCAAGGGCAAGGTCATCAAGATGGCCGACGTGCCCGATCCCGTCTTTGGCGGCGAGGTTCTGGGCAAGGGCTGCGCTGTGTGGCCCGAGGACGACCTGGTCTACGCTCCCTGCGACGGCAAGGTGACCGTCACCATGGGTCACGCCGTGGGCCTGCAGTCCGATAGCGGCATCGAGGTTCTGGTGCACGTTGGCGTCGATACCGTTAACATGAACGGCGACGGCTTCGAGGGCTTCGTCAAGGCCGACGATGTCGTGAAGGCCGGCCAGCCCTTGCTCAAGATCGACCGCGCCAAGATCGCTGCCGCCGGTTACAAGGACTGCGTCGTCGTGGCCGTGTCCAACACCGCCGAGTTTGCCGATGTCGAGCTCGCCGTCGAGGCCGACTCCGCTGTCGCCGCCGGTGACGCCATCGTTAAGGTCGTCCGCAAGTAGCCTGCGGCATCCAGAAGATGCGCAAGGGTGGTCGGGTTATCCGGCCACCCTTTTTTAATAGGCTAAGCAGGTGCATTTTATTGTAGGGGGCTTGCTTTACGGGCCATTCGTTCGTCAAATTGAGCCGCCTGCGCTTTTGCGACGCAGGGGGTTGGGCTGGGCCGCTAATATGGACTTGCTGTTACGACGTGCGCTGCGCAGGGAACGCGGCGCCGCTTGTTTGGAGGAATGTCATGAAAAAGAAGCTGCTGCTTGCGCCCCTGATGGCTGCCCTGGTCGCGTGCGTGGTTTTGCTTTCCGGCTGCGGAGGGCCTTCGGTGGAGGAGCTCATCACCAACGACCTTACGAGCCAGTTTGACGAGATCAAGAACGGCGGCGATGACTTCCTCTCCGGTCTGGAAGAGGCTTCGGGCGACGAGTTTGAGCAGCTGGGTATCGATCCCAAGGAGTATGCCAAGAGCTATCTCGAGGGCTTTGACTACAAGATCGGCGATGTGACGGTCGACGAGGACAAGGGCACCGCGACTGCCGAGGTCACCATCACCTGCAAGTCCATGAACAAGATCGTCAAAGATTTCGCCACCCAGTATCAGGAGAAGGTCGCCGCACTCGATACGATGCCTTCCGAGGACGACCTGTACAAGATGGCCGGCCAGGTCATGGTCGACGTGACCAAGGCCGCTAAGACCAAGGACACCAAGGTCACCTTTAAGTATTCCGCCAACGAGGATAACGAGTGGTCTGCCGACGATTCCGCAACCACCGAGATGATGAACGCGATGATGAGCTAGGGGAGTTACGCGGTTTTGCCAAACCGCGTAACGGCTCGACGCTGCAAGCCCGCCAGAGCGGCAATCTGCCTTTCAACTTCGGCGGCATGACCAAAAGGTCAATGCCGCCTTGTTTCAAGGCACCTTGCTCGCTCTGGCGGGCTTTCGCTGTCGCTGCCAAAACAACGACGTTCCCTTGGCTGGCTTAAAGTGGCACTTGTGCCTGCGGCGTTGTCGTGGTAGTCATTGGGGCGGCACTTGGGGACGTTCCTTTTCTGCCGACAGTTTGGGACACTCCTTGCATAGGCGTTGCATCGAGTGCTTGGGAAACCGCGACCCGGTTTTTGGCCGAATTCCGGGTCGCGGTTTCCGGATGGGGTGGGTTGCGGAAAGTGCGACCCGGAATATTGTTCTGAAACGGGATGCGGTTTCCCTGGCGCGTCTCAAGCGGAAAGCGTGTCCCATTCCGGAGCTCCAAAACGGGACGCGCTTTCCGCGCGGCAGAATCGCTGCGTTCGTGTTGAGCGGCGGCTTCGCTATTCGCCCAGCACCAGCGCCGTGAGCTCTTCCTGCGTGTCCACCACGTAGTCGGCGCCGGCTGCTTCGAGCTCTGCGCGGCCGCGGAAGCCCCAGCTGACGCCGGCGCTCTTAAGGCCGGCGTTGTGGCCGGTCAGAACATCGACATTGGAATCGCCCACATAGAGCGTGGTTGCCGGATCGGCGCCCAGCTCCTCCATCACATGCAGCGTGACGGGTGCTTCGGGCTTGGGCGGAAACGCATCGACACGGCCCTGCACCAGCGCAAAGCGCTCGGAACCAAAGTATTTCTCGATAAGCGGGGCTGCCGAAATATGGTCCTTGTTGGTGAGCACGGCAAGCTGAACGCCCGCTGCGCGCAGACGGTCGAGCATCTCAATCGTGCCGGCGTAGGGTGAGGTGTGGTCCTCCTTGTGCTCGCCGTAATAGGCCCTAAACTCGGCAAGTGTCTGCTCAAACATACGACCGTCGCCCGCATACTCGGCAGGCATAAAACGCTCAACCAGCTTGAGCATGCCGTTTCCCACCTTGTAGCGGTACTCGTCGACGGCAAACGTGGGCCAGCCGTGCGTCTCGCAGGTATGGTTGCCGGCGGCCGCCAAGTCCTCGAGCGTGTTGAGGATGGTGCCGTCCAGGTCAAAGATCACATGGGAAAAAGCTGCTGCCATGAAAGCTCCCGTCATTGGGTTTCAAAACGCACCTCATAATACTGGGCTTCCGCGTTGGGCGTGCTTGGAATCTGAACATCTTCAGGGATATCGGGTCACATCGCGCCGACCGTGGTTCCGCCCTAGCAAATTCTCGGCAGCTGTTCTCCTACGAGCATGTCGAGGATGCGGGTCGATCCCCAGCCGGTGCGCACGCGCACGGCGGGACGGGCACCCTCGGCAAGTGGCAGCACGCGACCGATGATGGCGGCGTTTTCGCCGTAGCGCGCGGCGCGCATGGCGCTCAGCGCGGCATCGGCTTGCTCGGCCGGCACCACGGCGACCATCTTGCCCTCGTTTGCCACCTGCAGAACATCGTAGCCGAGCATCTCACAGGCGGCCTGTACGTCGGGACGCACAGGCACGGCATCCTCGTCGACCTCCATGGCAACACCGCTGGTCTGGGCAAACTCGTTGAGTGTGGACGCCAGGCCACCGCGCGTGGGGTCGCGAAAGCAACGCGTGTCGGGCGCTGCGGCCAGAACGTCGGCAATCAGGTGGTTGAGCGGTGCGGCGTCACTTTCGATCGTGCTCGAAAACGCCAAGCCCTCGCGTTGGCTCATGATGGCGATGCCGTGGTCGCCCAGCGTACCCGATACAAGAATGACATCGCCGGGCTGGCAGTTGGCGCCGCTGAGCGCCACGCCCGCGGGCACTTCGCCCACGCCAGCGGTATTGATGTAGACACCGTCGGCCCCGCCGCGCTCGACCACTTTGGTGTCGCCGGTGATGATCGCCACGCCCGCCTCGCGCGCCGTCTCGGCCATCGTCTGCACAATCTGGCGGAGCTTATCCATGGGGTAGCCCTCTTCGAGGATAAAGCCGCACGATAGGTAGCGCACGTTGGCGCCCGAGGTCGCGACGTCGTTGACGGTTCCACACACGGCAAGGCGGCCGATGTTGCCACCGGGGAAGAACTGCGGCGAGACTACAAAGCTGTCGGTCGACATGGCGATGCGCCCGCTCGCGGGCAACGCGGCGACGCCGGCGTCGTTACCCTCGAGCAGCTCGGGCGACCCAAAGGCATCCAAAAAGACCTCATCGATGATGCGTTTCATCATCTGACCGCCAGAGCCGTGGCCCAACAGGACGGTGCTATCGGTGATGCTATGGGACATATCCAAAACTCCAATCGTGGGTGGTGCCGGCGTGCGGGTGCGTCCGGGCTAGTCGCGATAACGGTAGTACGCCGCGCAGCTGCCCTCGGAGCTCACCATGCACGGTCCGACGGGGTGCTCGGGCGTGCAGGTGCGGCCAAAGAGCGGGCAGCTGTTCGGCGTAATGGCCCCGCGCAGCACGTCGCCGCAGCGGCACCCACGCGGCTCGACCGTCACCTCAACGGGCACGTCAAAGCGAGTGCGGGCATCAAAGCGCGAGAACTCGGGGCGGATGGAAAGGCCCGAGTCGGTAATCGGCCCCAGCCCGCGCCACGTGGTGTCGCACGGCTCAAACACCTGCTCGACCAGCTGGCGCGCCACGGGGTTGCCGTCTACATTGACGCCACGGCGGTAGGCGTTGTCGATCGCGGGCCTGTTCTCGACAACCATCTGGACCAGCATGCAGATGCCCTGTAGGATATCGACCGGTTCAAATCCCGTGACCACGCCCGGGGTATTGAACTCGTCGACCAAAAAGCTAAAGGGCGCCAAGCCCGTGATGGTGGCGACGTGGCCCGGCAGGATAAAGCCATCGATGGCGGTCTCGGGATCGTTGGCGATGGCGCGCAACGCCGGCGGCGTGGTCTTGTGGGCGCAATAGACCGAGAAGTTCAAAAGCCCGCGTGCCTCGGCCTCCAAGATGGCGGCGGCGATGGTGGGCGTCGTAGTCTCAAAGCCCACGCCCATAAAAATGACCGGACGATCGGGATTTTGCTCGGCGATGTCGAGCGCGTCGAGCGGGGAATAGACGATGCGGATGTCGCGCCCTGCCGCCTTTTGCGCGGCGAGCGAGGTGGACGATCCGGGCACGCGCATCATGTCGCCAAAGGTGGTGATGATGGCGCCGTCTATGTTGGCGAGCGCGATCGCGTGGTCGATGTCGCGGTTGGCGGTAACGCAGACGGGGCAGCCCGGTCCGCTCAGCAGCTTGAGCCCGGCCGGCATAATGGAGCGAAAGCCATAGCGGCCGATGCTCACGGTGTGCGTGCCGCAGACTTCCATAAGGTTGATGGTGCGGTCGCCGACGAGTTCATGGATGCGTTCGATGAGCTCGCGGGCCAGCTTGGAATCGCGAAATGCCGAAAAGTCGATACCGGAGCGAGCCGGCTGTCCGGCCGCCACTAGTATGCCTCGGCCGGGTTAGTGGCCAGTTGATCTTCTTCTGCCAGTTCGGTCATGGCATTAACGAGCTCGAGCGTTTCTTGCGCTTCTTGCTCGTCGACGATCTGGATGCCAAAGCCGGCGTGTACGAGAATATAGTCGCCAACCTGCGCCGTCGGCACGAGTCGCAGCGACACGGGGCGCTCGATGCCCATCATGTCGACGGTGGCCTTGAGGTCGTCGTCGCGTTTGACTACTTTACCGGGAACGGCAAGGCACATATTGTTCCCCTTTTAGACGCTTTGCGCTGGATAGGCGCTCAATAATCCATCAGTTGATGGTAGCGCTCGCGGGGTTTGCGGGCAAACGCGTTACGCCTGTGAGACGGCTGGGCACAGCAGAGTGTGAGGGCGAGCTACTGCGATGCAATCTGCGCAAGACGAGCGCTTGCGACCGCCGCCTGACCGTAGGCGATGCAGCCGTCATTGACGGGTACGGTGTGGGGGACAAGGACAGTAAGGCCTGCGCTTTTGAGCTCGCGGGTGAGGAGCTGGAGCAGAAGTCGGTTCATGAACACGCCGCCCGAGAGGGCGACGGTGTCGATGCCCTCGCGCGCGCATATTTCGCTGGCGATGTGCGCCGAGGAACGCGCGACGGAGACATGGAAGTCGAGCGCGAGCCTGTCGGCGGGTGCCCCGGTTTCAATTCCCTCCAAAAGTGCTTCAAAGAGTGCTTTCTGGTCCAGAGCATAGGGGCCGTCTAGCCACGATGAACCAGATGCGAAATAGCCGGCGTTGTCGTCGGAAAAATGGGCACTTTCGCTGTCGAGCGCGCGCCAGGCGGCGGCTTCGAGCTCGATAGCGGGTTCACCCTCGTAGGTTGCCTGGCCGCAAATTCCCAAAATCGCGGCTGCGGCATCAAACAGGCGACCCATGCTGCTGGTGCGCGGGCTGTTGATGCCGCGCTCGATCATCGTTGCCGTTATGCTGCGCGTCTGCTCGTCAAGGCTGTCCAAGAGTCCCGCGGCGCCCGGGTGCCCGAGCAGATCGAGTTCGCTGAGCAGGGCAAAGGCGTTGCGGCGGGCATCGTGTACGGATGCGGCGCCACCGGGAAGCGCCCAAGTGCGCAGATGCGCGACGCGCTCAAAATCGGCGAGATGGGAGATAAGAAACTCGCCGCCCCATATGGTGCCATCGGTGCCGGCACCCGTGCCATCGAAGGCGATGCCGAGGACACGCGCATCGGGCGCAAGCCGGCCTGCGGCAATCGCCTCTGCCATGACGCTCGCGATGTGCGCATGATGGTGCTGGACCTCAATAAGCGGCAGATTGTGCTCCCGTGCCTGCTCGCGCGCCCATTGGCTCGACAGATAGTTGGGATGCATGTCGCATGCCAAGGCGGCAGGCGCCAGGTCAAAGAGGTTTTCCAGACGCGAGCACGCGGCGCTCCAAGCATCGAAAGTCGCGCCGTTTTCGACATCGCCGATATGCTGCGACACAAAACAGGCCGTATGACCGTCCGAGTCCGTGCGAGTGAGTGCAATCGTGGCTTTTTGCTGCGGCCCACAGGCGAGTACGCAGGGCGTGGTACCGTCGAGCGCCGGTAACGACAGCGGTCGCGGCGCATATCCGCGTGCGCGACGCACAGGCATGATGTCGCCGTCGACCACGCGTACCACGGAGTCGTCGTAGCGCGACAGAATCGCGCGGTCGTTACCGAGCAGCGCATCGGCGATGCCGGCGGCAACAAGGTGCTCCCATGCAAGGGCATCGTCGGTCTCGATGGGCTCTTCGCTTAGGTTTCCGCTGGTCATAACGAGTGCGTGCATACCGTGCGCTGCGGCTGCGGCGAGCAGTAAATGTTGGAGCGGGGTGTAGGGGAGCATGACACCGAGCTCGGGCAAGTCGTGCGCGACGGATGGAGCGAGTTCGAGGGCGTTGGGGGAGCCGTGGGCGTCGTTGCCGGCCGCGCGGCGGCGTAGCAGCACAATGGGACGAACGCTGCCGGCAAGCAGGCCATGCTCAATGCCATCGATATGACACAGGCACTCGGCGTCGGCAAAGCCGCGCACCATAACGGCAAGCGGCTTATTGCTGCGACGCTTGCGACGGCGCAACTCGCGCACCGCCTGTTCGTTGGTGGCATCGCAGGCCAGGTGGAATCCGCCCAGCCCCTTGATAGCGACGATGCCGCCGCCTGCCAGCAGCTCGACGCAGCGTTCGATGATGGCATCGCTGGCCTCGCGCGTGGAGCCGACGGCTGGTGTCGCGTCGACACCAGCTGGCGCAACGCCGCGATCGGCCTCACGCCACGTAATATGCGGTCCGCAATCAAAACAGGCATCGGGCTGCGCGTGAAACCGCCGATCGAGCGGGTCGGCATACTCTGCGGCGCAGGTGGGGCACATGGGAAAGCGATCCATCGAGGTTGCCGCTCGGTCATAGGGCAGCGAGCGAATGATGGTAAAGCGCGGTCCGCAATTGGTGCAGTTGATAAAGGGGTAATGAAAGCGTCGGTCGGCGGGGTCGAACAACTCGCGCAGGCAGTCGTCGCACGTGGCGATGTCAGGCGAGATGAGCGTCGTGTGGGCGGTTTGATCCTGCGACGCCACAATGCGAAAGCCATGCTCGTTAGCGGCGTCCCAGTCGCCGGGTGCTAGGTCCACAACCTCGACATGCTCCACGCGAGACGCCGCAGGCGTATGCTCCGAAAGCGCGGTGACAAATTCGTCGAGCGACTCGTTGAGAGCGTGCGCCTCGATATGCACGCCATCGCCTGCGTTGAGCACCCAGCCGCAAATGCCGTGCGCCATGGCCTCGCGATACACAAATGGCCGCATGCCGACGCCCTGCACAATGCCCGTTACGTGGATATGCACATGTCGCATACGGCCCTCCTTCATCGAAACCTGTCCCTTATTGGCAGGCGTGTGCTGTTACAGCCCCAGGCTCTGCTCGGTGGCGGCGCAGGTGAGCTCGCCGTGTTTAACCCCGCGCAGGCCCAGCAGACGGTCAGCCAGCTCGTAGACACGTTTGCCGCGACCCTTAAGTGCCAGAATCTCCAAGCAGTTGTGGTGATCCAGATGCACGTGCATAGTCGATACGATCTCGTCGGTGTAGTCGTGCTGCACCTCGTCGAGGCGGCGCGTCAGGTCGCCGGTGTGGTGATCGTAAATCATGGTGAGCGACCCGATGACCTGCTCGTCGGGCGTTCGCATCTGCTCCTTGGCAATGGAGGCGCGAATCAGGTCGCGTACAGCCTCGGAGCGGTTGGCCACGTCGCCGCGGCGCGCGATCTGCTCGTCAAAGCGGCGCAGCAGGTCGTCGGGCGCGGTGACCGAAAAACGGACCAGCTCGGAGGCGGAGCCGCTGCAACGGCAGCCCACGTCGCCTGTCGGCCCGCGTGAATGCTCGTGCTCGTGATCGCAGACGTGCTCGTGCTCGGCCACGCTACACCAGCTTTACGGAGCCAACGGAGTTATGGTCGGCCTCGATGGCCTCCTCGTAGCCCTCGAGTGCGTCGTGCGCCTCGTGGAGCGCCGCCATGGCAGCCTCGAGCTTGGCGCCAATGCGCTCCATATCAAAGTTCTCGGTTGCATGCAGCAGCTGATGGCTCCACTCGTGGGCGAGCTCGATCGTGTCGTCGACCTGCTTGACGCTCATGGCAAGCTGGCTCATGTTCATTCCGACGTCATGCATGGAAAGTCTCCTTTTGTACGGGTCTAATCAGTGGTTCAGATTCTACTACGCCTGCTTTGCGCATCGCCGCATAAGAAAACGGGTGCGAGTCCGTCTGACCCGCACCCGTTCACTGGGGGCTGTTTGTGATTACCATACTATCCGTGGTCGCGGGTGCAGCACCCGGCTCTCCGGTGAGCGGCGCAAAACCGCTCATGGACGGCAGCGCGTGACCGGTGCATTACAGGTGCTTCTCCAGCAGCGCCTGCAGCCTGGCCTTGGGCAGTGCGCCAACGGAGCGGTCGATTTCCTCGCCGTTCTTAAAGACAACCAGCGTGGGGATGCTCATAACGCCAAACTTCATGGCCAGGTCCTGATTGTCGTCGACGTTGCATTTGGCGACGGCAAGCTTGCCGGCCAGCTCGTCGGCCACTTCGTCAACAATGGGCGAGAGCGAACGACAGGGACCGCACCACGGTGCCCAAAAATCAACCAGCACGGGAAGGCTGCCGTTAACGACGGAATCGAAGTTCTCGGGGGTAATCTGCTTAATGTCAGCCATGGTGACCTCCATAGTGCGACGCGGCTCGGCCGCGTAAAACTCAGTACGACCGTGCTTATACCCATCGGCCCGCAATGCAACCACTCGCGGGCGGCTCTTTTATATAATGGTGGGCACGCAAACGATTGGAGAGCGCATGCCCACGTCACAAAGCCAGAAAAAAGAAGCCATCGCCCAGGCGACCGAGCAGGAGCTCGCATCGCTCGCGGGTCGCGGCGTGCGTATCGCGGGCAACGCGTGCTCGCCGATTGTGCTGGTAAAAGGTGATTTAGACGATGCCGAGCGTGCGGGCGGCGAGCTGGCTGCCGGTCCGGACGGTGCCGCGCTGCGCAAGGCGCTCGGTGCCATCGGCTACGCGCCCGAGGATTTCTGCGTGCTGGCAAGTGTTGCCGGCGCGGGCGATGGGGCGGTTGCGACAGGCGAGGGCCTGCCGTGCGAGCTGTTCCGCGAGGCGCTCGAGGCCTTGGACCCCGAGGCGGTCCTGCTACTGGACGATCGCGCGGCCGATACCATGCGCGAGACCTATGCCGACATGCTCGTGGCAATCGACGACTTTGATACCGCTATGCTCAAGCCTGGTTTGGTCGCCCATGTGCAGGGTCGTCGCGTGCTCGCGCTCGACGGTTTTGAGGCGGCGCTTACTGACAAAGCCGCCAAGCAGCGCATGTGGGCATACATCAAGCAGCTGACCCCGGCAGCCGCGCCGCTGTAGCGGACTGGCGCCGGCAAGGCGGCCCTGACGGGTCGAGCGCGGCGCCGGCTTGTCGCGCCCTTACATCACGGCGCGCAGCTCAAACCGGTCGCCGTTGATGCGGAACTGGCAGTTGCCGTTCATGCGCTCGACGGCGAGCTTAATGCTCTTGGTTCCAAAGCCGTGTCCGGTGTGCCCGGCTACGGGCATGCCGTCGACCATGCGCGGCGGGCGCCCAAACGTGTTAGAGACCAAAAGTAGCAGTTGCCCGTCCTCGCAACGCAGGTCCAGATCGACAAATCGCTTGCCCTGGGGAGCGGCGCTTGCGGCGACGATGGCGTTGTCCAGGGCGTTTGAGAGCACGCTAAACAGATCGACGTCGGCTACATGGACGCTCTCGGGCACGGCGGCGCGCAAATTGGCGGTGATGCCGTTTCGGTTGATATCGGAGCTAAATGACGAAAGCACGATATTGACCGTGTCGTTGGCGCAGTAGCGGCGCACAGCGGTGCGGTCGTTCGTCTCGCAGAGCTCGTCGATGTGCTCGAGCGCCTCGTCGATGCGGCCTTCTTCGATCAAAGCCGCAAGGCCGCGCAGGAAGTGCCGCATATCATGGCGGAGAACCGAAAGCTCACGTCCAGATTGGCGCCAAGCCTCGAGCTCCTTGATGGCCGCACTGTCGCGGGTCGCGAGCATCCAGCGCTCGCGCTCGGCGGTTTCCTTTGCCTCGTATTCGCGCAGATACACAGCAAGAAACATGAGGTAGAACGCGCAAAGCGCAAACGCCAAAAACTCAACCGTCACTACGGAGCCCGAGTGGAAGAGCGTGGTGTAGACGTTGGTAGCGTAGTCAAAGATGTAATAGACGAGCGGCAGGATGAGCAGAATCTCGAGCTCGGTGGGGCTTTTAACCGCCAGGCGCGGACCGATGTCGCTGGCCCAATGCAGCAGGATCGCAAAGACGGCGACCGTGGTGATAATGCGTGCCGCGTAGTACGCGATTTGCGAGTCGGTGGCGGCGAGCGCGGCGATGCCCATCCAGTTGCTGAACTGGCAGCTCAGATAAGCACTGGTGACGCCCAGCATAACGAGCAGCGGGTTCAGGCGATAGCGCGCGCACAGATAGATGACGAGTGGCAGATGCACGACGAGCGGATATGCCTGACGGGCGAAAAGCTCGCCGCCGACGGCATTGGCGAGGCCGAATGCGCATCCGGTTACGGCGCTGACCATCACCAGCTCAAGTGCATGACGCCGGTTGATTTCGATGCCGCAGAGCGCCGCCGAGGCAAAAACGCCAAAAAGTAGGGTCGTTGCGTGGTGGATTGCCCAAAGTATCATCTCGACCGTGGAGGGCATCAGCGCCTCCCGCCCTCGAACCGTGCAGCAAAGTAGGCATCCTGGAAACCCTGCTTGCAGCTGCGCGCCAGCGGGATACAAGCGCCCGATCGCATGACGATATCCGTGCGGTTGAAGTGGTCGATATTGCGCAGGTTGACCTGGTAGCTGCGGTGGCATTTAAAGAAGCTCGCGTTTTTGGCTAGCTGGTCCTCGATGTTGCGGAACGGCTCGAGCGCCTCGATATCGCGCCCGTCGCGCAGGTGGAATACCACGTGCTTGTTGCGGGCCTCGGCATATTCGATATCGGACAGGCGCAGGGCATGGTAGCCAAAGGACGTTTTGGTCACGAGCTCGTCGGTCACGGCGGGTCGCATGCTCGAAAGCTCGTCGAGCAATTGCGCCAGGCGTTCGTACGTTACGGGCTTGAGCAGGTAGTCGAAGGCACGGACCTCATAGGACTCCAGCGCGAACTCGGGCGATGAGGTGAGGAACACCAGACGCACGGCTGTATCGGATTGGCGCAACTCCCGCGCGGTGTCCATGCCGTTGACGAGCGGCATGATCATGTCGAGCAGAATGATGTCGGCGCGCGATGCGGCATGGCGGGCCAGCAGGTCCTCGCCGCGCGTGACGAGCGCAACGTCGGCTGCCGTGCCCGTCTCGGTCGACCAGCGGTCGATCATCCGGTGCAGTCTATCTAGAAAAGCGACGTCGTCGTCGCAGGCGATAATCTTGAGCATTCGGGCCCCCTTAGTAGTTCGATTTTGCCACATTGGGTGCACGCCGCCCGCGGAGGAACACCCCGTCTGCGCCCCACGGTGCGCAACTCGCGCCGAGCGGTATTGCGGTGGCGAAAGATGCCTCCTGCGCTATTGAAGGCTCGACTATCCTCAGCTTGCCAGCTCGAAAATGGACCTGCCGCATGATTGAATCTTTATTTCAACTTTACACCTAGGTTTACAGCTGTCTTGTCAGCTGTAAACCTAGGTGTCATACTAAAGCCCCAAGATTCGCCAAAAGAGAGG
Source organism: uncultured Collinsella sp. (assembly GCA_900542825.1). GTDB lineage: Bacteria > Actinomycetota > Coriobacteriia > Coriobacteriales > Coriobacteriaceae > Collinsella. The sequence continues at coordinate 5,488 of UQOY01000006.1, read as the reverse complement.
GGCCTTGATGGCACAGAGCGCGAACATGGATGCGTCGGAGCTTGCACGCGATATCGCGGCCGGCCTAGCATCGGCAACGACGGCAACGGAGCGCGCGGCACTGGTGCCCGCAGAGCTCGTCGAGGCCATTCAGCAACTAAAAACCCAACGTGACGCGGTGATCTTGGCGCACTACTATGTGGCGCCCGAGGTCCAGGCCGTTGCCGATTACGTCGGCGACAGCTTTTACCTGGCAAAGCTCGCCAAAAGCCTGCCTCAGCAGACCATCGTGCTGTGCGGCGTGGAGTTTATGGGCGAGAGTGCCAAGCTGCTCAACCCCACCAAGACCGTGCTGCTGCCCGAGCCGGGTGCGGACTGCCCCATGGCGCACATGGTCAAGCGCGAGACGGTCGATGAGGCGCGCGCTGAGTACGGCGACGACCTGGCTGTCGTCTGCTACGTCAACTCGACGGTCGAGATCAAGAGCTGGAGCGACGTGTGCGTCACCAGCTCCAACGCCGTCAAGATCGTGTCCGAGCTGCCGCAGCAGCACGTCCTGTTCATCCCCGATCAAAACCTGGGCCGCTTCGTAGCCGAGCAGGTGCCGCAAAAGCACGTCATCCTCAACAATGGCTATTGCCCGCGCCATCACATCATCACCGTCGAGCAGATCGTCGATGCGCAGGAGGCGCATCCCGACGCGCTCGTGCTGGCGCACCCCGAGTGCAAGGCCGACGTCCTTGCCGAGGCCGACTACATCGGCTCCACCGCCGGCATAATTAAGTACGCCGAGGAGTCGGACGCGAGTGAGTTCATCATCGTGACGGTCCGCGGCGTGCTCTACGAGCTCGAGCGCCGCTGCGAGGGCACCGGCAAAAAGTTCTACTTCCCCGCGGTGCAGCCCACCTGCGTCAACATGGATCTCATCACGCTCGAAAAGCTCGTGCGCTGCCTGGAGACGGGCGAGGGCGAGGTGCAGATCGGCGTGTCGGACGAGGCCGCCGACCAGGCCAAGCTTACGCTCGACCGCATGCTCGAGTACGCGGCGCGCTAGAACGATGTGACATGAGGGACAGTCCCTTATGCCACATTACAAGGGAGAGGATTCCTGTGGAAACCAAACAATACCCCGATATGGAGTGCGACGTTGTCATTGCCGGCTGCGGCGTGGCGGGCCTATACGCGGCCCTCAATCTGCCGACGAGCACGCGCGTGATCATGCTCTCCAAGGGCGCTGTCGACGAGTGCGACTCGATGCTTGCGCAGGGCGGCATCTGCGTGTTGCCCGAAGGCTCTGACTACGATGCCTTCTTTGAGGACACCATGCACGCCGGTCATTACGAGAACCGCCGCGAGAGCGTCGACATCATGATTCGCTCGAGCCGCTCGGTCATCAACGACCTGCTAGCGATGGGCGTGGACTTTGAGCGCAAGGCCGACGGCAGCCTCGACTTTACCCGCGAGGGCGCGCACAGCCGCCCGCGCATTGCCTTCCATGCCGACATTACGGGCAAGGAGATCACGACCAAGCTGCTCCAGGCCGTTCGCAAGCTGGATAATGTGCAGATTTTGGAGCACATGGCCATGACCGACATCCTGACGGGTGAGCGTGGCGGCGCCACGGTGTGCACCGGCGTCGTCGCCGTTCCCGTGGACGAGGACAACTCGGTTCGTCCCGCCGACGAGCTGGCAAACGCCGCCGAGGGCGTGCATGCCGGCGAGCCGTTTAAGATCCATGCCCGCCACACGCTGTGGGCGACGGGCGGTATCGGCGGCGTATACGACCATTCGACCAACTACCCGCAGCTCACGGGCGATGCCTGCTACATCGCTCAGGAGCATGGCATTAAGATGGAGCACCTGGACTACGTGCAGATTCATCCCACGGGACTGTTCTCGCCGCAGCCGGGGCGCACCTTCCTGATCAGCGAGAGCTGCCGCGGCGAGGGCGCGATTTTGCTCAACGCCGCCGGCGAGCGCTTTACCGACGAGCTTCAGCCGCGCGATGTGGTCGCCGCCGCTATTCGCGAGCAGATGAAGCAGGACGGCACCGAGCACGAGTGGCTGAGCTTTGCCCCCGTCGAGCGCGACGTGGTGACTGGACACTTCGCCAACATCCGCGCGCGTTGCCTGGAGGACGGCCGCGACATCCTGGACGAGCCCATTCCCGTTACGCCCACGCAGCACTACTTTATGGGCGGCGTGTGGGTCGACAAGGACGGCCGCACCTCGATGCCCGAGCTCTACGCCGCGGGCGAGACGGCCTGCAACGGCGTTCACGGCAAGAACCGCCTTGCATCAAACAGCCTGCTCGAGGCACTAGTCTGGGGTCGTCGCGCCGCGTGGTACATGCGTACCGGCGAGTCGCTGGCCGTGGAGCAGGCGGGCGATCCCGCGCTCGATGGCCGTCATCGCGCCCTGAGCGCCGATACCCTGGCAATCGATGATTTGGCCCGTGCCGCCGGCACGCAGGCCGTGGAGGAGTAGACCATGAATCCCATTACTATGAAACTCGTCGTCGATGATCTAATTCTGCAGGCTCTGCGCGAGGACATTACGTTTGAGGACGTGAGCACGGCGAGCGTGTGCCCCACGGCGCGTCCCGCTACGGTGGAGCTTATCGCCAAGGCCGATGGCATCATCGCGGGCTTGGATGTGTTTGCTCGCACCTTTGAGCTGCTGGATTCGCAGAGCTCGGTGCTGTTTGATGTCGCCGATGGTGACGAGGTGCACGCCGGCGACCACGTGGGCCAGGTGCGCGGCGATGCGCGCGTGCTGCTTTCGGGCGAGCGCGTGGCGCTCAACTATCTGCAGCGTATGAGCGGTATCGCCACCTACACACACAACATGGCAGCGGCGCTCGAGGGTACCAAGACCGTGCTTGTCGACACACGTAAGACCACGCCGGGCATGCGTATCTTTGAGAAGGCTGCGGTCGAGATCGGTGGCGGCAGCAACCACCGCTACAACCTGTCGACGGCTGTCATGCTCAAGGACAACCACATCGATGCCGCCGGTGGCGTGACGCGTGCAATCGAGATGGCGCGCGCCCATGCATCGTTTACCACGACGGTCGAGATCGAGTGCGAGAACCTGGACATGGTGCGCGAGGCCGTGGAGGCCGGCGCCGATATCATCATGCTCGACAACATGACCCACGACGACATGGCTGCCGCGATTGAGCTTATCGCCGGCCGCGCCAAGACCGAGTGCTCGGGCAACGTGGACGCCAGCAATATCCGCGCGCTCGCCGACCTGGGCGTTGACTTTATTAGCTCGGGGGCGCTGACGCACTCTGCGCCGATTCTCGACCTCTCGCTTAAGCACCTGCGTCTGCTGGACGGTAAATAATGGACGCCCGCGAGCGTCGCCGTGCCATCATGGGCGTGCTCGAGCGAGCCAAAGACCCGGTCTCGGGCAGTGCGCTTGCTCGCGAGGTGGGTGTGAGCCGCCAGATTGTCGTGCAAGACATCGCCCTGCTGCGTGCCGATGGGCACGATATCGTGGCGACCAATCGCGGCTACGTGCTGCAGGAGGCCCCCAGCAGCCCCGCCGTGCCCACGCGCTTGGTCAAGGTTCGCCACGGCGTGGAGCAGGCAGGCGATGAGCTTACGAGTATCGTCGACGCCGGAGGCGCCGTGCTCAACGTGATCGTCAATCACCGCGTGTACGGTAAGATTACGGCCGACCTGGACATCCGCAATCGTCGCGATGTTGAGCGCTACCTGCACGATATTGAGAGCGGCAAGAGCTTTCCACTACTAACGGTGACGAGCGGCTATCACTTCCATCGCATCGCGGCGGAGGACGAGCAGACTCTCGACGAGATTGAGGCCATGCTCAAGGAGAAGGGCTATCTGGCAGACCTGATGCCCTATGAGGACGATCTCTCTTAGCCGACGCTGCAAACGCCCCTAAGCGGCAATCTGACGTTCAATCGTCGGTTGCGTACCCAAAGTACGCTTCCCTCCTCTTTCACGTCACCTTGCTCGCTTAGGGGCGTTTTCGCTGACGTGAGCTCAACCTGCGACGGTGCCAAATTAGTTATCCGCACAAAAAAGGAGGCCTCCGCGGCGATGCGAAGGCCTCCTTTTTGTGCACGGTGTACTTTTGAGTGCGCAAGTGGGGGAGTTGTTACTCCTCGACGATCTCGGTGATCGCGCCAGCGGGGCAAGCGTCCTGGCAAGCGCCACAGGCGACGCAGGAGTCCTCGTCAGCGACGGTAGCGACGTCCTGGAGCTCCAGAACGCCGGCGGGGCAGGTGTCGACGCAAACGCCACAAGCGATGCACTCGTCGGCATCAATTACGGGATGAGCCATGGTAGTTTCCTCTCTGTTGACCGACGCTACAGGCGATGCGCGCCGGTTTGATTCGGGCAAAAACATACCACGGGAGCGACCGTTTGCAATACCCTCTGGCCGGCATCTTCATACCGTTCGCCGAGTATGCCAAGGTTTACTAAAAAACGCGCAGGTGAGGTCGGTGAGCTGCGCAAATGTTAGCTAAAGGTGACTCGTAATATTGAGCAATTGAGCGAGCTTTTGGAAAGCGTGTCCCGTTATTTAGCCGAGAAACGGGTCGCAGTTTCCGGTTGGACCGCCCAGCGGAAACTGTGGCCCGGAATCAACGCTCAGAATGGGACGTGCTTTCCGGTTGGGCTTGCTAGCGGAAAGCACGTCCCAGAATTCGAGCCCAGACTGGGACACGCTTTCCGGTCGGAGCTCCACGGGAAACTGCATTCCGGAACATGCGCTCAAAACGGGTTGTGCTTTCCTCGGGGCCGCCCAAAGACCGCTCCATGTGGCTCTGGCCCAAACCTCAGCCAACTCTACATAGATTTCGATAGATTTGCCGAGAACTCAAACAGCGCATCTACCTGCTCATTTAAGAACCTAAACTCTCGACAATAAGAAATCTTATATGAATTGACTTAGATTTTGTATATTCCGGCCCATAAGGGGATACACTACATCCTGAAAGACAAGCCGAAGCGCCGCGTGACAGACCGTCGAGGCGGCGCGAACGCACAAGAGAGAGGGAATTTCTAATGAGTAAGATTCTTGGTATCGACCTTGGTACTACCAACTCCGCCATGGCCGTCCTTGAGGGCGGTTCTCCGACCATCATCGTAAACGCTGAGGGCGACCGTACCACCCCGTCCGTCGTGGGCTTCCGTGCCGACGGTGACCGCGTTGTGGGTAAGGCCGCTAAGAACCAGGCTGTCACCAACCCCAAGAACACCGTGTTCTCCATCAAGCGCTTCATGGGCCGCAAGTACTCCGAGTGCACCTCCGAGATCAAGACCGTGCCATACGAGGTCAAGGAGGGCCAGGGTGGCCGTGCCGTCGTCGACATCGAGGGCAAGGATTACACCGCCGAGCAGGTGAGCGCCATGGTGCTCGCAAAGATGAAGGCCGACGCCGAGAAGTATCTGGGCGAGACCGTCACCGACGCCGTCATCACCGTCCCGGCCTACTTCAACGACGCCCAGCGTCAGGCCACCAAGGA